>DAOUGQ010000001.1:0-16881 GCA_034429195.1 Anaerolineaceae bacterium
CGAAAAAGAGATTGATTGAGCAACTTAATTCAGGGATTGAAAAAAGAGTTACGATAATTTCAATCCCTGAATTAAGTTGCTCAATCAATCTCTTTCTCGGGACAAGATCTGATCGTATACTTGGAGCATGTATTTTAGTGTATATAATCGGACGATTTTGGATCATATTAAGTAATATATCATTAGTTGGCTTCTATTCATATAAGCAGAATTCCCAGATTACGCAACCTTTTTTCTGTAAATTTGAGTCAGAAATATCCATATTTCTTTAATAATCCAAAGATCAAGCAAAACAATACCTTTTCCCAATCTGCCATTCTTCGCTGGTTTCCATCAGCAGCGCTGTCACCAACCGTAAACAGGACGCTTCATTCGGGAAAACGCCAACCACCCTGATGCGACGTTTGATCTCTTTGTTACTCGCTCCAGGCTATTTGTAGTGCGAATTGACCTGCGGTGCTCCAGTGGGAAATCAAACATGGTAAATCCTTCTGCCAAGTTTTCCTCCATCCAGGCAGAAAGCCGAGAAGCAGAGACCGCATATTTCTGGATGGCCGCTTGCAAGCCCTTTTCAGCAGTATTCCGATCAGCTGCATTGAAAATCGCCCGAATGTCAGCGGCCACTTCGGCTTTCATGGATTGTCTGACGACATAGGAACCCGCATTCTGCTGCAAATGGAACTGGCAGCGCTGCCTGGAACACTCCCGTAAACAGCTCTTCTCGTGGCTCCCAGGCCCTCATGACTGTCACTGATAATCAGTCTCACTCCATTCAGCCCCCGAACTTTCAAGCTTTTCAAGAAGTCTTTCCAGTGGATTTCCTGTTCACTCAGAGAGACAGAAACCCCTAAGACTTGCCGCTCGCCTTGGGGGGTGATCCCGGTGGCAATCAGGACCGCAGCGTCCCGAATTTGGCTGTTTTCACGCACTTTCTCATAACGAGCGTCCAGATACAGGTATGTTATCGATCCAAGCGGCCGATTTCGCCATTCCTGTAAGGTCTGATCCAATTGGGCGGTGACCCGACTGACCTGTTCAGTGGAAATCTCAAAACCACATAACCTCTCGGTGATTTCTTTCACTTTGCGGGTTGAGACCCCCATCACATACATCTACGCCAGGGTGGCTGTCAAGGATCGCTCACTGCGTAACCCTTTTTCCAGTGCGGTCGGAAAAAAACCTCCTTCCCGTACCTGGGGAATGGCAAACGTCACTTCGCCCACCCGGGTCTTAACCGTCTTGGATTTGAAGCCGTTGGCGGGTCCCTGCCGCTCTGCGGTTCGTTCGTACTCATCGGCATGCAAGTATTCTGTACGTTCTGCTTGCATGAGGTTGTTGAGCAGTACCCGCAACATCTCTGGAACTGCCTGAGGTCCATTCTGGGTAATCTCCGCTACTAATTCCGGAGACAGACTATAACCATTTTGGTGAGTCATGTTGTTCTCCTATGTTGGTTTAGTCACCTTTAGGATACTTCTGACTCACCTCTTTTGTTAAGGTTCATGATTTTACAGAAAGAATGTTACACCTACCCCCAAAAAAACAATAGTATTGAAGTGAAGAAATGAATTAATTTATGTTAATTTCTACCAATAGAAGGTTGAGCAGAAATTAATTTTGGAGGAAGCATCTTTAAACTACTAATTTATGCTTCTGAAAGATATCCATTTTTATTTAGCATTTTTGTGATCGGATTATTAATACGGTCTTTTTAATCATTTACTTGACGTACAGAAAAAATCTATCAATTACCATCATTTGAGTCCATAAACCAGATAGTTTTCATCTGTATATGCAAAGTTAAATGAAGCAACTAGAAATGTGGATGATTCAAAAAGTTCTACTTGTTTTTGGTCCCAATTAAAAACCTTATTATAAGAATAGTTAATTTCTCCTTCGTTATTTTCCAATATACTAAAATGGCCTAATACAATTAATACTGGCCTATTTTGGTTCATCTGAATCATTTCTGCATTAAGAAGTAAATCTTTCAACGAAAGTGTGTTATCTGATTTTGTAGTCCACGAAACAATATTGCTGAAGCGATGTTCCCGTGGGAAATAAATCAAATTGTCTACATAATAGGGTAGTGACTCCATAATGTAATCAGGTTCAGCTACAATGATGGCGTTGCTATATTTGCTAGATGTGAGCAGAAACTGACCAAATTCTTTGTTTGAACTTCGTGCTGATGTAATGTCAGAATTAATATTTGCTATTCCGACCAAAATATTGACCAGGATAATGAGTGATAAACTTGCGAAGCCTGCCTTGTATAGGGTCGATTCCAATTTTGAAGATACCCTTTTACAGGATTGTTCTTGATACATCCAATAAAGAGTAATCATAAAAATGATGAACAATCCTTGATGGCGATAATCTCCTTCATAGATTATCTGAAATAGAACTCCAAACGAAATTATTGCAATTGCTGCTGAAAATAAATATACAGGTTTTTTATAAAAACCTAGGATCAATGCAACCAGTAAAGTGATAGAAAGATAAGATGGGATGAAATATGGAATAATTTTATAGAAAGTTTTATCAGGATGGAAGGTTGCTGCAAAAAATGATGAGAAAATATTCTGGATATTCATTCCTTTGCCAAAATCGGTCACGATAGAGTCTTCTCTTGGAATGGTGAACAACAAATTAAGAGCAATCCCCAAAAAAACAATGACAATTGGCGCAAGAAATCGCAAAAAGAAATGGACATCTCTCTTACCAGAGCTGGAATAATCTTCAATAATCCAAATTACAAGTATCATTACTACAAAAATTAAAGAATGCACGTTTGTATTTGCAAGAAGTGCTAGAGTCATTGATAACCAAAGAGGATAACGATCTCTCTTTTTATAAAGGATTGGCACAATAAACAGCAATAGCATGCTTAATCCATAAGGTCGAGCCATTACTGCATACTCATAAAGAGGTAGACCACAAAAAATGAAAATGGTTTTAAACCAAAGAGGGAATGGCGAATATATCGTGAAGAGCAATACAGAACATAAAGCGATTGCAATACTAGTTATTGGGAGAACAAGGGGTGAATCAATAATTGATACCTCAACATATAAAAGTAAATGCCAAAGTAAGGGATGTCCGTCATGCTTTAGCAATTGATAAAGATCAGATATTGAATTGGCATCTCTTGCTATCGATAAAGATCTAACCTCATCTCGCCAAAATTCATGCTTTAAATCCGTGAAAATTACGATTGAAAGCCAAATAATAAGAATAAGCAGACAAAATATTGATTTTTGGAGTTCAATATTTCGTTCTTTTAAAATTAATGTCTTAATCCAATTTTCTGTTTTACGCATGAAAAAAATTCATTCTTAAGATCAAATTGAAGTACAAAATTGCGTGTTCTAAAAAGGAAAAATAAAAATACTATTGTGCATTTTGAATTGGATCTTCAATCCATCGTGTTTTTACAACAGTGATAAACACCAGTATCAGTAATGAAAGCATTAAGGCAAAAAAATTATTTCCAAAGAACAGGAATTTATTTGTATAAGAGTATAAGGTTGAAGAATACAAGATGGAAAAAACAATAATGATCAATACCAAAGTAACGCTCTTTTTCTTTCCAGCAGAAAAAGCGTCAATATCCATAAAATACGTAGCAAAAGGAGCTGCAAGGATTGACAAAGTATAGTCATGGCTTATAGATGGTATCAGTAAGGCAACAAGTGTACTGGTAAAAAATAATTCTTTACTGAATTTGTTCTGGTTTCTTTTAGCAACGAAAATAATAATGATGATCAAGCATGCAATTGCTAAACTCATGAAAGCAATTTGTAAGAAAGTAGAATGATTATATATTTCATTGGCTGCAATTTCAGGCGATACATTATTAATAAAAAGGAAATAGGAACGAATTGAATGATTACCGATCCAACTTTGAGGATTAATCGACTGAGAAATAATTGCCTTAACGAATTGAACAAAAACGTTTGTCCCCATAATGAAGAAAAGCGCAAAATTGATTAGCGATAAGGTGATCACAATTTTTAAATTATCTTTCCATGCTTTCCAATCTTTAATAAGTAAAAAGATAAAAATAAACGGATACAGTTTCAATTGAACTGCCAGGCTAAAAAATAAATATGCTAAAAATTTTAATTTAGGGAATCTAAAAAAAACCAAAATGGCAAGTAAAGCAAAAAAAACTGCAATTATATTGAATTGCCCTCGCTCCAATTCAAATTGAAAACCATAAGATAAAGCACCTGTAACACCAATCAGGGCAAGAAGAGCATAGTTTTTAGTCGATTTATTAATGATTATAGGAAAAATCCATGTACAAAAGAAATAGCAAAAAATTGAGAATAATGTAATTATCCGGTAAGCAAAAGAAAAATCGAATAATAACAATGGACTAAATAATATACTGGTAAGGGGTGGGTACAGATTTTTACCAATGTAGGGCGAGTGAAATGCAACGAATTCTTTACTATAACTGAGTATTTGCCTTAGATCTTCTCCAATAGGATCAATCGCAGGGAGATATGTAAAGAATTGCATTACATGTTCGCGCAAAAAAATTGGCTGAATGAAAAAATAGAGATAAGTAATAAAAAAACCAATAAATACCCAGAAAGAGTATGGGATTTGTAAAACTCGTAAAGTAAGGCTACGCAGATTTTGTCTTTTCATCAAATCATTTTATATCAAGTTTCATGGTCCTGCATCATACAATCGTTGATAGATATGATAGAACTCGCAGATCTGTTGGATATACTGGCGGGTTTCTTCGATGTCGATCACTTCGAAGAACAGGTCGGGGTCATCACCCGAAAGCTGTTTCCAGAAGTAAGCATTCCCGGGTCCGGCATTGTATGCTGCTAATCCAAATAGAGTACCTCCATACTCTTCACTTTGACGGGAGAGATAGCGGGCGCCTAGCCGGATACTGACATTGGGGCGATAGAGGTCATCGGCGGTGAAATCCACAGGCCAACCGATCCAGCCAGCGATCTCAGCGCCGGTATCGGGCATGATCTGCAGCAACCCGCGGGCGCCTGCGCTGGAATAGACAAACCCTTCGAACATGCTTTCCTGCCGCATGGAACTATAGAGAAGGTAGGGGTGTAATCCCTCTTCTTTTGTAGCACTTTCTACCAGATCTGAAAAATAAGCACCAAAACGGATGTGATTGAAATACAGAGGTGCTGTAAAAGTGGCATCATCGTTCATGCCTGCCAGAGTCAGCACCTGGCGGCTGGCGAAAATAGCTGTTCGGTAAAAACCGTGATCGAGTGCCCAATTCATGATCAAATAGGTTGCTACTGGATCGTTTTCATATCCTGTGCGCAGGTTTTCCAGTTCCTGGCGGGCTTCTGTGAATAAACCGACCTCCCAAAAGGCAGCGGCGCGCTGCATGCGGGCATCTTGTGCAAGGGCACCCAGACTGGAGAGGTCTGTTTCTGTGGGAAGGGTGAACGTGGTGCGCAGCCAGCCTTCTGCCAGAATGCGCTCCTGATTAAGATCGTATTCGGTGGAATAGTTGGAAATGGATTGCAGTGGTTGTAAACCAGCCAATACCTCGCGCGCCCGTTCAGAATAATAACTGCCTGGATCGAGGGAGGCTGCCAGGTTGAAAGCTTCTTGAGCTGCATCCGTGTTGTTCTGTTTCTGCTGTACTTTTCCGATCCAGAATTGAGCCATCGCCTGGTCGGCGGCATTGGTGCCCAGCACCAATACCCTTTGAAAGACCTGCAGTGCCTGCGCATAGGCTGCAGTGCGGTAATAATCTATCCCCGCAAGGAAGAGAGCACGATAGGCATCTTCAGAGGTGGGATATTCATTGATAATGCGCTCAAAGGTGACCGCGGCATCAGAAATCTGGTTGTTGTCTTCCTGGATGCGGGCTGCATAAAAAAGGAATGTGGGGGCTTCGGGACGGGTGGAGTAGCGGGCGACAAAATCCAGCAGCGTCTGAGCTGCCTGGTCATATTTCCCCAGCTTGTTCCACTGTGTCCATGATTTTTCATCCCATGCGGACGCAAAATAAGTGTCATCGGGGTGGTCACGGATAAGATTATCCCATTCATTGATAGCGGCATCGTATTGACCGATCCCATTCAGGCTTAGCGCGTAGAAATGATGAGCTTCACCGGGATGGTCGGGATTTTCTTTGATATACCGGTTGAATAATTCTGCCGCTACGCTGTACTGCCCGGCGTAATAATCCACCTTGGCGCGCTGGTAATCATCCACGGGTACATCGTTTTCCACCAGCACGACCAATCCAGCATAGGCATAATAGGATCGGGGGTAATTGATAAGGGATTCTTGAAAACGGGCAAAAGCTTGCTCTGTCATGCCCAGCGCCAGGTATTCCTGCCCGGCGAGGTAGTTCATCTGCGCTTTGATGTAATCATTGTTGGTACTGTTGAGGATCCCCATGAAAGTGCGCAGCGCGTTTTCGTGGTCACCCATGGTAACGTAGGTTTGACCGACCTTCACTGCCTGGAAAACCGGGTCGCTGATCTGGTCAGAGGCGAAGGCAGCTTCATACGCAGACAGCGCACCATTCAGGTCGCCGGCAGCGGTCAGGGCATCTCCCCGCAGCTCCTGCACATAGGCATTGAGCACGCCGGGTTTGGCATCGAGGTATTGTTGGAAGGTGGCAGCCGCTTCAGCATTACGCAATTGAGCCAGGTACACCTCACCCAGTAGGAAAAGCGCTGTGGGGTAAACGGCTGTTGCTTGGTAATTTTCTGTCACGGTGGTCAGTGCCTGAATGGCAGCGGTGTAATCTTTTTTAAGATATTGCGAGTGACCAATTCCGGTGAGTGCAGCTGCCTGTGTTTCAGCATCAGTTGCCTGCGAAAATGCCAGAGTATATTCCTGCAGGGCTTCATCGTATTGCCCGCTGAAAAGCAGCCAATCTGCCTGGTCAACCCGCACGGCAGGGACCGGGGTGGGTGTTGGGGTAGGTGTTGCGGTGGGTGATGGAGTAGAGGTGGATGTGGGGGTATCCGTTGGTCCGAGCAGCCCGGATTCGCGAATGCTTTTCGGAATGAGATTGCAACTGCTGATGAAACTCAGAACGATAATTGAGACAATCGTAATATTTATAAAAAGGCTGGCTTTTTGAGCGCGCATGATTTCCTTGTAAAACGAATAATTATTATTATCTGCAGAATTATATCCTATACAGGAATGGGTGATGAAAAAAGGGTTTTCTTGGTGATGCTTGATAATAACGGTTGAGACTCATATTGTGAAACGCTACAATATTTACCGCTTCAATCATCAACCAGTAATTTGTGAATCAAACCCTTCCTATAAACCAATTTACAATGAAAATCTTCTTCACGGGTAAACCCGCATTTCTCCAACACGCTGATTGAGGCTTTGTTTGCGGGATCAACAATGCCAAAAATCTCTGGTAAGCGCGTGTTCGTTTCCACAAATTGCACCATCAGAGAGACAGCCTCACGCGCATAGCCCCGCCCCTGATGCTTTTGCTCGATGGCATAACCGATCTCGATTCCCTGCTCAATCTGGCTCAAGCCAACATGCCCGATCAATTCCCCTCCATCCAGTATCACCCCCAGAACAAACGGTTGCTGCGCCAATTCGATAGGTGTTACGTAAGCTGCAATTAAATGAGCCAATACCTCCGCGGCTTCTTCTTCATTCCGGTACACTTGGTCAGGCAAAAACCGGGCCAGGGAATCTTCGCAGCTCATCTGGAAGATTTTCTTGGCATCTTCCAGCACCAATTTTCGGAGAGAAATTTTTCCAGATGGCTGAGATTGCCCAGTTTCTGATTCATCTCCTTCACTGTAAATACGCATTTTATGTCCTTAAATATAAATAAATTTTCTCGGTGCCAGATAATTGGTCAATTTTCTTTTTTTCGAATATTGATCCATAGAATAATTCACTACCGACACCCATAATGAATAATGTATAAACAGTGAAAAGAATATCTTTTCACTGATACGAATTTGGTAACTAATACTACTCTTCATCTTTATGGCAAAAATTTTAAAATCGACTGTGTTTGCCAATAAAAAATGCAATTACGTATCATAAACAAAGTCTATGTGATAAGGATCTGGATTGCAACTGCCTGCCAATGGTAGCAGGTACGGAACAAGCCCGGTTTGAGGTATGACATAATCGATAATAAAAATTTTCATCAATAACTTCTGTGTGGGTATTCTCAGGAAAAAAGTGCAGTAAACACATATCCCCCGCTGACCATTAAAACATTACTGATACTATGCATTAAAACCGGGTACAGTATACTTTTACATCTTTGATAAACTATTCCTTGGATTGTTCCAAGCACAAAAGCATAAATTACCTGAAAAAAATTAACTTCAAAGGTCAATGGCATTAACGACCAATTGATATGTGCAAATGCGAATAATACTGATGCTAATATTACCTCCAGGGTTAAGTTGCCTTTGATTTTGATACTTTTCCCGAATGAATAGGTCAGAAGAATAATTGGCAGTGCCCGGAATAAAACCTCTTCAGCCGGTCCGCTTAAAAGTAACTGGAATCCCAGAGTTCCAAGAATATTTTTTCCATCCAGTGGGAAAGCATAGGAAGGAAGTTGGTTGTTCACAACCATCAAGGTGTGCTGAGCTATTGAAATCGCAGTAAAAGCAAGCCCAAATAATATAACGGATTTAATTCCTGTTTTCTTGTCACCAAGACGGAAAAAGAAATCGAGATTCAGCAGCTTGCTCAAGAATAGGATAATTAGAAGCGCGATGATTAATTCGAATGCATGATGGATCGAAATTTCAGCGAAACTGTCGTAGGGATCGATTTTCTGATAGGGGATAACAGAAGCAATTAAATGTCCCGTTTTCCCCAGAAAAATCTGCACAGCAAGTAATACGATAAAAACAATCACTCCGAATGCTACTCTGTTGCGTTTTAATATTTTCATTTTATAACACTTTCTTGATTGATTGTTTGTTTGCTGGAAATTTTCTTTTTTCGCATCTTGCCAACGAGAATGATCGTCAAATATGAAGCGATTATTGCCAGGGTTATATCTATTATGATCCGCAACAAAGCATCAGCAATATAGCCGGAAAATAATAAGGGCATAAACAAAAGAAATGCTGCCCAATTCAAACCGAAAATCTGGAACCCGAATTTCACTGCTCTGTGTGTGAAAGAATACTCAATTCTATTGTTACCTAGTAGAACAAATACAACTCCGATAATGAATCCCATCAGGATTGTCCAGGTTAATGTAAGCAAAGGTCTGGTTTGAACTCCAGATTGGATCAATCCCGAAAAATAAACGATATATCGACCAACCAAGAATATTCCCGAAAAAGCCAATAATGTTTTAATTTTTTGGCTGAGGGTAAATGCTGTTGCGGGTTGATCCTCAACTTTATCAGTTTGCAGCAGGCTAAGCAAAACGCTCATCACAAAAACGGGTATCGCATCGCTGAGACCAACAACAAATTCCTTAATTAGCGGATTGCCAAACAGAGAAACTCCCTCGAGCATTGCAATCAGCCAAAGAAGAGCTATTGCCGACCCATAACGCAAACCTTTCTTTATACCTTCTCCAGGTATTTCATTCCTGATGCGTAAAAACACAAATGCGACACTCGAAAAGGCGAATAAAGCCCAAAGCGAAGCAGTGATTTCTGTCCCCAGGATACCAGTCACAAAACTAAAGGCAGGATTCTCAGGAATAGTGCTGAACGGACTCGAAACAACATGTAAAAGAATATCCAGCGCTACACCGACCAATACGATAGCTACAACTTTAATTATTTGATTTTTTTTCATATGAACCTCACTCCAGTTGAGAATTTATGAATTCTCATCATCATCGATAACCGATTTTTCAATTTCTGTCAGATTTGACAGAATTTTTTCGAGTAAATGCCTTGTTCTTACAATATCTTCTAAATTAATTTCCTTAAACATTTTGCCTCTAAATATTTCTCCTTTTGGATCCGTTCGCTTCCAGAAATCGTGGCTCTCATCCGTCATTCTCAACCTGGTAGCTCTGGCATCCTTCTTATCTTTTTCGAGTTTCAGCAGTCCTTTCTGCTGAAGTTTGATAGCCACTTGCTTGATGTTCTGGTGAGAACTCCCCATTGCATTGGCAACTTCTTTCAGGGTTGGGGGCGAATCGAAGAGGCTATTGATCGTCTCGGATAAAAACCATTGGGTGGTTGTTACATTAAATTCTTTAAGTTCTCTTTCAAGAAGCGTATTCATCTTATTTGAAATGATCAGTAAAAGTCCAAAGATCATTGCCTGATCAGGAACTAAATCTTTCTTATTTGAATTCATAGCTGCACCTCCATCAATACATTTTATACGCTCCGGTCATAAAAGATAACATATTACCTAAATAGATAATATATTACTTATTAAAATTTGTCAAGGCTTTTTGATGTAAATTGGTTAATTCATTTCTCTACACCTGATTGCTATCAGTGTAAACTCTTTGACAGTTTATTCATTGCATGTTAAACTTTCTTTTACAGCATGCAACGCTCTCGGGTGAGGGCGTTTTTTATGCAAAAACACTGTACTGTGGATAGGTATTATGAAAATTGTATGCACCGGTTCTGTAGCATATGACTACCTGATGAAATTTCCAGGCTATTTCAAGGACCATTTACTCCCCGATCAACTTGAATCTGTCTCTCTTTCTTTTCTTGTTGACCAGATGGTGAAGCAGCGAGGCGGCGTTGCACCCAACATCGCATATACTCTGGCTTTACTGGGTGAGAAACCCCTATTGTTCGCCACTGTAGGAGAGGATTTCGAGGATTATCGCCAGTGGCTCGAAAGTAAAGGAATTGATACGCGCTATGCCCGCGTGATCCCTGGAAAATTCACAGCCTCCTTTTTTGTGAATACTGATCTTTCCAATGCGCAGATCGCCAGTTTCTACACCGGCGCTATGGCAGATGCGGCAAGTATGTCAATTGCTGAATTGAAAGACGAGAAACCCGATCTGGTAGTGGTTTCTCCTAATGCACCGGATGCAATGCTGCAGTATGTTGCAGAATGCCGTCAGTTGGGGATTCCATACCTGTATGATCCCAGCCAACAGTTAGCCCGGTTGGGAGGGGCAGAATTATGCGAGGGAGTAACTGGTGCGTATAGCTTATTCGTGAACGATTACGAATTTGGGCTGTTGAAAAAGCATACCTGCCTTTCTGATAAAGAGATTGAAAACCAGGTGAACATCCTGGTGATCACTCGAGGCAAGAATGGTGCTGATATTTATACTGAAGGAAAAAACTATCACATCCCGGTGGTGCCAGAGACTCGTATCACTGACCCAACTGGTGTAGGGGACGCATTCAGGGGTGGTTTCTTGAGCGGCTGGCGGATGGGCTTAGACTGGCAGACCTGTGGGCAAATGGGTTCGCTGGCAGCCACCTACTGCCTGGAAAACGTAGGCACGCAAAGCCATTCTTTCACCCCGACTGAATTTGTGACCCGTTATCGCCAATACTTTGACGACCAGGGCGCACTGGATGTATTTCTTAAATAAATATGTTTCGGGGGAACTCGGCTTTTTATAAACTGGAGGAATGTTATGTCCAATTTTGACGTAAAAGATATGAAACAGGCAGAAGGTGGAAGGTTGCGCATCGAATGGGCTGAACGAGAAATGCCCGTGCTTCGCCAGATCCGTGAACGCTTTGCCAAAGAACGCCCACTGGAAGGTATACGCATGTCAGCTTGTCTGCATGTTACCACAGAGACAGCCAATCTCATGCGAACATTACAGGCAGGCGGGGCAGATATCGTATTGGTGGCTTCAAACCCTTTATCCACACAGGATGATGTCGCAGCATCACTGGTTTCTCATTACGAGATCCCAGTGCATGCAATCAAAGGTGAAACCAATACCGTGTATTACAAACACATCGAAGCTGCTTTAGCACATAAACCTCATATCACGATGGATGATGGAGCAGACCTGGTGAGCACGCTGCATAAATCTCATCGCGACCTGCTGGATACCATGCTGGGTGGAACCGAAGAAACCACCACCGGTGTGATTCGCCTGCGTGCCATGGCAGCTGATAAAGCACTTGCCTTCCCGGTTATTGCTGTCAACGATGCTATGACCAAGCACTTCTTCGACAACCGCTATGGTACAGGGCAATCGACTCTGGATGGCATCGTGCGTGCGACTAACGTGCTGCTATCTGGCAAGACCTTCGTGGTTTCTGGATATGGCTGGTGTGGTCGTGGGCTGGCATCGCGTGCTCGTGGAATGGGTGCCAATGTGATCGTGACAGAAGTAGATCCTTTGCCCGCCTTGGAAGCCGTCATGGATGGTTATCGGGTGATGCCAATGGAACAGGCAGCCGGCATTGGTGATATTTTCTGCACGCTGACCGGTGATTTGAATGTGCTGGATAAACATCATTTTGAACTGATGAAAGATGGTGCGATCATTTCGAACTCTGGTCACTTCAATGTAGAGATCAACATTCCTGCGTTGGAAGCAATGGCAGTAAGCAAACGATTAGTCCGCCCATTTGTAGAAGAATATGTGATGAAAGACGGTCGCCATATTTATCTATTGGGTGAAGGCCGCCTGATTAACCTCGCCGCCGCCGAAGGGCATCCTGCCAGCGTGATGGATATGTCCTTTGCCAACCAGGCACTCAGCGCTGAGTACATGGTGAAACACCACAACGAATTTGAAAACAAAGTGTACTCTGTACCAGAACCCATTGACCGAGAGATCGCCCGCCTGAAACTGGAATCAATGGGCGTCAAAATAGATGTATTAACTGATGAGCAATTGAAGTACTTGAATTCCTGGGAATCAGGTACATAGCTTTTTTGATCGAATAGGGCTGTCCTGATATTATTCACTCTGGACGAGACAATTCCTCACACTGAGGTAATCTTTCGCCAAACTTGAGAAGAGGTATCAGGGCAGCTTTTTGTTTTGATATCGAAGCGATTACTCCACCAGGATTCCCATATTTCCTAAAACACTCCAGGAACTAAGAAAAGTACCAATATCCCTCTGATAGATCAGATTTCCATCCAGAATAGTCACATATTGAGGATCGTATCCTATTACCATGACGGTATGTTCCCAATTGGCTACCGTAACGCTGGTACCGCTTGAAGCAACATAAGTAGAAGAGCCTGCCCCTTGCCAGACATTGCCAATAACCCAAACCATCACTGGTCTGCCATTTGCTATTTCACTTTGAATGGTATCGAAAGTCATCCAGTACTGATCCCAAGCATTCAATCCATAAGCACGTAATAAAGCTGCAACTGGTCCTGCGTAGACGCCATAGGATGCGGGCGGAAGTTGTCCTTTTTCATCATAAATGCTCCCAACGAAACCTTCATTCGGATTATCTGATGAGGGAAGCTGGTTGATGAAATCTGTTTCTGAAATGGAAAACCCAAAATATGCTGCAAAATCCACTGCAGTGCGTGATTCACAATCCAGGTTGGCAAATTGCGGATACCCCGAAATGTCTGTGATGTATGCTTCTGAAGGCAATCCTTCAGGAGGAGGAACTGTAGGTAAAGGCGTCTCTGTTGGAGAAGGTGTGAATGTAGGGGTAAAGGTTGATGTGGGTGTGGGGGTATCAGTAGGTGTAGGGGTGTACGTTACCGTAAAAGTAGGGGTAGGGGTTGCAGGCTGAAAAGGTGTGAACGATGCGGTTGGTGTCAGACTGGGAAATTCAGTCGATGTGTTCGTCCTGGTATGGATCAAATTGAGAGGTAAAGCCGCTTTTACTGTGTCTACCTGTAACATACCGAAAAAAGCCGCGCAAATCAGTCCGGTAATGCATATCACCGAAGTAAATAGAACCGTCCAGATCCAGGCTTTTTTGCTCACAACAATATTCCTGATCTTTCCTTAAGGGGTTTGAACCAGAGTTTATTTGACGATGATGTACATGTAAAAAGGATCGCCAAATGCCATGCCATCTGGGTTATATGCTGACCATGCGCTTCGATATTCGCCCGGTTCTTCAGGAGCGGTAAATGTGATTTGAATAGTCGCTTCTGATCCGGCGCGAGCCGGATAGAGTGCTTGTATGGTATCAGCGCCCATTTCAGAACCGCCAGTAAAACGCAGTTCGTATCCTTCATCCCAGTTACAACTCCCACTATTTTTTACCTGCCAGCGTTTATCCAATGTTGACCCTGGTGCAACTACAGTGCCATCTTCAATTGTCAGGTCAGATAGATAAGTCAGGTTATCAATACAATCCAGGCTGTTTTCTTCGGGCTCCTGTGTGGTGATAGCAGTTTTCGTTGGCTCGAGAGTGGGTGCTGTCAACGTGACAGGTATGTACGGCAGCGGGGTATCCTTCTTTTCTCCTGTGTTAGTCGAAGAACGTACACAGGCAGACGAAAGCAGGGTCAGTAACAGTACCAACCCTGAAAATATTCTGCTCGAAAGAGAATTTTGAATAATCACCTGGTTAATAGCATCCTTTGAGCTTTTTCTGCTGTCAGGCGCAGTTATTCTTCGTTATACTCACCTTCCTCTTCATTGGCACCAACAGTCAGACCAAGGGGTATATCACTGCCGGTTCCACGCTGGCGGATAAGATTCTCCAGTTCCGCACTGATCTCAGGGCTCTGTCGAAGGAATTCCTTGGCATTCTCACGACCTTGACCCAGGCGGACGTCACCGTAAGAATAGAATGCACCACGTTTAACAACGATATCCAATTGGGTTGCCAGATCGATAATGTCACCTACTTTACTGATACCCTCATTGTACATGATATCGAATTCAGCGGTGCGGAAGGGGGGAGCTACTTTGTTCTTTACAACACGCACTCGCACACGCCCACCGATCACCTCTGCGCCCATCTTGATTGCCTGGATACGACGGATATCGAGCCGGACAGAAGCGTAGAACTTTAATGCCATACCACCGGTGGTAGTTTCTGGGTTGCCGAACATGACACCGATTTTTTGCCGAAGCTGATTAGTGAAAATGACCGCAGTTTTTGTCTGGTTGATTGCACCGGATAGTTTACGTAACGCCTGCGACATCAGGCGAGCCTGCATACCCATTTGCGCATCGCCCATATCACCTTCGATCTCTGAGCGAGGAACCAATGCAGCAACGGAATCAATCACGATAACATCGATAGCACCAGACCGAACCAGGGTTTCTGTGATCTCAAGTGCCTGTTCACCTGTATCGGGTTGGGAGATAAGGAGAGTGTCAATATCCACACCCAGGCGGGCTGCATAGGCGGGATCAAGAGCATGTTCCATGTCAATAAATGCAGCAGTTCCACCCATTTTTTGAGCTTCAGCTACGATATGTAAACACAGGGTGGTTTTTCCAGAGGATTCGGGACCGTAGATTTCAGTGATACGTGCTCGGGGAATACCACCCACACCTAAAGCGAGATCGAGCGAGAGAGATCCGGTTGGAATAGCTTCCACCGCCAGGTGTTGAGCGTTGCCCAGACGCATAATAGAACCTTCACCATAACGTTTGATGATATCTCCCAGTGCTTTATCCAAAACTGCAGCTTTAGCTTCATCCACAGGGGTTTGATTGAGATTTGAGTTTGTAACAGGTTTACGAGGCATTGGCTGGCTCCTTTAGGTGGCTGATAATGCAATTATAGACCGAAAAGTAAAATCATATGCAAAACAATTATATAGCACATATGTTCAATAAGCAAGAGGATGTATAGATGATGGGAGAGAAATGGTTTTTATTACCATGAAAATCACTATAAGTACAAAAACTTTCATTATTCATTTTCTTAAATGATCACTCAAATATCTGCTCTTGAGAGTTTAGTATCTATAGTTGATTTTGTATGGAAATCGAGGCAAAAATCTCGGGTGGTATCCTTAGACCTGCAAAAGGTGAAGGTCATAATGATGATATGTCTAATCAGTCACTTATAGTAACAATATATAATATTTATATGAATAGTTACGCGATCCAAAAGGAGGAAAAGTGAAAATTAAAAATAGATTTCGAATAGCAACTATCAG
This sequence comes from Anaerolineaceae bacterium, assembly GCA_034429195.1. Classification (GTDB taxonomy): domain Bacteria; phylum Chloroflexota; class Anaerolineae; order Anaerolineales; family Anaerolineaceae; genus UBA4782. The sequence goes on from DAOUGQ010000001.1 coordinate 16,006, forward strand.
CCTGGGATTTCTCTCCTTAATAGCAATGGTACTCAGCCATCTAGCGTTGGTGGATATAGCCCATGGTGGAGAGAATGTTTCACTGGAATGGGCTATAGTACAGATTTCTGCGAGTATACTTTTTGTGTATATCTGCTTAAGCCTTTTTTGTTTATGGAAAATTCAAAAAACGGGGTAGAATTCCGGACCAAGGAGCACTATTGACCAAAGGTACCATAATCATTCTTAATGGCACATCAAGCGCTGGTAAAACCAGTCTTGTGCACCAATTACAAAAAATCATGCCTGAACCGTTCCTGGAAGCAGGTATAGATATTTTTCTTTGTATGCTACCGAGGAGATATTTTCACCAGCCTTTATGGGATGAAGTCTTAGGAAAAGCAAATCAGTCTGGCAAAATGGGACACGATCTGGTTAACGGTATGTATCAAACCGCGTTGACGCTTTCGAATATGGGGATGAATATCTTAATGGATCATGTGCTAATCGAACCAAAATGGATTAAAAAATGTGCTGAGACATTTCATGATTCACCTGCATATTTGATCGGTATTCGATGCCCAATTGAAGTTGTTGAGCAGCGCGAAGTAACCCGGCGAGAACGTACCCCCGGACAGGCGAGAAAACAAATTGAGATTATTCATGACCACCTTGAATATGATTTTGAAGTAGATACCTCGTGTCATACCATAGAAAGTGGTGCACAGGCGATCAAAGCCTTCCTTGATACAGGTATTCCGCCAATAGCTATTAAGTAGAGTAGGAAAGTGGCGAGTTACCTTTACAGGCACTTTTCCACAGACCCCTCTCCGAACCGGACTTGATACTTTCGCATCATCCGGCTCTCTAGAACTCACATGCTTCGATTGGGTAATG
>DAOUGQ010000002.1:0-191076 GCA_034429195.1 Anaerolineaceae bacterium
TGATCTATAAGCCGCAATATCCCCTCGATGGGGTTCAGATAACAAGACACCCAGGTTGATCTATAAGCTGCAATATCCCCTCGATGGGGTTCAGATAACAAGACACCCAGGTTGATCAATAAGCTGCAATATCCCCTCGATGGGGTTCAGATAACAAGACACCCAGGTTGATCAATAAGCTGCAATATCCCCTCGATGGGGTTCAGATAACAAGACACCCAGGTTGATCTATAAGCCGCAATATCCCCTCGATGGGGTTCAGATAACAAGACACCCAGGTTGATCTATAAGCCGCATTCTGTTAACAGGGGGGTATCCAACTAAGGACGACTCCTGTATAGATGACCATCTCTCTCGGCGAGCTGTTACCAGCACGCTCTAGCAGTCTACCCGGAACTTAAAAGGAGACGAGCAGCCTCCACATGTTCCTGCTTGACCTTGCTCCTGGCAGGGGTTACCTGGCCGCTGCATTACTGCATACGCCGGTGGTCTCTTACACCGCCATTTCACCCTTACCTGACACCTTTCCTTCGATTCCTTTCAGAAGTGAGGAGTGGTGACAGGCGGTATGTTTCTGTGGCCCGATCCGACAGGTTACCCAAAAAGGGCGTCCCCGTCCTGGGTATTACCCGGTGCCATGCTCTATGGAGTGCAGACTTTCCTCGGCACAGTTCAAAACTGTGACGCGGTCACCCGATCAACCTGGGCAAATTCATCATACCCGGATTAAGTTGAACCGTCAATCTTTAAGAATGTCATCCACCTGCTACCGGCGGAATAAAATCTAAAGTATCACCAGAATTGAGAACAGTATCCCAACCATGTGGAAGAGTTGGCACCTCTTTCCCGTTTAAAAAGACATGGACATGCGCATGCAACTCGTTATCTTCGTTTATCCAATGAGATTTGAGCAATGGTACTTGCTCAACGACGACATGGATTGCTTTTATTATGGTAGTATCTTCCGGTAATGAAATTTCGAATTGTTTTTGTCCAGCAATTACTTTGAATGTGGCAAAGAGATGTATAGTAATATTCATGGGTTTATTAAACCATATCTGTTCGCAAAATACGACCTCCAGACCTGACTGTTGATATAATCTTGCTATGCCCATTCATTTATTGTCCGAGGCAGTTGCCTCTCAAATAGCAGCTGGTGAAGTGGTTGAGAGACCAGCATCGGTTGTAAAAGAATTGCTCGAAAATAGCCTGGATGCTGGCGCGACTAACATTTCCATCCAAATTCAACAAGCCGGCAAGCAATTGATCGAAGTAGCAGATAACGGTTCAGGGATACCTTCTGATGAAGTAGAGCTGGCAGTTACCCGGCATGCTACCAGTAAACTTAACTCGGCAGCGGACTTATTCGCGATCCGTACGCTGGGTTTTCGCGGAGAAGCTTTAGCTTCCATCGCTTCGGTTTCTCGCAGTATACTGACCACACGAACTGAAAAGGAAGAAGTTGGTTCACGTCTTGTGATAGAGGGCGGTGAAGGTGGTAAGTTGCAAAAAATGGGGTTTCCGACAGGAACAACCATCCGAGTCGAAAATTTATTTGCCAATGTACCAGCACGTTTGAAATTTCTCAAAACTGATGCGACCGAACGGCAGCAGATTCATGCCCTGGTAACGCGATATGCGCTGGCATATTCTCACATACAGTTTAGCCTGGTGGATGATGGCCGCGTTGTGTTAAGAACCAATGGCAGTGGAAACAGACGTGAAGTATTAGCCAGTCTGTATGGCGTTGAGATCGCTCGCCAAATGTTGGAAGTGACTTTTGAAGATGGCGATATTTCGATCACAGGATTTACAAGCCCTTTATCTCTTACCCGATCGAATCGAAAAGAGATGACCTTCTTTGTGAATGGACGCTGGATATGGGATACCGCGCTTAACGCTGCAATAGTTCAGTCTTATGCAGGTTTACTTATGGTAGGAAGATTTCCTTTATCAGTGTTGTTCATTGAAATTCCCCCTGAAGAAGTAGATGTCAATGTTCATCCCGCCAAAGCTGAAGTACGTTTTCGTAGTAGTGATAAAGTATTTTCAGCTGTGCAACGGGCGGTACGAAGAGCAGTGATGGCATATTCTCCTATCCCGTCTATACACCCGCAAAGATTATGGGGAACACCATTATCATCTACCAACTCGTCTCCTGTCACAAAGGCACCTGGTTTAGATTGGCAAATGGCAGCAGAATCGGAAAGCATATCTACCCAGGTAGAGCCCAACAATTCGACAGTTGATGCCTTTACACCTGCAGATGACCTTTCAAGAGGCAGGCTGCCTTTACTACGGTTGATAGGGCAAATCGGTGCAACCTACCTGGTTGCTGAAGGACCAGATGGCTTATATCTCATTGATCAACATGCCGCGCATGAGCGGGTTTTATTTGAAAAATTATTGAATCAGCGTGGTAAAGAAATGATCATGCAGCCATTATTACAACCTATTACGATTCAATTGGCACCTCATCAATCAGCAATTCTGACTGATTCTTTGGAAACTTTAGCAAAATTAGGGTTTGTTGTCGATGAATTTGGTATTAACACCTTTCGGGTTCGTGCCATCCCTGCGCTTTTCCTAAAAAATGATCCTCAAGTGATGTTGAGAGCAGTTGTCGAAGAGATTGAAGAGGATGAAAGTCCTCTGCGATCGGAAATGGAAGCTATCATTGCATCGAGAGTGTGTAAAAGTGTCGCAGTAAAGGGCGGAACCTTATTGGCTCCTGAAGAACAGGCGAATTTGCTGCGCGACCTGGAAAGATGTTCCTCTCCACGGACTTGCCCGCATGGCAGACCTACCATGATCCATCTTTCTGTGGATGTTTTGGAAAGGCAATTTGGAAGGCGGGGTAGCCGGTAGGTTAAGTTTTCAAGGGGAGTTGAATCGTAACAATCGTTCCAACAGAAAGCTTGCTTTTCAAATCAATTTGCCCTTTGTGAGCCTGGATGATCTGTTTACAAAGCGCGAGCCCAAGTCCTGAACCAGTTTTCACTTTTTCAGCATTGTGAGCCCGATAGAATTTATCAAAAATTGCCGGAATATCTGTCTCCGGTATCCCGTTTCCTGAATCTTGAATGCAGACCCATAAGTTACCAGATTCTTCCCAGGCACTAATATAAACACTCCCTTTAGGGTGGTTGTATTGGATAGCATTCCGGATGATATGTGTGAAAACCTGCTCTATACGTTTTCCATCGATATTAATAGTGGGCAAGGTTTCTGGAATTTCTTCTTGTAGAGAGATCATATGCTTTTCAGCAAGATTTTCAAGTTGATGAATGGATTTGTATAAGATGGGAACAATATCTGTTAGTACAGGTTCAAGAGATATACGACCGGTTTCCCAATCGGTTACTTCTTCATAGCTATTCACTACATTATTGATCTGGTTGGCATGCAATTCGAAAGAATTGACAAGTTCGAAGCGTTGTTCTTCCGGTAGTTCAGGCTGTTTTAAAAGATAAGCAATCGTGTTCATGGTGGTCAATGGAGAACGGATGTGCTGAATGAATTCGGGAACCGAATCTGCCGATGTTTCAGATTGAATAGCCTCAAAAGGCTTATGGTAGTATTTTGCTGTTTGTGCAGCCAGGATCAATAAAAGCTCTTCTTCATCAGGAGAAATGGGGTTTGGATGATTGATTAGTTCAACCATTCCAATTGCTTTTTTATTGGCAAGCAATGGAATTGCGGTGATCCTATATACTTCAGAAAAATAAACTTGTTCTGTTGTCAGGACATAGCAATGATCAGGTGGATCAAGTTTAAGAGAGCGCCTTTCTCTAATTACTAGTTCTGCCATTGGATTTACAGAAACTTCTCCCAGTGTGGAAAATCCCTTTTCCTTCGTCCAGACAGTCTCCATTTTTGGTGATCGAGCGGGATCATCTTGTAAATACACCAGGGAACCAGCAGCATTTATCAGTTTGGCAGTGTGATATGCAAATTGTTGCAACATGACATGGGGTGATTGTGCTGTCAGCACAGCAGCCAGCGACTGTATAAGGCGATAATAGGAGTTCTTTTGACCCAGAGAGTTCATGGTTTCAACACCAATTCGGTAATTGCTGGCAAAATCTCCACTGTGTTATATGGCAAAAGAACATCTGCATATTCATCAAGAGGTGTGCTGCTGAAATTGTTGATGATCAGGCAGGCGTGATTTTCCACCGCCATTTGTGGAATTGTACATGCAGGAAATACCTCCAATGAGGAGCCAATCACAATCATGACATCTGTATCTTTGATCAATTCTTCTGCCCTATTCCAAATATCTTGTGGTAAATACTCCTCATAAAGAACAATATCAGGCTTAAGATACCGGTCACACTTCCAGCAGCGCGGCAAGATATCTTGTTGCAAGAATCTTTCCAGGAAGGGAGTTATTGGGTAAACCGCTTTGCAATAGGGGCAGATAAGTCTATCTACAGAACCGTGTAGTGGAAAAACGTTTTTTGATCCTGCTTTCTGATGGAGCATGTCGATATTCTGGGTAACAATTGCCTGGATCTTTCCGGCGGCTTCTAATTGAGCCAGGCTGACATGAGCAAGGTTGGGTTGTGCTGAAGAAATTTGCTGTAGCAAAGGTTTGAACCAGGTGAAAAAACGTTCTGGGTGAAATTGAAAAGCAGAAAGAGAAGCTACATACATGGGATCATCTTTTTGCCACAAGCCAGTCTCTGCAGAACGAAAATCTGGTATTCCAGAAGGAGTGGAAATTCCCGCTCCGGTAAAAGCTACCACGAAGTGGGCATTCTTTATGATATTTGCTGCTTTCTGTATACCCCCGAATGCAGCAGTGGGAATCATTTCTGTATCTGCTCCAGCATGAAATCTGCAAGCCGTTCAAATTGTTGGGTCAGCAACCCTTCAGGCTGCAGTTCGATCAATGGAATGTTTTTTTCTGCTGCCAGAATTGCCACTTCTGGAGCAGGTGGAATCATCTGGGTAACCTTGATCTTGAGGGCTTCCTGAAGTTGGGTAACACTAAGCTGCATATCTGCCCGAATCCGATTGATGATGACAATATGCAGTAATTTTGATTTGCCAAAACCGTATCTGGCAAGATCACTGGTAAGGATTTTTGTGTGTTCTAGACATGAAGGAAAAGGTTCGATCACAAGAAGTAGTTCATCACAGTAATTAAGCAGCCGTTCGATATTGGGTAATGTTGGTACTCCAAAATCCACCAGAACCAGCTCTCCAATTTGTGGTAAATGCTGGATGATCATTTCCATTTTGGAAACTTCAGTAACCAGATTTCCATCAGCGAGATTGTTGCCTGCAAGAAGCAACCGGGGACCATAGGTAATTTTTACCAGTTGCTTTTCTATGGAATCACGGTTGATATCATGAGTTTTCATATTTAGCAGATTATTTAATCCATTCGGATTCATGAAACCCAGATCAATTGCCCATGAGCCATTTCCAGGATGGGTTTCAGCTGCCACAATATTTATCTTACTTTTTTTAGCAATACTGATCGCCAGGTTAAGGGTCAAAGCAGAAACACCAAGACCGCCTTTCGCTCCAATGACTCCAATCATTTTTCCTTTTTCAATGATTGGAACGGGTGAAAGTGGGCGGGGTGTACGTCTTGCAAGAAGAGCTTTTATATGAGCGATTAATTCAGCCGGGTGAACTGGTTTTGTGAGGTAATCATCAGCACCAGCATCATAACCAGCAACTTTATCATCCAACTGGCTTTTTGCGGTGAACATTAATACTGGGGTGTTTTCAGTGAGCGGCTCTGCACGTAACAGTTGACATACCTGATAGCCATCCATACTGGGCATCATGATATCAAGAATGATCAGGTCTGGTCGTTCACTTTTAGCCTGGAGGAGTGCCTGCTCACCATTATTGGCAGCAATAATGCTATAACCCTGACGCTGAAGCATCAACCCAACCATACGTAACGTTTCGAAATCGTCGTCGACAATTAAAATTCGTTCACCCATTGTTTTCACCCGGTTTCACTTTCTTCAGAGATATTTTGACCTAACTGGCTACCTTCAGGCTCGATATGATTAAAGTATAATCAAAATTATGGATTCACGTACAATCATCCAAATTCTTCAGGAAGAATGTTGCATCAACTGTACCAGCCCTCTTGTAATAGGTGTTTCTGGCGGTCCAGACAGCCTGTCTCTGGCACATTTATTATTCACTTGCGGTATCCCAATTATTGTCGCGCATCTTGACCATCAATTACGCGATGAATCTGGCGAGGATGCTTCATTTGTCAAAACCATTGCTGGAAAATGGAAGGCGGCTTTCGTTGAGAAGAAAGTAGATGTGATGGAGATTGTCAAGCAAAAGAAGTTGTCCATAGAAGAAGCTGGAAGAATAGCGCGTTACCAATTTTTATTCGATGTAGCAAGGCAAAACAATGCACAGGCAGTAGTTACAGCACATACAGCTGATGATCAGGTAGAAACCATGTTGATGCATCTTTTACGAGGATCTGGATTGAATGGTCTTAAAGGAATGAAAATGAGGCAGCTCTTACCAGAATGGGATGCAAATATCCCATTGGTACGCCCTCTGTTACGCATTTGGCGCTCCGAAATATTAGAATATTGCAGTAACCATGACCTTCATCCTATCATCGACAAGAGCAATCTGGAAAATACTTATTTCAGAAACCGGCTGCGTAATGAGCTAATCCCATATTTGCAGACTTACAATCCCAATATTAAAAATGTTCTCTTGCGAAGCACAATAACACTATCAAACGATCATGATCTTTTGCAAGATATTTTGGAAAAAGCATGGGAAAGTCTATCTCCCGAAATAACTGAAAACCTGGTCAAGTTTCAAAAGGGATCTTTCCTTTTGATGCAGCCTGGGGCGCAAAGTAGCCTGTTTCGTCGGATGATTGCACATCTTCTTCCACAAGCTCGTGATTTTTCCTTTGATAATATTCAACGCGGGTTATCCTTTATCCATCAGCCAACCCAAACCAACCAATTGGAACTGGAACAGGGGATTGTGCTACGAAGGATTGAAGAAGATATTCTGATCACTAATGATCCAGGAGCCCTCTGTACTTTGGTTTCTGGCTGGTATCAAACCTTAAAGCCAGGGCTTTTTTTAACCGCTCCAGGATGTTTACCCCTGGCAAATGGAAAATATATTCATGCTGAAGTAATTTCTGTAGAGGCAGCCAGAATGCACCCAGCATGGAATCAACATGGTCATGCTTTTCTGGATGAAACACAAACGGGGAGAACCTTTATGGTTCGAAATGGCTTGCCTGGGGATCGTTTTCAACCCCTGGGGATGCGTGGAAATAGTCTCAAGCTATCGAATTTTTGGATTAATGAAAAATTGCCTCGCGAGGCTAGAGCTTTATGGCCATTGGTTTGTGCAAAGAATGAAATTATCTGGATCCCTGGATTTCGAACCAGCCACCAGGCTCGTGTGACAGAAAATACAACCGGTGTAATTCACCTGTGGGTGGAATAAAAACAGCCGAAGAGCTGATGACCAATTCTTCGACTGTATGTAAGCTTTTTAGATCAGAATTTATTTTTCTGCCAGCTGTCTTAATTTCATACTGATCTCACGATATTGAATTTTTGATACACCCAGTTTCTGGCGGATCTTCTCTGGTTCAATACCATCCTTCCAGTCATTGACCGCGCATGTCCAACGGCACATATCAAAAGAAAGGTGCTTGGCGATTCCCGCCTTTTGCCCGATCTCTTCTAGTAGATATTCCAATCTGCGTGGTGACCAGGGAAATACTTGATCCGATGGGTGATATTGAGCTACATATTCATTGTATACAGCAACCCAATCACCGGGAAGTGAGATCTTTCTTTCTTTATAGCGATTACGTGGGCTGGCATAGCGTACAAATAGAATGGCTCCATTGGGAGAATCTAATTCAACATGATTAACATGGATTCCCAGACACTCTCCCTTTTTTATCCCTGTTGACATGAGTAGTGTAAGAAGTGTATAAGGTCGGGCATCCGGGCTGTTTGTGTGGCGGAATGAATCGGCAGCTTCAATTACTTTTTCCTGTTCTTCCTGGGTCAAGATCTGGGGCAAGGGGCTGATGACTGTACGCTGGAGGATCTTTTCAGCGGGATCTGTGGTAATCACGCCATTTTTATGAAGCCACCGGAAGAAAGATTTGATGGAGGTAATGCGTCTTGCAAGGCTTTTCGCTGAACAGGGAACACCACGTTCTTTTTGTAGCCAATCCAGGAAGTGATTTAGATCTAAAGTAGAAACCTGTCCTACTGTTTTATCTGGAGCGAGAAACGATGCCAATAACTGCATATCGCCACCAAAAGATTTAATGGTGAAATTTGATCGGCCTTGATCATTTAAAAAATATTGCCATGCAGAAATCGCTGGTTTTAGCGGTGATGTATGGGTAATATGAACCTCAGAAGGTATTTGGTTACTCATAATTTGACCTCCAGGTAACTTGTCTCTTCGTGTAGCTTATTTCAGTCTACATGACAAGTCTAATTATGTCAAATCGCAAATAAAAAAATCACGGTGTAAGCGCCTGTTGCAGGATAGGATAAATTGCTTCTTGATTGGGGAGTAATACCATAGCACCGCCTTCAGCAATGTAGTTCCATACTTCATTTTGCCCTATTGAATATTGACGGATATGCCCATTTTTTGCCAGTTTAGGCGCAAGCTGAACATAGGGGAGCATATCATCAAGGCTGAGGTCAGTTTCTACGTTATCTGAAAGGATATCGTATAACTCTGGAACTCGACTGAGTCCATTGATGCTTAGAATACGTTCAAATAATGCCAGAATGACCTCTTGTTGGCGACGATTGCGATCAAAATCGTTGGTAGATTTTCGTGAGCGAACATACCATAAAGCAGTTTGCCCATCCATTGGAAAGACTCCCGGCTGGATGATGCAATAATCGCCATAAGCAATTGGCAGGTTACAATAATCCACTAACTCTTTCTTTACATTCACATCAATTCCATCCAGCGTGTCAACTATGTCAATAAAACTGTTAAAATTCGTCATGATGTAATGGGTTGGGCGTACTCCGAAGTTATATTCAAGAGTATCTGCCAGTGCGGCGAAACCACCCATATTCATGGCGGTATTGATCCTGTTCATTCCATAATAAGGGATGTATACATATAAATCACGAGGAAAAGAGACAATACTGGCAGTACCTTGTTCTGGGTTCAAGATCACCAGTAAAATAACATCGGTTCTAAAGCCACCACCGGGTCTTTCATCAGATCCAAGGACCAGGAATAGTTCCTGACCTTCGGGCATGTTAAGGTCAAAATACCAGGGTGTAGGGGTAAAAGGCAGCGGTGTCTCGGTGGGGGTTGGGCTGGGGGTAATTGTAAATGTAGGCGTTATAGATGGTGTAATGGTTGGCAAAGGCGTGTGAGTGGCAGTTGGTGGAACAGGTTGAAAAGGTGTCCGGCTGGCAGTTGGTCCAGGTGTTTTATTAGAAAACATGGAAATCGATGCGGGCAAACTAATGGATGATCCTGGGAAGGAACATCCTGCCATTATCATTATTATTACAAAGAAGATCAAACCCTGCTTCCAGTGTTTTTTCATTTTTTATCCACCGGATGTAGGTATGGGAATGGGTATAACTGTCGGAATTTCTCCCGAGGGGGTCGGAATTCCTGGTGTGACCAAATGTTGAGGAAGGTATATTGTTTTCCCAATTTCCAGGAGGGTTGATGATCCCATGCAATTAACTTGTTGTATTTCTTGTACAGTCACACCAAATTTGGCAGCCAAAGCATATAACGTATCACCAGGCTGGATGGTGTAAAGAATCCAACCTTCGGGTTTGCTGCAAGGCTCTGTTTCAGTTACGATGATCGCAGTCGGTTTCGGTGGGATTGGTGGCAGGAAGAGAATACTTCCAGGAACGATCTGGTCTGAAACCAGACAATTGCCTGTTTGTAAATTATCTACTGTGATCTCTCGGCTTTTTGCAAGTCTTTTTAGAGTATCACCCTGCTTCACAACATATTCTTTCCAACCCTTAGGAATGGGGCAAATAGTAGGTGTAGTAGTGCATGTTGAGGTGTATGTATGAGTACTTGTTGCTGTTTTTGTTTTGGTGGGGATTATCGTATTCGTAGCGGAATTTGTGATAATGCTGGTTGATATTTCAGTGGTTTTTTGCTCTTCTGATGGTTCAGGCGTAATTGAAGAAGCAAATGGCAGGATAGAGATCATTGATTCGGACGAAGAAATCATAAACCCACCAAGAATTGCTACCATGATCAACCCAGCGGCGCCAAAACCACGCAGGATCTCATTCTTTACGTTCGTCATATCCATCCATTACCTGAGTCTCCCCAGGGGCTACAGGCAATATTACATTGATAGAAGTTCCTTCTTTTGCCTGGCTTTCTATCCATAATCTTCCATCCAACTTGTTCACCAGGTTCTTTATTGTGAGCATATCTTTGAAAGGAATTCCCAACCCTGCAATTTCAGCGGTACTGTCAACATTAATCTGGGATTGGATAAGCGATATTTCTTCATCATTTAGCCCTATTCCGCTGTCTGTTATCTGGATCACAATGAATTCTTGATCATCTTGCTTTGTACGGTTGGCTCTCAAAAAAACCGAATTTCCAGCAGGAGTTGCGATGATAGCATTTTGCAATAACTGTCTCAAAACTTTTATTAAGGCTTCCCGGTTTATTATAAGGGAAGGAATGTCATTGGATACATCCATGCGAAACTTGATATCTTTTTCCAGGAAATCTGAAGCTGTATCAGAGATCACCTGGTCAATAACGGTCATCAAATCAATTTGAGAAGGAGAAATATCTAGATCAGGGAAGCCTTGAGTGGTTTGCTGGATCAGGTTATCGAGTTGAGTGTGAAGTTTTTCTACAGTGATCTTGATTCGTTCCAGGAATGATCGTTGTACTTCGTTAAGCTTACCGGCAGTCTCTGATTCAAGGATATCAATATATCCCATCAAAGAAGATAATGGGCGACGGATCTCCTGGGCAGAGGTGATAAAGAATTCAGGGGAGGCGGATTGCACTGCTGGATGTAGAGCAGCCTGTTTTTCAAGTTTACTAATTTTGGTTCGCGCTTCAGTCAGTTGCCCTTGCAGGTTCGATAATTCTTCAAGGGTCAGTTGTAGTTCTTGAGAGACTTCATTATTCGTTGGCTGAATAAGCGTTGCAGTGCCTTTATCAGAATAATCAGGTACCTCTTCTGAGGAAGGTGACAATGTGGGTATTTCGGGGATGAGGCTTTCTTCTGAAATATTGCTAGTGATTACCTTATGAGTTTCTGGTTCTGTTAACTGGGTAGAATCCTGAAGAAGCTGTAGTTCATTATAAGCAAGCAACAGTTCCCGGAATTCCCCTTGAAGCTCATCCAATTCTGCTTGCTTTTTCTGTAGATCCATTTTTTCAGGTGATGTATCAGGAGAACCTTCTGTATGACGTTGCAGGTTAAGAAGAGTTTGAAGTACAAATTCAGAAAGACCTTGTATATACTTTTGATCTTCTTGAGTCCAGATACGTTCAGCAAAAGGAGATAAGAGAAGTATTCCGCCCCAGGTGATCTCAGAATTCGCCAGTGGAACATACATGGTATTGGCAGCATCACGTAGGTCTAAGGCATCAGCAAGGTTGTCAAGTTCGGGGATTAGATTGGTATCAACATTGTGAATATACGGTTTTGCACGCTGAACTGCGCTGGATAACACAGGAAGGAAAGTTTGTGGTTTGCTGAAACCAGGCAATTCTACTTCACGAATCAGGTCATATCCACAGAGAAAGATCAAATCATCCTGTTGTCTTGGCGCTAGGATGAGATAACAAATATCTGCTAACATGGTCTGCCCAATCGCTTTTGCAATGAGTGGGGGAAGTGCGCCTTCTGGAAGCTCTTGCGTTATGTGAAGCCAGGTTTGCAATGTACGCGGGTCTGCAGAATATCGACGACGTTCACGGTACATTCGAGCCTGCTCGCCCGTTTGTTCTGCCACTGGTGGTGAAAAAAGACGCATTGCGAGGAAAGGAAGCAGGGGAAATGATACCAGGAATGATAGACGAAGTATTCCTGCCAGATTCCCTTGTGAATTACCAAGGAAAATCTGTAACATTCCTCCAATGAATATCAGAATACAGATGACAAATCCAAAACTCCAGATGAATGGGCGGTTACGAATGATTGTAAACGCTCCAAAAAGAGAAAGGACACACAGCAAGATGTCCCATCCAAGTGCCATTCCCGTTGTGTTAAATTCATTGTTTTTACTTTGGGGAAACCAGATGATCAACGAGATGATCCAAAGGATCAAGAAGAACAAACTTAACCCTACTATTGCTCGATCAATGAAATGTGACGGTTTTGGAGCTATCCATAACCAGAGGATCCATATAAGGCTGATCAGGATCACTGCTCGATCCAGGGTAGGAAGGAGAGTCTGTGGTGAAATTCCAGCCAACTGACTGATCAAAGATGCTAACAGGATCAAACTTTGGCCAATAAGCAGAACCACGAGCCCTGTACGCATCCTTTTGATGTGAAGAAAACGGCTATTACGCTGATTGATCCAGATTGCCTGGAAAGTTGCAAATAAGGAAAAAAGTATCACCAGGTGAAAGAACACATTCCCAGGTGATTGCTGAAGAAAGAGCCCAATCTGGTAGAAAAGACCGTTCATTTTCGCTCCAGAAGTAATTATAGCATCACAAGAAAAATGAGAATTTTGGGAAAATAACAAATTGATGTTGTCTGACAATTGACAAACGAAAAAAATCTGATTACACTTTGAATATGACCACGTTACTCCTACGCCACGCAGCAATTCTGGTAACTATGGACGACCATCGAAGGGAAATACCTGACGGTGGTCTTTTTGTCAGGAATGGATTTATCGAGCAGGTAGGTGAAACCAATTCTCTGCCTGAAACTGCAGATGAAATTATCGATATGTCCGGTCATATCGTTCTACCCGGCATGGTCAATACTCACCATCATTTTTTTCAGACACTAACCCGGGCAGTACCCACAGCACAAAATGTTAACCTTTTTAACTGGTTAAGAGCTCATTATCCTTTCTGGTGCAAGATCACGCCGGAAGATATTTATATTTCCACCCAAACAGCCTTATCAGAACTGGCGTTATCTGGCTGCACAACTGCATCCGATCATCTGTACCTGTATCCCAATGGCTCCAGGGTAGATGATGAAATCGCTGGAGCTCAGGAAATTGGCATTCGGCTACATGCTTCACGAGGGTCGATGAGTATGGGCGAAAGCCAGGGTGGGGTTCCACCAGACAGCCTGGTCGAAAATGAAGATGCGATTTTACGCGATACCCAACGGCTGATCGAACAGTATCACCAATCTGAACCTGGAGCCATGCTACAGATTGTTGTTGCTCCCTGTTCGCCTTTCAATGTTACTCAAAACCTGATGCGTGAATCTGCCAAACTGGCGCGGCATTATGGTGTGCATATGCATACTCACCTGGCAGAAACAGAAGATGAAGAAGCTTTTTGCCAACAGAGATTTGGGTATCGCCCGATGGCATACATGCAACAGGTGGATTGGGTCGGCGAAGACGTCTGGTTCGCTCATTCCATATATATCAACCAGGAAGAGATCAACGTATTTGCAAAATATGGCTGTGGTGTAGCGCATTGCCCAACATCCAATATGAGGTTGGCTTCTGGTATTGCACCTTTATGGGAGTACATTCAGGCGAATGTGCGGGTTGGTTTAGGTGTTGATGGTTCAGCCAGCAATGATGGCTCTAATATGCTGGCAGAAGCACGGCAGGCATTGCTGCTTGCGCGACTGCGTGCCGGTTTAATGGGGGCATCTCTATCCAGCTCAAACACCATTCCACTCCTGAAAGCAAGGCGGGCACTGGAATTGGCAACCCGTGGTGGAGCAGAAGTTTTAGGGCGTAAAGATATTGGTTCTTTGGAGCCGGGTAAATGTGCTGATTTTATTGCGATTGACGTAAATAGACTGGATTATGCCGGGGGGTTACACGATCCGGTGGCATCAATCCTGTTTTGTGCTCCACAGAAAGTGGATTGGAATGTAGTGCAAGGAAAAGTTGTTGTGAAAAATGGTGAACTTGTGAATGTCGATGTTCATCGTTTGATCGAAAAACATAATCATGCTGCATCACGATTAAGTGGTATTCCATTACCTTGAAATAAAGGAAAAGGGATTCTGGAGACAGAATGCAAATAGCCTATTACAGCTCGAAAATATTGGTCGATTGTGCAATGGGTCGTTTACCCGCTGATCTGGTAATTCGAAACGGACATTGGGTGTGCGTGCAGACGGGTGAAATTATTCCAAACACAGATATTGCCATCATTGATGGGAGATTTGCCTATGTGGGTCCTGATGCAAATCATACGATTGGTGAAAATACACGGGTAATCGATGCTGATGGGCGATATCTTGTTCCCGGTCTTATAGATGGGCATTTACATGTGGAATCAGGAATGTTAACGGTCAGTGAATATGTGCGTGCGGTGCTGCCACATGGAACAACTGGAATGTTCATTGATCCACATGAGATCACGAATGTCTTTGGATTGCGTGGCGTGCGCCTGATGCTTGAAGAAGCCAGGCAGCAGCCTATCCATGTTTATGTACAGATGCCTTCATGTGTGCCCTCCGCTCCTGGATTTGAAACTCCGGGCGGTTCGATTGGGCCAGCAGAAGTTGCAGAAGCCATGACCTGGCCAGGAATTATCGGATTGGGTGAGATGATGAACTTCCCAGGTGTATATAATGGAGATGAAAAAGTTCATTCTGAAATGGCAGTAACACGCCAATCAGGAAAAGTGATTGGCGGGCATTATGCCAGCCCGGATCTGGGGCTCAACTTCCACGGTTATGCTGCTGGTGGACCCCAGGATGATCACGAAGGCACACAAAAGCAAGATGCCATTGAACGTGCTCGTCAAGGAATGCGAGTGATGATGCGCTACGGTTCTGGATGGAAAGATGTCGAGCAGCAGGCAAAAGCTATTCTTGAAGAGGGATTGGAAAGCCGCCTGTTCTCCCTCTGTACAGATGATGCTCATTCAGCTACTCTTGTTTATGAAGGTCATATGGATAGGGCAATACGACATGCAGTTTCAGTTGGACTACCACCCATGATGGCGATTCAAATGGCTACAATCAATACTGCAGAGCATTTTGGGTTGACACGAGAAATGGGATTGATCGCACCTGGCAGACACGCTGATGTTGTGTTGGTGAAAGATCTAAATAATTTCCAAGTAGATCTGGTAATTGCGCGTGGCGAGCAAATTGTTGAAGATGGAACAATTCTGGTCGAAAAACCAGTTATGAAATATCCTGATTGGGCTTTACACTCTGTACATCTTCCGCATATGCTTACACCAGATAATTTTTGCATCCCTGCATTGCGTGATTTTCCCCATACCGCTCATGTAATTGGGATCGTCGAAAATCAGGCACCTACGCGTCATTTGCTGATGACGGTCATTCCCGAAAATGGTGAGATATTGCCAGACATGAAACGTGATATAGCTAAATTGGCATTAATTGAGCGACACCATAATACCGGGAAAGTACAAATGGGTCTGGTCAAGGGGTTTGGTTTTACCTGCCCATGTGCAGTTGCTACCACAGTTGCACATGATTGTCATAATATGATCATTGCGGGCACTGATGAGGAGAATATGGCGATTGCTGCCAATCACCTGGCTGCAATGAATGGCGGTCAAATTGTGGTCAAAGAAGGGAAAGTGATTGGACAGGTGACACTTCCCATCGCAGGGTTGATGTCGGATGAGCCTGCTGTAGATGTAGCAAAGGCTGCAGATTCTGTTTTGATGGGATTTCAGAGCTGTGGATGTGCCATTCAAAATCCAAATATGCAGCTCAGTTTACTGGGGCTGGTGGTCATTCCTGAACTTCGAATTTCGGACCTGGGATTGGTGGACACCACCCGGTTTGATTTTGTGCAGTTATTGGAATGAGACCAGCTAGAAAATCAATCAATTCTTCCAAAGGAGGACTGGAAATCCAGAAAAAGACAAAATGCCTGTAAATGAATCTCTTCATCCCTTTCAAAGGTTGCAGCAAGAATTAGCAGTGCTCATAGCTGAAACACCAGCAGGAGATCGATTGCCTTCCGAACCTGATTTGGCATGTCAATTAGGTGTTTCACGAGCAACATTGCGTGAAGCAATGCGTACTTTTGAGGGACAGGGATTGATCCGTCGAAGGCAGGGTGTCGGCACATTCGTTGTCGGACGCTCTAAAGTAATAGAAACTGGACTTGAGGTACTGGAAAGTATTGAAAAAATGGCAGGTAGAATTCAATTGGATGTATCCATGGGTGAACTGCGAATTAAACATCATCCCGTTGATGCAGCCCAGGCTGAAATTTTCCAGATACCTGTCGGAAGTGACGTGATAAAGGTAAGCCGAATCATTCTTGCAGAAATGCGACCAGTAGCGTTCCTGATTGATGAGATCGCTGCCGATCTCTTTTCATCGGAAGATTTGCATAATGGATTTACTGGTTCAGTTCTTGATCTCATGTTGAATCGAGGAGATTTTAATTTATCAACTTCGGTAGCAGAAATTAAGGCTGTAGCTGCTCCAGCTGAAATTGCTCGGGCGATGCAGATCCAACGCGGTGATGTACTGCTACAAATGTCCAGTCAATTGTATGATATCAACAGTCGCGTGGTTGATATCTCTCAAAGTTATTTCCTACCTGGCTATTTTCGTTTCCATGTAGTTCGCCGTGTAGAAGGAAATCAATAACTATTTTGTAAACCTCAGGAGGTATTTGAAATGCGTAGTTTTGCTGGTCGTGATATTCTTTCTCTGAAAGATTTCGAACGAAACGAATTTTTTCATGTTTTTGAAGTAGCAAAAGAGCTTGAACCTATTGCTCGCAGCCGCCGCAATGTGGACATGCTCAAAGAAAAAACATTGGTCACTGCTTTTTATCAACCCAGCACCCGCACCCGGCTTGCCCATGAAGCTGCCATGCATCGTCTGGGTGGACATGTTACCGGTTTTTCCGATGCCAAGATGACCCGTGCAGGTGACTGGTATCAAGAAAGTATCAAAGATACTGTAAAAATGCTCGAATTCTACGGTGATGTGATTGTTATGCGCCATTTCCAGCAGGGTGCCCCGATGGAAGCAGCTAAATGGGCATCTGTTCCGATCATTAATGGTGGTGATGGTTGGGGTGAGCATCCTACCCAGATCTTAACCGATTTATACACAGTCTTATCGGAGAAAGGTCATATTGATGGATTAACCTGGCTTGCAGTTGGCGATATGCGCATGCGCACTATGCACTCCTTGGCTTATGCGCTTACCCAATTCGATTGCCCGATCACATTCGTGGCACCACCCGAAATGTCAATTCTGCCAGAATTTCAGGAAGAGCTGAAGCAATATAATCTCAATTTCACCATTGCAGAACATGTTGAACAGGTAATTGCGAAAGCAGATGTCATTCTGGTAGAGCCAGTTGTTCAACCAGACTACACCAAATCTCGCCAGGAAGCTGGAGAGCACGGATTGACCCCCAGCAATTACAAGATCACCCGTGAATTACTGGCAACCAAAGCAAAATCTGATGCGATCTTACTGCATTCCCTTCCTCGTATGGATGAAATTCCACCCGATGTTGATATTACCCGCTGGTCACGCTACTGGCAGGAAGCCTACAATGGTGTTGTAATGCGTATGGCTCTTTTGGCGCTGGTATTAGGCGCGATGGAATAAAAGAATTGGAGATGCTGTTATGCAAACATACTTACATGGTCGTGACCTGATTGGCGACCTCGATTTCAGTAAGGAAGAAGTCGAAACTGTATTAGATGTTGCTTTTGACCTGAAACGCAAACGCGCATTGAATGAATCCACCGCACTGTTGCGGGATAAAGTACTTGCAATGCTGTTCTTCTTCAGCAGCACCCGAACCCGCGGTTCTTTTGAAGCTGGCATGGCGCACCTTGGTGGTCATGCAGCTTTCATTGAAAGCCGCACTACACAGATTTCTCATGGGGATACCCCAAAAGAAATCGGAGAAATCTTTGGGCGTTACTTCGATGGCATTGCAATCCGCCATGTTGATTGGGGTATCGGAAATAAATATCAAAATGCTGTTGCCAAAGCATCTCGTGTGCCAGTTCTGAACATGCAATGCGATGTGTATCATCCATTCCAATGTCTGGCTGACCTGATGACCATTGTTGAGAAAAAAGGACGCGATCTTCGACGCAAGAAGATGGTTGTCTCATGGGCATATGCGGCTTCTTACCAGAAACCCATGTCCGTTCCTCAAAGTCTGGTGTTGCAAATGCCGCGCTTTGGCATGGATGTAGTTCTTGCTCATCCACCAGAGTTCCGGTTGATGCCAGAAATCATGGATATGGCACAGGAGCAGGCGCGCAAGTTTGGTGTTGGTTTTGAAGTAATGGATGACATGGAAGCAGCATTCAAAGATGCTGATATCATTTACGCAAAATCCTGGGGCGCGATGGTTCACACACCAGATCCAGAAGAAGGTGCGAAGATTATCAAGAAGTATGAGCACTGGATCACAGATGAACGGAAAATGGTACTGGCAAAACCCGATGCTATCTATATGCATCCACTGCCTGCTGATCGAAATATTGAAGTTACTGATGGTGTAATCGATGGCTTGCAGTCTGTTGTTTATGATGAAGCAGAAAATCGTATGCATGCCCAAAATGCCGTCATGGCACTTACAATGGGATAAATCTAATCCCTCACCATGAGGTTCTCTCATGGTGAGGGATTAGATACTGAAGGTATATTTATAAAAGACGAGAAAAGGATTTTTGTATGTCGAAGAAAATTGCAGTAGTTGCCATTGGTGGTAACAGTTTGATTAAGGATAAAAACCATCAAACAGTCGAAGATCAATATCTGGCAGCAAAAGAAACAACATTTCACATTGCTGATATGATCGAAGCCGGGTGGGATGTTGCTATTGGGCATGGTAATGGACCTCAGGTGGGTTTCATCATTCGCCGATCTGAAATTGCAGCTAAATACGAAGGTATGCATGAAGTTCCTATGGATGTATGTGGAGCTGACAGCCAAGGAGCCATTGGATATGCGTTACAACAGAACCTTCAAAATGAACTGCATCGCCGAGGGATCAAGAAACCAGTTGCTACAGTTGTAACCCAGGTGGCTGTGGATCGCAATGATAAAGCATTCACAAATCCCTCAAAACCAATCGGTGGCTTCATGGATGAAGAAGAAGCAAAGCGACGTGCCGCTGAAATGGGTTGGACGGTTGTTGAAGATGCGGGACGAGGATGGCGACGCGTGGTGGCTTCTCCAATTCCACAAAAAGTAGTCGAAGTAGATGCGGTCAAAGCATTGATCCAGGCTGGTGTGATCACGATCACCGTTGGTGGTGGTGGTATTCCCGTCATTGAGAAAGAAGATGGCACATTTGAAGGTGTAGCAGCGGTTATTGATAAAGATTATGCAAGCAGTTTATTAGCCCGATTAGTTAAAGCTGATCTGTTCCTGATCTCAACTGCAGTTGAAAAAGTTTCCATTAACTTTGGAAAACCTAATGAGCAGAAAATTGATCAAATGACCCTGGCAGAAGCAAAAGCTTACCTGGCTGAGGGCGTACACTTTGCCAAGGGCTCCATGGCGCCGAAAATCCAGGCGATTATCTGGTATCTGGAAAATGGTGGTAAGAAAGCCCTTGTCACCAACCCAGAGAATATCGGTCGTGCTTTGAAGGGCGAAACTGGCACCTGGATAGTTCCTTAATGAAAACCTGTCGGGCAGCATTTATGAATGTTGCCCGACAGATTTTTTATATTAAATTTTAGAGATGCCTTTTAGTTTCATGGTATAAATGGATTGTTAAGAAGTTTTAATGCGCCTGGCTTTTTAACCAGTTCGGAAGGAGGTGGTTTTCCGGCGAGAGATACTTCAAAACATACCCCAGATCCGTTTATACACAAAATTTTATATTGGAGGAGAACATGTCACGTAAAACAGCATGGATTATGCTAAGTGTTTTTATCATGATGAGCATGATATTGACCGCTTGTGGCCCAAAGGCGACTCAAGCACCCGAAGCGACAGAAGCACCATCGGTAGAAGAGACTGCTACAGCTGAAATTACTGAAGCAGTGGTTGCAACAACCGAAGTGCCAACTGAAGCTGCTCCAATTAAATTCGGCCTGCTGCTTGTAGGACCATCCACTGATATGGGATGGAGCCAGGCTCACTATGATGCAGCTCTCTATGTTCAGGAAAAACTTCCAGGTACAGAATTTCTCTATCTTGAAAATGTCTACACCGGTTCAACTGCACATACCCAGACTCCAGCTGAATTAGCTGCGGATATGGTTTCCAAAGGCGCTAAACTGGTTATTTTCAACTCTGACGACCAAAAAGACAACGCAATCAAATTCGCACAAGAGCATCCTGATGTATATGTCATTCATGCTTCTGGCGATTCTGCCTGGAAAGAAGGTAAAAACTATGTTGATCTTCCCAACATGAAGAATATCATGGGCCGTATGGAATATGGCAAGATGATCGCTGGTTGTGCGGCTGCCCTGACTTCACAGACTGGAAAGATCGGTTTCCTTGGTCCATTGATCAATGATGAAACCCGTCGTTTTGCTGCTTCTGCTTATTTAGGCGCTAAATATTGCTGGACAAATTATCTCAAGAAAGATCCTGCCGATTTAAAGTTCAAAGTAACCTGGATTGGTTTCTGGTTCAACCTCCCTGGTGTCACTCTTGATCCTACGCAGGTAGCTGATGATTTCTATAATACCGGATATGATGTAGTTCTAAGTTCCATCGATACTACTGAAGCTCTCACTGAAGCTAAGAAATTTGCTGCCGATGGTAAACAAGTATGGGCTCTACCATATGATTATAAGGGAGCCTGCGAAGGTGCAGATGATGTCTGCCTTGGTGTCGAATACTTCAATTGGGGTCCTTCCTATGTAAAAGCCATCCAATCCATTCAGGATGGAACATGGGAGTCTTCCTTTGAACTTGTTGGTCCAGACTGGTCAGATATCAACAACCCTGATACTTCAGCAGTTGGTTTCAACAAAGGTGGCGCACTTTCAGAAGAGAACTCTGCCCTGGTCGATCAATTCATTAGCGAATTAGGTGGCGGTCTGAATTTGTGGACTGGCCCGATCAATTTGCAAGATGGTACTGAATATCTTGCTGATGGTGTAGTTGCGACCGATTATCAGGTCTGGTATCTTCCTCAGCTGTTGGAAGGCATGGAAGGTCAAAGCGAGTAGTTCATTTCGTATGAGGGGAAGGAAATCCCTTCCCCTCATTATTTCGTGGTCTTGAGGGTAGGCTGTTGAACATTTCATTCTCGCATATTCATAAGTGGTTTGGAAAGGTTCATGCAAATGATGATATTTGCATGAATATTTCTTCGGGCAGCATCTTTGGAATTCTGGGGGAAAATGGCGCTGGAAAAAGCACTTTAATGAAAATACTTTCAGGATTTTATCAAGCAGAATCGGGTGAAATACTACTCGATGATAAAGCGGTGAAAATATCATCACCTGAAGATGCAGTGGAACTAGGAATTGGTATGCTTCATCAGGATCCACTTGATTTCCCGCCCATGAAAGTTATTGATAATTTCTTGCTTGGACGACCAGGTGGATTGTTTCCTAATAAAAAAGAAGTCGAAAAAGAGATCATCCGATTATCGAAAGAGTTTGATTTTCAGATCAAACCTGATACGTTTGTTGAGACACTGACGGTTGGCGAACGGCAACAGCTAGAGATATTACGTTTACTCTGGTTGGGAGTAAAAGTTCTCATATTGGATGAACCTACCACTGGTATTTCAGCCAATCAAAAAGAAAAACTGTTTACGACACTTGTGAAACTGGCAAGCCAGGGATTAACTGTAATTTTTGTTTCTCATAAGCTTGAAGAAGTGGAAGGATTATGTAATCACGTTGCAGTACTGAGACAGGGGAAACTCGTTGGTGAGGTCGAACCTCCGTATGACACTGATCGATTTGTTAATATGATGTTTGGCAAATCTATTGAGGTTGGAAGCAAAACCTCCTCGAAGCAAAGTGTTTGTTCTCTTAAATTAGAAAATATTGGGCTGGAAGATTACCGGCTTCGTATGCGGGATATCAACCTTGAGCTAAATTGCGGTGAAGTGATTGGTTTGGCTGGAATGGAAGGCTCCGGTCAAAGGTTGTTCCTGCGAATGCTTACAGGATTAATGCGCCCTGTTAATGGAAAAATACTCATCGATGGGAAAGATTTCGCCGGGAAATCATATGCGACCTTTAAGAAGGCAGGTATAGCGTATTTGCCAGCAGCAAGACTGGAAGAAGGGTTGATCACCGGTTTGACCCTGACTGAACATTTTATTCTATCTGAAGAACACCGCGAATTATTTGTCGATCAGAAAAGTGCAATGGATTTGACCGAGCAGAGGATTCGAGAGTTTTATATTAAAGGTACGCCTGTAAGCCGTATAGAACAATTGTCTGGTGGTAATCAACAGCGTGCCTTACTGGCATTATTACGAAACAAGTTGAGTCTGATCTTACTGGAACATCCAACTCGTGGTCTGGATATTGAATCAGCTATATGGATCTGGTCAAAGATGAAAGAGCGATGCAAGGAAGGCACTTCCATTGTATTCACCTCGTCTGATCTTGATGAGATCATCCAATACAGTGATCGTATCCTGGTATTCTTTGGTGGGCTGGTATCGAAACCCATTGATGCAAATACAACCACAGTTGAGGAACTGGGTCAGTTGATCGGTGGTAAGGGATGGTAAGTCATTTCGAAGGAGCATCCAGATGTCATTAGAACCACAGGCAGGGCGTACTCCTGCAATTCTAAAGAAATCTACCTGGATTGATCTGGGGATCAGGATTTCAGCCATTCTTATGGCTTTGTTGTTCACTTCTCTTGTACTTGTAGTAGCCAAAGCACAGCCCCTTGAAGCATATAAGAATATTCTGATTGGAGCTTTTGGAACTCCGATAAAAATAACAACCGTTTTGGCATCATGGGTTCCCCTGGTGATTGCCACATCGGGTTTGCTATTCACATTTACAGCGGGGCTTTGGAATATCGGCATGGAAGGTCAGATAACATTTGGTGCCATATTCACAATTGGGGCTTTCCGTTTGCTCGATCATACCAGCCTGGCGCCAAATATGGTAACAATCCTGGCGATCCTTGCAGGCGCTCTGGGTGGAATTCTGTGGGCTTTGTTGCCGGGATTGATGAAAATCTTTGGGGGGGTGAACGAAATCTTTGGTGGCCTGGGATTAAATTTCGTTGCTAAAACTGTCGCTATCTGGCTAATATTTGGTCCCTGGAAACGTCCAGGGGTTGCTTCGAGCAGCGGAACTGAATGGATCGATCCGAAATTCCGCCTTCCTTTTATTGAAGGTACGAATATTAGTTTAACAACTTTAATTGTTGCAATTATTCTTGTGATCTTTGTGGCAGTGATGTTGAAAGGTACGCATTTTGGTTTAAAACTGAAAGCGATCGGAAAGAACGATAAAGCTGCTTACATCCTGGGCATTCCCACTACACGATACTTTTTACTAGCATTTGGACTTTGTGGTTTATTTGCTGGAATTACCGGAGCAATTCTTGTAACTTCGAAACAATACAGCCTTATCCCTGATGCAGGAGCCGGGTATGGTTTTCTGGGACTTCTGGTTGCCATGCTGGTGAATTACCATCCCATCTGGTCACCTTTTATTGCCTTCTTCTTTGCTGCATTGGGAATTGGGAATGTCGAGCTTCAATATATGGGATTGAACACTTACCTTTCTGGTGTATTACAGGGATTCCTGGTTTTATTTGTTCTCATGGCAGATGGCGTTCGAAAACGCCTGGTGAAAAAACATTAGGAGCAGCCAATGGATAGTACAACTTTAACAACTCTGGCTGGAATTGTGGAATATGCTGTACCGGTACTATTCGCCTCCATTGGTGAAAACTTTACAGAAAAGAGTGGTATCACCAATCTTTCAGTCAATGGAACGATCTTATTGACTGCGATGGCGGGATTTGTGGTTGCTTTAACCACAAACAGCCTCTTTCTAGGATTTTTAGCAGGAGCTTTAATTGGGGCATTGGTTGGAGCAATTGTTGCTTTTAGCAGCATCACATTGAAACAATCTCAGGTAGCTATTGGATTTGTTCTGGCACTTCTGGGACGTGACCTGTCTTACTTCTTAGGTGCACCTTTTAACAACAAACCCGGAATATTTGTCTCAAAAATTCCAATTCCCGGATTATCTGATATTCCTTTTGTTGGACCGGTATTCTTTAATCATTCGATCGTGGTATATGCCTCGTATATCTTTATCATCGCTGCGTACATTTTCATGTTCAAGACACGCCCAGGCTTGATGTTATGCGGTGTTGGCGAACGACCTGCGGCTGCATTTGTTCGTGGGGCAAATGTAAATGGTTTACGATATTTATATACCATCCTTGGAAGCGCGTTGGTGGGTCTGGCAGGTCCGATGTATAGTCTCGCGGTAAAAATTGGTTGGAGTAGTCAACTTTCTGGTCTGGACGGCGTAGGCTGGATCGCATTAGCGATTACGATCTTTGGAGGTTGGAATCCACTGCGCGTAGCATTTGGAGCGTATTTCTTCGCTGCCCTTCAGCAATTGGGAATCACGCTGCAATCTTCTACTCAAATTCCGATTCAAATATTGCAGGCTGCACCGTTTCCACTTATGATCCTTACCCTCCTGTTGGTCAATGTGGGACGTGCAGAATGGGTGGATCGGGAATTGGCAGCTCTACCAGAAAAACCGCGAGCAATTATTTCAAAGATCTTGCGAGCTCTGCGTACATCACCACCCGCTTCGCTAGGTATTCCTTTTGAAAATGAATAGCCAGGATGGCTGTGAAGCATTTTCCTGGCGCAGAATATATATATTTGAGGAGAATATGAATTCGTTTGTTGGTTATCGCTGTTCGTTGTGTGGGCATGAATTTCGACCAGATGAAGTGACCTACACCTGCCCCCATGATGGGGGTAATCTGGATGTTGTGTTGGATTATGAACATATCAAACAGCATTATGAGATTGATGACATCACTTCACGAAGTGACTTTTCGTTGTGGCGGTATTTACCTCTGCTCCCTGTAGAAGATCCAGGTGGAGAAGGCACACCTCTACGCTCAGCAGGATGGACACCAATTTACACCCTTCCTGAAATCAAGCATCAATATGGCTTGAAAGATTTTTGGCTGAAAGATGAAGGAAAGAATCCGACTGCATCCTTCAAGGATAGAGCGAGCGCTATTCTGGTAGCACGAGCCAGACAAATTGGTGCTGAGGTAATTGTTACAGCATCAACGGGTAATGCAGGTGCTGCTTTGGCGGGTATGTCTGCTGCAGTTGGTCAAAAGGCGGTCATTTTTGCGCCGAAATCTGCCCCACCTGCAAAAGTTGCCCAGTTGTTGATCTATGGTGCACAGGTTATCCTGGTAGACGGTACCTATGATAATGCATTTGATCTTACGATTGAAGCTGCACAGGAATTTGGCTGGTATTGCCGGAATACTGGATTCAATCCCTTCACTGCTGAAGGAAAAAAGACTGCTGCTTTGGAAATTTGGGAACAGGTGATGCTTGGTTTCGAGCCTGACGAAGCTCCACTGCATATTTTTGTTTCTGTAGGAGATGGAAACATTATCTCTGGCATTCATAAAGGTTTTAAGGACCTTCAATCTTTAGGCTGGTTGCGCGTCATGCCAAGATTATATGGAATTCAATCTGAAGGTTCTGCTGCAGTCGCCAATGCCTTTGAAGCAAAGACAGAAACAATTACTCCTGTTTCAGCAAAGACAGTTGCGGACAGCATTTCGGTTGATTTACCTCGTGATGGTGTGCGTGCAGTGCGAGCTGCCACTCAAACAAATGGTGCATACCTTACTGTGAAAGATGAAGAGATCATCTCAGCAATCGGTGAATTAGGAAAAGTTGGCGTTTTTGCTGAACCCGCAGGAGCTACCGCCTATGCTGGAATGAAAAAGGCTTTGAAATCAGGCTTGATCTCTGGTGAAGATCGCATTCTTGTGTTGAATACTGGCAACGGATTGAAGGATGTGCGTGCTGCGCTCATGGCTGTCACCGAAGCTCCGATTATTGAGCCTACTTTATCTGCATTAAAGAAGCATTTGAACCAATAGGAAAACAGAAAAGATCATGTTACCTACTTTTTCTATCATAGCTCCTGTCTACAATGAAAAGGATTGTCTGGATGTTCTCGTAAGCCGCGTCAGTGAAGTGATGGAAACTACGAAAGAACCCTGGGAACTGGTCATTGTTGATGATGGAAGCCAGGATGGCTCAACCGAGATTATTCGCCGTCTGGCAAAACAGGATAGTCGGGTGAGGCCGGTGATCTTCGCCCGAAATTTTGGACACCAGGTAGCAGTAACAGCGGGAATGGATTACAGCCGAGGAAAAGCAGTGGTAATCATCGACGCAGATCTGCAGGATCCACCGGAAGTAATTTTGGAAATGATCGAAAAATGGAAAGAAGGATATCAGGTGGTGTATGCAGTTCGTGCAGAGAGAGAAGGCGAAACCTGGTTCAAACGAACAACCGCATCTGTTTTCTACCGGTTGATCTCCAAGATCACTGATATCAATATTCCCCTTGATACTGGCGATTTCCGATTGATGGATCGCAAGGTTGTGGATGTAATGGGAAAAATGCGGGAGACACACCGCTTTTTACGCGGGATGTCTTCCTGGGTTGGTTTCAAGCAAATTGGAGTGTCTTATAAACGAGCAGCACGTTTTGCAGGGAAAACGAAGTATCCATTGAAAAAGATGCTCGCACTGGCACTCAATGCGATCACCAGTTTTTCATATTTTCCTTTACAGCTTGCTACCTACCTTGGATTTATCTCAGCCGGTATCAGTATCCTGGCTATACCCATTGTGATCATTGTACGACTGATCACTCAGCAAGCATTTTTAGGACAGGCAACCACCTTGATCGCGGTGCTTTTCTTTGGGGGGGTGCAATTGATCAGCTTGGGTATTTTAGGTGAATATGTTGGCAGAATTTATGATGAAGTCAAAGGCAGGCCGCTCTATATTGTTAGCGAAAGTCCTGAAGAAGATAATATCAATCATGATAAGGAGTAGTTGCGTATGAGTAAAGTTGATTTAACCGTAATAAAAGATCGACAGGAACGGGCAGTACAAAGAGCACGCGAACGGAATATTATCATTCCTACCTATGCCCAGATGAAGAACCCTGAACTGATCCCAGCTAAGATCAAAGAAGAATTATCAGGCATTGGTTTATGGGATGTGCATCCTCGCAACTTATTTCGCATTACCTGGCACAATCAACCAGTAGCTAAAGGTGGTGGATTTGGTGGGGTAAATTTCATTGAACTACCCTCGAGCCTGACTGGTACAGAGGCACGCATCTATGCATTAGTTGGTAAATGGTTCCCTACTGGTGCACACAAAGTAGGTGCTGCTTTCGGATGTCTGGTTCCACGTCTTGTAACAGGTCAGTTTGATCCAACAAGCCAAAAAGCAGTCTGGCCATCCACGGGAAATTACTGCAGAGGTGGTGCCTATGATTCCGCCTTATTAGCCTGTACATCGATAGCTATCCTGCCTGAAGGGATGAGCAAAGAACGTTTCACCTGGCTTTCTAAAATTGCTGGTGAAGTGATTGCTACCCCGGGGAGTGAATCCAACGTGAAAGAAATTTTTGATAAGTGTTGGGAACTCCGCAAATCTGGACAGGATCTTATGATCTTCAATCAGTTTGAAGAATTTGGCAATTATCAATGGCATTATGAAATTACCGGTCATGCAATGGAAGAAGTGCTGCGGAAAGTTATGAAGCCCGGTGATAATTATCGAGGTGTTGCATTGACCACAGGCTCTGCCGGTACAATCGGCTGTGGCGATTATCTAAAACAGGTATTCCCCACCAGCACGATCACTGCCAGTGAAGCTTTACAGTGCCCAACCCTGCTGCAGAATGGTTTTGGAGCCCACCGCATTGAGGGAATTGGTGACAAGCATGTACCTTGGATTCACAATGTTAAAAATACTGATCTGATCACCGCTATCGATGATAATGATGTAGTGAACATCATGCGCCTGTTCAATGAGCCAGAAGGTCAGGCTTACCTTGCAAAGAAGGGTGTGCCACAAGCAACTATTGCCAACCTGAACCTGATGGGATTCTCTGGAATTGCTAACATGCTTTCAGCGATCAAGACTGCAAAATACTACGAGATGGGTAAAGAAGATGTCATGCTCATTGTATTGACTGATTCGATGGAACTTTATGGTACCCGCATCGATGAGTATCGCAAGGATTTTGGCGCTTTCACTGCATCTGATGCAGCTGAAGTTTATGCCTCCAGCCTGATTGGTGAATCAACAGACAATATGCTTGAGTTGAGCTATGTTGAACGAAAACGCGTTCATAATCTCAAATACTATACCTGGGTTGAACAACAAGGGAAGACATATCAGGAAACCCTTGACCAGTGGTATGAGCCAGATTATTGGACTGAATTCCAGAAACAGATACCAGAAATGGATGAATTGATTAATGAATTCAATGAAAAAGTTGGTTTAATCAAGAACTACTGATCAATAACGAAAACCATTTCTGCTAAGGATAATTAAAAAAAGAAGGGCTGTTCTGCTTTTTTGTAGAACAGCCCTTTGGTTTAACTAAGAACTTTCACCAGAGTGTAATTCTTTTTACCTTTTCTTAAAATTATGAATTGACCTTCCAGTATATCTGCAGTGCTTACGGTCTGATTTACATCATTAGCTCGATGGTTGTTGATGTAGATGCCTCCCTCTTGCAAGCTGCGTCTGGCTTCACCTTTTGATTTAACTACGCCAGAATTAGCAAGGAGATCGACCAGAGGGATGCTGCCTTCAAGCTCATGCTTTGACATCTCAAAGGAAGGCACATCTGAGAAGATATCACTGATCTCAGCTGCAGAAAGCCCACTGATCTCGCCGCCAAAGAGTGCCTGACTTGCCTGTTCGGCACGTGCCAGAGCGGTCTCGCCATGAACCAGCAACGTCATGTCTTTTGCAAGTTTACGCTGTGCTTCGCGCTCTTCTGGTTTTTCCTTTACTTTGACCTCCAGGTCAGCAATGGTTAGAATGTCGTTGAAGGTGAAATACCGAAGGTAATTAATGACATCCTTATCATCGGTGTTCATCCAGAACTGGTAAAACCGGTATGGTGAGGTCTTTTCAGGATCCAGCCATACAGAACCAGATTCAGTTTTTCCGAATTTCGTACCATCTGATTTCGTGATCAAGGGATATACCATCCCGAAAGCTTGTGTACCACGCATCCTGCGGATCAACTCGACACCAGCGGTGATATTGCCCCATTGATCACTGCCACCAGTTTGCAGCCGGCAACCATAATGGTCATACAGGTAGAGAAAATCGTAGGATTGCATAAGCATGTAGGTGAACTCGGTAAAAGACAATCCATCCTCACGCTCAAGACGCAACTTGACAGATTCTTTTGCCAGCATATAGTTGACAGTAAAATTCTTACCAACATCGCGCATGAATTCGATCAAGTTGAGTTCTTTAAGCCAATCAGCGTTATTTAACAACTTTGCGGGATTCGATTTATTTTCAAAATCAAGAAAGTGCGCTAATTGTTTTTTTATGGATTCGGTGTTTGCCTGGATCATCTCCAAAGACATCAGGGGACGTTCAGTATTCTTTCCTGAGGGGTCACCAATCATGGTAGTACCGCCACCGGCAAGTGCGATGGGGTGATGACCAAAGCGTTGCATACGAGCCAAAGCAATCAATGGGACGATATGACCAATATGTAAGCTATCCGCGGTTACATCAAAACCGTTGTATACGGTGACTTTTTCGCGCGCGAGAAGATCCTGCACCCCTTCGACTTTGTCGTACACCATGCCACGCCATTGTAATTCGTTGAATATTGATTCGCTCATTTGACAATTCC
Source organism: Anaerolineaceae bacterium (assembly GCA_034429195.1). GTDB lineage: Bacteria > Chloroflexota > Anaerolineae > Anaerolineales > Anaerolineaceae > UBA4782. The sequence goes on from DAOUGQ010000002.1 coordinate 30,085, forward strand.
TGTGAAGTTCCGGAAAAACCGGATAATATTCACAAAAGTATAGCACAATGATTGGTAAATTCACATAAATTTTCTTTTTTCTCCTGTTTTATGTGTACCAGACAGAAGTGGTAAACTTAACTTCATGGAGATATTCCCTTCGCCATCCTCGTTGATTCTGGTTGGAATTATGCCCCAACCCCGTGACCTTGAGATTGCCAGGGTTTTGGGTTGGTACCGCATTCCTCTACGGTTTGCTCCAAAAGTAGTGAATGTGGATTACCTGGCTTTTTATCAGACTGCTGCCTTTGGTGAAGAATATCGCTGGCAAATCCGTTTTTTTGCTCCTGTCAGGGGAAATGAGTTGACTACCAGAGCAGAATTATTTCGTGACCAGCCAGATCATCCGCGCGCGAATGAGGAATACTATAAAATCCAATTGGGTTCTATTCAGGAACTTACACGTCCCATAATAGCTGATAAATGGAAACGAATCACATTTCTTTATACAACCGGGGAATTATTTGCACATGCAAGAACAGGTAATGACCTGGTGGTGCGCTCTGAAGAACGACAGATTTTGTGGCGTTCTTTACGCGAGCGTGCAGCCATCAATGGGCAATATCAGACACAGGAAAGCTCCGATTTTGATATGGACCCTGCTCTTTTAGTAATGTTGGGTGATTTTTCACATCTGGCAGAAAGTACTGGTGATTATCTGGAGGATTCATGAGCGTGATTATTCAATCAGGTACGATCATTACCGCTTCAGAAAGTTTTGAAGCAGATATCTTGGTTGAAGGTGAAACAATTAAAGCAATTGGACAAGCATTACCGATATCAGAAGGTTGCCAGGTAATTGATGCAAAAGGGAAACTTGTAATGCCTGGTGGCGTGGATGTTCATGTGCACCTTGACCTGCCCATGTTCAACACAGTCTCATCGGATGATCATTATACCGGCACAAAAGCTGCTGCTTTCGGGGCCACTACAACTGTGATCGACTTCGTTTCTCAGGATGTTGCACCATTACTAGCGAATGTGGAAAAATGGCGCGCACATGCAGACCCGAAAGTAGCAGTCGATTATGGTTTTCACATGAATATTACCCATTTTAGTGACCTGGTTGCAGCAGAAATTCCTCAACTGGTCGAAGCTGGAATTACCAGTGTCAAGGTGTTCACTGCTTACAATAATCGTTTGCGGCTTGAAGATGGAAATATTTTTAAAGTAATGCGAATCGCAAGAGATGCAGGGATATTAACCATGCTGCATGCTGAAAATGGTGATGTGATCGATGTTTTAGTCGCAGAGGCTTTGAAGGCAGGGCATACAGAACCAATCTGGCATGCACGTACAAGACCCGCCTGGGGAGCTGTGGAATCAGTATTGAGGGCTGCGGCTCTATCTGCACAGGCTCATGCGCCTCTTTATATCGTACATGTGAATGTGGGTGGTGAAGTAGACCAGATCGCTTATGCGAGAAGCAAAGGTTTGCAAGTGATGGGGGAAACCTGTCCACAATATCTCTTCTTCACAGAAAAAGAATTAGAAAGGGAAGATGGCTCAAAGTGGATATGTTCACCGCCGATGCGTACGAAAGATGATAATGAAAGAATCTGGAATGGTGTGATGAATGAGACTCTTCAAGTATTTTCCACCGATCATTGCCCGTTCTTTTTTGATGGAACAAAGCCTATATTTTATGAAGGAAAACTGGTAAGTATTGCAGGAAAAGAGTTAGGAAAGGACGATTTTACTAAAATACCTAATGGGCTGCCAGGTGTTGGAGATCGAATGCCCATTCTCTGGACATATGGCGTGGGTACTGGAAAAATCACCGCTAACCAATTTGTGGCGATGGCTTGTACAAATCCAGCAAAGATATTTGGAATGTATCCTCAAAAGGGGGCGCTTCTTCCGGGTTCTGATGCGGATATTGTGGTATGGGATCCTGAAAAAATGGTGAAGTACGGTGTAGAAAAAGCAAAGCACAGAACCGATTATTCGTTGTATGAAGGATGGAACCTTAAGGGGTACCCAGAAAAAGTATTCCTGCGTGGAAAAATGATCGTTGATGGGGATACCTGGTTGGGAAAAGCAGGGAGTGGAAAATTCATTCACCGCAAACCATTTGGGATGATCCTTTAACATGTTGGTGCTGCTACCTGTTGCCATTTTAGTTATTACTGGTCTGGCTGTTTTAGGTATGCAGCGAGCGAAGATCAATATTGGGTATATCTGGTTAACTTCACTGGCGGGTAGTGTTGCAACCCTTGTAATGCTACTGGCAATCAACTGGGACAATGTGTCACCTTTTACTGGCTCATTCGAGAACCTACCGGGTAGTACAGGATATCCCATTGTGCTTGACCTGGATCGATTCTCATGGCCTTACGCATTTTCCCTTGTCGGTTTATTGGTAACCGTTCTCTTTACCGCTGCAATTCGATTTCAACAGCAATCCAACCCTTCTACCTGGGCGTTTACTATTCTTGTCACTGCATCAGGTTTACTGGCAGTTCTGGCAACAACTCCACTTGCAATCATTTTGACCTGGACAGCGGTAGATCTGACTGAATTAACTGTTCTGGTTCTTTCCGAAAGGGATAAATCCCTGAATCAACGTACGATCCTTGCATTTATCGCTAAGATCGGAGGGAGCATCCTCGTTCTCTGGGCAATCATTTCAACTCGTGTCTCTGGTTCGATTCTAGAGATCACCAATGTTAATCCACCACATAGTGTGTTTATATTGCTGGCATGCAGTTTACGCCTGGGTGTGATTCCACTGCATTTACCTTTTACAAGTGAAAAGATGACGCGAAGAGGGTTGGGTACTGTTTTACGTCTGGTTCCTCCCGCTGCCAGCCTGGTCATTTTGGGGAGATTACCAGCAAATGTTGTTCCACCCTCATACGCGGTTCCCGTATTACTATTCTGTATTATCGCTGCCGGGTATGGAGCTGTAATGTGGCTTGCTTCTGAGGATGACCTGGAAGGCAGACCGTATTGGATGATCGCTCTTTCAGGGCTGGCTATTGCAGCATGTGTACGCGGTCAACCTGAATCAGTGCCTGCCTGGGGAGTGGCGATGATCATTGTTGGGGGAGTAGTATTTCTATTTAGTGAGAGCAGGAGATCATTTTTACCTATTCCTATTGCTGCAATGTTGGGATTGTCTGGATTACCGTACACACCGTTAGCAAGCGGGTTACCTGGAATCAGTGTGTATCCATTCAATTTACCCGATATCTTTTTCATCATGGTTTTCGGAATTTTGCTTGCTGGCACATATCGGCAACTAATGGTAAAGAAATATAGCGGAGAAATACTCGAAAGATGGATGCTGGCAATCTATGTATTTGGTCTGGTTATCCTGATTTTATGTCATTGGATCATTGGATTGCTTGGGATGCCCACCGGATTGCAGGCGGGTATCTGGTGGGTGGCATTAAGTGCAATTATTCTAGCAATTCTAATAATACTGTCAATTCAATGGTGGGAACGATCTAAATTGGGGGTGTTCTTACATAACGATCCTCGCCTTAAAACTGGTAGAAAAATATGGAATATTCTTGTGATCGTATTCCGTTTTGACTGGGTGTATATTGCTTTCGGTAGGATTTTAAGGATCACACAACGTCTGGCTCAATTTATCACACGATTTTTGGAAGGCGAAGGGGGAGTGCTTTGGACGCTCTTATTGATCATCCTTCTTGCAACCTATGTGATGATCGGAGGCTCAAAATAATGTTGATCCAGCTTTCCGTTATTTTCATTTTCTTAGAGATGGCTTCCATTATGGCTGTACTCATCCTACCGAAATTTCGATGGGTGATCTTCGCTCTTGGTATACAATACCTGGCAGCCTTCTTTTTGACTTTCCAGACACTTTCTTTAGGATTAGCACTCATTAAACTTCTTGTTGGATGGATGATCACTGCGTTATTTGCTTCCATTTCGACCACTGTAGAAAGGAGATGGAATACTGAGAAAGCACTCTCAGGGATGATCTTGCGGATTACTGTAATGGTAGGGTTATGGATCATTCTGTATCTGGCAACACCAACGATAAAGACATGGCTTCCAGCTCCAATCAATTCCTTAATAGGGGGGGTATTTCTGATCTCTGGTGGAATTATTGAATTCGGACTATCCAACCAGGTTATGAGGGTTTGTATCGGGTTGTTGACTCTTATGAGTGGATTTGAGGTAATCTATGCTGTGTTGGAACCCTCTGTGATGGTTTCGGGATTATTGGCACTGGTGAATATAGGAATTGGTTTGGTGGGTATTTTTCTGATAATGCGCCTAGAAGCTGATATTGAGGTGGTTGAATGAGTGCACCACTGATCTGGATTGTATTACCTGTGCTTAGTGGGGTCATTCTATGGTTTTTTCGAGCCTTTCAAAGAAGGATGGTGGCAGCTGGCTTTTTCTTATGTGCACTATTTGCTTTGTTGGCATTAATTCTTCCTATAGAAAATGTTCTCCAAATTGGTGGTGGGGTAAGTATTGATAGCACAATGAGTTTTCTTGGACGTACTCTTATTTTGTCCGAATCCGAGAAACCCATATTGTTCATGTTATATAGTTTTGGTGTTATTTGGCTGTTTGGGTTATTTATTGCTCCTCAGGCTTCGCAAATGACACCCTATACTTTTGTGATCCTGGGGTTGATGGCTGCATCATTGGCGGTACATCCATTTTTATATGCTGCTTTGATCATCGAAGCTGCCATGCTCATTTCCATTCCTATGTTTGTAACGACAGGAACGAAATTCACCAGGGGATTGATGCGATTCCTCATCTTTCTCACAATGGCGATCCCGTGCATGTTGCTGGCAGGTTGGGCTGCAAACATCGCTGAAGCAAACCCTGCAAATAGCATTTTTATTAATCGTGCGGCAATTTTTCTCGCTCTAGGTTTCTCATTTCTCCTAGGTGTTTTTCCTCTTTTCACCTGGATGCCAATGGTGTCTGAGGAATCGAATCCTTGCGTTTCTGGGTTTATTTTGACTGTTCTCTCGGTTGTTGTGCTTTTTCTGGGTGTTCAATTTCTGAATACTTTTGGTTGGCTCCGAACCTTATTCCTCCTTCCTCCAGTATTCCGCCTGGCGGGAGGTTTAATGGTGGCAACAGGTGGATTATTGGCAGGCTTTGATCGCAAGATTGTTCGTTTGCCAGCATATATTACGATTCTTCAAAATGGTTTAGCGATCATTGCAATCAGTCTTAAAGGGGCGGAGCCTCTGATGTTGTTTTCTACATTACTTATCCCACGATTAATCATGACCTCTGTTTTATGCCTGGCACTGGTAATTCTTTCGCAACGATCGCAAGTAGAAAATGGATCCTTCTTTACTCACCCATTCACTTCTGGAATAATTCTTATTAGTATTTTTTCTTTTGCAGGATTGCCTCTTTTAGCAGGTTTTCCTCCGCTGCTTATCTTATTAGAAAGGCTGGGGCAGCAATCAGTATCAACAATCATCTGGATCATTTTAGGTTTTCTTGGTTTGATTGCTGCTGGTATCCGTCATTTCATTAGTATGATTCGTAAGACAGAAATTCAAGAAAATTGTAAAGAAACCGGGATAGTTAAGGTGCAATTTGCCGTAAGTGGTTTAATATGTTTCCTGGTTGGGATATTCCCAGGTAAAATCATAACCGTGGCTGAAACATTGATAAAAGCATTTCAAAATTGGCAATGATTGAGAGGTAATCATGGATCTTGAACAATTAACGAAACGCCTGGAATGGCTGGATGAAGAACGAAGAAAAGATAAGAATACTATTTCATTATTGGAAGAAAAGATTGCTTCTTTAGAGAAAAATATTACTCAGCAATTACAGCAAACAAATGAAATTACTGGTGATGTTGCACGTATGATTTCCATGGAAAGCCGGATTGCTGATCTCGAGGACGAATTAGCGAAAGTACGGGTAGACCTGGGGCGTTCAATTGAAGCTGTTGAGAAACAACGAAGCGAACACGAACGTGATGTGGAAAAAATTCGGCAAGGTGATATAGAGAGAATTTATAAAACCGAACAAGAAAATCACAAGATCACAGGAAAATTGGAAGAAATCAAAAAAGCGCTTGATTTTCGAAAAGAAGAAGAAAATCGCGTGAACCGATCAATTGAAGAACTTCGAAAAATTGTAGAAGAAAGTTCAGGCAGTAGCGATGAAGTTCGACGTTCTTTTAAAGTCATGGAAGATAGCAGGCGAACAGACGCAAAACGATTGATTGATCTAACTGGGGAAGTAGCAGCTCTACGAAAAAGAGTCGAAGAGCAACGTGGAAAACAGGATGTTTTTGGCGAAACACTGAGGAAGATCGATTTAAAAACGACTGAATTAATTAATACCGATTCGGAACGCCGGCAGGCACAGTTGGCATTCATTGAAAAACAAAATATGAGTGCTGTTGAACGGGATCGTATTTGGAAGGATTGGCAATTACGATTTGATGAAATTGATAAAAAATCTACAGTTCTGGACACCCAGATCCAAACACTTGAAAATACCATACGGGCGGTGAAACGATCTCAGGATATGTTGGATGAGGTAACGCAAAGGTTCGAAAGGCGGATTAATGAAATAACTGAAATGCAGCGATTAAATGAAGATCGCTTCCGCAATGAATGGAATGGGTTCAAAGCAGATGACCAGAAGCGATGGGCGAATTTTAGTTTGACACAGGAAGAGATGCAGCGCGAAACTGTTCGAACAGTACAAAAGTTAAATGAACGGATGGTTGTCTTAGAAGATAATTACCAGGATCTGCAGTATTCGCTACAGCAATTCATTGACCAGAATAAAAAACGGTTGCAGTCAATCATAACCATGATCAATAACTGGTCAGGAACTGGTGAAGGAGACCAGGGAGGATAGCTTGCGAGTAATTGGGACTGCAGGTCATGTTGATCATGGAAAGTCTACCCTTGTAAAAGCATTAACAGGGATCAATCCAGACCGTTTGCGTGAAGAGCAAGAGCGGGAGATGACCATCGAACTGGGTTTTGCCTGGATGGTTCTACCTGGCAATATAGAGGTGGGCATTGTTGATGTGCCGGGTCATCGCGATTTTATTGATAATATGCTGGCTGGAGTAGGTGGAATCGATGCGGTAATTTTCGTCATCGCAGCAGATGAAGGGGTAATGCCTCAAACCCGCGAACACCTGGCAATCATTAATCTTCTGCAAATACCAAAAGGCATCATAGCGTTGACTAAATGTGATATGGTAGATGACCCTGCCTGGCTGGAACTGGTGGAAGAAGATATACGAAAAACTACGCATGGAACTGTATTGGAAAGTGCAGCAATCATTCGTGTATCTGCCAAAACAAGGGAAGGAATAGAAGACCTGCAGTCTGAACTTGTTCATTTATTGCAGGAAATCCCTCAAAGACCAGATTTCCAAAGACCACGCCTTTCGATTGATCGAGCTTTTTCATTAACAGGATTTGGCACGGTGGTCACCGGAACCCTGCTCGATGGTACTCTTCATATTGGAGATGAAATAGTTATCCTTCCGCAAGAGTTAAAAGCCAGGGTACGCGGATTGCAGGCTCATAAAAGAAAGATGGAAAGCATACCTCCAGGTAGCCGGGCTGCGGTTAATTTGACGGGTATAGACATGGATCAGGTAGGGCGGGGAGATGTTCTGGCTGCACCCGAAAAATATCAAGTAACCAGCCGGATGGACGCACAGGTTAGCGTTCTGGTAGATGCAACATCGTCATTGAAACATGATCAGGAAATGAAATTCTATATTGGAGCAAAAGAAACACCTACCCGTATTAGGGTATTGGGGAAAGATGAAATTAAACCAGGAGAAACTGGTTGGGTGCAATTGGAGTTTAATAAACCCATAGTAGCAGTGAGAGGAGACAGGTTCATTTTACGGCGTCCTTCACCAGGAGAAACCATTGGGGGAGGCTTCATTCTTGATCCTCACCCCAATCAGCGTCATAAAAGGTTTCAACAAGAAGTGTTGGAAAAGTTGGCTATTCAAGCACAAGGCAGCCCGGAAGACCTGCTGCATCAAGCTGTGCTAAAAAACGGGATTACTGATGTCGGGAAGTTGAAGGCCGGTGTGAAATTAGATGATGAAACGATCCAATCGACTTTAACCAGACTGATTGAAAATCAACGGGTGATCATCCTGATGGATACAGAAAAACCTTCTGATCGCATCCTTGCTGCCAATGAGGTAGTTCAGTCATTGATGAAGCAGGTGCAGCAGGAGCTTCAACAGTATCACCAGATATATTCTTTGCGCCAGGGTATGCCGCGTGAGGCGCTAAAAAGCAAGTTAAAGCTAGCACAGCGAGAATTCTTTGCTCTTATCTCTTATATGATGCGCAAGAATATCATTAAGGGAGAAACTACCTGGCTTGCATTACCTGAGTTTCGGATCACATTGAACTCGGTTCAACAGCAGGCTTTTGAAAAATTATTGAAGCAATTCGCATCTGCTCCGTATGACCCACCGGGAGTAAAGGAATGCATGCAGCAGGTGGGAGGTGAAATGTTAAACCTATTATTGGAGAATGGTACTTTGATCAAAGTATCAGAAGATGTGGCCTTTCGAGCGGATCATTATAAAGCTATGAGGGATTGGGTAGAACGAACGATTCAAAACGAAGGATCTCTTACTGTTGCAAGCTTCCGTGACCATTTTCAGACCAGCCGTAAGTATGCGTTGGCTATGCTAGAACATTTGGACTCAATAGGGTTTACCCAGCGTGTCGGGGATGTGCGGCGATTGACGGGGAAATAACGCTGACATTATTTATTTTATGAGCAAGACAATATATTTTTGAGAGGGTTCAATGAAATGGGGAAACAGATGATTTATTGAGCCCCAATGGACCTCATAAAAATATAAAAATACAGATAACTATCAACACTATACATTAAAAGTACAGCCCTTACTTGATATGATGAGTTTAGTGCAATAAATTAAAAGCAACCGTTGCTCAACCAATCTCCTTCCGAAATTAATAAAACATAGAAAATGTACTTTAAAAGTAATAAAGTTTTTATTACATTTTTAACTTGTCTATCACCCTTGAATATATGATAATGTCAAATATAATTTGACAATGTCAAATCATGGAGCGCACATCAAATATGGAACAGACAGCACCTGCGAAAAATCGCAAAGTTATTGCCTCCGTTCAAAATGCATTAGCAATTTTGAACCTTTTTGAAGATGGACGACCGGAACTTGGCAATACTGAAATTGCAAAGTTACTAAATATGGACCCTGGAACTGTGGCGGGTCTTGTGTATACCCTGAAGGTCAATAAATATCTGGATCAAAATCCAATAAATCATAAATACCGCCTGGGATTAAAAATCGCTGAGCGAGCATCGTTGCTTCTCAACCAGATAGATTTACGAAGAATTGCTGCACCATATTTGGAAGAGCTGAGAGAATGTTATGGCGAAAGCATCAACCTGGGTGTAATAGACAATCAAGAAATTGTTTACATTGAAAGGTTGTTTGGTTTTCACGCGCTGGGAATGCGCTCGGAATTGGGAAAACGCGCCCCAATTCATTCAACTGCTTTAGGAAAAGCAATCGCAGCATTTTTGCATGAACATGATTTAAATATTTTATTGAAAGAATACAATTTTCGCCCTGTGACAAATCATACTATTACAGAACGCAGCAAGTTTGAAGAAGAATTGATTGGTGTACGTAAAAATGGATATGCAATGGATGATGAAGAAAATGAACTTGGAGGGCGCTGCATAAGCGCTCCAATATTTAATCTTCAAAGGTTTCCTATTGCTGCAGTCAGTATGTCCATCCCAATACAACGCTTTCCCGACGAGAAGATTCCAGAATTTAGCCAGCAAGTGATTAAAGTCGCAGAAAAGATCTCTCATGAACATGGGTACACAAATTAAGACGAAACACCGTCTATCTGAGAAAAAAGATGACGTCGTTTTTAAAGCAATTGATGAAGAAAAAATCAAATATGGAAACCTGGCATGCTTATAAAGTGGAATGAAATCCCCTCAGTAGATATTGATTTATCAAAGTCATTGGTACTATTATGTGTTGGTTCTACCGAGCAACACAGTGATTATCTTCCCCTTGGAACAGACAGTTTTATTGGTGAGAATCTTGGAGAGGCAGCAGCTCAATCAGCTCGTTGTCCCGTTTTTATGCTTCCGCCAGTTCACACAGGTTTTTCTCCTCATCACCGAGCATTTCCAGGGTATATCACCCTCAGCCAAAGTACGATGATCAATTACCTGATGGAAATCTGCTCTTGTGTTTATGAAAATGGTGCCAACCATCTGATGATCCTGAATTCTCATGGTGGCAACCAAACCTGTCTGCAGGCAGTGGTAAATGAAATTGGAAGCCGTCTGGGAAAGAAGGCAATTCTGATTCGATATTGGGACTTGATTGCCAGCCAAATTGGTCAAATAAGAGAATCAGAATTGGGAGGGATGGGGCACGCAGGTGAGTTAGAAACTTCATTGATGCTTTTCTTCCGTCCAGATCTGGTGAAGACCACAAGGATAGATGAACGTCTACCTGCCACTGGTAACGAGTGGCATCACCCTGACATGTTTGCGTCAAACAAAGTGTATATCTATAAACCTTTTAATGAATATTCTCCTAAAGGCAATATAGGACAACCGCATCTCGGAAATCAGGAGAAAGGAGGAAAGATAGCTTCCTTGTTGATCAAAGAATTGACGAGAATAATGGAGTTTGAAATGGAAAGTGGATTTTAATGAAAAAATCATTGAACAAAATTTTAAAAAGGAGTCAGAAATGAAGAAAGTTGTAATGTTATTGCTTGTTTTAGTAATAACCATCTGTGCAGCGGGCTGCTCACCGAAAGCAACAGAAGCCCCAGTAACCGAAGCCACAGAAGCTGTCGCTACCGAAGCGGTAGCAGACACTGAGGTAGCTGAAACCGCTGAAGTTCCAGCTTATGAACTCTCAGACAAAGTTTTCAACGCTGCATTAACTGCGGGTCCGCAGTCATTGGATGAAGGTTATTCAACTAACACCCATACCCGCCAGGTTTCTGTTTACATCTTTGAAACCCTTTTTACCTTTGATGAAAATTTTGCCGTGATGCCCCAATTGGTTGATACCTACACGATGTCGGACGATGGTTTGACTTATGATATCGTTCTGCGTCAGGGTATCAAATTCCATGATGGCAGCGATTTCACCGCTGAAGATGTCATTGCATCCATTGAGCGCTACAAGACCAATGTACAGTACGGTAAAACACTCGATGACATTACCGCCATGGATATCATCAATGATTATGAGATTAAATTTACATTGGCAACCGCATTCGATTTGCCATCTGTTCTTGCATTCCCCCAACGTGTTGTAATGATGCCAAAGGAAGTTGCAGAGCGAAATATGGGCACAGAACTCCAGGGCGCTGACATTATTGGTACTGGCCCATATAAACTGGTTGAATGGGTTCCGGATGTTCATGTTCAACTTGAACGATTTGAAGAATATACACCAGATGCACGCTATACTGAGGCAACTGGTCTTGGTGGATATCGCGTTCCTTACTTCAAAACCATCAATCTTCTCCCAGTAGCTGAAGCTGAAGCACGTATGGCTGGTTTGGAAACTGGCGAATTTGATTATGCAGAATCAATTCCTAACACTTCTTATGATCGTATTGCTGAAAACTCTGACTTGTATGCCAGCATTGTAAAACCCCGCTGGAGCGTTACCCTTGAGCTCAATCATAAGAACTTCCCAACATCCGATGTGAACTTCCGTAAAGCCCTCGTTTATGCATTGGATATGGAAAAGGTTCTGGTAGCTGTTTCTTCAGGCAATACTGAATTTTATCGCCTGGATCCCAGCATCTACACACCCGAACAGTATTACTACACCACTGCTGGTAGCGAAGATATCTACAACAAACCCGATCAGGCGAAAGTCACTGAACTTCTTGCAGCTGCTGGTTATAATGGCGAGACTGTAACCTACCTGTGCAATAAAGATTTCGATTTCATGTACAAAGCATGCCTTTCCGTTTCTGAACAGTTACAGGCTGCTGGTATCAATGTAGTACTTGAATTCTCTGATTGGTCATCTCAAATATCCAAAGCACAGTCAATGGAAGGCTGGAACATTAATCAAACTGGCTTATCTCCTCGTTTAGCCCCAACCCAACTCAACTCCAGCTTAAACTCCGCTGCTGCTGGTGCCTATGGTTATAACAATCCTGAGATGGATGAACTCCTGAAACAGGTTGGAATGGGTAATACCAATGAAGGCCGCAAAGCCATCTGGGAACAGATCCAGAAACTCGTCTGGGACGATGTAGCCATTATCAAGATTGGTGATTCTTTCGAATTGGAAGCAATCAACAGTAAATACGATGGATATACCTCGTTCTATCTTCCTCGCTTCTGGAATGTGTATGAAAAATAATTAGTTTGTAATGGATCTTGCCGCGAAAAAGCGGCAAGATCCATTTTCTTAATATAAGCCGTGCTGAAAGGAAAGGCCTGTGTTTCGATATATTTTGAAGAGAATTCTGATCATGATCCCAACTTTTCTCATGGTGGCGATAGTAGTTTTTTGCATCGTCAATATCATTCCTGGAGATCCTGCTGCAATTGCCAAGGGAAATGACAGCGTTGGAGATATTAATCTTATTCGTGAGAGAATGGGTCTGAATCGTAGTTTTTTGGAACGTCTGGGAGATTGGTTTATCCATATGCTCCAGGGGGATCTGGGAGATTCTTACTTTTTAGGGCGAAGTGTACTTGATACCATCAAAGCACGTATCCCAGTCACTTTAAGTCTTGCCACATCAGCATTGTTGGTTGCAGTAATTGTGGGTATACCTTTGGGTATCCTGGCAGCATTAAAGCCAAATTCATTTCTTGATACTTCTATCATGGGATTTTCTCTTATTGGTGTTTCTACGCCTGAATTCTTCCTCGGCTTAATTCTTATGTTTGTATTTGCGTTAAATCTAAAATGGTTTCCTTCCAGCGGATATACGCCAATTACTGAAAGTTTTATAAAATGGGCAAGACATATGATTTTACCAGCAATGGCTTTTGGGCTTGGGCAATCTGCTTATATCGCACGTCTTATGCGGTCCAGTATGCTTGAGATCATGAACCAGGATTACATCATTACAGCTCGTGCAAAAGGACAATCTGAGGTGGTGATAATCCTTAAGCATGCTCTCAAAAATGCTTTCTTACCAATATTGACAGCAATCGGAATGATCTATGCATTACTGCTTGGTGGTGCATTTATTACTGAATCCCTTTTCCGTATACCTGGCGCAGGTGCTTTGATCATCTCGTCTATTCGGAAATTTGATTTTCCTGTTGTTCAGGGAGCATTATTATTTGTCGCGGCAGCAATTCTGATTGTCAATTTAATAATAGATATTCTCTATACTTTCGTAGATCCACGAGTTCGTTTTGAGACTAAGAAATAAGGTCTATGAATAAGATGAAGTCAAAAAAGAACTTTTTTCAACGTTGTATGAAGAACTACTCCATGATGATTGGGGTAATCATATTATTTATCACGCTGATAGTGGTCATTTCAGTCCCCTTATTCAGTGATATTGATCCTAACAAGATCAATTATGAAAGCATGCTTAAACCTCCTTCTGCGTTGCATATCATGGGTACAGACAGCTTTGGACGAGATCTGTTCACCCGTATTGCTACTGGTGGACGTGTCAGCATCATTATTGGTTTGGAGGTAATGCTTGGCACAACTGTTTTAGGTGTCTTGATTGCACTTTTAGCAGGATATAACGACAAACTTGATATGATCATCATGCGATTAATGGATGTCATGATGTCATTTCCTTCATTACTTCTGGCTATTGCCCTGACGGCAGTTTTTTCGAACAGTATTGAAGGAGTGAGCATTGCATTAACCATAGCATATACGCCCCGAACGGTTCGCATTTTGCGTAGTTCGATTTTAACCCTTCGCGAAGAAACATATGTTGAAGCAGCTCAGGCTATTGGTGTAAAGCCAATCACGATCTTATTTAAACATATTTTGCCTGGTACTTTACCGGTTTTGATCGTTCAAGAAACATTTCTCTTTGCTTATGCAATCCTTGCTGAAGCTGGAATCAGCTTTGTAGGTGTTGGTGTTCAACCTCCAGATGCCAGTTGGGGCAACATCCTAAGCGATGCTACAACTTTATTGCATGAAGCTCCCTGGACAGTTATGTTCCCCGGATTAGCAATTATGTTGACAGTATTAGCCCTTAACTTGATCGGGGATGGATTGCGAGAAGTTCTTGACCCTAAGCGTTTGAAAGGAAATGCAAATGATTAACACGATGGATACTACTTTATTAGTTCATGGAAAAGGAATTTATGATAGCGAAAAGCATTCAATTCGTTCTGACAATGGTTTGCTGATCTCAGGAGAAAAGATTAAAAAGATTGGAACTTTTGAGACTCTGCAAAAAGAATACCCAGACGTAAAACAACTAGACCTATCGTCATGCTACTTATTTCCTGGTTTGTTCAATACTCATGTTCACCTTGAATTTGATGCTTCCCTTGATCCTCTTCCAGTCTACCTGGGAGCAAATGAGAAAGTACGTTTCATGGGAGCAGCAATAAGGGCAAATGCTTTATTACGATCGGGTGTTACAACGGTACGTGATGCTGGAAGCACCTGGGATCTTCTTAATCTTCAAGACGCACTTGCTCATGAGACCATCCAGCTTCCACGACTGCAATTAGCTGGACCACCCTTAACTGTTACTGGTGGACATATGCACTTTATGGGTGGTGAGGTTGATACGATCGATGAGTTGATCCGTTCAGTAAGAATACACCAAAAAAGAGGATGCGGTGCGATCAAGTTGGTTGTAACAGGAGGTCAATTAACACCAGGTTCAGGTGCAGACCGGACAAGCTATTCCATTGAACAGATTCAGGCTGTAACAAAAGAAGCTGCTCACTTAGGATTGCCAACCTTTGCTCACTGCCTGACTACAAAGGGTTTTGTTAATGCAGTTGAGGGTGGCGTTGAATGTATCGAACATGTTGCCTGTTTCATCCGAAATAAAGAAAACCAGATCCTCGAACGTGTTTATGAACCGAAGGTAATGGAGCAGTATCGTGGTGTGCATAGGTATTTCACACAGGCGATCAGTTGTTTTTATCATGTGTTGGATCCATATCGCTCAGGAGAAAAAGAATGCACTCCTCGTGATGCATTTCTCATGCAACAAGAAATCAACCAGATCAATTGTTTCCGCAATTGTGTAGAGCTGGGTTTAATCCCGGTTTGCGGTACAGACGCAGGGATGGCTAAAACATATTTTGATGAGACTTTCCTGGAGCTTGAGGTATTTGTTGAGCGTTGTGGATTGACAACATCTCAGGTAATTGATATTGCGACGATCAATTCTGCTAATGCACTTGGATTGGGTTCTATTACTGGGCGCCTGGTTGAAGGTTATTCAGCAGATATTATCGCACTGAAGAAGAATCCTCTTGATGATATTCGTTCTTTCCGTAATGTGGAACAGGTGATTTGTAAAGGGGTTTGCGTAAACGCAAAATGAATAATCTAGTGAAAGGGTAGCCGCTTTGGAACAGGATACAATTTTAGAGATTAAAAACCTCTCACTTGGCTTTGGAAGAAAAAACCAGGTGACCCCCATACTTGATAAAGTCAGTTTCTCTATCAAGAAGAATGAAATATTAGCAGTAGTTGGCGAAAGCGGATGCGGCAAAAGCGTTACTGCAATGTCTATCATGCGATTATTGAGAACACCCCCGGCACAATATTTGGGAGGGAGCATCCTGTTTCATGATGAAGACCTCCTTTCAATGCCAGCAAAGCAATTACGTAAGATCCGTGGAAACAAGATCTCAATGATCTTTCAGGAGCCGTTGACAAGCCTTAACCCTGTATTGACGATTGGTGACCAGGTAGGTGAGGCATTAAGTCTTCACAATAAAATGACAGCATCTGAAGTACGTGCAGAATCTATTAAATTGCTTAAAGCAGTACGAATTCCATCACCAGAAAGTCGTCTTAAAAATTATCCAGGTCAATATTCTGGTGGAATGCGCCAGCGTATCATGATAGCGATGGCAATTGCCTGTCACCCTGAGCTTTTGATCGCAGATGAACCCACAACTGCTTTGGATGTTACCATACAGGCACAGATCCTCAAACTTTTAAAACAGCTTCAAAAAGAGAGTGGAATGTCCATTATCTTGATCACGCATGATCTTGGAGTTGTCGCAGAGTTTGCTGAACGGGTAGTTGTTATGTACGCTGGTCAGATATTGGAGATCGCATCTACCAAAGAATTGTTCAATCAGCCATTGCATCCTTACACAAGAGGATTACTGGACTCATTACCAAAGTTGAATTCAACAAAAGACCGATTAAACACAATCGAAGGTAGTGTACCCAGCGCACGTAATATGCCTAAAGGATGCCGATTCCATCTCCGTTGCCCTAAAAGGATGCAAATTTGCAGCGAAATTGAACCTGAAATGACCAGCATTGGCGAACATCAATGTAAATGTCACCTCATCAGTGAGAGTGTAGGAAAGTAATATGCAAAAGTTTTTTATGATGAAGAGGAGCGACAATGACTGAAACTTTACTGTGTGTGGAAAACTTAACAAAATACTTTGACGCGCAGGAAAATGCAGTTGTTCGCTCAAAGGCAAAAGTTAAAGCAGTTGATGATATCAGTTTCTCTGTAGAAAAAGGTAGCGTTTTTGCGTTAGTTGGTGAAAGTGGGTGTGGAAAATCTACCACTGCACGATTGATCCTCAAACTCATCCAACCTACTAAAGGCAAAGTGAGTTTCGAAGGAAAAGATATCTACTCCCTGTCATCGAAGGAATTGCTGAAAACAAGGCGTGATATCCAAATGATCTTCCAGGATCCTTACAGTTCGTTGAATCCACGCTGGAGAATCGAACAAATCTTATCAGAGCCTCTGGATACGCACCATATTGGCACACGGGCTGAACGAAAAGAAATGGTCAAGAACATTCTAGAGATCGTTGGTCTGCGAGAAGAAGATAGCCAGAAATATCCGCATGAATTCAGTGGGGGGCAACGTCAACGGATTGGGATCGCTCGGGCTTTGATCACTCACCCTAAGTTTGTAATCTGTGATGAGCCGATCTCCGCACTTGATGTTTCGATCCAGGCACAGATCATTAACTTGCTAAAAGATTTACAGCAAGAATTTAAATTAACCTATCTTTTTATCACGCACGATCTGCGAATTGTTCAATTTTTGTGCGATATGGTAGGAGTTATGTATCTTGGAAAGATTGTAGAAATTGGTTCCACAGAAGCAATTTTTAGGGATCCAAAACACCCCTATTCGCAAGCATTATTTTCCGCCATCCCTCAACCTGATCCTTTTAATGTTAAGGCAGAGATCACACTTGAAGGTGATGTTCCAAGTCCATTAAATCCACCTTCAGGCTGCAGGTTCCATACACGGTGCCAGTATGCAATGCCTGTCTGCAGCGAACTGGAACCATTGCTCAAAGTAATAGAAGGCAACCATAAATGTGCCTGCCATTTGCTGTAATTTTGATACGAGAAAACAGAAAATTATTTTTACTGAAGCTTGAAAGGAATATTAAACATGGATATTTACGAAAAGATCAAGGAATTAGGTCTCGTTCTTCCGGAACCCCCGCCCAAAGGTGGAATTTATAAACCTGTAAAACAGGTTGGTAATTTGCTTTATATCTCTGGTCAAGGTGCAACAGTAAAAGGCGTGCCAGCAATTAAAGGTAAAGTAGGAGCTGAAAGAACGATAGAAGAAGGTCAAGAAGCAGCCCGGATTTGTGCTTTGAATGCATTGAGCGTTCTACATGAGTACCTTGGCGACCTCAATAAAATCAAGAGTCTTGTAAAAATTCTGGCTTTTGTTGAAAGTGCACCTGGTTTTAACCAACAACCAAAAGTTGTGGATGGGGCATCCAGGTTATTTGAAGAAATTTTTGGCAGCGATCGTGGTGTGGGAGCTCGTTCAGCTATTGGAACAAACGAATTACCTGGTGATATCACGGTCGAGATCGAATTCATTTTTGAGATCTAGTCTTTTGTTTTAGGATTTAAGGAAATTACTGAAATGCAACCTTCAAGAATAAGCCAGGAAATTCCCCCATCTGGAATTCGTGAAGTATTCAATCGGGTGGCGGAATCAAAAGATGTAATTAGTTTTGCACTCGGCGAGCCTGATTTTACTACGCCCAAGCCAATCATCGAAGCTGCATACAATTCACTTCTTAATGGAGAAACCCATTACACACCGAATGCAGGGTTGTATGCACTCCGTTCTGCAATTGCTGCATCTTATCCCAACAGAAATTATTCTCCTGAGCAGGTTGTTGTTGGTGCCGGTGGTACAGAATCCATTTTTTTGACACTAATAAGCCTATTGAACCCAGGAGACGAGGTGATCTTATCTGAGCCGTACTGGTCTAATTATGTCGGTCAGATATTGACTTGCCGAGGGGTGCCGAAATTCGTTCGCACATATGAAGAGGATGGTTTTTCATTGAAGCCAGAAGCAGTAGAGGGTGCTATCACTGATAAAACCAAAGTCATTATCATCAATTCGCCTGCAAATCCTACTGGAGCAGTTATCTCAAAAGAAGACTTGAGGGGATTAGCTGATCTGGCGATTAGACATAACTTGATCGTGCTTTCCGATGAAGTATATCGAGATATTCTCTTTGAAGGAAAATTTGAAAGTATTACTGATTTTGAAGATGTTCGCGAACAATGCATTGTCATAAATAGTTTCTCTAAGTCGTATGCAATGACGGGCTGGAGAATCGGTTATGCGATTGCTCCAAAGAATATTGCTGCAGTGATGACAAAAATGCACGAAAACAGCGCTTCATGTATCAGTGCTTTTTCGCAAAAAGCTGCGCTTAAAGCCCTTGAAATTGGGAAGCCATATATACAAGAAATGGTGAAGGAATTTGCTATACGCCGCGATTTGATGGTGAATGGTATCCGCTCGATTCCAGGTCTAAATTCCTTTGGCCCAATTGCCACGTTCTACCTTTATTTTAATATCAGCGGAACTGGTATGAATTCACGGGAATTTGTTTTCTCACTACTCGAAAAAGAAAAAGTAGCACTGGTTCCTGGTTCTGCATTTGGAAATGGCCAAGAAAATTATGTACGTCTCTCGTTCGCCAGTTCGCAAGAAAATCTCTGTAAGGGATTGGAGCGAATTGCGAACTTTGTAGACAGACTAAAACATTAGATATATGTGGAGTTAATAATGTCATTTTCATTAAGTTGCACAATATGTAAAAAACCTTACTCAGGTCCAACAGATCAATATATTTGCCCATATTGTGGCGGATCTATCGAAGTGCCAGTTGATCTGAAAACGGATCCTGAGAGTTTACGAAATGTATTAAGAAATGGCAGTAATCATGGTATTTGGGGATATCGAAAATTCTTGCCGATAGAAGAAAATGTGACCCCAGTTTCATTGGAAGAAGGAAATACTCCTTTGATCCATGCCAGTCGGTTGGGTAGAGAATTTGGTTTAGAGAACCTGTACATCAAGAATGAAACCTTGAATCCTTCTGGCACCTATAAGGATCGTTTTGGTACCGTTGCAATTACCTATGAAAAGAACCTTGGTACTCACGCGGTAGCTCTTGGTTCTGCCGGGAATGCTGCCGCTGCAGTTTCTGCATACTCTGCAGTAGCTGAAATAGCATGTTTCATTTTATTGCCACCCGGAGCGGTTCTGGAGCGGGCATATCAAAATATGAGCTATGGCGCCCATTTTATTCGTGCCAATGGGAATATCAAAGATTGCATTGACACCGTAGTGGCTGGTGTTAAAGCTTTTGGTTGGAGAAACTTATGTACCACCATGCTGCACCACCCTTACGGGGCAGAAGGATATAAAACCATCGCTTACGAAATTGCTAAAAGTTTGTGTTTTGACGTGCCGGAATATATTTTATGCCCTGTTGGCGGGGGTATTTTGATCAGCAAGGTATATCGTGGTTTTACTGAAATGTACAATCTCGGTTTGATCGATAAGATGCCAAAAATGGTTGGTGTTCAGGCGACAGGATGTGCACCGTTAGTAAAAGCATTTCGTGCTCACCAAAAACAAACTGAATACTGGGAAAATCCAGAAACAATTGCTTTTGCGATCAATGATCCCTGTACATTTGAGGGTGTAACCACGCTGGATGTTTTATATAAATCGAATGGTTTTGCGGAAGATGTGACTGATGAAGAAATCTTAAGTGCAATGAAGATGACTGCTGCAAAAGAAGCAATCCTTCCTGAACCTGCAAGTGCATCGGTAATTGCTGCAGCAAAGAAGCTCGCAGCTAATGGCACTCTGAAGAAAGAAGATAGCATCGTATGTGTGGTTACTGGAAGCGGATTACGCGACCTGAAACTTTTCGCAAGTGAAAAACACCAGAGTCCAGAGGTCCGATTGCATAATATGGATGATCTACGAAAAGCAGTGGAATTCTATGGTGGTGTTCCTAATTAGAGAATATTCCTCATTGAGGTGATCATGATCAGGAAGGAAATTATGCATGAGTTATTCAGTAAGCTAAAAGAACTAAAGATAATACCGGTAGTAAAAATTGATGATGTGGAGAAAGCAATACCACTAGCACGAGCACTCTGTCGAGGGGGACTTCCTTGTGTAGAGGTCACATTTCGTACTGCACAAGCTGAAGAAGCGATCCGTCGGATTGCTAATGCAGTTCCTGAAATTCTCGTTGGAGCTGGTACTGTACTTACTATTGAGCAAGTCGATAAAGCCCTGGCTGCAGGCGCAAAATTCATCGTTGCCCCTGGATTCAATCCAAAAGTAGTGGAACACTGTCTGGCACTTGATCTACCAGTTCTGCCGGGATGCTCGAATCCCACGGATATTGAACTTGCGTTAAGTTTTGGTCTGGATGTTGTCAAGTTTTTCCCCGCTGAAAACCTGGGTGGTACAGGTATGCTCAGAGCGCTTTCTGGACCTTATGGCGGTATAAAGTTCATCCCAACAGGTGGCGTTAATGAAAAGAATGTAAACGATTACCTATCCCTTCCCTGTGTTATCGCTTGTGGCGGCACCTGGATGGTGAAATCTGACCTGATTAATACAGGTGATTTTGACGCGATCGAAAGCCTGGCTCGTGAAAGTCTGACAGCAGTAAATCATAAGGCGGTTGCCGATTCTGCCCCAGTGGTTAAAGCCCGGAAGCTACCTTATAAAGGTAAAGTGGTCACATTTGGTGAGATTATGTTGCGACTGGCACCCGAAGGTTATTATCGGTTTGTTCAAGCAGAGAGCTTCGGCGCTACCTATGGCGGTGGAGAAGCAAATGTGGCTATTTCACTGGCTAATTATGGCTTAGATGCAAGATTCATTACTAAACTTCCAAGCCATGAAATTGGGCAGGCTGCGATTAACTCTTTACGGCGTTATGGTGTTGATGTTTCTGAGATTGTTCGTGGTGGTAAACGGGTAGGCATTTATTATCTGGAAAAGGGTGCATCACAGCGAGCTTCAAAAGTAATCTATGATCGAGCTGGTTCTGCAATAGCAGAAGCTGTTCCAGCAGATTTTGATTGGGCAAAAATATTTACTGGTGCTTGCTGGTTTCATTTCACCGGCATTACCCCTGCATTAGGTGATAATGTTGCGGAGATTTGCTTAGAAGCCTGTAAAGAAGCAAAACGAAGTGGTTTGACTGTCAGTTGTGATCTGAATTACCGTAAGAACCTGTGGACGCGTGAGAAAGCTAGCAAAGTCATGGGTGAATTGATGCATTACGTGGATGTTTGTATCGCAAACGAAGAAGACGCCAAAGATGTGTTTGGCATTGCTGCAGAAGGCACAGATATTACTGGTGGAAAATTGAATCACGAAGGATATAAGAGTGTGGCAAAACAATTAGCAGATCGCTTTGGTTTTGAGAAAGTTGCGATCACATTGCGCGGTTCAATTTCAGCAAATGATAATAACTGGGCTGGTATGCTCTATGATGGGAATCAGTTTTATTTCTCAAAAAACTATAGCGTCCATATCGTAGATAGGGTAGGTGGTGGAGATAGCTTCGGCGCTGGATTGATCTATTCATTTATGCAAGGGAAGACTTCGCAAGATGCATTGGAATTTGCAGTTGCAGCATCCTGCCTGAAACATAGTATCGAAGGAGATTACAACCTAGTATCTGTAGATGAAGTAGCCAGGCTTGCTGGAGGCGATGCATCTGGCCGTGTGCAACGATAATTCTATGAACCATGCGATTTAAAAGCGTAGGAGAAGGGTACATCACGATCATTGTCTCTTATTCTGTATTGAGCAAATTATTGGTAAATATTTTTGGATAAAAATTGATTAACGAGCAAGAAAGCTGAATATGAGGCATCTACGCTTTGATATTTTCAGGGTTGGAAGAATTCCAACCCTGAAATGTTGTTAATACGATAACAATACAAATATGATAAGCGCGATAATTGAAAAAACTAATAAGTAGTTCACTGCCAATTAAACGGGTTTTTCTAATACGCTCTGTTATATAATGGTTTTTATCTGAAAAACCATACACCTCACTGATATACCAATCTGTGCAAAATGAAGAAGAGAAAAAATTGATCCTTTCTGATAAAAAGAAATATCAACTTCTCCTGGAAATTTCTCAAAAAGTCCGTGATACATTGGATCTTGATGAAACCATGAATCACATTCTGGACATGGTGAAAAGTGTGGTGGATTACGATGCAGCTGGAATTTTTGTTCTCAATCAAGATCTTGTACATCGCAAGAATGAACAGCCAGATGCAGTCATTGCGGGTATTGCCCGTCGTGGTTATGATCCCAGACCTGCTGATGAGGATGCTATGCTCCGGTGTGGAAAAGGAATTGTCGGACATGTAATCTTTACCTGTTCCAGTCTGGTCGTTCCGGATGTACGGCTAAATCCGTTTTATATTGAAGGTCATAGTCAAACAATGTCAGAGATTGCTGTTCCCATTATGAGGAAAGATCGTGCGATTGGTGCTTTGAACCTCGAAAGCAACCGATTGGCTGCGTATGATGATAGTGATCTGGAGGTTCTCCAATTCTTTGCAGATGCAGCAGCGATTTCGATCGAGAAAGCCATGCTTCATAAACAGCTTCTTGAAAAAGAATTACTAGAAAAGCAGCTTCAGTTGGCGCGTGAAGCCCAATTAAGGTTATTTCCAGGAGAGCAACCTGTTATCAAAGGATACGATATCGCGGGTATTTGCCTGCCTGCTGAAGAAATCGGTGGAGATTATTACGATTTTATCAGATTATCCAGTAAAGAATCAGGTATAGCGGTAGCTGATGTTTCAGGGCATGGGATCTCTTCAGCTTTGCTGATGACAGCATTCCGCGGTTTATTGCGAATGCACGCCCGCGGCAGAGGCGGACCAATCAAAATTGCCAGGGCAATCAACCATTTATTACCAGATTTTTCCAGCAATAACGATTTTGCGACTTTGATCTATATTGTCTTAAATTTTGAAATCAATGAGATCACGAATATCTGTTGTGGGCAACAACCACCTCTGTTGATACATTTTGATGGAAGTGTTGAGAGACTGAATGCGTTAGGACCAGCACTTGGGGTCATGAAAAAGGCAAGATATTCGACTGAAAAACACACATTAATGCCTGGGGATATTCTCGTGGTCTATACCGATGGGGTGGTAGAGTTGATCAATGCAGCGAGTGAGGAATTTGGGATTGAAAGGTTGGGGAATGCTATATATGAATTTCGTGACTTTCCTGCAGCAGGGATTATTCAAAAGATTATTGATCTGACACGTCAATTTTCGGGTTCACAGGTTTACCAGGATGATTTTACACTGGTGGTTATCAAACGAGAATAGATTTTGATGAGGACAATTTTCTACTATGTTTTTTGCGGTCAATTATCGTTAACTTCTTTATTGACTACGCCAGAAAAAATTCTTTCTGGATATTGCTCGTAACACAAAAATAACAAGTTGAGTGAAGGCGGGGGAATATTAATTACCTGGGCTGTATTATGAATATAATAATGAGAAAAATGAAAGCCACTACAAAGATTATTAGTTTCTTCCTTGTATTATTCATCCCCATTTCTGTCTAGTTTACATAAAAATTATCATTGTCAAAAAGAAGATTAAAATGTTTGAATAATAGTCTTTCTAGAATTTCATAAAATTTAAAATATCGGTAAAGATGTTCAGAATAAATCATTTAAACGCGCTACATTATTCGGTATAATTCAGCTACTCATTTATTGGTAAAAATTTATAATTTATTATGAAGACGTGCGTACTTTGCATCAGATGGGATATTTGCATCCGCCAAAGCATCGCAATTTTCATTTTAAGTTAGTTATCTAGAAAATTAAAGGAGTTATGCATGTCTTTTATTTTGGAAGTTCGTGATCTTGTTAAAGATTATGATGGCGTTCATGCTGTAAAAGGGATTTCGTTTGATATTACCGAAGGTGAAATCTTCAGTCTGTTAGGTCCCAATGGGGCAGGAAAAACTACCACTATCTCTGTCCTTTCTACACTCTATAAAGCAACAAGTGGAGATGCGCTCATCGGTGGTTTTTCTGTCAAACAGCAACCTCAGGAAGTACGCAAATTGATTGGTGTAGTACCTCAAGAACTGGCAATTTATGACGAGTTGACTGGTCGAGAGAATCTTTCTTTTTGGGGACAGATGTATGACCTAGCAGGAAATACCCTGAAGAAACGTATCGATGAGGTTCTTGAGCAAACAGGACTGACTGAAAAAGCCAATCAACGAGTAAAAACCTATTCAGGTGGGATGAAGCGTCGCCTGAATATTGGTGCTGGATTGCTGCATAAACCCAAATTACTTTTCATGGATGAGCCGACCGTGGGAATCGACCCGCAATCCCGAAGGGCAATTCTCGATTCGGTTAAGGAGCTCAACCGTCAGGGTATGACTGTGCTTTACACCACGCATTACATGGAAGAAGCACAGGAGCTTTCAGACCGTGTGGGGATCATTGACCATGGTGAATTGATTGCCCTGGGTACACAGGAAGAATTAACTCGCCAGGTGGGTGAGACGGAAAGTTTAGTACTTCATCTGGGAGATACTGATGTACCTGAAACTCTTGCAGCAGCGGTACGAGATATTCCAGGTGTGCTGCAGGCAAATATAAGCGACCAGAGTGTCACAATTATCAGCCCTGCTGTTGAGGCGGTGTTGCCCCTAGCAGTGGTAAAAGCCAATACCCTGGGGTATAAGATTCGAACGGTGGATATTCAAGAGCCAAACCTTGAGGCGGTTTTCTTAAAATTGACCGGTCGAGCTTTGAGGGATTGAGCTATGAGAAAATTATGGATTATTGGATGGAAAGATCTTCGCTTGGCTTTTCGCGATCGTTCTGCTTTGATCTTTATGTTGCTGGCGCCATTCTTGCTGACTCTAGGTCTTGGCTTGATCTCTGGAAGGTTTTCAGGCAGCAGCTCTGGGTTTAACAGTATACCTGTAGTAATCGTCAATCAAGATGAAGGGCAAATTGGTAAAGAGCTTGTAAAGCTGTTCCAATCAGATAATCTGGCTGATCTATTGTATGTGGTGGTTATTGATAAGGCAGCTACAGCTCAAGCACATGTTGATAATGATAAAGTTGCAGCAGCGGTGGTTATTCCTGCAGGATTTACTGAAAGCATCATTCCAGATGCAAATGCCATGTTAACCGGGCAGGCTTCAGGGAAAATTGAGCAAATCCTAGTTTACAGTAATCCCAATAGACCTACCAGTGCAGGGGTTATTCAGAGTATTGTGAAAAGTTTTACTCAGGAAGTAGAAAAAATGCGCATAGCTGAGCAAGTGGCTTTTTCACAAATGTTTGTTAATGGAATATTGACTCAGAATGATATGGCGTTGATACAGCAGCTTGTGGCAAAGACCCAATCAGAAAACCAGAAAACGAAGAATCTGATCGTATTGAATAACCAAACCACTACAGCGGAAGCAAAGGATTTTGATGTTTTGGCATATATGGCGCCTGGTATGGCATTAATGTTCTTAATGTTCACAACCAGCAATGGCGGAAGAGCATTGTTAAGTGAAAAAAATCAAGGAACTTTACCACGATTGCTAGTTTCTCCTACCAGATCATATCAAGTATTAGGGGGCAAGGTATTCGGTACTTTCCTCACTGGCACCGCACAAATGCTGATATTAATAGTCAGTAGCGGATTTCTCTTCAACTTGCGATGGGGGAATCCCTTAGCAGTTTTACTACTGGTAATCGTTGCCGTATTCGCAGCAGTGGGCTGGGGATTGCTCATAACTGCATTTGCCAAGACACCAGGGCAGGTAGGAACGGCTGGTTCAGCTTTAATGCTGCTATTTGGAATACTGGGTGGTTCCTTTTTCAGCCTGTCTAACTTTCCTACCTGGTTTCAAATGGTAAGCAAAATCACTCCAAATGCCTGGGGACTGGATGGATTTACCCGCCTGGCTTCAGGTGGTACATTGGCTGATATCGTGACTCCTCTATGTGCGTTGCTAATCATGGGTGTTGTGTTGTTTGCTATATCTATCGTCGTTTTCAACCGACGCAATGTAATGCGGGTGTAGAGGTGAGGGCAGTGTTCATGAAAAAAATTCTTACCATTGTTCTAAAAGATACTATTATCCGGTTTTCCAGTCTTTCGGAATGGTTGTTCTTCCTTATCTTGCCAATCATTTTTACGATTGTGCTTGCCGGTGGAACTGGTGCTCCAAAGGATACTCGAATCATTCTTGCAGTGACTGACCTGGCAGAATCACCTCTTTCTGCGCAGTTGATAAATGAGCTTGAGAATTCCGATGTGGTACGCCCTGATGTGAAAGAGCTTGAAAAAGCAGAGGATGATCTGAAAAGTCGAAAAGTTTCCACCATGTTGGTCATTCCCGAAGATTTTTCTTTGGAGAATCTATCATCCAGGGAATTACGTATTGATTTCTACCAATTACCCAATAGCTTGGATGCCATTGCATCTGAACAGGCGGTTCAGGAAGTCATCAGTAAGATTTCCAGTAGTGTTGAGATAGCCCAAAACAGTGTGGCTCTGGCAGAGCAGGTACACCCTTTTTCATCTGAAAGAGATCGTCAGGCTTATTTCAACACTGCTATGAAGCAGGCTCAAGAAGAAATCAAAAATGCACCTCAACGTATGAAAGTCCAATTAGCAGCTACCAAAGCCGAAATTGATTATGATCCACAGGCGAATTCTTCTGCAGGGCAGTTGATCACCTGGGTATTTATTCCATTAATTGGAATCTCGGGTATGTTTGCATTCGAACGGCAAAAAGGCACATTAAGACGTGTGCTGGTAACTCCAACAGTTAAAAGCACCTATTTGATCGGAACCATTCTTGGGCAGGTGTTTTGGGCTCTCGTTCAGATGGCACTGCTTATTAGCTTTGGCATTCTGGTGATGAAGCTGCATTGGGGACAAAATATTCCCGCGTTGATCGTGATCATGATCTCTTCGGCATTGTCTGCTGCTGCTTTGGGAGTCATGTTGGGAGCTTTTGTCAAAACCGAAGGACAGGCAACAGGTTTGAGTATCATGATCGGTATGGTGATGGCTTTATTGGGGGGCTGTTGGTATCCAATCGAGTTGTTCCCAAAGATTGTGGGAACGATTACAAAAATTTTACCTACACGATGGGCAATGCAAGGATTACTCGATCTTGTTTTGCGTGGTCAGGGTATGGCAGCAGTCCTTCCAGAAGCAGGTGTATTGCTTGCATTTGCAGCCGTTTTCTTAATAATAGGTATATGGCGTTTCAAGTATGAGTAGAGAAGTTGCCTTTTCTAAATTGTGATTTTTATTAAACAAAAATGCCTTTGTAGAGTTTATCAACTACAAGGGCATTTTTAGTTTTATTCACGAAAATATTTTTTCTCTACCGGTCTGTACAAGAACAACATGGATCGATCGACGCCTGGATCAGGGGCATATCAGCCAGGTACTGTCCCTTTATCATTGCCTTGATGGAGGGGATATTTACAAACGAAGGGGTGCGTATCTTTACCCTTGCTGGAGTATCGGTACCATCAGATGCAACATAATAAAAGACCTCACCACGGGGAGCTTCTGAGCGTGCGGTAGCTTCTCCTGCAGGGATCTCCAAGGGAACATCACTTGCGCGAATAGGTCCAGCTGGTAGATTTTTCAGTGCTTCTTCGATCAAACGGACTGATTCGAGCATTTCCAATGCACGAACCACTACCCTTGCCATGACATCACAACTATCCAGCGTTATCCGTTTGAAGCCTAGGTCGGCATAAGCTGCATAGGGGAAGCTTTCTCGAATATCTTCTTCGATACCGGATGCCCGTGCCAGAGGGCCTACGGTGCCGTAGGCAAGAGCATCTTCTTTGGTTAAAATGCCAATCCCTTTTGTACGATCAATAATGGTAGGATCTTTTGTAAAAATGGGGATGACCACTTTTTCCAGTTTCTTTTGAACTTCCTCGGCGACAGCAAGAATACTTTTTGGATCAGCAACATCACGTGTTACACCACCCAGGGTAATCATGCCGTAATTAACACGATTTCCTGAAATGGCTTCCAAAATATCCATCACACGCTCACGAAGAAAATAAATTTCCATGAACATACTGTGATAGCCAATATCCTCAGCGCCAATGCCTGCCCATAACAAGTGAGAGTGTAACCGTTCAAGTTCAGCAATAATGGTACGAATAAACCGAGCTCTTGCTGGGACTTCCAAACCTGCGATCTTTTCTACTGCCATTGCGAAGGTGCTGGCGTGTACGTTCGAGCAAATACCGCAAACACGTTCAACCAATACAAGATCTCGAATGTAATTTCTGCGTTGTGCAAGCAGCTCAATGGAGCGCATTACAAAACCAACCTCTACCTGACAATCTTCAACCACCTCGCCTTTACAGGAAAGGGTAACTTTATACGGTTCTTCGAATGCCGGGTGGATTGGTCCTAGTGGAATCGTATAAGGCATTTTACTTTGCCTCTCTTTCTTTCATTACTTTTTCAGCAATTTCTTTTCGGAAAAATCCTACAGGCATCTCTTTTGGTCTATTTAGGGGACGTGGATCTGGATGCCCCTCAAAAGTAACACCAAATTGATCCTGGATCTCTCGCTCAATCCAGTTTGCTGATGGTAAGACATTTGCTATTGATGATATTTTTTGATTTTTTGTTGCAGTGCGAATGTTTATGGCCAGTTTCTGTTTTACAAAATGGTAGACGATATCTGTTTCGTTATCTGTGCGTTCTATGGCAGAAGCTGTAGATAACCTGAATTGGTTCTTCAGCATGGCTTTCGCCATAGCAACCGGATCAAGATAAGTGGCAGTAAACCAGTAACCATCAACCTTTTTTTGAGGTTCTTCTTGCCCGGTGATAACCGCTAATTCTTTAAGCACTTCATCCATAATTCTTCCTCCACCATTAATTCTTTCTTGTTCCACTGATGCCCAATTTCATTGACTCGCTTTGTACACGGCTGCGGCAGCGTTCACATAATTCATGAACCTGCACTGCATGTTGGGCAGCTTCTTCAGAATGATAGATGCGTACCAGTGTTTCGTATGGTAAGGGGATGATCATTGCACCACAGCGTTTACAATGCTGATATTCAATCGCATGGTTTGTAAACTCATCAGCCCGTTGATTTACATTAGGGGCAGAATGACTCAGGAATGATAAGGTATCTGTAGGGCAATATTCCACACACCTTCCGCAGAATGTACAACGTCCAGCATCATAATTCCAGAACCCCTTTTCTTCCTGGGTTTCGATCGTAATTGCTCCGGGGGAGCAGACATACACACATGTTCCGCATAATACACACTGCTCAGCTTTATGGTTCAGCTCACCTCTAAAGTCATTTGGATAGGGCACTTTGTCTTCGGGTTTCCGTGTGCGCGAACGTTTCGTTAGGTTTCCAAATATGATCTGAAAAATGTTCATGGTTTCCTTCTTATCATAAAACCAGGGCAGCAATAAAAACAATTACAGCCGCAACAACACCCCACGTCCAATAGAAACGAAAAGCGCGTTGTATTTTCAATCTTGCTGTTCCAGCAGCAGCAACGTTCAGCAATATGACCACCAATGCTGCTACTAACAAGAAGACGAGTAGCTTTACCCAGATTGAAGTGAATGGTCCAATAAAAAGACAGGCGATCAATCCAACCAGGGTGGACAATTCCAAAGCATGGGTCAGTTCGAACAATGCCAGGGGAAGCCCATTGTATTCTACATGGATACCAGCAACAATTTCTTGTTCAGCGTTGGGGATGGAGAATGGATTCACCTTCATCTGTGCCAGTAACGCCAGGAATAATGCCAACGCTGATAAAACTGTTGCGACAGAGATTGGTGCTGAAGCAAATGAAGCAAGCTGGAAGGTTTTTAACCGCAATGCCAGGGCGATCAATGCACTTAGGAAGGGTAGGTTGTATGCTATCGTCAGGAGCGCTTCTCGTACAGCCCCCACCTGGGCATAAACAGAGCGTGTAACATAACCGGCCAGAATATCAATGAGTGCTGGCATTTCGAGCAAATATATCATGAAAACCAGGTCTCCATTGAAGGAAATTGCATTGCCTCCTGGAACAGGTAAAAGCGCAAGCGCCAAAACAACTGATAGCAAACTGATCACGGGTAGGGCATAAAAAATGAATGGATTCACCCCCCTGGGGATGATGGTCTTTTTACCAACTAATTTCCAGAAATCAAAAAATGGCTGATAAAAAGGTGGACCTTGCCGTCCCTGTAACCGGGCAATGAATTTCCGACTCATCCACAGCAGGAACCAACCAAACAAAGCACCTGTCAGCAATCCTGGCCAAATCAAAAGTGAAAAAATGGCTTTCAACCACCAGTTAGTCATTTTTTGCCTCCTTTTGAGAACGGGTTTCGCCCTTCTCGAGCATTTTGGCAGCAGTTTGAATAGCTTCCAGAATTGCTTGAGGGCGAGGCGGACAGCCAGGAACATACAGATCGACCGGTATTATTGCTTCTGCAGAGCCTATTATCGTTGGGCTACCACTAAAGACATTCCCACTTGCCGGGCATGAACCGAGAGCGATCACCGCTTTTGGTGAGGGGATTTGATTGTAAACATCTTCTACCATTGCTCTCGCGCGTAATGTGATTGGCCCAGAGATGAGGAGAATATCTGCATGTTTGGGACTACCTTGCAGCAAACTACCAATCTGTTCTCCATCATAACGGGGGCTGAAGCATGGTGCTACTTCAATATCGCAACCATTACACGATCCAGCATTAATCCGATATA
Organism: Anaerolineaceae bacterium; assembly: GCA_034429195.1. Taxonomy (GTDB): domain Bacteria; phylum Chloroflexota; class Anaerolineae; order Anaerolineales; family Anaerolineaceae; genus UBA4782. Next base: position 61,455 of record DAOUGQ010000002.1, read on the forward strand.
CCCAGGGAGATCGTCTTCTGGAAATGTTGATCAATTTTGAGAAAATACCATTCATCTTATTACCTCCCACCCATTCCTGGTAGAATCGCAGGATAAAGGGTGGCAACTATCATAAGTACGATCAAAATAATAAATGAAACTTTGATCCAAAGAATTCTATTTTGAGTTGGCGTAGAATTTTCATATGCTTGCCCAAGCCAGACTTTATGGATAACTCGAACATAGTAAAGAATAGCCAAAGCGGTAGCAACTGCCATGGCAATAACCAGTCCAATTCCACCTGCTTCGACACCACTGTTGTAGAGTCTCCATCTTCCTAGAAACCCCAGAAGGGGGGGAACACCGATCATACCCAGAGATCCAGCAATGAAAGCTGCTCCAGAAGCTGGATGTTGGCTGGCTAATCCACGGTCATCTGTTGTGACAGGGTGATCAAGATCATTTTCTGCAACACCGATTGATCCAAACAATAAGAATTTACAAAGGGCATGCGAAATAGCACCAATGGCTGCTCCCAGAACACCTCCCACCGTTCCGGCTGCCAGACCAAGAAGCAGGTACCCCATATCATCTATGGTGGAAAAAGCCAGCATCCGCCGAACATTCTTTTGTGCCAGTGCCAGCAAAGCGCCACCAAACATACTCAGCAATGCAAGAGCAATCCACACCCATTGAATGCTGCTAAAAATCCAGGGGGCAGTGATACGAAGTGAGATGAGTGAACCAAACTCAGACATATCCAATAAGGAGATCACCATCACCGCAGTCATGGATGAAGTGCGTTCACTCAATGGAGCCAACCAGAAGGAAAATGGGATCACTGCTAACTTTAAGGAAAATCCGACAAGAATGAAACAGATCACCACATTTGCCAGTAAACCTTCAGGTTGGACTGCATTTTCAGAAAATAATCCACCCAGAGCCATACCAGTTGCCAACAAGATAGAACCTAGAAGAGCAGCTATTAAGAAGAGCTTTCCCGCGTGTTTATCCTGTGACCATACCATTATCACCAAAACAAGGGCGGCTAAGTCTAATAAAATTGTTCGAGTGATTTCTCCGGTGAGCCATAGTGAAGCAATTACCAGAATTGAAATAACAAGACATCCCAACGGGAATCTTTTTCCTTGGGGAATATAATGTGAGTAAACCTCTGCAGCCAGGAAAATTAAAACCGTAATGGCTGTAAAGGCTATTCTCCAATCAAAACCTGTGTAATCTAATAATGCCATTTTCAGCCTCCGATTAAATCCAAAGGACGACTGCAGAAATAATGACAATCGCCGCGATCAGTAAGAAAGCCAGTCTCTTCTCCAATGCTTCGGAAACCAGTTTAACTTTTTGTGCAAACCAATATATTGCCTGCCAGATCCAAAGATAGACTGGATCGGGGTTGGTGGCTTTAATCACAGGAGCGAAAGCATCACCCGCGAATTCAGAAAAATCAATAACATTGAGTGTATCTCCTTCGGGGAGAGGATCACCACCTGTGAAAGAAGAGACACCTTTAGGAGAAGGTTTGCGAAGAGCAAAAATCACCAGGACGATCAGAAGTGCAGAAATTGTCAGGATTGCACCTGCCGTAACAGGGGCTCCAGTATTGGTCAACTGAAAACCAAGGAAAGAAACCGTGGTTGGCACGGAGGATTTCATGGCCAGGGTAGCTGGTTCAATGATCCACTTTATCAATGCCTGCGGAACAATGCCAAAGAACAGGCAGGCGATTGCCAAAACACCCATCCCAGCCAGCATACGGGGTGAAGCATCTTCAATTTTATTTTCGTTGCTGCTGGTGGTGGGACTTTCTTCGCCGAAGAAAACACCTACGGTAGCTTTAAGAATATAAAATGCTGTAAAGGTAGAAACCAACCATGCAACGATCACGACCACCCACGTACCAGATTGGAGCGCTGCATCGTAGAGCAGCCACTTTGCAAGAAAACCATTCGTAAAAGGAACACCAATAATCGCTGCAGCTGCTACCAACCAGACGAGAGTGGTTCCGGGCATCTTCTTTGCCAGACCACCGAGCAGTCGCATATCTTTTGTACCTGTTGCATGTTGTACTGCTCCTGCGCATAAAAATAATGTTCCTTTGAACAGGCCATGACTGAAAACGTAAAAGGCACCAGCCAGGATACCCATTGGAGTACCAATTCCAAAGGCTGTCAGAATATATCCCAACTGGCTGATAGTCGAAAACGCCAGTAGGCGCTTCATATCAGTCTGGATCATAGCATATAGTGCACCAACAACCATGGTCACACAACCTATTGCCATGAGAATCACATTCCATGAAGGCTGCCAGCCTGTGATCGAATACATTCGAGCTATCAGATACACACCTGCTTTAACATAACAGGCTGAATGGAGCAATGCAGAGACAGGGGTCGGAGCATTCATGGCTTCAGGGATCCAGGTATGTAGTGGGAACATGACTGATTTTGCCATAGCTGCAATCAGAAAGAGAATGAATATTCCTGTATTGAATTGGGCTGCCAATGTCGGGTCTGTCCAAACCAGGGTTCCTGATCCTTGATAAAGTAAAAGAATACCGATTAAAAGGGCATAACCAGGAATATGTGTCATGACCAAAACTTTGCGTGCACCTGTTACTGCAGCGTTATTTCGATACCAGAATCCAACCAAAAAGTAAGAGCAAAGCCCGATCACCTCCCAACAAAGATAAGCCATTAATAGATTTTGGGAAGAAACCAGACCAACCAGACCAGCAATGAAGGTCAACATGAATGCATAAAAACGAGTGGTGCTCTCTTCATGTTTCATGTAATCGATACAGTAAAAGAGAATTGCACTGCCAATACCCGTAGCCATCAATGCAAACAAGCAACTCAAGCCATCAAAATAGAGGCTGAAGGATGCTTCAGTCTGCCAGGGGATCAAAGATAGTTCAATCGTCTTCCCTTGCATGATGGTTGGCACTAGAGCAATTATTCCAGCAAGAGAAAGAATCCCAAAGAGAAATGCCAACCAGCCTTTCCCCCTTGTTGTAAAAAATCTTCCAAATACTAACTGAATAACAACACCAACCAATAGAATCGCTAATGAAAATCCAGCCAGAGCGTTCACTAATTACTCCTCAGAAACGTGGCAATCTGATCTCGCATTTTCGCAAGGGCATCCACCAGCAATGGGAGGGAAAATGGATATCAAATCACCTTCTTTTAATTGAGTTTTCAAACCGTTTAAGCTGCGATAATCCAGACCATTAATGAGAAATACGCTTAAGCTACCATAACCACCATCTTCACAAGAGACCCACTTCTGGAATTCCTTTCCATATTTTGTACAAAGGCTCTGGAGTAATTCTTCCAGGGTCTCACCGTGAAAAGGCAAAGTTTCTTCTTTTTTCTTGGTTATATCACGCAGGGTTGCAAAGTATTTTATATCCATACGTAAATAATACCAGATCGCAACATGATATCCCCTCTCCTGATATGGGAGAGGGGATAGTGATTTACTAACTTGCTTCTACGCTAATGTAAGGTCTGTTAATTTCTCTTGAGTAGGAATACCTTTTGTATCCCATCCACGGAGTTTGTAATATTCTGGCAGCATCTTGTCAAGATGGTTGACCTCACCCTTTGAAGGGCCTGTCATTATGGGATCCTTCAGCATTCGTTCTGGGAGGCTATCGTCTTTGGCAGTGATGCCTGATTTAAGGTCGAATAAACGTTCGAGATTCCAGATACGTTCGCCAGCTTTCATGAAGTCTTCCACAGAGTAAGGAATACCCGTTACTGCTGACATTAATGCGGCCAGGTCGTCAGCGCCAATGCCAAATGTGGTGAACAGGCAGGCTCCCGTTGAATCCAATGCTGCAGTCAGGTTCTGGAAAGTGATGACAAGTTCTGGCTTGCCTTCAGTTGCATGTTGATCAACTTTAAAGGGGACACCCAATACCTCAGGAGAAATGGTATAGCCACGTACGTGACAACCTCCACGATTATTCGTAGCAAAGTTCAAGCCGATACCCTGTACACCACGAGGATCGTAGGCAGCCATTTCTTGTTTCTTAGCAGTCATAGAGAATTCAGGGTGACCGTAGCGTGACGCCAATCGATAGGAACCTTCAGCAAGTTGATCACCAAAACCCTCTCGATTACCAGTCATTTCAACCATCTTTACCATCATCTCAGCGCTACCGAATGGGATTGCCATGCCACCAGTATCTTTTGTAGTGATATACCCATTTTCGTAAAGATCCATGGCGCAGGCAATTGTTGAACCCATGGTAATGGTATCGATACCGAGATCATTGCATATGTAATTGGCCTTGATGATTGCATCCATATCGTCGATGCCACAATCAGCACCAAAACCCCATGCTGTTTCGTATTCTGGACCTTCACCTTCACTTGCATACTTTGGATTGGTAACTTTGGTGGCACGCCCACAAGAGATAACGCAAGAGAAGCAACCACGAGGTCGAGTTACATATTTTGCTGTCAGTGTCTCGCCACCAGTTTTATCAGCTTCCGGGAAATATCCATCATGGAAGTTGCGAGTGGGAAGTGAACCAACACTGTTCAGGATATTTATCAGAACGTTTGTGCCATACATGCGCAAACCAGTACCGCCTACAGGATGTTCGGTTATTTTCTTTCGGGCAGTCATAACTGCTTTTTCGAAAGCTTCTGGATCTGCGATCTTGATGGGATTCGTTCCAACGACTACAACTGCTTTAAGCAGCTTGGAACCCATAACTGCGCCTACACCTGAACGGCCTGCAGCACGACCCATTTCATTCATAATGCTGGCAAAAAGTACTTTCTTTTCACCTGCAGGTCCGATACAGGCAACCTTGGCATCTTCGTCTGTTTCAGCTCGAAGAGCATCAGTAGTATCAGGTACATTCTTACCCCAAACTGCAGAGGCATCACGAATTTCGACCTTGTCATCTTTAATCCAGATATAGGAAGGTTTTTTCGCAGCACCTTCGATGATGATCATATCGTATCCAGCGAATTTCACTTCTGGACCAAAAGAACCACCGGAGTTAGAACCAGCAATTAAGTTTGTTAATGGAGCCTTACAAACAACATCATAACGTCCCATTGAAGGAGCCATGGTACCAGAAAGTGGACCTGGGGCGAAAATGAGTTTATTTGCAGGGCTTAATGGATCAATTTTGGCATCAATTTCATCATAGAGGATTTTGCTGGCGAGACCACGAGCACCAATAAATAGTTTGGCATCTTTCAGGTTGGTTGCTTCTTTCTTAATATCGCCAGTTGATAAATTGATACGAAGAGTTACTCCAGTCCAGCCGTTCATTATGCCACCTCCTGGAATGCATCCTTAAATTTCTTTGCAAAAGCTTTCTTTCGTGAACGTGTAGCAACATCTTCTTCTACATATTCAATAGCTTTTACGGGGCAGGCAGCTACACAAGCTGGATTATCCTGACATGTATCACATTTTATGATTTTGTCGGTAACAGAGTCATATACAGCATTTCCAAATGGGCAAGCCTGAACACACATTCGGCAGCGAATACATTTTGTTGAATCATATTCAACAAGTGAAGAACCAAACACACGATGCATGGCACCAGTGGGGCAAACGCTAACGCAAGGTGCATCATTACATTGCTGACACATCATTGGTACAGAGACTTGCTCGCGTTCCCAATTGTACACATGGATTCGTGAGGCTGCAGGTCGTATCTGGTGCTCTTTTACAAAACTGCACGCAGCGACGCAATTCTTGCAGCCTGTACATTTATCAGGATGGATCATGATAAATTTTGCCATTCACATTCCTCCATAGTAGAAGATATGATTACTTTCCAAGAATAGTTTAGTTTTTCTTGATTGAAAATACACCAAGAAATTGACCAGTATTAGCCTATACAAAAGGATGGATTCGGGTTTTCGAACCTGTACTTAAGTACAGGTAATTACAGACCTTCAGATTTTCTTTTCCTGCATCTAGTCTCAAAGAACATAGTATCGAAAAAGACGAGAATTTTTCCTGGCTTGAAGATCAGTAATAATAAAGAATGAAAAGATGAAGTTGTGTTTATCTTAGCTGATGAGCACTAATCAGGTTCCATGCCAGGCAAATCTACCAGATGATTTGTTAATGCAATAGAAATTGCTTCTGATCGGCTTTTTGCATTTAGTTTTGCCAGGATATTCGAGACATGAAATTTTACAGTTGAAACACTAAGGGTCAATTCTTCGGATAATTCCTGGTTGCCTTTGCCATGTGCCATCAAAGTAAGAACTTCTTTTTCGCGAGCAGTCAATTGGACGTAAGAAGCTCCCGATGGAGTGGGATTTTTGGCCAGTTCCAATGCAACATCTGGAGAAAAGATTGTATTTCCTGCATAAACTGCTCGTATAGCGTTAGCCAGTTCATTCGCTGTTGCGTCTTTATTTAAGTATCCTGAAATTCCTGCATCAATGGCTTCACGGATTAATGTTGGGTCAGAGAAACTTGTCAGTGCTATGATTTTAATATGCGGAAATTTCTTATGGATTTCGCAAGTAGCTCGAATTCCATCCATCGCAGGCATGATCAGGTCCATAAGAATCACATCTGGATTTAATTGTGCTGCTGATGATACTGCTTCAAAGCCATTTGTTACTTCACCTGCCAGTACCAGATCATCAAAAGCCAGGAGGAACATTCGTAATCCGCTTCGTACGAGTGGGTGATCATCGACGATCAAAATTTTAATTGGACCCGTTGAAGTCATAATAACTCCTCCTTTCTAGATTCCCAAACAAGCTGGACTTTTGTTCCGCAATTTTTTTGACTCTGTATGGTTAACAAAGCTCCAATTGTTTGGGCACGTTCATTCATTATGCTAAAACCAAAATGACCGGGCAGATTCTCTACTTGTTCAAAACCGCAGCCATCATCTGTGATCGTCAGAGTGGCCTTATTACATACTTTGTTGATCGAATCTTCATTACAATTCAATTCTAGCATTATATTATTCGCCTCAGCATGCTTCATTATATTATTTAAAGCTTCTTGCGCGATCCGATAGAAAGTCAAGCAAACATCTACCGGCATTGTCGCCTGACCACATATTTCTAAGGCTATAGGTTTATGTAATCTTCCTGAACTGGCTTCTGTTAATTGCTTTAAAAGTACTTCCAATCGGATATTTTCCAAAGCCTTTGGGCGAAGTTCGAGGAGCAATGAGCGCATCTCTGCCAATGCACCTGATGTAAGCAGGCGAAGTTCATCCAGCGCTTCTTGCCCTTTTGCTGGATCACGTTCGATAATTTTTGGCAGTGTCTCAGCAATCAGGTTTGCAGAGAACAACCTTTGGGTTACAGAGTCGTGGAGCTCGCGAGCCAGCCTGTTTCGTTCCTGAGTCACAGCATCTTTTTCAATGCGCATGCGCAATTTGGTATTGTCAATCGCTAATGCTGCCTGATTAGCAAAATCATTTGCCAGGGTTATTTCTTCGTATGGAATGTTGACCGTCTGTAGAAAATACAATGTCAGAGCACCATAGCTCTCTTCACGGATGATGATCGGTACTGAAAGTATTGATCGATAATTCTGTGACATTAATTGTAATGCCAGTAAAAGTTCAGGAGACAAACTTGGATTCTTAACTAATTCTTGCGTATCTCGAATAAAAATGGGTTCTTTTAATAATGTGGCCTGCCCAGTCGCTAATTTTCCCAGGGGGATATTGGCATATCTTATGTATTCAACAGGAATTCCTGTAAAAGCCTGGGCTGTTAAAACACCAGTATTTTGTAAATAGTAAATTGCTGCAGCATCTGCATTTAAAAGAGGGCATGCTTGATTTACGATGTAATTCAGGAGTTTTTCCAGCGGTGAATCTGCGTTCAACATAGCCAAAATTCCACGCAGGCTTGCCGCTACCAACCGCCGGCGTTCAAGTTCAGCCATTTCTTCAAAAGTGAAGATCTGGTGACTATCTTCCATTGAAGCTCAATCCAAGAATCTCAACCAATAAAAATATGTGATATTTCGTATCCATTTTTATAATTATCACATATTATTTGAAAATTTTCATCATTTTGATGGCTATTGAAGTAAAAATTGAGAATTTGTAATTGGATCATTTGAAAACTATCTGATTGATTCTCGTATGATTGCAGGATAAAATGGAATTAGTATTTCTTTTTTAATGAAAGAAGCAACAGATGAGCACGCTAAGAATTTCTCTGTTCACCATTTTATCTTTGCTTATTTCACTGTCATCCTGTCAGATTATTAACAGAAACGTTGAAACGGATATACCTACAGAAGGAATTAAATCTACTAACACTCCGGAAGATACAAAAAAGATACCTGTACCAGTGGGTACATCCACTCAAATCAAAAGCGAAAATCCTGCTATTAAGAGTTGGTGGTTCGATTCTGTTTTTTATGAAATATTTGTGCGCAGCTTTTACGATAGCAATGGGGATGGGATTGGAGATTTCAATGGGATTACTCAAAAAATTGATTATCTCAACGATGGTGATCCTGACACTAATGAAGACCTTGGTATCTCAGCGATCTGGTTAATGCCTATCATGCCTTCTCCCTCTACGCATGGTTATGATGTTACGGATTATTACAAGGTGAATGAGCAATACGGCACAATGGATGATTTCAAGATAATGCTAGAACTTGCGCATTCGCGAGGAATCAAGGTGATCCTTGATCTACCCATCAATCATACATCTTCTGAACATCCCTGGTTCATTCAATCACAGAATCCTCAATCCCCCTACAGGGAATGGTACATCTGGTCAGATACCGATCCGGGATACCTGGGACCTTGGGATCAAGTAGTATGGCACCCATTGAATGGAGACTTCTTTTATGGCTATTTCTGGGAAGGAATGCCCGATCTCAATTATCGGAATCCAGAGGTAACCAGGGAAATGGAGAATATTGCTCAATTCTGGTTAAGTGATGTGGGGGTAGATGGATTCCGGTTGGATGCAATTGGGGCTCTTATTGAGGATGGAGAAGATCAAGTTGGAACAGTCGAAACGCATCAATGGTTCCGAAATTTCCAGAAATATTGCAAAGACATCAATCCAGCTACATTTACTGTAGGTGAAATATGGGAGGTGAATGAAAAAGTTGCTCCTTATGTGGCAAACAGGGAAGTGGACCTGGCATTTAATTTTGATCTCTCCTTTGCAATCGTCCAGGGGATCAATTCACAGGACCCTTCGATTGTTGAAAATGAAATTGTTAAAAGCAAAACGCTTTTTCCATATGGAAAATATGGAACATTTGTCACCAATCATGATATGGATAGGGGGATGACGCAATTTGGATCCAGCCTGGAGAAGGCGAAAGTAGCAGCCTCCATTTATTTGACCTTGCCCGGCGTTCCATTTATTTATTATGGTGAAGAAATTGGTATGTCAGGAGTAGCATCAGATGAACAAGGCAGACTTCCTATGCAATGGACTTCTGATCCACATGCTGGCTTTTCGATAGTTGATCCGTGGAGACCCCCTCAACCTGATTTTGGAACTGTAAATATTCAATCTGAATTGGTGGATCCTTCTTCGCTGCTTGCGCACTATCGAAAGTTGATCACGATCCGGAATAGCAACGATATCTTCCGCAAAGGTGAAGTGTTTGTAAATGAAGGTTCAAATCAAAGCATTTATTCAATCACAGTCTCTAATCGAGACAAGGCAGCAATTGTAGTCATTAACTTCTCCGATCAGCCAATTACTGATTTCACTATAAGCCAATCGGCAAATATACTTTCAGAGGGGGATCATCCGCTTGATCTTCTTTATGGTAATGAAGCCTCTTCACATATGAGTATTAATTCATCAGGTGGTTTCGTTGATTTTGTACCATCAAATGAAATACCTCCATATGGCACTATCATTATTCAAATAGAATAATTCTTCCTTGTTATAAAGCTTTCCATTGGTGAAAATTAAAGAAATACTTCTGCTTTTAAAAGAATTGCCGTAATTAAAATTGACTCTATGATAAACTAGCCTATGGAAAAACTAAACAGACCACCAACACAAGAGGAGACTTATGTGCGGTATTTTTGGCATTGTTACAGCAAAAGAACAGACTCTAGGTCCAATTTTAGTCGAAGCTGCCAGGAGATTGACTTATCGTGGTTATGACTCAGTAGGTGCAGCAACCATAAGTGGTGACAGGATAGACTTACGAAAAGATGCCGGACGTGTGGATGAAGTTGCTGCAAAATATAACATCGAAGAGATGCGTGGGCAGAGAGGTATTACTCAATTACGTTGGGCTACTTTTGGTGAACCATCGAAGGTCAATTCACAGCCACATTTGGATTCAGACGGAGATATTGTTGGTGCTCATAATGGGAATGTAGTAAATAATGTCGAACTACGCGAACAGTTCATGGCAGAAGGCATGACAGTTCGCTCGCAGAATGATGGGGAATCCTGCGTACACGCAGTCGAAAGATATATAGATAAAGGATATGATTTCATTGAGGCAATCCGTAAAGCTTATGAAGACCTGCAGGGTGATTATGCTTTTGTCATCGGACGGATCAATGATGATAAGCTGTATGCCATCAAGAAGGGCTCAGGATTAGTCGTGGGAATCGGGGGGGATTTTACCTGTGTTTCTTCTGACCTGCCTTCTATTCTCCCTCTTACTCGAAAAGTAATTCGTTTACAGGATGGCGAGATCATCACTCTATGGGCTGACAAAGTTGAATTACATTCTGTGAAAGACGGTTCGCTTATCCAGCGGGAACCAGAGATGATCACAGAAGAAATGAGTGCAGTTCAAAAAGGCGGGTTTGATCACTTTCTATTGAAAGAGATCCACGAGCAACCACAGGTGGCACGTGAAGTTCTGCATGCGCTTGAGAGCAACACAGAGATCCCTTCAATTTTAGAGAAGTTAAGGAACGCCCGCAATGTATATTTCATCGGATGTGGAACAAGCTACCATGCCTGCATGGCGGGTTCGATCTACTTTGCCCAACTGGCACATAAAGCGGTCATCCCGGTGCTGGCTCCACAATTTGTTCCTCAATATCTGCCAGCAGTCTCACATGAAGATGTGGGTATTTTTGTGAGCCAATCTGGAGAGACAAAGGATGTTCTCAACGCTTTACAGGCTGCCCAGGCAAAAGGAATGACCTGTTTCAGCATTGCCAATGTGATTGGGTCGACCCTTTCACGTACAACCGATGCCTGGCTTCCTTTATGCTGCGGATATGAAATGAGTGTGCCAGCGACGAAAACTTTCACCAATCAGGTCGTTACTTTTCTTTATCTGGCAACGAAAATGGGGAACGGAGACATTAACGAGCTTGCAACGCTGCCAGACCTGATGGAAAAGACGATCAAGGATACCGATCCACAAGTAAAGGAGCTGGTGGAGGATATCAATAAATGGGAAGACCTGTACAGTCTGGGATATGGTATTACTTACCCTATAGCTCTGGAAGGTGCTTTGAAATTGAAGGAAATCACTTACATTCATTGTGAGGGGATCCTCTCCACTGAATTCAAGCATGGTCCACTTTCTGCAGTGACCAAAGGATTCCCGGTACTCTTTGTTGCTGGGCCAGAAGATGTACCACTGATCGTGAGCGGGATTAACGAGATCACATGTCGTGGTGGAAGGGCGATTGTATTTGGCGAATCTGACGAGCGACTGAAGGCGAATGCAAACGATGTGGTGGTCATTCCTCACTCCAACCCGATTTTTGCTTCACTCCTGGCAGTTATCCCTATGCAGTTACTGGGGTATCATCTTGCAGTCGCCAGAGGGTATGATCCAGACTTCCCGCGTAATTTGAGTAAAACACTCACGGTAGATTAAAAAATCTCTTGATTCATATCAGGCTGTCTCAGGGTAATGAAAAACATACTGGACAGCCTGTTTCTTTTTATAAACTACCAATCGTCCATTTCAGAACCAGGGTGATGAGGATCACATAGAGGAAACTGGCAAATGTGCTGATGATGATATATTCCGCTTCTTTGCGGTTTTCGCTTTCCTTGAATTCACCAAAGCGAAAGATGGATTTGGCAGCAACAAGAAAACCTATACCAGCGAATTGACCAGCAAGCATGAATATTAAGATCAATGCCTGTTCCAGCCAACCGATGATCTTTCCTCCATTGACCAACCCCTCAATGGGCTTTTTCTTTTCGATTCGATAGTGATTCTTGATTTGTTGCTGGTAGGGTTGTACGAAAAGACCGATCATGATCCCACCAACGGGTAAGAGTAGAATAATCACTGCGATACAGGCAGCTACCTTTACTGCAAAGGTTGGCAACAGAGTGAACCACCATATCGTAATCCCTCTGGGAATCAAGATCAACCAGGTTACCAGGGTGATGATGGTCAAGTGCAGTAATTGATCAATCAAGAAAATCGCCAGAGAGTCATGTATGATACGCTGCTTCACCAGATCCATCAGAAAAGGACTGATCGTAAGCAGAACTGGAACCAGCCATTCGTTCCAGCTGGCAAGAAGAAGGTAAGCCAAGGCTCCATGGATCAGGCTATGAAGAGCGTTCCAAAGTAAATGCTTCTTTTCTTGAATAAGGAAGTTGGTTGTAAGATGAAATCACCAATTAGATGAGCAAGAAGAAGCATGATCAATAATTGGATGGCAGCGGTTTTCATCATTAGCCCTCTTCAAGAATTCTTGTGATTTCAGTTTCAAAAACTGATAAACCTTCTTTAATGACATTCTAATGTGCAGCCGCCAGATGTTTATTCACTGTGATCTGGTCTATTGATTCGGGCTGCCATTTCTTTCCAATTTCAGCCTGGGTCAATCCCTGAAGGGAAAGATGAACAGCCTGGCATTGTAGTGCCGTCCAGGTTTTTATGAAAGTGTCGTAACTTCTGATTAGCGTATCGAAAAGCCGGGAATAACGCTCCCCATTCTTTGTGGCGAGAGTAATTCCCATGCGATGATTCTTTAATTGGTCCAACATTTTAACGGATTCGGTGAAGGCGGTTCCAAATCCTTCTGAAATGTTTATCTCAGGAACGAATTCCACACTACCAATGGCAATGGCAATCCGTGTATCCAGTTTTTCGGTTTTGAATGTCTTACGGATATAGGTATGGATGAACAGGCTGATCTCAAAGCATTTCTGCGGATGATCAACAAGAAGCTGCCAACCATCACCGAGAAATTTAGAAAGATCGTATAGAACATAATCAGGGTATTGCTGTTTTATCAAACCTGAAAGAATCTGGAAGGAATGAAATAAATCAAAACGTTGGGGTTTAGGTAAACTGGAAGATTTGACGATATCTCCTGTTAATATTGCGACATCGGGGGGCTTTGACTGCTGATTGAAGAAGTACGCCCAAATGGTTTTATATGAATAAGTTATAGCCAAAAAGGCCATAAAAGCAATATATGGCTTATAAAGGCCATATATTGGCGTTATGCAACAAAAGAGCCATTTTTTTCGGAACAAATACGGATCATATAAAGAAACGATATGAAAGAATTTTGATACCAGGTGTGGAAATTGGAGTGAAAATCTATTTCCTTTTCATCAGCGAATCAATCGCTATTTAAGCCATTCTGCTCGATTACCTGGCGATACCAGAAAGCGCTGTCTTTGGGGTATCTTTTTTGAGAGGAAAAATCCACATAGACTATACCAAAACGCTGTGAATATCCTTGTGCCCACTCAAAATTATCCAGTAAAGACCATAAATAGTAGCCGGATATTGGTACTCCAGCCTGGATGGCTTTTCCTATAGCTGCGATATGTTTTTGAAGATATTGAATGCGTTTTTCGTCATGAACTTTTCCAGTGTCATCAGGTTTTGTAGAATAGCTGGCACCATTTTCAGTGACCATGATCTCTCCGGGTTTGTATTCCCATTGCACCCTTGAAAGGATTTCATATAGACCAAAGGGAAAGATTTCCCATCCCATTTCCGTTCGATTTTCTTCAAGTGCTGGCACAGTAATAATCTCCCCCGGTGAGTTGTTAATAGGATCTGCTTTAATAATATTTCTCGAGTAATAATTGATCCCTAGAAAATCAGTAGGAACAGAGATCGTTGCATAATCGCCAGGTTTGACGAAATCGGGTTCAAATGATTGCAGGAAACCCATCTTTACATAATCGGTTAGCATATCTGATGGATATTGCCTTCCATACAGGGGATCAAGAAACCAGCGATTATCCTCGCCATCCATATGCCTGACTGCATCAACATCCATCCGTGAATGGGTAGATGGATAGTAAAGCCCCAAGTTGAGCGCGATACCTACTTTTGCGTCAACGCAATTTGCCCTGATTTCGGGAACCGCAACTCCATGGGCAAGGAGTAAATGGTGTGCTGCCACCAGCGACTGGTAAGGATTTCGCATCCCAGGCGCATGAATACCAAGTCTGTAACTTAATTTGCTGGCACAAACTGGTTCATTTATGGTATTCCAGAGCTTTACCCGATCACCATACGCTTTGGTAACGATAGAGGTATATTCGCGAAAAGCATCTACCACAGAGCGATCCAACCATCCACCAGCCAACGATATAGGTAAATCCCAATGGAATAGAGTCACCATGGGAAGAATATCTGCTTCCAGTAATGCATCGATCAACCGGTTGTAGAAATCAAGGCCCGGTTGATTAACTTTCCCTCTCCCTTCAGGCAAAATGCGAGGCCAGGCCAGTGAAAACCGGTAAGATTTTATCCCGAGGTTTTTCATCAATTGGATATCCTCTTTCCAACGATGATAATGATCGCAGGCAATATCGCCTGTATCTCCATGAACGATTTTACTGGCGGTATGAGAGAATACATCCCAGATGGAGGGACTCCGGCCATCGATATTCACTGCTCCTTCAATCTGATAAGCTGAAGTAGCCACTCCCCATAAGAAATTTCTTGGAAAGGACATGAAAGTAGACATAAGATATCACCTTAATTCTTTAACTGGCAAAAATCCATTTTAGAAAACCTATTTACGGTTCAAGAAATCTTTTGCTATTTCACAAATGATTGATCGATTCTTTTCATCCAACCTGGTGGTTTCCGAATTTTCTTTATTTGTATCGTCGTTTTCCACGATGATGATCTGTGCATCTTCACTTAACACCAACGTATGCCAGGAGGCCTTTTTAACATTGCAGACTTCACCAATAAGAATTTCTATTGGATGTATTTCATCTACTTTAGAATTGTTTCCTCCAACAAAGAGCAGTGCTTTTCCCTGAATAAGAATAAATACTTCATCAGTACACAGGTGCCGCTCCATAGAAAAAATATTTTCAGGTTTTAACTCATCAAGATAGCGGAGAACAGCGACCCGCCAAGCGCCAAACGATATCAATGGTTTATACCCTGAACCTTCATACCTTTGAATTTCATAATAATCTGTCAACAAATTTTCACCTCAATAAACGAAAAATGATATTGCTGTAATAACGTTATTCACATTCTATCCATTCGATGGGCTGGTTGTTTTGAATATCCATACCAAATCCGTAAGGAAACAATGGCGCATCGCACCCGGTCAGGTTGCTGACATTATTTATATTCATGGGCAACTGATCATTGAAACGCGGCCAGGTATACGGGAGCCTGCCAGTGAATGGAAAATCACCAAACAAAATATCTGCTACTCCTCCGCCTTCTGTTCCAGGCAACCAGGCTGCTACCCAGGCATCTGCTAGGGGGTATTGATCAGTGATCATCAGGGGGCGCCCAGAGATGATGATGATAATTAACTTCTTGCTGTGCTCTTTGAGATTGTTAATGATTTGAATATCAAGTGTTGTAAGGGATAGATCGCTCTTATCTCCTACACCTTCAGCGTAAGGTGTTTCACCAAGTACCGCAATTCCAACATCAGCCATTCCTTCAAATTGACCATCAGGCGAATACTCAACGGTCGAATCTTTCGAAATTAACTCTTTTATCCCTTCTAAAATGGTTGTGCCAGGCTGAATATCGCCTTTTTCTCCCTGCCATTGCGTGGTCCAACCACCACACTGTATACCAATATCATCTGCGGCTGTGCCAGCAATATAGATCAAAGGTGTATCCTTTTTCAGGGGTAGAACTTCGTTTTCATTTTTAAGCAATACCAGTGATTCACGTACTGCCTTACGTGCTAAAGATCGATGAGAAAATGAACCTATTGTTTCAAGTAGACTGGAATGTGGATATGGATTGGAAAATAAGCCAAGCCTGTATTTGACGGTCAATATTCGCCTTACGGCATCATTGATCCGATTCTCTGAGATGTCTCCTTTTTTTACTGCTTTTTTCATCGTGTCAATAAACCGAATGTAGTCATTGGGAACCATGTTCATATCGATTCCAGCATTGATTGCAGTAACTACTGCAGAATAATAATCATCATTTATCTGGTCTATGCCAGCCCAATCCGAAACAACAAATCCCTGAAATTCCAGCTCGCCTTTAAGTACATCCATTATCCAATACTTTGAAGCATGCATCTTGGTGCCATTCCAACTGTTGAAAGAGATCATAATGCTCATTGCACCATTCTCTATAGCAGTCTGATAAGGTGGAAGGAATAACTTTCGGATAGTGGTTTCGTCGTATTGCATATCACCCTGATCAAGCAAATACTTTATGTTGTTAAATAACTGAGTGGATGTGCCGTAGACAGTACCGCCATCTCCAAGAAAATGCTTGGGGGTTGTCAGCACAAAAAGGGTTTGTTCATCTGTTGAGGTATAAATTTCTGGTATAGATTGCATTCCGGAGATAAAAGCATTTGATAATTCCATTACCGTGTCAGTATCTTCGCTGTAAGCTTCATAAGTTCTTCCCCAGCGAATGTCCTGGGGAACTGCTACCACTGGACCAAAATTCCACGAGATACCTGCTGCGAGCATTTCCTCGGCAGTTGCTTGCCCAATCTGGCGTACCAGGTCAGGGTCTCGTGTAGCACCAAGTCCCACTTGGTGTGGGAAGACAGTGGCACCATATAAGCTTGCCATCCCATGGATTGCATCTATCCCATAAATAATGGGAATTTGCACACGGGTACTCATCGCTTCGTCTTGATATTGGGAGATCATTTCAACCCAGCTATCGATGTCGTTAGGGGTTGGAAAACTTCCACCACCACTAAAAATGGAGCCAATGAAGTATTTCTTAATATCACCGGGTTTGATACTTCCACGTTCAACCTGGGTCATTTGACCAATTTTTTCCTCAAGAGTCATCTGTGAAAGAATGTTTCCGACAAATGGAATTGCATTTTCAACAGTTGGAGTCGTGGATTTAATCTCCTCTGTTAGCTTGCTGGTAAATGTACAGGATGCAACTATAAGGCAAATAAGTAAAGTAGAGAATTTTTTACTAAGCATCATTCCATCCAACTGATATATTTAGCATCTAGCTTACTTTTACCTGTACATCAACTACTTTTTCACCAGCAGCAGGGATGGGAATGAGATTTCCTGTTATTTGTTTATTATTGACTTCGATCGAGATATTATTTCCACTCCCTACACGAGTCACCTGAATCTGATACATCACTCCACGAAACTCTCTTTTTACAGAGAAGCCTTTCCAATCTTGGGGAAATACTGGTGAAATTAATAAACCATCGTAATCTGGTCTGATGCCAAGAATCCATTGTGTAATCGCAACATAATTCCAGGCAGCAGCACCAGTCAGCCATGAATTCTTAGCCTCGCCGGGTTTACAGGCTTCAGCACCAGCGATCATCTGCGCATAAATATATGGTTCGCATCGATGTATTTCACTGATTGATTCGCGGTAGGAGGGATTGATACGAAGATAATAATTGAATGCTTTGGTTCCTCTTCCCAGTCTTGTTTCAGCGATCATGATCCAGGGATTGGTATGACAAAAAACACTGCCATTCTCTTTATATCCAGGAGGGTAAGAAGATATTTCACCAAGGTTCAGGTAATACTTTTTATAAGCCGGATTAAGAAGAACAATCCCATTTTCTGTTGCCAACCTGCTTTCTACCGAATCTAATGCTTTTATAGCATGTCCCGAAGGAATGCCAATGCCTGCCATCACACAGATACCTTGAGGTTCAATAAAAATCTTGCCTTCATTGCAGGTATGTGAACCTACAGGCTGTGAAAAATTGTCATATGCTCGTAAGAACCATTCTCCATCCCAGCCAGCGGTTTCGATAGCTATTATCATCTTTTCTCTGGCATCCTGATAGAGTTGCTTTTCCTCTGATTTCCCTAATCTTTGTGTGATCTCTACCATTTCGTTTGCTGCAAGAACAAACAAGCCAGCAATGAAAACGCTCTCCGCAACTTTGCCTTCTTTCATCGTAGTTGTTTGAAAAGACTCACCGGGAGTATCGGAGAAGCAGTTGAGATTCAGGCAATCATTCCAATCAGCACGACCGATCAACGGCAGGTTGTGCGGTCCCAATCGGGTAAGGGTATATTCCATTGAACGGATCAGGTGTGTATACAATGTGTCTTCTGAACCGGGTTTATTGTTGAAAGGAATTCTTTCATCGAGGATGCTCCAATCACTGGTTTCTTTCAGGTAAGAGGCGACTGAAAGCACAAGCCAGAGAGGATCATCATTGAAATTACTGCCAATAGCATTATTGCCCAGCTTTGTTATTGGTTGATACTGGTGATATGCTCCTCCATCCGGCAATTGAGTGGCTGCCAGATCAAGGATCCGCGCTCGGGCTTTTTCTGGCATGAGATGCATAAAGCCCAACAGGTCCTGATTTGAATCACGGAATCCCATACCTCGTCCTATCCCCGATTCAAAAAGGGATGCAGAACGAGAGAAATTGAATGCCACCATCATTTGATAAGCATTCCAGATATTGACCATCCGATTAGTGTGAATGTCAGGTACACTAACCTGCAACCGGTTTAGCAAGGTTTTCCAATAATTCTGTAAATAGGCAAAGGACTTTGTAACTTCTTCTATTTTTAAGAATCTCTGAATGATTGGTTTGACTGTAGTTTTATTAATACAAAGCGAATCAGGTGGATCGAATTTCTGATTATGGGGGTTTTCATGATAGCCAAGGAGATAAATGATCTTTCGGGCTTCACCAGGTTGTAATGTTATCTTTACTTGATGCGCGCCAATAGGCTGCCATCCTATCGCAATGGAATTACTTGTTAGTCCCTTTTCAACTGCAAGTGGATTGTTCCACCCACGATAGGCTCCCAGAAAATCTTCACGCTGGGTATCGAAGCCAGCTAATGGTTCGGAAGAGGCAAAATAAGCGAAATGGTTGCGCCTTTCCCGGTATTCTGATTTGTGATAAATTACTCCTTCATCGACTTCAACTTCTCCAATTGAATAATTGCGTTGGAAATTGGTTGAATCATCTTGAGCATCCCAAAGACAAAATTCAATCGTGGAGAAAATGGAAAGATCAGCAATTTCTTCACGATCATTTCGAACAAATAATTCCCAGATTTCCAGGTTTTCACCAGGAGGAACAAAATATTTAATCTCACTATGAATTTTTTTTCTTGCAGAAATTATTCTTGTGTACCCCAGGCCATGCCGACATTCGTAAAAATCCAATGCAGTTCTGGTGGGTTGCCAGGTTGGTGACCAGAAATCAATCTCTTTTGAATGATCATCTCGAATGAAGATGTATCTTCCATTCTCATCGAGAGGTGCATTGTTATACCGATAGCGGGTAAGTCTTCGGAGGCGGGCGTCTTTATAAAAAGAGTATCCTCCTGCTGTGTTGGAAATAATTCCAAAATACAAATCCATCCCCAGGTAATTGATCCAGGGTAGGGGAGTATCTGGCTGGGTAATCACATATTCACAATTTTCATCGTCAAAATAACCAAAACGCATTGAATACCTCGAAAGATCATTTTCCTGGAGGGATAACCAATAGTGTTATTGATAATGCAGGAAGGTCAGTTGAAAAATTGCTTTTGATCTGGATTGGAGAAATATCTTCCGCAAGATATGTGGCATCTAAAAGGGTTTGTCTGGCAGGAGATGAATAATCAAAATTACGTAGATCAATGTTGATCGATATCTGCGAGGTGTTGCGATTGATCAGAATTAGAGAAAGAGCCCCGTCTCTTCGCATAGCGGCGTAAGAGCTTACTCCTTTAATGCCAGAAGACGAGAAAATCCTTTGATCGCCAAAATCCTTATAAATCAGATAAACAAAATAAGAATAGCGAGGTTTCCCTGTGCCAAGTAAAGCCCACCCGCCATTCCCATCCAACGCAAACTGGTTCACAATTTCAACATCCTGGTTGATCATTCGACCAAAGACATCTGCCCACCAGATTGCATTTAGCAATGTATCTGGTGTGGTCTCTTTTCCTGACCGGTTGGACCAGTTTGAATTTACTTCTGTCACTGCAATGGGTATATCTCTGCCAGTGGTTGCCAGGATTAATTGTCTGAGATTAGGAATGATCCTGTCCCATTCTTCACTGTTTCGTAATAATTCATCAGAAAGGGGATCAAAGTTCCCAAACGGATAGCGATGGAAGGATATGATATCAACAAGGTCTCCATTTGCCAGCAGGAACTCTTTCATCCAATCCTTGAAATGAATATCTACAACAGCTTCTCCTGGCATACCAGTATATTGATGAATTTCAGGTCCGAGCAGTAGAATTGAAGGATCGACTGCTTTCATCGCCAGTGCAAATTCTCGCCATTCAGTATTGAATGATAATGTATCGTAATGGGGGATATTCTGTTGCTCCCAATACAGGGAAGGTTCATTGCCTATTGACCAATACTTGATCCCGTAGCCTTTTGTAATATTTGCATATTT
This sequence comes from Anaerolineaceae bacterium, assembly GCA_034429195.1. Lineage (GTDB taxonomy): Bacteria > Chloroflexota > Anaerolineae > Anaerolineales > Anaerolineaceae > UBA4782. The sequence goes on from DAOUGQ010000002.1 coordinate 82,219, forward strand.
AACCATATCCGCAGCAGCTTTAGGGGTAGAATTCACCAGTTTTACCTGAATCATCGGTTCAGCATTGACTTGCCTGCAAAGAATAATGAACTCATCCAATGCAGATTGTGATGGTGCGTTTTCATCTACATAACTTCCACCTGGATAGCGAAATATGGTAAATCTTGCTTTCTTGATCAACTCAACATCCGATTTGGTGATACTTTGCCAGGGTCCAACGTTGGAACCATAAACCAACGGACTGATGTTGCCCAGATTTTGTGCCGCGTCCACAACAATAAGGTCTGACTCTGCAGTAGGGCCAGGGGTAATTGTAGGTAGAGGAGTATCAGTCGGTGTTTCTGTTGAAGTTATAGTCAGTATCATAGGTGTCGTTGTATCAATTTCAGTAGGGGAGATGGTCTGGTTTATGGATTGCCCAGTCATACAGCCTGAAAGAAAGATAGCTGGAAAAAAAAGGAGCAATATAACCGCTCTATTCACCAAGATCGCTCGTTTTGCTCTTTGCATTATGACTTCACAGCACCTGCGGTTAACCCGCTGATGAACTGTTTCTGCAGGGCAAAGAACATGATCGTTATAGGTATTGTCACTACCACTGCAGCAGCAGCCATATAGTCATAACGTAATTGAGTTCCTGCAGCACCTTGAATGAATGCACGAATACCTACGGGAACCGTTTTTACGCCCAAGGTATAACCAAAGAACAGTTCATTCCAGGCAGTCATAAAAATGTAAATTGCTGTCGAGACGATACCAGGCATTGCCAGGGGCAGAGAAATTTTAAAGAACGCCCCAAAGCGGGTAGAGCCATCCACCATGGCTTGCTCTTCAAGATCGACCGGGATGGAGGCAAAAAATCCTCTCAGTATCCAGATAGATATTGGCGTATAGAAACCGATATAAAGGACAATGGCTCCAAGGTTGTCTCCAACTAATGGTATACCCAGGTTATTTTTAATCCAGAGGAAGGTCAAATAAAGGGGAATAAAGAAAAGTGTACCTGGGATAAGTTGTGTGCCACTAACCGCAAGGCTGTAGACATCAGCACCAGGAAAACGGAACCGTGCAAGCGCGAAACCTGCCATTGAAGCAATGAGCGTAGCAATTACTGTGGTAGAACCTACCACAATCATACTATTGAGAAACAAGGGGCCAAATTTAAATGCTTTCCACATGTTGGTATAGTTCTCAGGGTGCCATATTTGGGGGAATAATGGAGCAGTAGCACTGGTAATATCTGTACGAGAACGAAATGAATTTAGAAGCATAAACAGGATAGGAATCATAATGATCGCAATAAGTACCCAGGTCAACGTTGTTAATAAACCGTTGGATATCCTGAGTTGGGCTTTTCTAGAAAGAAAGGATCTTTTCTTATCGGAAGTTTTCATATGAAGCCTCTGATTATTCAGAAGTTAAGGCTGAACGAAAAGACAAATACCAGAGCCCCACGAAAATCAAGGCGACGATCATCACCAGCACAGAGGCTGCTGCTCCATACCCAAATAACTGGTTATTAAATGTCTGTCGTACTATTGCGATCGTGAGTAAATTATTGTATTTGCCTAAATTATCACTGGAGAATAACGATACGGCTATGTTGTATGGACCAAAACCGAAAAAGTTGAATATCACGCCAAACATGGTCGTGGTAAAGATGACAGGTTTAAGGTAATTAAATGTGATATAGCGGAACTTATGCCAGGCATTTGCTCCGTCAATGGCTGCAGCTTCAAAAAGATCCAGGGGGACAATTTGCAGTGCAGAAAGGAGCATGATGGTAGAAAACGGCAACCCATTCCAGATTGCTGGAATTATCAAAGCAGCTCGAGTATTTGGACCGATCAACCAGCTGATTGGGTGATCAACCAGGTGAAGCCAATCATAAAAAATGCGATTTGCAAGACCTCCTTGTTGCAACCAGATGAATTGAAAAATAATGCCTACTGCAAAGGTAGGTACAACCCAGGGAAGAAGAACAAGCGTCCGGGCAACGCCACGACCTTTAAAGTTACGGTTTAATAACAAAGCAAGTACCAGACTTATCAAAAGAGTACCACCCTGTACCCAAAAAGTGAACCAGAGTGAATTTGTTAATGCCTGACCTAAACCTTTAATCAATGCGTCACCAGTGCCAGTGGTTAAGCCAATGATAATGTTCTTATAATGTGCCAGCCCTACAAAAGGCGCTCTCAAATATTCCAACAATGTCCTGGTATTCAGGTCAAGGAAAGACATATAAAATGCTTGAATGGTAGGAATAATATGCACAAGCAGCATGAAAAGAACAGCTGGTGCAATAAAAACATAAGCAATCCGGTTGCGTCGAAATTTATTGAGGAATGAAGTGCTTTTTCTCTTCATTGGTATCGTAGTCATACGAATCTCCTTATAAATCATTTAAAGAGGCGGGGAGTTCTCCCCGCCTCTTTGAAACCTGTTGACTACTGACTTAAGAGAGAATCCACTGTAGCTGCAGCTTCATCAAGAGTTGTTTTTACTTGATCTACGGTAATAGGTTTCCCCACGCCATTCGCAGCGACAGTTTCCCAAAGAGCCTGGAAGGCTGGATTGATGGTATTTTCGACCTGACCCCATGCAGGAATAGCAGGAGCAGATTTTCCACTTTTAGCAGCTTCAATGAAGACACTGAAGAGAGGATCTTCCGTGAAGGTTGGATCATTCTGTCCTTCAATAGTTGCTGGCAGCATGCCGATTGCATTTGCATATCGGATTTGAGAAGTCTTGCTGGTCAGGAATTTCACCAATGTAAAGGCTGCTTCAGGATATTTGCAGGTTTTCATTATTCCAAGATTGGAACCACCTACAAATGTATATTGCCCGCCAGGTCCTGCAGGAATTTTTGCAAATCCCAAATTCTTAGCGGATTCATCCGGCCAACCTGAAACAGCCTGATTGCGAGCGTTGCTGATGATCCATGGACCGGTCATATATGCAAATGCTGCAGCTTCTGCGCCGAAGCGGCCATCTGTTTGAGCTGAATTAAGTTCAAGAGTATCAGCAGAAGTCAAACCTTTTCCATACAGACCATAGTATTCTGTAACGCCAGCGATTGCAGCTTCTGTGTTGAAAGCAGCTTTCGTGCCATCTTCTGTAAGAATGTCTCCACCATAGTTCCACATCCACATGGAGGCGTTCTGCCAGACATTCCAGTCATTCCGTCCGGTGTTAATGAACGGGGCAATTTCAACTCCAAAGCCGTTCATGATGTGGGCATCTTTTACTTTCTGGAGGGTTGCTTCGAAGGATGCCACATCTTTAAAAGCCTCTTCAGCAGTTACACCGATCTTTTCGAGGACATCTTTCCGGTAAGCGATTGCCCGAACATCTGCAAACCAGGGAATCGCATCTACTTTTCCTTCAACAACTGCAGTTGACCAGGAAGCAGCCACGAAATTGGCTTCACCACCTAGTTCTGCTACCTGTTCTGGTGTATACTGAACCATCCCACCCATGGTGCCAAAGGTTGGAACCCAGGTGGTTCCAAGCTGAGTCACACAGGGTCCTTCACCACCTTGAACTGCAGTCTGGATGCGTGAATAAGCGTCACCCCAACCAACAACTTCTGTGGTTACAGTGATGTTAGGATATTGTGCCATGAAATCAGCGAGTTCCGCATCAATAGCTGCCTGAGGATCAGCGCCATTCGGCATGATCCACAGCACAAGTTCACCAGAGATTTCTTCAGTGGTGGCGGGTGCTTCCGTAGTAGCAACTGGAGCTTCGGTTGCAGACGGTGCTTCAGTTGCAGGTGCTTCGGTACCGGGTGCCAGGGTGGGTGTCTTTTGCGCACAACTTGTCAGTAATATCGACAAGATCAATAAAACAGAACAAAATACTGAAAATCGTTTCATTTCTTCCTTTTCTCCTTTTTTTTAGGTAATTCTATAAAACAAAACGAACTTCCTTCTCTGTGAAATAATCACCTCCTTTTTCAAATGCGAGAGCGCTCTCATCAACGAAAAAAAATATTATCCCCAATTAAATTATTCCCAATTTTTTCGCTCCACATGAATCTCGTATGATCAATTCAGCATCCATGATGATTTGCTTTGGAGGGGTAGTGCCATTTTCGATTAAATCTATGAGAAGTTCCACTGCTTTGACACCGAATTTCGTAATGGGTTGGCGAATGGTGGTTAATGGGACTGTGGATAAACCACCTAAAGGGATATCATCAAATCCGACAAATGCAATGTCTTCTGGTATTCTTAATCCAACCTCCTTTACTGCACGTATTGCCCCCGCAGCCATGATATCTGATGCAGCAAAAACTGCATCAGGTTGTCTTTCTAACAATACTTTCATGGCGTTGTATGCATCAATTTCCGAGAAATTTCCCGGTTCAATAAGGGCTTTTTCAAGTGCTCTGCCATTTTTCTCCAGAGATTTTCGATAACCTTCTAATCGGTCTGCGGTGACCGTGCTGCCAATGGGACCTGTGATGGTTGCAATACGGTGATATCCAAGATTGATTAAATGATCGGTAGCTATTTCTGCAGCCTTGACATTATCTACATCAATAAAGGACAAACCTTCTGGATTATTCGGCCGGCCGATCATTGCGCTGGGAATACTGGAGGCGTTCAATTGGTCGATCAATTTATCATCTGGTGTGCCAGATTGGATAAGGATGCCATCCAACATTCCACGACGTGAAAGACGAGGTAGAATTTTTTCTTCATCCTCTTTATTCCCAACCAGGAACAAACACAATGTGTAATCGTGATTATTACATCCAAAGGCGATTCCCTGGGTGAGGTGAGGAAAATAGGGGTCTGTAAAGAATACACTTACACTGCGAGGAAGAACAAGTCCAATCATCCAGGAGCGTTGTGATGCAAGAGTACGCGCGGCTGCATTTGGCTGGTATCCTGTTTCACGAATAACCTGCAGAACTCTATCACGAACTTCGGGGCTTACTCTGGGAGAGCCATTAATTACGCGGGATACTGTAGATCGATGCACTCCAACCAACTGTGCGATATCTTCTAGGGTTAATTCTTTCATATCAGATCCCCACAACTTTCTTACTTGAAACTCGCCCCACGAAATGAGAGCGCTCTCACATTACAATATCATTATAAAATGATTTAATCATTTGTCAATAAGCAAATTTCTGAAATGAATATGAATTTGATGGTAAGAAAAAGATTACAATGAAAAATCCCCTAAAAACTCATACGAAAAACCTGTTCATAAAATTGACGTACAAGACATGAAGATGATATGATTTATCCGCAAAAAAGAAATTTGATAATACACAAAGTACATTTTCTTCTAAGCAAAGTTTTCATGTCGTTCAATAAGTAAGGAATAAATCCATGAAATTTATTATATATCCCGAAACAGATGCATATTTTAACCTAGCTGCAGAGGAATATGTTTTCTCCACTCTTGATAAAGAACAAGAGTACATCATGCTCTGGCAAAATGCGAATGCAGTTGTGATTGGAAAACATCAAAATACTTTGGAAGAGATCAGTTTACCGTATGTAGAAGAGCATAATATTCAAATTGTGCGTAGGCTAACTGGCGGTGGTGCTGTATACCACGATTTAGGGAATCTGAACTATACCTTCATTTTGAATGTTCAACAATCAGAGATCAATTTTCGAGCTTTTTCACAACCAATGGCAGATGCACTGAATCAGCTTGGTTTAAATGTTGAATTTTCTGGGCGGAACGATCTCATTCTTGATGGGAAGAAGATTTCTGGAGTTGCACAATATATCAAAAATGGTCGTGTTTTGCATCACGGAACCCTCTTATTCAATTCCAATCTGAATGTTCTTTCGAATGTGCTCAATGTGAGCAACAAGAAGATTGAATCAAAAGGGGTGAAATCAGTACGCAGCCGGGTTACCAATATTGCAGATTATTTACCCGGCATGACCATGGACGAGTTCAAAGAGCATCTTGAAAGAACCTTCATGGATGAATTGAAACCTGAAAGGTATCACTTTTCGGAAAAAGACCTTGCTGCGATCAGAGAATTACGTGATACTAAATACAGCACTTGGGATTGGAATTATGGAAAATCTCCAGAATTTGATCTGAGAAAAGAATTCCGGTTCAACGAAGGTGGAGTAACAATCTACATGAAGGTCAACGCAGGTGTCATTCAGGAGATCCGTCTTTATGGCGATTTCTTTGGAAATGGCGATATCAGTGATATTGAGAACAAACTGCAATTTGTCAAACTGCGAGAAGAAGATGTACGAAACGTGCTTAGATCTTTGAATGTAGGAAATTACATTTTAGGGATGGATGCAGATACACTCGCAAAATATATTACCGACTGACAGATCAACGAAAATCTAAAAAAAATTAATAAATACGAATCATTTACTCTGTTGCTCAATATTGGCAGTTTTCGCGATACTGCTTTTTGAACTGGTGTTAGCCAATCGGGGCAAATTGTTTTTTGAATGTGAGATTGGATGAGTATGTGGAGTGCGTGGAAGCAACAACTGCTCTTCATACTCCAATACCTGCCTTTTTAAATCTTCTTCGTCTTTGATCCAGGGTTGCAATATTTCGGTTGCTGCCCTGAACAACAGTTTTTGATAATATGCAGTGTCAATACTGTTCGGATTGGGGGGAGTTCCCAGATCCCAGGCATAGACACCCGTTTTATCTGTTGTGAACAAAAAAGTGATCCTTTGACCAGGGCGGAGGTGTTTGCCAATGTTTTCCAGTTGAAGAGCGGCACGCGCTGCAGCCGGCAGGGTGCTGTAGGCGTCAAGTTTTCGCCCAAGCCGCTGGTTCACCAGTAAATCCTCGAGAGGGATCTTTCGTTCTTTAAGCAAGTGAAGGCAATGCTTGAGATACCTGATTATTTCTGGAAGTGCATCAGCAGGTTCAGGTGGAATGACCAACAGATTCAATATCTGCATTTGCGCCTGTGAGACAAAAACTGGTGTATCATCACGGCGAATAGCAACCCCGCGAATCTTGAGAGTCTGATCTTGAAATACGCCAAAATAACGGTTTGGTACAGACCTGTGTGCGTTCTGTTTGGAAGGAAAGAAAACCACCCAACGGTAGATGCCATCCAGAGCGATTGCCACTCCTGTAATTTCCTGAATCTTTTGCAGGAGTTCATCAAAATCAGATTGTGAAGTACAACCTGGTTTTCTGACCCATAAGGCATCTACATACATGTGAATTACCTCAAAATCCATCGTTTCAGCGACTTCTTTTGCACGCAAGATCAGCTCGCGAGCATACGCTGTGACAGCCTGGTGGGCTTCAATGCGTCCAAAGCGGGCGTTCTTGTATCCCAGATAGCCAAAACAGGTCACCAATAACCATTTGAGAGCAGAGGCACGACGCGTAAAGGATTTTCGCAGTGGGTGCCAGGATTTTATGCAGCTCAATTCAGTTTTTAGTGTGATCCGCTTCACAAGCAAAGGTTTGAGCGCTTTAGGAACCAGGCCTATTTTGCTATTGTCGATCCCTAATCCAAGAGTGGGTACTAAATTCTTAGCGGAGGGATCGTTGAGGATTGTTTCAGGGGAGATGTTGAAGTTCACCATAATGCTGGGATATAAGGAAACAAAATCAATTTGTGCAACATCTTTGTGCATACCGATTTTTGGCTGGAAAATCAAACCTCCCTGGTCAGCCAGATACAATTCAGAGGCCGGTTTGATCATCTCAGCCTGCTGCTTTTGCCAGGGAACCAGAATCTTCTCACGCAATGCTGTGAGAATTTCAATTGAAGAAATGCCGGTTCCGGGCGAGCTGCGGGCAGAAAGCTGAAGTGGTAACGCAGTTACCCGGCAGGCTTCGACAACCCCATCCAGTTCATAATCATCCCACAAGACAGCATTACACCGGTCGATATGGCATCGCCCATACAGATGAACCTGCTGTCCACGGTAAACAATTCGCCCATAGGAAAAATAACTGCGTTCTTTCTGCCAGTGAAAATCTTTGCGCTCTTCGCGATTGAGAGAAAGCGGGAGATTGAATTTCTGGGATAACTCGATCAAATGGGGCAACAGCCAGGTGTCACCCCAATCGGTCAGGAGGAGGTCAGGGTCATAACGTATTAGAAGGGAGTTGAGATTGATAAGCAATCCGTGTTCTGGCTGAAGGTTGAAAGTAAAGTGATATTTATTCACATCCACGTACAACTGGTGAGGCTGGGTGTGGTGAGGATCTTTATCTGGTCTAAGGCTCATAATGCGAAAAGGAATATCTGCTGGCAAGATCGCCCAGGCTTCTTCCAGGGGTTTGATGTATGTCAGGGTGTTGTCCTGGTCAAAAGCTGCATGGCAATAAGCCAGTGGGTATACCCCGGTTACGGCCGCAAATCGCAATGAAAGCTGGATATCGGCATCAGCGTACGTCAGGTAAGGAAAAGTGTGGGCGACCTTTTCAAACAGGGGGCGCTCATCCACGGATTTTTGGGTTGTAATTGCCAGTACAGTCTCTTCCTGCTTACTGAATACATCCAGGCGTTTCTCACGGTGTAGTATGGGGCGGGGAGTTTGCGTGGTTAAAAACCTCCAGAGAGCGCGCAGGTCATCATTGCTTCCCATGGCATAAAAGGTGATAGGGAAATCACAATGTAAACGGTATCGTTGCCCTTTTTTGGCAATGAGATACAATACCACATCATCCTGAGGATCTTCAAAAAGATCCAGAAGCCAGCCTTTAACCTCAGGCATGCATCTCCAGTAACTCATTTACAACCTGCCGTAGCCGTGTGACTTCTTTATGCTCTTCCAGCAACATGGCGAGCAGCATACTCTCAAAGGGCAGGAGGTGAGAAGCATAAGAGGCAGCGGAAATATGCTGCTGTGCAGCATTGAATAATTCGTCAAAAGCCAATTGGTCACTTTTGCGCAATGCTCTGCGAAAACGACCCAGCGCGCCTTCTTCCTGTAAAAATGTCTGCGTGGTTGAAGATAATGTTCTACCCATAACAAAAACCTTTTCTCCATATAGAAATATCAAAACCTATCCAAACAATGAAGGCTGAGTAATTGCTGGTTCAGGAGTTTCAAAATGCCAGATCGCATCTGCGGCATCTTTGAGAGTATCCAGCAGCCAGCCGTCATCGATCACGGTTGAAGAACGATAGCGAGCCCATATAAAAACTGGAGCAGATTGGCTGATATGTTGCAAATGCGCCAAGCAATTTCGAAAAAGCTGTTTGCGGATGGATAGCTTTACGTTCTCATCCAGGAAAGTGGAAAGGATGTCTAGCACCATCAGGGGTTTTTGCTCACGTGGACAGGTTTCGAGCATGGTAGCCATTTGATAGCAGGTAAAAATACGACTCAAGAGGATTCGTTCAAGAACCGTCTGTATATCTGAGGTGTTGGTTCGCAGTGTGCGTGTCAGGGTGAATCCATCAAAGCAGTTCCCACCATCCAGAATCAACACCTGACTTTGCATAGCAAGTTTCGCCGCAATTTCCATCAAATAGGGCAATGTGACAGAAGGGGAAATCAACAGAGAAACCTGCCCTGAAACTGGCACAATGGAAATATTCTTCATACCAATCACCTGTAAACCTCACGCTCTAATTATAATAGAAAAAATGTTCTAATACAATAGTCTACAGAAAGTAATGACAGGAAGTAGTTTTTACAGGAGGGGGTTAGCCTGGATTCCTTTCAGCACAACATTGGAATTGTTTTTGTTTTATCTGGAATGTTGGTTGTTTTTATGTAGTAGAAATTTGCGCAGGTATAATAATGCTAGTTTCAATCTTTAGAATCTTTATTGGAGTATTTATGATTCCCAAACAGCCTTTTGATACTGCAAAACTACCTTTTCTCAATAACGGGGTTGCTCAGGTAGCTCTGGTGGTAAAAGATCTGGATAAAACGGTGGAAAATTATTACAAGATGTTTGGCATTGGGCCCTGGCATTTTTATCGATACGAACGCCCCTTGTTGAAACACATGTCATACCATGGAAAAGAAACCGAATACTCTATGCGCGTTGCGCTTTCATATTTTGGTACCACCCGTGTTGAATTGATCGAAATGCAGTGGGGCGATACAGTCTATGCTGATTTTGTGAAAAAACATGGTTATGGAGTACAACATTTTGGTTTGATTGTAGATGATATAAAAGCCGCCATTCACCAGGCGGAGGAAGCTGGTTTACATGTAATCATGGATGGAGGTGGGCATGGGCTTGATGGTGATGGTTTCTTTGCTTACCTGGATACGGAAGAAACGTTGGGTGTCACATTGGAGCTTATCGAACGTCCCAAACGCCGGAATATCCCAGAGAAAATTTATCCTTCAGAGGAATAAGAATTCTTATAGAAATATTATTGGAGGTATATGGATACAAGTGAAGTTCGCACCTTAGAAGAGTTATCGGCTTTAATCGAAGAACAGGAACTCACAAAAGAAGAGCTTGTGAAATACCTGCGGCAGATGATGGAAATACGCGCCTTTGAGGATAATATTGCCGAATTATTGGGTAGAGCTGTTTTACGAGGTGCATCCCATCTATATGCAGGTGAAGAAGCAGTGGCAGTTGGTGCAATTGCGGCACTGCGTGATGATGATTTGGTCACCAGCACGCATCGCGGGCATGGTCATGCGCACGCTCATGGGGATAATGCAGCAAAAACAGCCGAAGAAAAGCAGCAACACTATAACCGTATGATGGCGGAAGTGTTGGGAAAATCGGGTGGTTATTGCAAAGGCAAGGGTGGCTCGATGCATATTGCCGATGTAGATCATGGCAATATGGGTGCAACGGGTATCGTAGGTGGAAATATTCCTGTTGCTGTAGGTGCAGCTCTGGCTCAAAAACTTCAGGATACAGATCGGGTTGTGTTGTGCTTCTTTGGAGATGGCGCATCCAATACGGGAAATTTCCATGAATCGCTCAATATGGCAAGTTTATGGAATCTGCCTGTTGTTTTTGTGGTAGAGAACAATCAGTATGCTATGTCTGTCCCCTGGACTAAAGCGAGTAAGGTTCAAAGGATCGCTGAAAGAGCTAAAGCCTATGGCATACCTGGTGAAACGGTAGATGGAATGAATCCTCTCACAGTCCGCAGTGCAGTCAGCAAAGCAATTTCCAGAGCTAGGCGAGGTGAAGGTCCTTCAATTGTTGAATGCATGACATATCGCTGGTACGGGCATTCCCACTCCGATCCACGGGCATACCGTACACGTGCAGAAGAAGCTGAATGGAAGAAACGTGATCCACTTGATACTTTTTCGAAGGGTCTGGTTTCGTTGGGTCTGATGAATAAAAAAGAAGTAGATACCCTGGAAGGTGAAACACAAAACAAACTAGATATCGCCATGGAATACAGTAATCGATCACCGGAACCCAGTGAAAGCGAACTGATTACAGATGTTTTTGCCCCCTCGAAATTTACACCACAGGATATTAATGCTGATAAGGAATGGCGGGAAAAGATCCATAAGGGTGAGGTTAAGCGCGAGATCACATACGCACAGGCATTAGTAGAAGCTGCTCGTGAAGAGATGAAACGTGATCCAAAAGTGTTCATCATGGGAGAGGATGTTGGGCTATATGGCGGTGCATATGGAGCAACCCGTGGTTTGTTCGAGGAGTTTGGCGAAAAGAGAGTAATTGATACACCCATTTCTGAAGCGACGATCGGTGGTGCGGCAGTAGGCGCAGCCATGGCAGGAATGCGACCTGTAGCGGAGATCATGTATGTTGACTTTACTCCGCTGGCAATGGATCAGGTAGCAAATCAAGGGGCAAAGAATCGCTACATGTTTGGGGGGAAAACTTCAGTTCCGATGGTCATCCGCACTGAAGGAGGTGCAGGCAGGGCGATTGCAGCTCACCATTCGCAAAGCCTGGAGAGTCTCTGGACACACTTTCCTGGAATCTATGTGGTAATGCCATCCACTCCCTACGATGCTAAAGGTTTGTTGAAAGCTGCTATCCGTGACGACAATCCTGTCATGTTCATTGAGCATAAGATGCTTTATAAAGAAAAAGGTCCGGTTCCAGAAGAAGATTACATTATTCCCTTTGGTGTAGCGGATATCAAGCGACGGGGAAAAGATGTGACACTGGTCACTTACTCTCGGATGGTTTTAAGAGCATTGGAAGCAGCTGAGATTCTTGCTAAAGAGGGTATTGATGTAGAAGTAATCGATCTACGTACTTTATGCCCTCTGGATATAGTTACGGTTGCTGAATCTGTAAAAAAGACCGGCAGATTTGTGGGTGTGACAGAAGCATACGAGAATACCAGTTTTATCAATGAAGTTATGGTTCAGCTAAACGAGCGAGTATTTGATTGGCTGGATGCTCCTATGGTGCGTGTAGCTGCAGCGAATGTACCAGTGCCGCGTGCAGAAATACTGGAAGATCTGGCGATCCCAAACACGAAGCGGATCGTTGAGGCATGCAGAAAGGTGGTTTCATAATGGCAAAAGAACTGTTTGTTCCCCAGTTGGGCCAGACAGTTGAGCGGGTTACCATTATCAACTGGCTGGTAGAAGACGGGGCAACCGTAAAACGTGGTCAGGAAGTTGTAGAAGTTGAGACGGATAAGGCGGTTTTTCCCGTCGAAGCAAACGCCAATGGTACCATCCATATTGGTCCATTTCCCAAAGGAATGATTGTGCCTGTTTTAACTGTCATTGCGACCATAGGTACACCTGAAGAAACTTTCAATGCTGGCTTTTCTGTTAGTTCAGAAACACCTGTAGAAACTGTTGCATCAAAAATTGCTCCTGTAAAAGGAGAAGATAAACAGGGTGAAGAGCAACAGGCTATCACTGATAAAATATTTATTTCTCCTCGCGCAAAAAGAATAGCCAGAGAAAAGCATATTGCACTGGAAGGGATTACTCCAACCGGGGGAAGGGGAATTCGTATTACTGAACGGGATGTATATAATGCGTTACAAAATGAACCGAAAGTCACGGCAGTTGCCCAGCGCATGGCGCAGGATGTTGGTGTGGATGTACACGAACTGACCGGCAGCGGTGTCAGGGGAATGATCACGAAAGCGGATGTTGAACAGGCTTACCAGATGAAACAGACTCTGCCACAACCTGAAATTTCGGGAGAAGTAACAAAACTACCATTAACCGGAGTGCGAAAGATCATAGCTGAACGCATGGCTTCGAGTGTGCATACATCAGCCCGTGTGACACTTTTTATGGAAGTTGATGCGACTGAATTGGTAACCTGGCGAGAAAAGTTGAAAACGTTCTATACTGAATCGTGGGGATTTAAACCTGGCTATAATGAGTTGCTGGTAAAAATTGTAGCAACTGCACTGCGTAAATATCCCTATATGAATGCACGGCTGACACCGGAAGCAATTGAGTTTGTCTCCGAGATCAATATTGGAATTGCAGTGGATACCGAACGCGGATTGCTGGTTCCAGTGGTACGCAACGCTGATCAAAAAGGACTACATCAGCTTGGCATTGAAATTCGTGAACTGGCAGCAAAAGCCCGCAATGGTCGTTCGCTGCCAGATGAGCTGGTAGGTGGTACATTCACGATCACCAACCTGGGGATGTACGATGTGGATGGATTTACTCCAGTGATCAATTTACCAGAAGCAGCCATCCTGGGGGTTGGGAGAATTAATGCGCAACCCGTATATGTAGGAGATGTACTGGTTAAACGGCAGATGATGGTGTTGAGCCTGGTGTTCGACCATCGCATTGTGGATGGTGCACCCGCTGCCCGTTTTTTACAATTTATAAAGGATTTGATCGAAACACCAGCGCTAATGGTGTTGTAGATTGAAAGAAAAGCCGGTTCGGAATTTTTCAAGACCGGCTTTTCTTTTAGAAGATGCAATGTGTCATTACTCCACCATCCACCAGGAGCCTGGCTCCGGTAATCCAGCGAGAAGCATCGGAAGCAAAAAACAAACAGGCATCTGCAACATCTTCAGGCATTCCCAGGCGATGAAGTGGGGCGGTCTTTTCCCAGCGTTTGACACCATCTGGCCATTCCTGTTCGATCCCTTCTTTCCAAATCAACCCTGGTGCAACTGCATTCACACGGATCTGATGAGGCGCCAGTTCCATTGCAGAAGAGCGAGTAAGCATCAATAGACCGGCTTTGGCGGTGTCATAATGACAATGAGATGGTGCGGGGTTTTCTGCTTCGATCGAGGTGATGTTGATGATCGAGCCGCCATTACCAGATTTAATCATCTGACGGGCGGCAGCCTGGGTACATAAAAATGCACTACGCAAATTGACATTGATCACATTATCCCATTGGGAAGGGGTCATTTCCAGCAGGCTGGCTAGTGGAAAAGCTCCCGCATTATTGACGAGGATATCTATTTTCCCAAATGATTGATATATCGAATCAAACAGCTTGCTAACTTGTTCACTTTCCGTCAGGTCTGCATGAAAGATTTCGGCTTTTCCGTTTTTTGAGAGGATATCCTGCTTTAAACTTTCAGCACCAATTTTGCTGGTGTTGTAATGAATGGCAACGGTGGCACCTGCTTCAGCGAACCTTCCAGCAATTCCTCTCCCAATTCCGGTTCCACCTCCGGTTATTATTGCAACCTTTTCATGGAAATCCAATAAGCTTCCAACTGGTGGAATTATTTTTACAGGTTTCATAGCTGGCTCCCATCTAAGGCGAGAATATCAATTAAATACTTTTGTTCGGGGTATTGTGATAATAATTCCTTGCGATTTCCGAGCTGGAAATCATCCTGTTCATATCCTGGAGCCATTGTGGTACCCAGTAGAGCCCAACCATTTGGTTGCAGAAGGTGCGATCCCTGCCAAACGCCTGCGGGAACAACGAATTGAACAAATTGTCCAGAGAGAATTTCCTGACCCAGAATGACTACCTGCGAGCTTCCATCTGGAAAGAGTAAAAGCATCTCTATAGGGTTCCCAAGATAGAAGTGGTAAACCTCATCAGTAAGCAAACGATGAATGGCAGAGAAGGTACCAGGTTGGTGAAGGTAATAGATTGCTGTTCCAAAACTGTGGTCACTATGATAACGAGGGGGTAACGCTTTTTTAGGAATCTTTTCTTTCGCTTTATACGACTGACTGAACAATCCACCTTCTATAGGAAGAGGTGTCAGATGGAGAAATTCGATAATTTCCCTTGCGTTCATAGAAAACCTGTCAGAAAATCGTAATCTTTTGCAAACTGATTAGAAAGAAGTTTAGATTTCTTCTTCGGAGAAGAAAACCTGGTCAACTTCGTTTGCCTTACAAATATCAAGTATCTGTTTTATCGAAATACCTTCCGTAGGTTCACCTATGGTGAGATTAAAATATTCGTAAGTGGCTGCTGTTTCAGCATATTCAATATAGTTGGCAGCTTTGGTTACGCTTTCATCACTACGAACTACCTGCCCATGCCGTTGCCAGATGACAATTTTATGTGTCTGCAAGCCAGCTACAGTTGCTTTCATCAAAGCCTGTGTGCCAGGTACTTCAAATGGAATTAAACCGATACCTTCAGGGAAGATCAGGATCGTTTCGGGTTCCCAGCGAAGCAGTCTACGATTGAGATCACGTGTATTGCTATACCTGGGTATGTGGCTAAGGAAAGTTAGATGTTCGGATTGAGCGTGTAACACAGCATGATATCCCAATTTTCGACGTGCCACCTGATCCTGGTGGATCGCCAGATGAGAATTGAACTCACTGGTGGGTCGGATGGTAGATGCAATAAACAATTCTCCCTTGACTCCACCTTCCAGGATTTTGTAAATGCAAACATTCTTTTCGGGAGAATCTTTAATATCACGTAAACGTTTTCCACTACCTGAGACCACTGCCCAGCCACCTGCCAAATCAGGTGCAGGAACTGGTAAATCAACAATCCCAGTTGATTGATAAGAAGCAGGTATTCCTTCCAGTTTATCAACAAATACAGAAATATTTCCTGCTGCACCTTCTGCGGCTGCCAGTTCTGTTACCTGAAGTCCCGCAGCTCCCATATCCGAGATAATATCCATGAAGTTCTTTGTCATATTGTTTCCTGTTCCTTATAAGTTTTTCGCTGAGAGTTAGTAAATAATTATTTATGAAGAATCATTCTTCTTCAGCCAGTTTTATGCCTACAGCTCCGCTCGGGTGAGTTAAGCCGAAAGCTTCTTTTGTGTAACCGCCTTCTTCAAGGAGGATTACACAGATTGCATCACATGCTGCCGCATTGACAAGTGAGCTGCCAGTTGCAACCATTCCAAAGGGATCGATACCGACAGGAGAAACAACTTTAAAAACGACATCGGCCAGTTTTCCTAATGGTGAATCAGGTTTTTCTGTATGTGCAATGATCTTTGCGCCACGTTGGTGGGCAATTTGGGCAAATTGATTGATCTCTTCACTTTGTCCACCTTTGGAAATGATGTACAGTACATCATCTGATTGAATGGCACCTGCTCCTCCATGTAGACAATCTGCAGCGTGGATGAAAAGCGCTGGTATGCCACAGCAGGAAAGCAAATGTGCAAATCGTTCAGCTATCGTGCGAGAAGTACCCGCACCTGTGACCATCACTTTACCCTTTCGATGAAGCAACAGGTCGATCACCCGGTTGATGTCAGACGTGAACTGATCTGGCAGGCTTTCAATACCAATGATTTCTGTTTCGATAACATCCCTGGCTCGTTGGATCAAGCGATCAGATTTTTCGAGTTGCATCGTAGTCCGCCTTTCATTGAACCTGTAAGTTGATCGTTTTTATTATACTTAGAAAATTATGAATCATTGCAGGAAAAAATTAGAGTTGAACATATGCCGGTATTCTTTTACCAATTCTTATCACCATTATTGATCGAAAAAAACATCACCAGATCGTAAGTTATAGTAAGATAATCTCAATGTTGCAAATTTCTGGAGGAAAGAAATGGCTGATATCGTGGTTGTTGGAAGTTTAAATATGGACCTGGTTGTACGGGTAAAACAGATGCCAGTACCAGGGGAGACGGTCTCGGGAGGAGATCTAAGTATGATCTGTGGGGGAAAAGGAGCCAATCAAGCAGTAGCAGCAGGTCGAATTGCAGGGGAAGCCGCCATGATTGGTAGAGTAGGCAACGATAGTTTTGGTCAGCGTTTAATAGCCAGCCTGAAAGAAAGCCACGTGGATATTCAAGCCATTAAAAAAGGAGAAACTGCAACAGGCACTGCTGTGATCCTGGTGGATGAGAATGGAGAAAATAGCATTGTAATTTCACCCGGAGAAAATGGAAAAGTAAGTATTGATGATTTGAGACAAGCTGATGCCATCCTTCGAGAAGCCCGATTTATTTTGACCCAATTCGAATTGCCTGTAGCAGTGGTTGAGGCATTAATCCAGGAGGTGGCAACATTCCCAGCGAAGCTTATCTTAAACCCGGCTCCGTTCCGATCAATATCGCGAGAACTACTCTCAAAAGTAGACTTTTTGGTTCCCAATGAGATCGAAGCAGAGCAATTGACTGGGATTAAGATCAACAGTATTGATGATGCAAAACAAGCAACCCGGGTATTGCTGGATTGGGGAGTTACACAGGTAATTATTACTTTAGGAGCCAATGGTGCTTTATTTGCAAACTCAAAAGGAATGCAGATAATTCCTGCCTATCAGGTTAAGCCCATAGATACAACTGCAGCAGGCGATACTTTTATAGGTGGGTTCGCTGCAGCATTGACCAGAAATTTTTCAATCGAAGATGCTGTTCGATATGGAAACGCGGCTGCTGCTATAGCTGTTACACGTTTTGGTGCGCAGACATCCATTCCAACTAGAGAAGAAGTGGATCGTTTTTATCAGACGAAAAGATGAGATGTCTTTGAGGTTAAAAAGCAATCTCCAGTATTTGAGTTAGTTCATTTTGTGTGAGGACAATAGGATTGCCTTTCATACTGCTGGCTTGTTTTGCTTTATCCACAATGGTTGGGAAATCGTTCCTGGTGATCCCGTACTCTGACAGGCATGGGATTTCTAAGAGTTCACATGTATCAGAAATCCAGGTAACTGCCTGTTGGGGTTGCGCGCTGGTATCTCCTGTTAATAAGATCGCTATTTCCTGAAAACGCATAAACGCAGGATTTTTTGGTTCTCGGGTGAGTAGAGCCTGGAAGTTTACCTGCATGACTGCAGGCAGTAATCTGCCACAAAGTGCCCCATGCCTGGCATGGAACATCCCTCCCAGAGGGGCTGCAAATCCATGTACTGCACCCAGGCCCGCATTGGCTAATGCCAATCCTCCAATCAGACTGGCGAGAGACATATCTTCTCTGGCAGGGTAATTCAGCCCGTCGAAATATGCTGTGCGAAGGGATCTACCAGCCCGTTGAATCCCTTCCCGGCAAAGTGCTGAGACCATTGGATTCGCTCTGACGGATAAGAAAGGCTCGATCACCTGGGATAGAGCATCCATTCCACTGGTGGCAGTAACTTCAGGTGGAAGGGGCAGGGTAAGTTTAGGATCTACGATTGCAATACGGGGAAGTAAAAGTGAACTACGAAGACTGACTTTGAATTTCTTATCAGGGACTTCAATAACAGCATTGCGTGATACTTCAGAGCCAGTACCAGCTGTGGTGGGGATTGCTATCCAGGGGATGCTTTGGTTTGTAAGGGTTTGACCTTTGCCGACTACTTCGAGGTAATCCAATAATTCACCCGGATTGGCAAGCATGCCTGCAACTGCTTTAGCAGTATCAATGGCACTCCCCCCTCCAAGGCCGATGACCATTTCAACTTTATTCTGTCGGGCGATATCAATCGCTTGTTGTACAGAATCCAGGGTTGGTTCTCCTATAACCCTGAAAGTGATCACTTCAATCCCCTGTGTATTTATTGCTTCCAGAACAGGTTGTGAGAAAGATTCTGATAATCCAAGCGTAACCAGCGCTTTTACGCCAAAAGCTTTCAGGGATGGAATAGTTTTATAAACACTATCTTCACCAAATACAATGCGGGCTGCTGTTGCAAATTCAAACATGATATCCTCGATTAATCCTTCTTTATGATCATTCTCTTCAATTCGAACACAACAGGATTTTCAGCATCTGTGCAAGACAATTGGATTATTCCTTCATGAGACCAGGGATATGATGCACCATTCCGCAGTAAGATAACAGAAGAAAGCAAACAATCGAGGGCTAAATAACAGATGGGAGCACCGGAGATACTATTTTGACCAAAATGGATTTGGTCGCCCACCTTGTATCCTGCGTGACATAACCCTTTCTGGCTGATCACCGTAGCAATGACATCATATTGTTCAGGTTCTTGTTTTGCTTCCATAGTTTTCTCCTTATTGGGGTTATTCTAACAGCATTATCTGATCGATTCAAACCAACCTGGCTGAATTATTTGAATAAAGAGAACATGATGTGAGTAGAGAATTACCGAGAGCAGTTCTGCGCATAGATGATTGAATTAATGACGTCTTTTCTCTGCAATCGCTGGTGGATGTAATGAGAGAGCCATTCAATGAAACAACCATTAGTTTGATCACATAGAATATTGTTAATGAGAGAGATAATTCGAAATCCATCATTCTGTTTGACAATGATGACAGGGATATGTTTTTGCAAGAGTTCAACAAACGAGTTTTCCAGAACAATTTCTTTCTTCTGGATGTATGGGGGATGATGGAAAACGATGCCTTCCACTATCGATGTTTCTTTCAGTAGGTTAACCAGTTTTTCAATATAGATACCGATGTTTTCGGATTGGGTTACACCGAGAAAAACTGGAATTTTCATTTTCTGGCACCATGCAATAATTTCGCACAGCTTGATATTTGCCTGCCAATCCCATAAAACCAACCATAATGGATTTTGTCTATTCTCGGTTAACCAGGAAATATCCAGGTCATAAGTTGCGTTCGCAATAACCGTTCGATGATCGCCAGACTGTAAAGGTGCGCTGATTGCCAACGAGGTGGGATGGGTTGGGGTGATTTCGACCAATGAATCGCTGATCCCATCTAGTTGTGCCTCGGCTTTTGCCAGTGCCTGAAATACCGGTTCTGCATACTGCAAGCACCAACCCACTTTGACATTCAAGGCGTTTAATTTTTTGGCAAGTTTATATCCATATCCCATTCGAAAAGTGAGGGAATCGCAATAGATATCTTCTCCTTCATGGGGAAGTCGGGGAAATAACCCGTAATCGATCCAGATGGGTTCATTGCTGTGAATAAGAATTTGTGGCAAGTGTGATGGCATGTTTGATCTTGTATTCTTGAATTTTAGAAAGCTTAAGACCATTTTACTTGATTTCATACCCCAAAGGTATTTTCTACTATTTAAAACTTTACCGAATCTTTACATATCCTTTAAAGAACCTTAGTAGTCAGAAGGTAACCTATGATCAAGAAAGTGAGGAATGCATGAAAAAAGGTTGGAAAATTGTTTTAATCGTTCTGGCTGGATTAATAGTTGCCGGAGGAATTTTTACAGGGGCATTCTTTATTGGTAAGGCTACTGATGTGGCACGAGTTATCAAAACTGATCGAATACTACCCCGCATTGGTATGCGCATGGGTGGCTGGATGAATGAAGAAGGGATGATGCCTGGTCTCCGTCAGACTGGCAGGGGGAGACAAGATGGAGTGCGAAAAGGTGGAATGATGGGTTCTTTTCTCTCAAAAGGTGAGATCAGTGTTGATGAAGCAACCCAAGCTGCCGAAAGCTATTTGAGTACGCTTGCAAACGATGACCTTGTGGTCAGTGAAGTTATGATCTTTGATAACGGTGCTTATGTAGCTGTCAAAGAAGTCAGCACGGGCAAGGGAGCGATGGAGCTACTGGTTGATCCAAACACAAAGCAAGTAATTCCTGAATTTGGTCCAAACCATATATGGAACCTGAAGTATGGTATGACGGGTATGATAGGGCGTCGATATTATCAAGGACCTGAAGATGTCGATGCAGAAATGACCGTTACACCGGTTGAAGCAGCAGAAAAGGCTCAGGCATACCTTGATGAAGAGATCTCAGGCGCAAAAGTATCAGGTGATCCCATCGCCTTCTATGGATACTATACGTTTGATTATGAAAAAGATGGCAAAGTAGCAGGTATGTTGAGTGTCAATGGTTTTACCGGTCAGGTCTGGCTTCATACCTGGCATGGAGAATTTGTAGAAGAAGCAGAACTGAAATAGCCTTGTAGAATTTTCCACTGGCAAACGGTGGGTGGTGCGATACTGCCCACCGTTTTCATTTGATTGTAGGTTAAGCTAGAATAAAAGAAATCAATCTGGTGAGGTTGGAATGACAAATGCAAAGATTCTAGTGATTGATGATGAACAGAATATTCTTAATCTTATCAGTGCTTATCTGAAGCCAGAAGGATATGAAGTTTTCACTGCTGTTGACGGAAACACAGGCTTGCAGGCTGCCAGGGCGTTCAAACCAGATATTGTTGTGCTGGATATCATGCTGCCGGGGATGGATGGCATTACACTTCTTAACCAATTGCGCCGAGAATCGGATGTATATGTCATTCTTTTATCAGCACGTTCAGATGAGATGGATAAAGTTGTTGGGCTATCGGTTGGTGCGGATGATTACGTGACCAAACCATTCAGTCCACGAGAGCTAGTAGCGAGAATCAAATCTGCTCTCCGGCGAAAAGGTGGTGATGCGTTACCCAGCGGGGAGGTATACGCTTTCAAACATGTTCGTCTTGATACCGGCAGTCGCAGAGTCTGGGTGGGTGACCAAGAGATTGATCTAACAGCTATTGAGTTTGATTTATTAAAAGGGCTGGTGGAAAACCGTGGCAGGGTAATGACGCGGGAAGTGTTATTAGAAAAAATCTGGGGATATGCTTATTATGGCGATACCCGCGTGGTGGATGTTCATGTGGGTCATATCCGACAAAAATTGGGTAACGAAGAGTGGATTGCTACCATAAGGGGGGTAGGGTACCGGTTTG
This sequence comes from Anaerolineaceae bacterium, assembly GCA_034429195.1. Taxonomy (GTDB): domain Bacteria; phylum Chloroflexota; class Anaerolineae; order Anaerolineales; family Anaerolineaceae; genus UBA4782. The sequence continues at coordinate 104,119 of DAOUGQ010000002.1, forward strand.
ATGATGAGGTGGTTGTATGATGCAAAATATCCGGCGACATCTGGCTGTTAAATTATTTCTATCGTATGTTCTGGTACTTCTGGTTGTAGTGATTTTAACTGCAATTCTTCTCAATTTGACCGTTCCAAATGCATTCTTCCGTCATCTCGATCCTGAAAGGCAACTGATGAGAGAAATGATGCGCATTGGAATACAGAAAATTGCAATGGGTAATTTCCGTGCAGCAGTCTTTGATGCATTTTCTTTCGCTGTTGTCGCAGCGATTTTTGCTGCTATATTGATCAGCTTATGGATGAGCCGGGTGATCGCTGCTCCTGTAAAAGAGATTGCTAAAGTATCGCGCCGGATCGCTGAAGGGCATTATTCCGACCGGGTGAATGCAGGATTGAACCATACTGAAGAGGAACTGGATGAAGTTTCAAGTCTGGGACTGCATTTCAACCAAATGGCAGAAAGTCTGGAACACACCGAAACCATGCGACGGCAGTTGATGGCGGACGTCTCTCACGAGCTGCGCACACCCCTGACCGCCATTCGTGGTACAGCAGAAGGGTTGATTGATGGGGTGATCTCGCCGGATGAAGATACTTTTGAAACCATTCTGCAGGAATCCGAAAGGATGCAGCGGTTGGTGGATGATCTTCAGGAGCTAAGCAGCGTGGAAGCAGGGCAATATCAGTTGCAAATGACAGACTTTTTGTTAAGTGATCTGTTCAAAAAAGTGGAAAAACGTTTCTCCAAGCAGGTGAAAGAAAAACTGGTAAGTTTATTCCTTCCTGAGGAGAACGATTGGAAAGTTTTTGCAGATGAGAGTCGTATCGATCAGGTGTTGCAAAACCTGGTTGGAAATGCAGTGAAATATTCATCGACTGGTGGCAGTATTTGGATCATGGCTGAAAGGAAAGAGGGAAGTACCTGCATCTCTGTTAAGGATGATGGCACAGGAATTGAGCCTGAGCAACTGGAGCGTATATTTACCCGTTTCTATCGGGTGGATACCTCTCGATCGCGCGAAAGCGGGGGAAGCGGTATTGGTTTGACCATTGCCAGGCATTGGGTGGAAGCGCATGGTGGAAAGATTTGGGCAGAGAGCGAAGGGTTGGGTAAGGGTAGCACTTTCTTGTTTACGATCCCTGATAAAAAGTGAAGTTTTTCAGGGGTGTACTGATTATCTAAAGAAAAATAGACTATAATACTCGCAATATCTGGTGGGATGAAAAAACCAGATATTTGGGAATAATTTTCCCGGTATTTACCATCTTTTTCAAGGAGTACGAAATGATCGTAACGACCAAAAAACTGTTTCAAGCAGCTTATGGCAAGTACGCCATTGGCGCTTACAACATCAATAACCTGGAACAAACAATGGGCTTGTTCCAGGGAAATCTTGATAGCAAAGCCCCATTCATTATTCAGATCAGCAAAGGTGCCCGTTCATACACTCACAAAAAAATGCTGGAAGCCATCATCAAACAGGCGGATGAAGTATTCCCGGAGGCGATTTTCGCGGTTCACCTTGATCATGGCGATGAAGCAACCTGCTATGACTGCATCGAGAGCGGTTTTTACAGTTCAGTGATGATCGATGCCAGCCATGAAGACTTCGATGGTAATATTGCCACCACACGCCGTGTAGTAGAAGCTGCTCACGCACGCGGTATCGTTGTGGAAGCTGAGTTGGGTCAGTTGGGTGGCGTGGAAGAGCATGTAAAAGTCAGTGAATCTGAAGCCAAATTAACCGACCCAAAGAAGGCACGTGAATTTGTCGAGCGTAGCGGTTGTGATTCTCTGGCAGTTGCCATTGGCACAAGCCATGGTGCTTTTAAATTCAAAGGTTCGCAGTCTTTGCATTTTGATGTTTTGGAACAAATCCAAAAGGAACTGCCTGGTTTTCCATTGGTGATGCATGGCAGCAGCTCGGTACCTCAGGAAGAGGTTGCACGAATTAATGCCGCAGGTGGCAATTTGGCAGGCGCTAGAGGTGTTGATGCCACGCAATTCAGACGAGCTGCAGAATTAGGTGTGACTAAGATCAACATTGATACAGATGGACGCCTTGTTTGGACGCGTGTACACCGTGAATATTTCCGTGATCATCCTGAAGTCTTCGACTTTCGGCCGATCGGGAAAGTATTCATGCAGGAATACGCCAATTTCATTGCCCAGAAGAATGAATATCTGGGAGCAGCCGGCCAGTTGGAAATCGTCCGGAAGATGATGTAAAGATATCAAGGTGCAGTTCGTAAAGAGCTGCACCTTTTTTATTACACCCGCTTTGAGATATTCTACCTAACTCAGGGATTTTGAACGAAACAATCCCTTGAAAAGATACCAGATATTTTGAGAAATCATGTCTATCTGCAATAATCATTTTATGATTGAAAAATCATCTGAAGTACAGATCCCGCATATCTGGATTAGTAAAAAATAGAGATATCCATAAAATTTAAAAGGCGGCAACCATTTTCATAAACATAGGAAAGGTTATATCCTTCAGGTCCGCCACTTCCACCTAAAAAATTAAATGGATGAATGTTGTCTTGAAGAATTAGTTTTGGTGAATTGCTTGTTCCAATGGAGATCGAAAAATCAAGGCCAAATAAATTGGAATCCTCAAGTGGTGTAATCCCCTGTATTAAACTGACCGAATCTATTTGGGTAATAATTTCACCTTCCAATAGGATTTCCAAGCCAATATCCCATGATTCTCCTATCTGAGGATCATTTCCAAGATCAATTGAAAAATGTGTTACTTTTACTGGAGATGAAATCAATATTGGTTGGATTGAGATTGATATTGGCCAGGCATGATCTTTTCCTGGTATTTTTATTGGCCATGTCTGACTCATGGTAGTGGTATCAACACTCCAGGAATTAATATCAGCTATCCAGGTTGGCTCAAAGGATACTGGTGAATTATTCGTATCAACAATGGCAAAATTCTCAGTGAAGATTGGCTCAAAACCCACGCTTTCTCCATTATTCTGCTTAAGGGTGCCAGTAAGAATATAACCATCATCCAATGTGACCACATTTTCTAATAATATCGAAAAATCTATTGTGGGGATTTTAGTTTCTCTTATTGATGTTGGTTCGACCTGTTGTGTTGCAAAATGAAGGTAAGTTCAACAAGTTGCAAGAAACTTTTAATCATATTTAATGCAAATTGATGCATACATGATTACTTTATTTCAACGATTTTCCCGGATGTGATCAACTCAAGGTCAGCAGGATGGAGAGAAAAAACCGCGTGGGGTGTGCCAGCGGCTGCCCAGATTTTTTCCCATTGATATAGGTCCTGATCAATATACGTTTCCATAATAGTGGCATGTGCCAGGGGAGGAACACCACCAATGGCAAAACCGGTTTTCGAAAGCACAAATTCAGCATCTGCTTTGGCAATGGGTTCGCCACAATATTGTGCCAGGCGTGTTTCATCCACCCGATTAATTCCACTTGCCAGTACCAGAATACCTTTATTTGTTTGTTTTCCCCGGAATACGAGTGATTTAACAATTTGTGCCACTTGACAGCCTATTGCCTGAGCCGCTTCGATTGCGGTACGAGTTGAGGCAGGGAGTTCGACAACCCGGTAGGATAATTCAAGTTTTTCGAGCGCCTGCTGTACTTTTTGTGTGCTTTTGGAAGAGATGGCAGACATAATTTCTCCCTCTGAATGGGTTTACTGAATAAATGTACCATGAAATGACAAAAGGATTTGTAGAAAATTAAAACAGAAAATTCTAAAGGAATGGGTGAACTGGCACTAGATTGAGCGTAGTGCATGTGAAAATCTTGCATTAAAAAGCCGTGGCAAGATAAGAAGAATTTTCATTTACAATAATTACAATGTACAGTTTTTTTATCCTTAATTATGAACACGATCTTGATATACTCTCATTTCATTCCTTCTGCGTATCTTTTTTTGGGGTTCACCGTCTTAATAGATAGAGAATTATGTTTGCAGATGAGCAAAACCTCCTAACGCATGCAAGAACTTTCGACATTGATGCTCTTGCGATGGTTTATGATCGTTATAACGCTGGCATTTATCGTTATGCTATGAGGTTAATGGGTGATGAAAATTTTGCTGAAGAATGTGTTGCTGATACATTTTCTCGCTTTCTGGCTGCTTTGCGAACAGGTCATGGACCAAAAGATCATTTACAGGCTTATTTATACCGAATAGCTCATAATTGGGTAACTGATCATTTTCGGAGCCATTCTCATGAATTGGTGGAGCTTGATGACTGTATTCATGCAAATGAACAAGACCTTCCTGAAACACAGATGGAAATCAGAATAAAGCAAACTCAAATTCGTAAGGCATTACAATCTTTACCCCCTGATCAAAGCCTGGTGGTAACTTTGAAATATCTGGAAGGATGGGAAAACCCTGAAATTGCTGCTGCTTTAAAAAAGACTGTGGGTTCGGTAAAAGCTTTGCAGCATCGCGCACTTGATTCTCTAAGAAAATCATTATTGAATTTGGAGTAAAGGAGAGTAAATGGGGAAGAGAGATCAGCAACAAGACACTGTGGTCGATCAGTTAAAACTGATTCAAGAAGTTCAGGATAGAAGCGTTGCAAATATTGAAAAGGGGCGTATTGCTTACTTACGAGAAGCAAAAAGAGTATCTCTCACCGTATCTCCTCGGGTAGATTCTCGTCTTAATAGATGGATGAAAGAAATTTCGTCCAGATTAATCTTCTACCGAAAGGAGCATACATTAATGTTCAATATATTTGCTACTATTATGGTAATTTTAACAATGGCTTTAGGAGCAGGGGGAGTGACTGTGGCTGCAGCACAATCCAGTCAGCCTGATCAACCACTTTATGATGTAAAACTATGGACTGAAGAAATGCGTATTGCATTAACAAGTGATCCGGAAGTTCAATATCAACTGGAATATGATTTTACTGCCAGGCGTTTCGAGGAAATCAAATCATTACTTGATTCAAAAAAAGGAATCTCTGAAGAAATGATGAGCAGGTATCAGAATCAAATTGATCAGGCTCTGCAATATGCATTAAAACTTAATGGTGATAGTGCAGTAAAGGCATTACAAAAGTTAGAAATTTCCCTGCAGAAGCACAATGAGGTACTTTCGCAATATCAGGGGCAAGGCTCATTAGGAACTAATCCAATTCTTGAGCAAACCAGGTTGATGATTCAAGATAGACTCCACTTATTTGAAGAAGGATTAACTCCTGATCAAATCCGTATTCGTTTACAAGAACGTGATCAGATTCAAGATCAAACACAATCAGCAACTCCAGAGATAATTGTGACACAAGGATTACAGGAAACACAAGGTTTGCAAGGAACAGTAGATAAAAATCCCTGGACAACTGGTACACCTACTCCAGGAAGTGGATATGGCCCTGGGCCTGGTCCGGATGAAAGCTGTACATGCACACCTGCTTCTGGTGATGGAAGTGGAGGTTTGGTAACACCGCCAGTACATCATGAAGAACCAACAAATAATGGAAACCATCACTAAATCATTGGTATAACAATTATTGGTAGTATTGAAGAAGTGCGGTGAAGGTTACCGCACTTCTTGCTATTAGTATTGGTTAATGACTTTTATACCAATTCTCTTGCAGAGAGTTAGTTGAATTTGTGATCATCAATAGCTTCGAACATGAAGCCCATGGAGTCGCAATGGGGTATTTTTCGTATCGGTTTCATAAAGAAGTTGCCCTTTATCTCTCTATTAAGGCGGGGAAACTATTCAATAACCACAAACAATACATATAAAGAAGGGGGTTGAAATTTTGAATTATTTTCTCTATAATGAAATAAACTGGTCAGACCTCTTACCAAACAATTATGAATAATTACCCACCGATCCTCAAACCTGCTGAACTTGCTGAAAGCCGATTGATCGATGCCATCCTGGATGGTTCGTTTCCTTTTGATAGTATGTTGCCTCCTGAACGCGAATTGGCAACCCAACTGGGTGTTACGCGTCCTACATTACGAGAAGCCCTTCAACGAATGGCACGGGATGGTTGGATCGAAATCCATCAAGGAAAATCCACGCGTGTATGCAATCCCTGGCAGGAAGGTAACCTGGCTGTTCTGGAGCACCTGGCGAATCACTCCGAACATTACTATCCGCAGTTTGTTGAACATCTGCTAACTGTTCGCATTCTTCTGGCTCCTGCCTTTTTCCAGGCTGCTGTACAAAACAATCGTGATAGCGTTATGGAATTATTTACTACTATACCTGATCCAGAAACAGATGCTCGATCCTTTGCTGCTTTTGACTGGAATGTGCTAAAAAAAATGTCGATCTTATCAGGGAATCCGGTATTTACTTTGATCCTCAATGGATTCTCAAAAATGTATTTGATCCTTGCTGAAAAGTATTTTGAGCAAGCAGAAGCGCGTATTCATTCATGGGGTTTCTATCGAGATATTCAGCAGGCGGCAAAAGTGGCTGATGATAAACGAATATATGAAATATGCCAGAAGGTAATGCAAGAGAGCATTCGGTATTGGAAAAGTAGTGGCAAATAATATTAATGAGGTGAACATGAAACGATGGAATGGATGGGGAAACTCCGAGACAGAGTATTCTGTACCACCAAACGCATTGGAATATCTTCAAAAAGAAGTGGGCGTTGGAGCAAAAATACCCGACGCAACACTTGAAGTTGTTATTAGTAAGGTTCCTTTAAGTAAGATCCCTAAGCACCCTTTAATCACCACTGATGCAGAAGAACGTCTCAGGCATGCGCGTGGGCAAAGCCTACCCGATTGGGTAGCCATGAGAAGCGGTGAATTCGAAATATTTCCAGATGGCGTTGCTTATCCTACCAATCGTGAAGAAGTAGCTGACCTGCTGAAATTTGCAGAAGCCAATAGCATTAAAGTCATCCCATATGGTGGTGGCAGCAGTGTGCTGGGTCATATCAACCCGCAGAAGCAAAATGGCTGCGTTCTGACCATCGATATGGGTAGGATGAAAGAATTTATTGATTTCGATAAAGAAAGCCATCTGGCTACTTTTGGTGCTGGGATCGCAGGACCAGAGTTAGAGAATCTCCTCAATAAGCGGGGAGTCACTCTGGGACATTTTCCCCAATCCTTCGAATATTCCACCCTGGGGGGGTGGATTGCCACCCGTTCGTGTGGTCAGCAATGTTATTATTATGGAAGGATTGAAGAAGACTTTGCGGGTGGTCATGTAGAAACCTTGCAGGGAGCATTGGACCTACCACCGCTACCCGCAAGTGCAGCCGGACCTGATTTAAAACACCTTGTACTCGGATCCGAGGGGAGGTTGGGGGTAATCACAGATGCCATCATCCGTGTAAAGCCCATTCCTGAATATGAGAAATTCTTAGCAGTCTTCTTCCCTGATTGGGATCATGGAACAAAAGCTGTTCGTGAGATCATCAATGATGGAATAGGTGTTTCGATGTGCCGTTTGAGTGATGCCAAAGAGACCGTTACTACACTGGAACTATCAGGAAAAGTAAAGCTGGTGAACCTTGCCAATCGTGGTCTCTCGTTGATTGGGAATGGTCCAGACCGCTGCCTGCTCATCTACGGGATCACGGGTGATAAGCGAATTGCACATTACACAAAACGCAGGGTAATGCAAGTATTTTCTGCGTATCATGGTTTCCCAGTGGACTTTGTGATCGGTGACATGTGGAAAAAGACAAGGTTCACTACTCCTTATTTGCGAAATAGCTTATGGGATTTGGGGTATGCATTGGATACTTTGGAAACCGCATTACCGTGGAGTAAAGTTATCAATACACTTTCAGAGATAAAAAAAGCGATTTCGAATGCTGGTCAGGCGCAAGGAGTTAAACCTCTGGTATTCAGTCACCTATCACATCATTATCAAGATGGATCGGGTATCTATGTTACATATTTATGGCCACGCAGTGAAGAACCACAGCAGACATTAGCCCATTGGAAAAAGATGAAGACTGCTGCCTGCCAGACTATTGTCGCCAATGGTGGTACTATCAGCCACCAGCATGGTGTGGGTGTAGATCACGCTCCTTACCTGACGAATGAAAAAAGCCGCATAGGTATGCAATACTTAAATGCAGTGCTTGAGTACGCTGATCCACAAGGAATTCTCAACCCGGGAAAATTATTGATAGAGCAGGAGGAATAATGCAGCCACTTGAACGTGACCAGGTATGGGATGTCATACGACATCGCTGGGATATTATTATAGTTGGAGGGGGAATCACAGGTGCAGGTATCTTTCGATATGCAACGGCTGCTGGATTGAAAGTGCTCTTATTGGAAGCGCGTGATTTTGCATCGGGGACTTCCAGTAAATCATCCAAACTGGTACATGGAGGGTTAAGGTACCTCAACCAGGGTCAATTTAGTGTAACCTATGAATCAGTTCGAGAAAGGGAAAGACTTCTGAATGAAGTACCTGAACTGGTTGAACCGATGTGTTTCCTGATCAATAATTATGTGGGGGCAGAAATCTCTACCAAGAAATACATCCTTGGTCTGGTGATCTATGACCTTATGGGAAGTAAATGGAATCATGGAAAGGTAAAGCGAGAAAAGCTTATCTCGATTTGTCCACAGCTCAATCCAGATGGTTTGAAGAATGGGCTGTTCTATTTTGATGCAGTGGTAGATGATGCACGCCTGGTTATGCGCCTGATCGAAGAAGGGGAAAGGCTTGGGGGAACGGCCATCAATTATGCCAGCGTAATAGAACTGATGCGAACCTCTACGGGTGAGGTTGCGGGTGTAGTTGTTGAAAGAAAAGACAAATCTGATTGTAGCCCCATTGAGATACCCGCCAGTGTAGTTATCAACGCCACTGGACCTTGGACGGACGCTCTTCGCGGTCTGGTAGCAAAAAAACCCATCATCCGTAAGCAACGTGGTAGTCACCTTGTTATAGATGGATCGAAACTGTCTCTTACTCACGCTATAACTTTCGATCATCCACAAGATCATCGTACGATGTTCTTCATTCCATGGAATGGCACTACCGTTGTTGGAACAACTGATCTGGATCACCCCATTGAATATGAACAGAGAGCAGAAGAACCTTTTGTTGATGAAAAGGAATTTGATTACTTGATGGAAGCTATACGTGTCACCTTCCCTCATACCAATATTGAGGAAAGTGATGTACTTTCCACCTTTTCGGGACTTCGTCCTATCATCAGAAGAGATTCAATATCTCCATCCGCTCAATCCCGCCGGCATGCGGTATATGAAGATCATGGGCTGTTAACGATCACAGGTGGAAAATTAACCACCTATCGTGTCATGGCAAAAGCGGTACTTGCACGTGCTATTCCTAAACTGGAAAAAGCTCCTCATTTTCAGTGGAAGAAACCTATGTTTGATCCGGAATTCACTAAAGCACAAAAAGAGGTGATTTGTCCAGAGCAATTAGTCGACCGATATGGTATTCCTTTTTTACTATGGCTTAAGAACAATCAATTGTTTAACTTCGAATGTTTACCAGGCTGTACTATAACACCTTTGGAAATTACCTATGCCGCTGCCCAGGAAAGTGTGGTTCATCTGGATGATCTGCTTCTGAGACGCGTCAGATTAGGGTTATTACAGCACGCCGGGGGAGTACAACACCTGGTACAGCTTAAAGAAAGCATAATGCAGGTGCTTGGCTGGTCTCCTAAAAAATGGGAGGATGAAGTAGGAAGATATAAGAAAATCATTCAAGATTCGTACAGTTTGCCGGAAGTGTGATAAAACTGTAAAGAGAATTACAATACTCATCATGAATCAGGAGGCAGTCATGCCTAAAGAATTTCTCCTTGCCATTGATAATGGAACCCAAAGTGTTAGAGCATTGATCTTCAATTTACAAGGAGAATTGGTTGCGAAAACCAAAATAAAGCTTCCTGAATACTTAACTCCAGCACCGGGGTTGATCGAACAAGAACCTATCGTCTTTTGGAATGCTGTTTGCCAGGCATGCCAGGCGCTTTGGCAGGTGCCTGGTGTGGATAAAAAAGCAATTGCTGGTGTTGCCATTACCACCCAACGCAGTACATTAATCAACCTGGATAAAAGCGGAAACCCGCTTAGACCAGCCATCACCTGGATGGATCAACGTCGTACAGAGGGATTAAAGCCAGTAAGTGGTTTTTGGGGAATTGCATTTGCTCTTTCCGGGATGTCTGAAACCGTAAAATACCTGCAAGCTGAAGCAGAGTTAAATTGGATCCGGACCAATCAACCAGACCTTTGGGAACAAACAGATAAATATATACAATTATCCGGGTACCTGACATATAAGATGACAGGTAGAGTAGCTGATTCAATTGGTTGCCAGGTAGCTTATATACCTTTTGATTACAAAAAGAAGGATTGGGCGAGCAGATTTGATTGGAAATGGCAGGCTGTGCCAATAGAAAAATCAAAACTGCCTGAACTTGTACCACCAGGGGAAAAAATTGGTGAAATCAGTCATGAAGCTTCGGTAGAGACTGGGATACCTGAAGGATTACCTCTCATTGCTGCAGCTGCAGATAAAGCCTGCGAAGTCATTGGTGCTGGCTGCCTGGAACCGAATATTGCCTGCTTGAGTTTTGGAACGACAGCAACGATCAATACAACGCATAAAAAATACGTAGAAGTCATTCCATTAATTCCCCCGTATCCATCAGCTGTGCCAGATGCGTATAGTATGGAAGTTCAAATTTATCGCGGTTATTGGATGGTAAGTTGGTTTAAACGAGAATTTGGAATGAATGAAGAACGCCTTGCGCAGCAGCGAGGTGTCGAAGCGGAAGAATTATTCGATGATCTGGTCAATTCGGTACCTGCTGGTTCCATGGGATTGGTCTTGCAACCTTACTGGTCACCAGGGTTAAAGGAACCAGGACCTGAAGCGAAGGGTGGCATCATCGGATTTGGCGATATCCATACCCGGGCTCACATTTATCGATCCATTATCGAAGGATTAGCTTATGCCTTGCGCGAAGGTGCTGAAAAGACTTCCAAAAGGAGTGGTATTCCCATTACTGAAATTCGCATAGCGGGAGGAGGAAGTCAAAGTAATGCTGCCATGCAGATCACAGCAGATATATTTGGGCTGCCAGTATCTCGCCCACATGTATATGAGGCTTCGGGATTGGGAGCTGCCATCGATGCAGCGGTTGGGCTGGGATTACATCCCAACTTTGAAACGGCTGTTAAGGAAATGACTCATCTGGGAGAAACTTTTACACCGGTGAAAGCAAACCATGCGTTTTACGATGAACTATACAACCGGGTATATAAAAAGATTTACAAACAGCTCAAGCCGCTGTATAAAGAAATCCAGGATATAACCGGATACCCACCTAAATAATTTCATCTGTGCGACAACATTTCACGGAAAAGACCCTCTTCATTTGGCTCGATCACGAAATCAGCTGCATTGCGTACCTTTTCTTCAGCGTGGGGTAAAGTAAATGATCGAGTAGCCACAGAAAATAATGGCAGGTCGTTTTCTCCATCTCCCGCCACAAGAATTTCAGCTGTTTGAGGGATCTGAAGCTCTTTAAGAAGCTCGAGCAGTGAATTCCCTTTGTTCACTCCTTGTGGTGTTACTTCGACAATATTCGCCTGACTGAAAGCACGTTCAACAGGTAGAGGAGTAACTGAATTGTAGAAAGGTAGCAATTGATCTGGATCGGTATTTAGAGCCATGATCTTCGTCATCCGTAACATTGGATCATGTCTGTTAAAAACGCCTTCACGGAATTTATATCTTTGAGATGATTCTTCGCTGAATGTATTGGGATGTAGAACAAAATGGTGTGTATCTGTAACCATAAAAAATGGTATATGGGGGAACTGTTCGACGATATCAATTAACTGTTGTTGTATTTCAGGATCGAAAGTTTTTACGTGCAACAATTTTTCATTTGGCAGATAGGTAATTGCTCCATTTTGCAATACCAATGGAAATTGAATGGGGCAATCGGTAAATAATCCATGTTTATGGAAAATCTCTTTCACTGAAGCAATAGATCTGCCTGATGCTGGAATAAACACAGTTCCGTCATTTGTAGATAGAGCTGTTAAATCACCAGACCGGATGCGTTCACCTTTGACTAAAAGTGTGCCATCCAGGTCAAAACAAATAACTCGTTGATCATTTTTCATAGTTTTTCGATTATACCCGGAAAAAAGAATACCGGGCGGTCAACCAGACCGCCCGGATGCGTATGTTTCTATACCTGGCAGGGAGAGCTGCCAGGAAATATTTACCCATTAAGAGGAACCGGTTTTCATAAACCTCCTTCTCTCCAGTTTTTCGGGAGAAGGAATGCAACAAGCAACATTTTTAGCAATCTACAGGTTTATTGCCTGTCATTTTCCGATTGAATGTCAATGTGTCGTCGTTCTCCACGATTCCGCAGGAAGGCTGGAATTTCAAGGTCTTCAGTGCGGATCATCTTGGGTGTAAATTCCACCGGAACCTGCTGAGGGGTGGTTTTTTCCACTTTATCGACAATCGGTTGTGGGCGATGAATAGACGGCAGATCAAATTCCGAATTGCTGCGAGTTGTACGGGTTGAGGTTGGCATGCGAACGCCAGTACGATCAAACCCGGTTGCGATCACGGTCACACGAATTTCGTCACCCATTGTCTCATCGATTACAGCACCGAAGATCAGGTTGACATCTGGATGGGCTGTTTCACGAATAATCGCTGCTGCCTGGTTCACATCGAACAAGGTCAGGTTGTTACCACCGGTGATATTCAACAGAATGCCACGTGCACCATCAATTGTAATATCGAGTAGTTTGCTGGTGATGGCAGATTCTGCTGCAATGCGGGCGCGATCTTCACCTGAAGCACGACCAACTGCCATGAGTGCGGCTCCACCTTCTGCCATAATCGCACGCACATCTGCAAAATCCAGGTTGACCAAACCACTAGTCGAGATCAACTCGGAAATGCCCTGGACGCCCTGACGTAGTACATCATCAGCTACTTTGAAGGCATCTTGCAAGCTGGCACGTTTGTCGACAATTTGCAGCAAGCGATCATTTGGGATTACGATTAGGGTATCAGCTTTTTCTTTCAATCTCTCGATACCCGCTTCTGCAGCCTGTAATCTCTTGGCGCCTTCAAATGTGAAAGGTTTGGTAACCACGCCAATCGTCAATGCACCAATTTCTTTGGCGATTTGTGCCACAATGGGTGCACCTCCGGTGCCGGTTCCGCCACCGAGACCTGCAGTAACGAATACCATATCTGCGCCGCGCAATGCATCATATAACTCATCGGCTGATTCTTCAGCGGCTTTGCGACCCACATCTGGATTTCCACCAGCGCCTTTACCCTGAGTGGTCTTATCACCGATGCGAATCCGGGTTTCTGCCTGGTAGTGTTGCAAAACCTGTCCATCGGTATTGATGGCAATGAATTCTGCTCCCTTCATGCCGTCAGAGATCATCCGATCAACAGCGTTGCATCCACCACCGCCCACACCAACGACCTTGATGCGAGCAAACTGTTCAAACTGTGGTTGATTGTATTTCTCCATTGGTTCCTCCTCTGTCTCTAAAAAACGATATCAATGAAAACTATGAACAGACCTGAAAGGTCGAATTTCTTAATTTATGGCAATAATGAACGCAAGAATCGTTTTATCGAATCCCAATTAATTCCTCCAGATGAATGATCCCTCGATGATCCTCCTCCTCGCCGTGGAGCAGGGGTGATATTGTCATTCATGATCAAAGCCCAATACAATAAACCGACACTGGTGGAGTATGCAGGAGAATGCAATTGATCCACCAAACCGACAAGATTTTCAGGTTTGACGATCTGCACTGGCAGCCCCAATACCTGTGTAGCCAAGCTGCGAATGCCAGGAAGATTGCATACTCCACCCGTAAGTACTACACCTGCGGGGAGTAGCCCGTCATACCCTGATCGTTTAATCTCCGCTAAAACCAGTTCGAAAATTTCAGCTACACGAGCCTCGATGATCATAGCCAGGTCTTTACGGCTAACCTGAACAGGTTTTTCTTCGCCAAAAGATCGTACACTAAATGTTTCAGATGCATCCACATCATTTTCAACGGCATAACCGTATTGTTTTTTAACATCTTCTGCCACCGTAATAGGCAGATGCAACCCTTGTGCGATATCTGAAGTAACATGATTGCCGCCTACTGGAATGACAGCGGTATGCCAGATATCGCCTTCGATGTAGATTGCCATATCTGTTGTTCCGCCGCCAATATCCACAACTACAGCACCCATTTGACGTTCAGTTTCGTTCAATACTACTTCAGCACTTGCCAGTGGGTTCAGTACAAATTGCACAACCCTGACCCCGGCAGCTTCAACACATTGACGCAAATTTTCAACGGTGGCAGCTGCAGCGGTGATGATATGTGCCTCGACTTCCAATCGGTATCCATGCATTCCAATAGGAGAGCGGATACCACCTTCACCATCAACCGTGAACCCACGCTGGATGACATGAATAATCTCACGGGCATGGGGGATGGCAACTGCCTGTGCTGCGTCCAGAGCCCGGTCGATGTCATCTTGCGTAATTGCCCGTCCTGAAATTCCAACTACACCGCGGGAATTAACTGAAGAGACATTTGCCCCTGCCAGACTGACTAACGCAGAGGTGATCTCAAGACCAGAAGAGCGTTCTGCTTTTTCTACAGATTTTGCGATTGCCAGAGACGCAGCCTGCAAGTCGACGATCGTCCCGCGGCGGAGCCCTTGAGAGGGTTCAATGCCTACACCTAGAATACGCAGATTATGCTCGCCCTCTACGCGAGCGATCAGCGTACAGATTTTTGTAGTGCCAATATCAATTCCCACAACAATTGGTTCGTCCATAATTATTGCTCCAGGCGGTAGTAAGGCGCATCGATGAATTCCAGATTGATCATGGTAGGTTGAGCGCCTTCAGCACTTAACTTATCAACCAGTGTGTTATAAACCTTGATCTTCTCGTCCAAATTTTCAAGGGTTGATCCAATATATACCTTCCACCCTCGTGGATCACCCCAACCAAGTCCATTACTCTCACTGTAAATAATTGCAGCTCCAGTCCCCAATTGCTCACTTAATTTTTGTGCAGCAAGGATGAATTCGGGTTTTACCTTATCTGGTGTTTTTATATATTCATCATCCGTGTTGGTCTTTTCTACCGGAGTTGGGTTAAGAACCATCGGGGGATTACTATCAGACATAATGGTTAATGGCACGATCTGATCTCCACGGGGAGGGAAGAGTACACCTTCTGCATCGATCCACTGTACCGTTTCATCTTGTTCCCAAGAAATTACTGGTACGCGTTCACTGGCACTAATGATCAAGTTCGCCGGGAAATTAACATGAACAGTGATATTGGAAAGATCTGGAAATGCGGCCTGTAAAGTAGATTGGACTTCTTCTGGATCGATAGCAAAAACTGGTTCACCGGTCACCAATAAAGCTGATTCGAGATCTGTTGCTGTAATACGCTCAAAACCAACCAGAACAGGCTGCTTTACTCGGAATTGTTCCAAATTCGTTAAGAGGATAAGCACACAAAGAAACAGAACAGCCAATATTGCTGATGCTAGCCGCCATCCGATTTTTATGACAGGAACTGAAGGAGTAAGCATTTCCACTCCAGAGGACCCCATAGAAATGGCATATTGCCTGCGTGGTTGATTATAGGCACGCCGGATCACGGGTGTTCCTACGTTGCCTCTTACTGTAATAGGGGGACGATATGTGGTGGTGCGTTTTACTTGCTCACCTGCTTTAATCACCCTTTGTTGTGATTGCTGGTTACGGCGGGCTCGAATCCTCTCAGAACGAGTGGTCGAATCGTTACTCAACCTCATGCTTTACTCCCATAAGTACGGATGGTACGATCATTTTCCGCTTTTCTTTCCAATGCAAGTTCGACCAACCGGTCGACAAGCTCTGGGAAACTGATTCCGTCATTTTCCCACAATTTAGGGTACATACTGATATTCGTAAAGCCTGGTATGGTATTTACTTCATTGACATAAAGCACTGATGAGTCTTTATCAAGTAAGAAATCAACACGAGACATTCCAGCGCAATCGATCGCTTGATAGACTTTTATTGCGATCTCTTTTGCCTGATGAATGATGCTTTCATCTACATGCGCAGGAACATAGAGCATTGTGCTGTTATCAATATACTTTGCATCGTAAGAGTAAAAATCTGCGACGGGGCAAATTTCACCCGGGTTGGATGCCTTGGGATGATTATTCCCCAGAACACTCAATTCGATTTCTCGAGCATTGATACCTCGTTCCACCAGGATTCGGCGGTCATATTGTGCAGCTTCGTTTAATCCTTTCAAAAGGTCTGAACGGTTATAGCATTTTGAGATGCCAACAGATGAGCCCATATTGGCAGGTTTCACAAACAAGGGATAAGCGGTCAATGCTTCGCAAGCCTGAATGACCCTTTCTGGGTCACTTTCAATTTCATCTCTTCGGAAGGCAAGATATTCAGATACAGGAATATTGTGGGCTTTCATCAGGTCTTTGAAGAGGATCTTATCCATGCCAACGGATGATGCCAGCACACCAGCTCCGACATAAGCGATGCCAGCCATTTCAAATAAACCCTGAATGGTACCATCCTCTCCGAATGAGCCATGAAGTACGGGAAAAACTACATCCAGGGTATTTACTGAATCAAGGATCGTTCCATGAGAAGTGCTCTTGCGTGCATAAAGGGTATTATTTCCTGGTTCTGGAAGGAGTACAACTGGAGTCAGGTTTTTTACGTTTCCATCGACTAAATTCTGGCGTAGATTTTCACCGATCATCCATTTACCATCACGGGTGATAGCGATAGGGATAACATTATATTTTTCCTGGTTTATTTTTCCAGCAGGGATTTCGTCAAAGTTAAAGCTGGTATCTGACTTTGGATTCAAAGCAGCCATGATGGAGCGAGCAGACATAAGAGAGACATCATGTTCTCCCGATCTGCCACCAAAGATCACACCGATGTTAATTTTAGATTTCATTCCATTCACCCAATAATTCAATTTCAAGTTCAAGTTCGACATCGAACTGTGTTTTAACCGTTTTTTGCACCAGGCGAATAAGTCGAACAACATCGCTGGCGCTTGCATCCTGCTGGTTAACGAAGAAGTTAGCATGCACCGGGCTGATCTCAACCCCTCCAATGCGAGTACCCTTCAACCCGGCTGCTTCGATTAAGCGTCCTGCATGATCACCTACAGGATTCTTGAACATCGAACCCATGCTGGCGCCTGGGGGTTGGGTTTTCCGGCGACGATCATTGAATATTTCCATGCGTGCCTGTACTTCTTCTTTTGTGCTGTGAGTGAGCTTAAACTGAGCATTAAGGATCACTACTGGTACCTGTGTGCGCTTTAACACACTGGAGCGATAAGTAAATCCAAACTGCTCGCAATTCCAGCTCTGTCTACCATAATTCTGGTGCAAGATTTCTGCCATGATCAGGCATGATTGGATATCACTTCCATGAGCACCCGCATTGCCATAAACTGCACCGCCCACTGTCCCTGGTATGAAAGCGGCCCATTCCAGACCACTGAAACCATGGATAGCTGCCTGACGAGCAAGTCCACCCAAATTGGTACCAGATGAGGTTATTACGAATGGTGCTTCGACGTTTTTATTAAAATGAATTGCTTTTGCCCGGTTTAAAATCACTATGCCGCGATAACCGTGATCAGAAATAAGAACATTGGATGCATTCCCTAAAATTCGGTAGGGAATATCCAGTTGCCAGCAAATTGTGACAGCTTGTTCCAGCTCTGAAAGATTATTGGCGATTACCAGCCCATCAGCTCTGCCACCGATCCTGGAGGATGTATATCCTCCCAAGGCTGCATTTACCTGGAGTTTCTTTCCAAGTGCTGATTGAAGCTGGTCCATTGTACCGGGGTTTAAGTTCACTTCGTCTTTACCTCAGGGGCATAATTCTTTAGAAAATCAATCAATTTTTCGACCTGTTCTTTTTCGTTGGCAGATAACCTTTCCACCGGGAAGAATCGATGGAAATCCACTACTTCCTCTTTGCTAGTTACTTGAGTTGTGGCACGAGGAGAAACAAACAAATTGGTTTGAATATCAGCCATGATTCACCTCCTTATTCTGTAAACCAGCTAATACATCTTTGCTTATCTGATCTGCATCACCTGCAGAAAGAACCAGAAGAACATCCCCCGGTTGAAGAAATCGCAGCAATTGATCACCTGCCATTGACACTGAGGGAAGAAACTGTGATTCGTGGAGACCCATTTTCTTGACGAGCTGTGATCCAGTAATGGCAGGATCTTTTTCTCTGGCTGCATAGATTTCGGTGACAAACACAAAATCTGCCTGTTGAAAAGCATTACAAAAATCATTCAACAGAGAAGTGGTGCGGGTATAGGTATGGGGCTGCCAGACTGCGATCAGCCTTCTGCTGCCATATCGATTACGTGCAGCTGCCAGGGTGGTTTGTATTTCGGTAGGATGATGGGCATAATCATCCACAATAGTGATGCCATTTGCTTCGCCCAAGACATCAAAGCGGCGACCTGCTCCAATGAATAATGCTAGAGCATCTGCTGCTTTTTGTGTATCCAGACCTGCCTGGTGACACACTGCCAGTGCTGCCATAGCATTGCGTACATTGTGTTCGCCGGGTACCTGCAACCGAACCTGTGCAATAGTTTCTGATGGTTTTCCCCAGGGTTCAAACAGGACTTTGAAAGAAAAACCGCCCAGGTTGTTGATCTGCAAATCTTTTACATGATAGTCAGCTGCAGGATCCAACCCAAAAGTCCAGGCTTTTCGAGCCTGCAGTATCGCTCCAGACAAACCAAAAGCTCCGGGGTTGTCACGACAAACAAAAAGGTGCCCGCCAGGTTTCAATTGATGAATAAAGTCTACGAATGCTTGCTGATATATTTCAGGTGTCTGGAAGCAGTCTGGGTGATCATACTCCATTGTATTGATGACAGCAAAATAGGGTTCTAATCCCAGGAACATGCGATCATACTCATCTGCTTCAATAATGAAGTATTTTCCTTTGCCTGCATGCGCATTGTTGCCGAGGTTTTTCGAAACACCGCCAATAATGTAGCTGGGATCTTCACCAAGTGCAGAGAAAATCCAGGAAATCATCGCTGTGGTCGTCGTTTTCCCATGCGTACCAGCAATGGCAATACTCAACCGGTCTTGCATTAATCGTCCAAGAAATGCAGAGCGTTTGAGAACAGGAATGCCAGCCTGCAGGGCAGCGATTACCTCGGGGTTATCATCTGGTATTGCGGATGAGCGTACAACAATATCAGCACCGCGGATATGTTCTGCCGCATGTCCGATAGATACCTGAACGCCGGCTGCCGCCAGGTCTCTTCCGAGTGGAGTGTCTGACCGGTCAGAACCGCTCACCGTGTACCCGTTTTCCAGAAGCAGGCGAGCGATAGCGGAAAGACCAGTCCCTCCAATGCCGATAAAGTGTACGTGTTCCATCAGATAAAAACCACCAATACAAATACAAAACAAAGAGCCACCGCAAAATAGATCACTGGGATACCCAGCCATACCGGTGGAAGATACGATAGCAGCGTAATCGCTGCATCACCAACAGGTGTGCCTGCCACTGGGGGTGTAATGATTGAAAATGGATATCCTGCAGCATCGATGAAATACCAGAGAGAACCAAAAATGAGATATCCATTTAATCCACCGATAAAGAATCCCAGCAGCGAATCTTGAAATTTCTCCCGGATGAATTTATTGGTTTCAGCAAGCCGGGGGAAGTGGGGGGTCTCATAGCCAAAGAAAACCAGGAAGAGGATCAATCCGATGCGTATCCAGAAAATAGTTCCATCAGGATCCAACAGCATTTCATCTTTTATGATGGGTACATACTTTTCCAACACATTGAGGAGGAATAACCCCAGTATGACTGAGAAACTAACCAGTACTTCTTTTGCCCACCCACGAGTAATTCCGATGACAGCAAAGAGAATTACAAAAACCCAGAAGAGAACATTCAATCCGATCATGCAGCTCCTCCGGTATTCTGATTTTGCGAACCAGCCATTTCTCGTAATACGGCTGCTAGTTTTTCTGGAGCATCTGGCTTTGCAAGACTGAACATAGCCTGCTTCATGTCAGCCAGGCGGTCGTTATCTTGAAACAGGTCAAATATTAGAGGAAGCAATTTTGTGAAAAGAGCTTCATTTTCCAGCATTACTGCAGCTTTCTTTGAAATGAGATATTCTGCATTGACCTTCTGATAACGCCAGGCGTACGGGTATGGAACAAGAATAGCAGGTAGTCCAAACCTTGGTAATTCTCCCAGAACAGAAGCCCCAGCACGTGATACGACCAGGTCTGCAGATGCAAATGCAGCGCCCATTTCTTCGTGTAGATATGGAAATGGATGGTAATTCTTAATAGTATCCGGGCTTAACATCTGGGTTTCAGCCTTCACGGTTTCCCAATCCAGATTTCCTGTTATGTGAACCACCTGCATCTGTTCAAGTAGTTCAGGAAGAATCGCCAGCACTGCCTGATTAATTGAACGGGCTCCTTTGCTTCCACCAAAGACAAGCAGTGTTTTTTGATCAGGATCCAGATTAAGTGCTTTGCGACCACTCTCTCGGTCCCAATTTCCAAGGTCGGGACGGGTGGGATAACCAGTGACTACCATTTTTTTATGATGAAAGAACTTTTTACTTTCTTCTGCAGTAAGTGCAATGACATCAGAGAAGCGCGCAAGAACCTTTAATGCAAGCCCTGGCTCAATATCGGGAACATATAACAGCGATGAATATGGAATTCCAGCCAGAGCCATAGGAACCGCAACGTATCCACCAGTGAATAAGAGAACATCCGGTTTGAAACTGTGCAGGATACGACGTGAAGCAATCCAACCGTGGAATAATTTCCACAGATTGCCTGGGATCTGCCGAAGGCCAACTCCATGAACCCCAGCTGCGGGAATGGCTTTAAATGGGATATTGGCGCGTTTTACCAGGTCAGCTTCCATACCGCCCTCTCCGCCAACCCATAAGACAGGTTGGGCATCACTCCCGAGTGCTTGCAGTACCGTGAGTGCGGGATACACGCCGCCTCCGGTCCCGCCTGCGCAGATCAACAGCCTCATGAAATCCATTCTCCTCGATATTTTTACTGCTCGATTTTCCAAATCGTGCAACATTCATCAATATTCCAATACCCGTTAAAGTTGTCACCATACTCGACCCACCATAACTAACCAGCGGGAGAGCATTTCCTGCAAATGGGAAAACATTGACCATAACACCAATATTGATCAAAGCTTCCACAGTGATCCAGATCGTAATACCGCCTGCAATGATCTTTCCTAAAAGGTCCGGTGCATTGCAGGAAATTCGAATACCACGCCAGGCAATGACAATAAAGAGGGCAAGAACGACGACTCCGCCGATCAAGCCGGTTTCCTCTGCAATTACAGCAAAAATACTATCTGTCCATGGCACAGGTAGCCCAAGGTATTTTGTGCTGCCTTTCCCAATTCCTACACCAAATAACCCGCCACGAACGACCGCTTCCAATGAGCGGCGAACATGGTCAGATGCATCTTGCAACGACATCAACCCTTTCAGGTAGTCACTCATACGTTCCTGTCCAGTAGAGCTGATCAGAACAAATATCGTACCGACTGCCAGAACGATGGCAAGAGCAAAAACTACCTGACGAAAATTGGAACCAGCCAGAAAGAACAAAGCTCCACCAAGAAACACAACTGTTATTGCAGCGCTTATATCGGGCTGCATGAAGATCAAACCGCCGGTAAGACCAATAATCGACAGGAGGGGTAAAATTCCAAAGGTAAAATTGTTTAGATTGTCATGGTGATTATTCAACCAGACTGCCAGATAGATGATAATTACAAGTTTTGCCAGCTCTGATGGTTGGATGGAACTCTTGAATAGAGCACGGGTAGGAACACCTGGTGCCTGTGACCCTACAAGAAATACCGCGATCAACATTGCCAGTGTGACCAACATGAAGAGCAATACCCAGCGAGTGTAAATGTGATAGTCAATCCGGCTGGCGATCATAGCACAAACCAACCCAATACCAATAAAGACAAGCTGTCTTTGAAGAATGTAGGATGCTGAAGAATCCTCACGCAGTACATAGTTCCAACTGGAGGAATATACAAAGAGGATCCCGATCAGGAGGAGAGCAAACACGCACATAAGCAGTAGCAGATCCAATTTCAATCGCAAGGATTGTGGTCTGATTGCTTTTTGTGAATATTGTGTATTTACGAAAGACTGTTGACCCATTGTCGAAACTTCTCGCCTCTCTCTTCAAAATCCCTGAATGCATCAAAACTCGTGCAACCAGGAGAAAGTAAAACCACATCACCTGTTTGTGCTACCTGATGGGCAGCAACAACTGCATCTTCCATTTTTTCATGAAGTGAAATAGTATATGGTCTTTCTTTTCCATGAACTTCTTTTAGCTTACTTTCAATCATTGAACCGGCTTCGCCAAACAGAACAACATGATCAACCCGTTCATTAATCAGTGCGATTAATGACTCCCAGGGGAGTTTCTTATCCCTTCCACCCAACATTAGCACAAGGGGTTCCTGGAAGGAATGGATCGCTGCCATAGTGCGCTCGGGTGCCGTTGCTATTGAATCGTTATACCAGGCTACACCATGCAGCACCCTCACTAATTCAAGTCGATGAGGAACACCATTGAAACCTGCCACACCAGAGATCATGGATTCTGCCGAGAAGCCTGCTGCAGCCGCAATAGCACAGGCTGCCAGAATATTTGCCAGGTTATGTTCCCCTTTCAGAAGGATCAGATTACGTGGCATAAGTTTTTCTTCATGAGTGCCAGAAGAAAGGTATACCCAATCATTGTGGTAGCTTGTTCCATAGTATGGATATGCTGGCTTATCAAATCCAAATGAATATTGCTGACCAATTATTTTCTCTTTCAGGCTCCATGAACCTTCATCGTCACGGTTTAAAACAGCAACATCACCGGGTTTTTGATGGGTCAGGATATGACTTTTTGCTTCTATATATGCCTGCATAGTCTTGTGACGATCGAGATGATTTGGCGTGATATTCAGTACTGCAGCAATGTTGGGGCTGATGGTCATTTGTTCGAGCTGGAAACTGGAAAGCTCCATTACCACCAGGTCATCGCTCTTCATTTGATCCACCAACGAAATGAGAGGTAAACCAATATTCCCTCCAACCCATACCATGCATTTTTGATCTGCTTCTGCCATACGGCCAACCAGGGTGGTGGTGGTAGTTTTTCCCGCAGAACCAGTAATTCCAATGGTCTTGCAAGGGACAGCTTCCATGAAAATTTGTGAATCATTAGAGAGGATGATCCCAGATTGCATCGCTTTTTGCACTATAGGAAGGGAAAGTGGGATGCCACCAGAAAGGCATAGCATCTGCGTATTATCCAACAATTCCAATGGATGAGAGCCAAACACCATTTCAACACCCATCTGGCGTAGTGCCTGAAGATTACCAGAAATTTGATCAGGGGTTTTCATGTCATTTAACATAACCCTGGCATTGTGCATGGCAAGATAACCTGCTAAAGCTAACCCTTGCCGGGCTGCTCCAAGCACAACAATTTTCTTACCTTGCCAATTTGAATCGCTCATACTAATGCCACCGCAATTCCTAACATCGCAAATAACAGACTGATCACCCAGAATCGCTGTACTACCTGGGTTTCGCTCCAACCAAGGAGCTCAAAGTGGTGATGCAAAGGTGCCATTTTGAACAGGCGTTTTCCCTTTGTGATGCGAAAATAAATAATTTGTAGAATAACGCTGATTACTTCGCTGACTGGAATGACAAGGATCAATGGTAATAGAAGCCATTGACCTGTCATCAATGAAATAACACCAATCGTTGCACCCAGCGACAGAGATCCAGTGTCACCCATAAATAATTCAGCTGGGTGAACGTTCCACCACAAAAAGCCAAATAGAGCACCTACGATGGTGAAACAGAAACGTGAGATAAAGACCTGGCCCTGCATAATGGCAATAGCGCCATATGCAGTGAAAGCTGTTGCTGCAATCAAACCTGCAAGTCCATCTAGCCCATCGGTAAAGTTGACAGCATTCGATGCGCCTACAATAATGAAAGCAGCCAGTGGGATATACCAGATACCAATCCAGATTGGGCGGTCATAACCAGGCCAGTAAATTTCAGGAACTCCGAGCAGGTATTTCAACCCTAGAGCCAGGATTACTGCAAAAATTACCTGTATCAGGAATTTTGTTCGAGCTCGCATTCCCAAACCACGTCTTTTTCCTCTGATACCTTCCCAATCATCAATGGCTCCTAAAAGCCCAAATCCAACCATTGCTGTAAGAGGGATAATGATGGCGCGGCCAAATACATCAAGGCCAATAAGTGTTGCTGCATTCATGAGAAGTGTGAGAAGAAGCACTGGCAATATGATCATTATGCCACCCATAGTAGGGGTGCCCATTTTCGAGAAATGGCTATCTGGACCTTCCACTCGAATTAATTTACCGATATGAAAATGACGCAAAATACGCAGCAGAGGGCCACCCCAAATGACTGTCATCATGAAAGCCAGAGTCGTCAATGAAAGAGCTAATGCAGTTTCCGTCATTCTTTTTCCTCCAAAGCAGCCACGATCTGCTCCATATGCAGTCCATGTGAACCTTTGATCAAAACTACATCTCCTTCTGCAAATTTGTTTCGTAAAAACTCCACCGCATGATCTGTATCTTCGATGGTGAAAATGTTCTCTTCGGGCATACCTGATTTTTGAGCAGCAGAAGCGATAATCTGTGCACGAGGTCCTACTGTAAAGAGCTTGTTACAGATTTGAGCAGCTCTATTTCCGACCATTTCATGACCGGTTTGTTCATAGATTCCAAGCTCTAACATATCACCAAGCACAGCAATTTTATTGCCGGTCATATCACCCAACAGGTTTAAGGCAGCCATGGTTGATTCAGGTGAAGCGTTATAGGTGTCATCCAAGATAATAGCCTTTTTAGGAGTCTGTACGACAACTAACCGCAACTGCATGTGGCTTTCTCGCATTCCATTCAGTATTTCCTGCCATGTCAGTCCTTCAACTAGCCCAACTGCTGTTGCGCGTAAAACGGTATGCACCGAGTGCCTGCCAATAAGGGGTACCCGTACATGCAATACTTCATTTTTATAATGAAGCTGAAAACGAATGCCCTCCAATCCCATGCCGACCACATTATCTGCCCATAAGTCTGCTTCTGGATCAAGACCATAGGTGAACACAGAGGCGTTGGTTTTTTCTGCCATGCCACGAACCCAGGGGTCATCATAGTTCAGAATGGCAACACCTTCTGGACCTGCAGGAAGGTGTTGAACCAGCTCGGATTTACCTCGTGCGATATCTGCTTGCGAACCAGCGCGCTCTGCATGTACCGTTCCGATATTTGTGATTACGCCAATCTGAGGTTTAGCAATTTCGCATAGGAATGCAATCTCACCAGGAACATAAAAACCCATTTCAAGGACAGCATGGCTATGTTCTTTTGTAAGCTGCAAAATTGTAAGCGGCAAGCCAATTTCGTTATTCATGTTGCCGGGATTCTTTAAAGTATGAAAACGTTGGCTAAGCACCTCTGCGACCAATTCTTTGGTGGTGGATTTTCCCACGCTACCTGTAATACCAATAACCCGTAAATTCAACTGTTGCCGCCAAAAAGCTGCAATCTTTTGTAATGCATTTAATGAATTCTCAACTCGGATGCAAAATGGAATCTGAGAATAATCAAACTCTTCTGGAAGTACTCCGTTTCGCAGATCGAGAACAGGGAAGGGGAGAGGACTATCTCTTTGGATAATTGCGCAGGAAGCTCCGCGCCTGAAAGCATCTGCAACAAAATCATGCCCATCCACCTGTTCACCAGGAATTGCAATGAAAATATTTTTGGGGTAAACCTGTCGTGAATCAATGGCAGCCCCATTGATCATTGCTGTTGCATTGGGGTTGAATGAACCGGTAAGCGCTTCTAAGATAACATTTACAGTAAACACAGTATCCTCATTTGCTATACAACTCCTGACGAATTTCGTCAGGTGGAATATTCAAATAAACAACTAACTTTTGTACTGCTTCTGCAAATACCGGGGCTGCTACAATCGAACCCCATCGATCTGATGTTGGTTTTTCTAGCCAGATGTAAACGAGAAATTTTGGATCATCGGTTGGACCCCAACCCACAAAGGATGCGTTGGTCAATTCGGTTACATAGCCTTCGCCCGGGATTGCAATTTCACCTGTACCTGTCTTGCCAGCAACACGATATCCATCAACCAGAGCTGTCGAGGCTTCTTCTTCTAATGATTTTGCCAACATATCAGTAAGAGTATGAGCGGTTTCAGCTTTGATGGGCATCAACATGACCTGGGGAGTGTATTCGTAAATGTGCCCATCTTGGATGGTAGCTTTAACAATATGTGGTGCCATGATCTTTCCATCATTGGCTACGGCTGAAATAGCAGTCACCATCTGAATTGGGGTGGCAGCCAAACCTTGTCCAAAAGAATTAGTACCCAGGTTGCTTTCTGACCAGTATTTATCTCCCGGAACACTGAGGGGATAAACTATCTCACCATCAAGGTCGATATTTGTGCTGCGTCCGATGCCAAAGTTTTCTAGACTCTGGTAAAACAAATCTGAACCCATCTGTTGTGCAATCCATGCCAGGCATACGTTCAATGAGTGTTGCATGCACCCTTGCATATCCTGCAATCCCCAGGCACCGCCATCCCAGTTATAGATAGCGGTCTGCCCTACATAAATAATACCGGTATCGGTAAAGGTCGTATCAGGGGTTACTACTCCTGCATCCAAAGCAGCAGCCATCGTAATTACCTTGAATACTGAACCTGGTTCATAAGGAACCCCAATAGCTCGGTTAAAAGACCCCATTTCTGGAAACTTTTCCAATTCTGAGGAATATTGGTTTAAGTCCATGCGTGGGGTAGTTGCCATTGCTAAAATTTCACCCGTTTCGGGATCTTCTACTACGATAACACCCGATACAGATCCAGTCCGTTCAACAGCATGGTCGATGATTTGTTCCATGCTTTTTTGGATCTGCCGATCGATGGTCAAAATTAAGCTTGCACCTGGAGGTACTTCAGCGAGATCATTCATTTTATTGGGGTCATCGGAAACTTCCACTGTAATGGATTTCCCTGCTAGCAACTGGTTGTATTTTTCTTCAATGCCAAAATAAGTAGGAGCAGTGCGATCTTGGAATGCTACAAAACCGATTACATTGGAAGCCAGAGAAGATTCAGGATAAGTGCGAACGAGGTGAGGCCACCATTCAAGCCCATTGAGATTAAGCTCTGGTAATTTTTTGGCTACTTTCTTATCTAGCCGTTTCGTTGCATATTCTTCCAGATAATTCTCTAAATAGGTGATCTTTTCGGGATCGATGAAATCATCAAGAGGTAGATAATATATCTTTTTTTCCGGGTCGGTTTGGCTGGCGTTATATTCCTGAGCAGCGAGGAATTTGGAGCTGTAGTCTTTGCCAATCACATTGAAGAGAATCTGAACAATCTGGTCTTGATTCTGATTGGCGTTAACCGTAGTTAGATTGACAGAGATTTCATAAACAATCCGATTGCCAGCGAATAGATTGCCATTTCGATCATAAATTTCACCACGCTCTGGATTGTACGTAACAAAGCGGGTATCTGGGCTGACGAGATCATTACCGGTTATGAGGATCCGAACCAACTGAGCAAAAATTATGAGTGCTACACCCAGGAATCCGAACTTGATATATTGAATACGACCCTTGAATTTATCCTGGCTCATGGCTGCACCCCCAGAATACTTCCGTTCAATATCATTGTGTCGTAAAACCACTCCCATAAAGATTGGGTATAACTGGGTTTAATCACAGTGGGTGCAGATAGATTCGAATAAGGTGCTGTCTCTACATCTGGCAGTTCTTTACCTGTATACCCTGGCGCAATCACATAGGTGGCATTATTGGGGTCAATCAATTCATATCCACTTGCGTACGCTCTTTTTTCCATTTCAACTGCAGATGTAAGGTTTGCCCATTCAGTAAGAAGACTGGCGTTTTCGTTATCAATTGCCTGGCGGGTGGCTTCGAGTTGCTGTACTTCAATGCCGGCAGTAGCTGATTGTGCAGAAATATTCAAGTATAGAAAAGCAATGATAGCAATACCAACAAGTGCTAAGGCAATCACGCCAAAGCGTTGGACCTGTAACCTCCAGGGTGCTTGTTTGTATGCCTGTGTAAAACTCTTCGCCATGCTAATACCTGTTTGCTCTCTTTGTAAATATTTTATTTTTCAGATAGTAACGATAATTTTTACAATTTTTCAATAACTCTAAGTCTTGCACTTCTTGCTCGAGGATTCAGTTTAATCTCTGCATCATCCGCTACGATGGGGTGACGGTTGATCAACTTGATTCTCGCTTTATGTCCGCAGGAGCATACTGGTTGTGAGGGGGGACAGAGGCAATCTGTGCTTTCCAGACGAAAATACTGCTTAACAATCCTATCCTCTAGTGAATGGAACGAGATAACAGCTAATCTACCTCCTTTAGATAATGCTGCAACTGCCTGCGGTAGAAATATTTTTAAAGAATCTAACTCGCCATTCACTGCAATCCTCAGCGCCTGAAACGTTCGGGTTGCGGGGTGAATTTTACTACCATGTGCCCCTGTTGCGCTTTGAATTATTGCAGCCAATTCAACGGTGCTGGTGTGCGGTCGGGTTTGGCAAATGGCTCGAGCAATTCGGCGGGATTGCGGTTCTTCACCATACTGAAAGATCAGGTCTGCCAGCTCATTCTCCGAGAGATTATTAACCAAATCTGCTGCAGATACAGGTTGATCCGGATTGAAACGCATATCTAGAGGGCCATCTTTGATAAAAGAAAAACCTTTTTCTGCATAATCGAATTGCATCGAAGATACTCCCAGATCGATCACAATCCCTTGCACCTCATTCCACCCCAGGAGTTTCATCTGTTCTGTCAGGGAGGTGTATGAAGCCTGCACGAGAGTCACTCTCCCTAAAAAAGAAGAAAGACGCTGAGAAGCTATTTTCAGCGCCTGAGGGTCGAGGTCAAAACCGAGTAAATGTCCTTCAGGAGAACTAGATTCTAATATCCCAAAGGAATGACCCCCTGCACCGACGGTGGCATCTATGTACCGTCCCGGGCTCTGTGGGCATAACGCGTGTATAATTTGTTGGTAAAGTACTGGTAGGTGAGGTGGTTGCATATCATAATCCTCAACCTGAAACTACCTCAACGAAATACTCAAATCAGCAAAATACTGAGGGTCTGATTTTTTCATATCAAGTGATGTTTGTTGTTGTTTCCAGTTTTCTGGCGACCAGATTTCAAATGACTCGCCCATTCCAACAACCAGGGCTTCATCTTTTAGTTGAGCTTTTTCTCGTAAGAAAAATGGAATCAAAATGCGTCCAGCTTTATCAAATTCAACCTTACTTGCGCCACCAAAAAATATACGTTTGAACTCGCGCACCTTTGGATCAGTAAGGCTGAGGGTAGTTCCATTTTCCCATAGTGCATCGAAATTCTTTTTCGTAAGGACTAGGATGCTATTTTCAAATCCCTCGGTGATAAATGCGCCATCTTCCAGCAGTTCTCTAAAGCGAGCCGGAATTGTCATCCGTCCTTTTTCGTCAATAGTGTGCTGGTACCGACCCATGAACATACGTTCTACCTCTGCTATATATGCTGAACGCCGGATTCACCCGGCGTTCACATTAAAATTCACCACAATTCACCACTTATCACCACGTTTAGACACATTGTACGTGATATAAAGGCAATTTGCAATAGGGAATTGTCAAAATTACCTTAAAATTATTGTTAAAAATTTTGTTTTGACGATCAGGGAAATTTACATGATTTTTACATCGCCATTCATTACATAGGAGGATTCATGAAGCCACAGTTATTTGCGTTGTTGACAGCAATCTTTTGGGGAGTCGGGGGATATTTTGAAAAGAAAGGCTTACATCTGGGTAACTTAAGCCCACAAATGGGAATTACCATCCGAACAGCAATTGCATTGATCGTTCTGGGTATTG
Source organism: Anaerolineaceae bacterium (assembly GCA_034429195.1). GTDB lineage: Bacteria > Chloroflexota > Anaerolineae > Anaerolineales > Anaerolineaceae > UBA4782. Next base: position 134,298 of record DAOUGQ010000002.1, read on the forward strand.
TAAGCTACCCACAATGGAAAACTGTGGGTCAAGCAAGTCCAAAAGCCCTGCTTTTTATGATCATAGGAGGTGGTGTGGTTGCAGGTTCCGCTGGTATGTTGTGTTATTACACAGCGATCAAGGGTGCACCTTTAGGAAAAGTAATGCCTATTGCGTTCACTTCACCATTATTTGGTGCCTTGATGGGAATAATTTTCGCTGGTGAACCAGTAACTTTCAAAACGATTGCAGGAATGTTGATGACAGTAGGTGGAATCGTCCTACTGACTCTTGGGTAGCCATCTTTTACCTTAAACTACAATTTCCTGACCTTTGGATAACGGAATGCTACGTATATACCAAAGACAAAGGAAATTGCTGATGTAATTCCTACTTCAAGAGAAGCGCCTAACCAGTCTGCCATCAAACCAGCTTGCAACCCTCCCAGGCGCATCATGCCCTGGAAGGTCATGCTGTACAGACTCATCACTCGACCACGCATAGAATCTGGTGTGGCAAATTGCATTAGAGTATTTGCAAGGGCGTTCTGGCACACAAAGCTGAATCCGACGAAAATTAAAATCACCAGTGATAGAAGAAACGACTGTGATGCTGAAAAGATTAGTAAAAAAGCGGGAAAAGCAATGTTGCCAGCTGTCAGCCATGCACCTCTTCGGATACTGTCTGATGTAGCAGCCACAAAAAATGCCCCCAAAACTGAACCGATACCTAATGTAGTCAGTAGAATTCCTAAGGGCAGAGCTTCGGGTGAACGACAGGTCATGAGGCCGGTTTCAGGATTACACATGAATTGAATGACCGGTTCTGCGCTTTTATTCAATACATCTGAAGCAAATACTGGCATAAGTGTGCTGTAAGGCATCGACATGAATGCGCTGACTGCAATCATACTGGTTAACACCAGAAGGACTGGTTGGGTTTTAATGAAGCGTATACCATCAGCCATATGCTTTAATGTCCCTTGTGTTTCTTCATTCTGTGGAAGTTGAGGCAGTTCTCGCATCATGAGCAGGCTGACAATCACTGCTACAAATGATAAAGCATTAATAAAGAATGCATTTCCTTCTCCAGTGGCTGCCACAAGAACACCCGCCAAGGATGGGCCAAGTGCACGTGCCATGTTGAACATGGCAGAATTTAACCCTATTGCGTTTGAAAGGTCTTCTTTGCCGTCTATCATCTCAACGGTAAATGCTTGACGGGCAGGCGTATCCATCGCCTGTGCAGCACCCATGACGAAAGCCAGGACATACACATGCCATACCTGAATTAAATTTGTCCAGGTAAGAATGGCTAAAATCAGTGCCTGAAACAGCATGACAACTTGTGTAATAAGCAGTAATGTTCGTTTTGAAATACGATCAGAGAGAGAACCACTCCAAAGTGAAAGGGGGACAAGAGGGATCAAACCAATAAAACTGATAATGCCAAGGCTGGTTGCACTTCCAGTCAATCGGTAAACTAGAACCTGTTGCGCCATGGTCTGCATCCAGGAGCCAATTAATGAGATGCCCTGACCAAAAAACCATAAACGATAATTCCGATGTCTTAGAGAACGGAAAATTTGTGGCCACCGGGTGGTGGTGTTTTGTGATGATATAACCGGGTTTGAATTTTGATGCATGATGCTCGATTATACTCTTGGATGAAAATATTAAGCATCATTATCTTCAGTCGTCTGGCGCGATCTCTTCACCAGGCTGCGGATACGTTTTCTTTGTAATCTTTTTTCCTGGGAAGCACGGGAGGGTTTGGTTTGCTTTCTGACCCGTGGAGTATAAGTTGCTTTTTCGATTAATTTTTTCAAGCGATTGATTGCATCTTCTCTGTTTTTCTCTTGGGTGCGGTATCGTTGCGCAGTGATCATCAGAATCCCATCCTCAGTCATCCTTTTACCTGCCAACTTAATCAGGCGTTTTTTTACCTCTGGATCTAAAGAGGGTGAATTGCATACATCGAATCTGAGCTGAACAGAGGTAGCCACCTTGTTAACATTCTGTCCGCCAGGACCGGATGCGCGGACAAATTCACAGTGGATTTCACTAGCGTCAATAGTAACGGCTGAGCTAATTTCAATCATGATTTAAGTATATCAGTGGAGCATTGAATTGATCAGCCTTTGATTCACTTATCCACTTTTCCAGGGACAGAACAAATTCCCTATTGACTCTGGTGTGAATTTTTCCTATAATTAAACCGGTTTAGTAAACCGGTTTAATTCATACACAACTACCTAAAAGGAGAATGTTATGAGAAACTCTAAATTTTTCCCGTTGTTTATGGCAATTGTCATGCTAGCGGGATTCCTTGTTGCCTGTAAACCAGTTACCGCTCCAACTGCAACACAGGCTGCTGAACCCGTTAAGTTGACGTTCTGGTTCAACTGGGAAGGCACCAATGCCGATGTGATGAAAGACCTGGTCAACCGCTTCAACGAAGCCAATCCGGATATCGTCGTTGAGCCAGTTTTCCAACCATATGCAGATATGACCACTCTTCTCCAGACAGCAATTACTGGTGGAACCACCCCAGATGTAGTTGCTTTGGACCTGATCCTCATTCCGCAAATCGTTGAAACTGGTGCTGTTGCGCCACTGGACGATTATGTTGCATCTGATTCTGATATCAACATAGACGATTTCTATCCGTTGTTGGCTAATTATGACATTATGGGTGGCAAACGTTATGCCCTGCCGGTCAGTACCAACAATATGCAGGTGATCTGGAATAAAGATCTCTTTAAGAAAGCTGGTCTTGATCCCGAAAAGGCACCCACTACATGGGAAGAGATGCAATCCATGGCTGAACAATGCCAAGACCCTGACAATGGTGTAGTTGGTTTTGAATTCTATACTCAACCCACTGGAGAAGGTATCACCTGGCAATTTCAGGTATGGTTGTGGGCAGCGGGTGGTGAGTTCCTCAATGAAGATAACACTGCTGCTGCGTTTAATACTCCCGAAGGTTTAAAAGCATTGACTTTCGTCTCGGACATGTTGAATGGCAAGGGCTCGCAGCCAGGACCTTGGGGTTTATTTGGTGATCAGAAAGCCTGTATGCAGCTTGATGGGTCATGGCTGTTCGGTTATCGCAAGGATGCCCCCTTCGAATGGGGTATTGCTCCGGTTCCTGCTCCTGAAGGTGGCACTACTGCCAGTAACGTAGGTGGCGAGCATATATTCATGTTCGATGCCTCTCCCAATAAGGATGCAGCCTGGAAGTTCATCAAATATTTAACCAGCACTGAGGTTCAGTTAGAATGGGATCAGAAAACAGGCTTTTTGCCAGTGCGCCAGTCTGTAGCAGAAAATGCGGATTACCTGAAGTGGATTAACGAAACTGAGCCACGCATGCTGCCTTTCGTCCAGGGCATGGCTACTGCTCATACTCGCCCTGCTACTTCCAAGTATTATGCGGTATCGGATGCTTTCTCTCGTGAAATTCAGAAAGCTCTACTTGGTGAGGCTACCCCTGAGGATGCACTCAAAGCTGCTGAAATAGCAGTAAATGAAGCATTAAAATAGCGTATTCAACCAATATTTTCTGGGGCGGCGGTTAAAGCTGCCGCCCCCTTTTTGTTAGCCTTATAATCATTAGATAAAATCAGAAAAAATTAAGTTCTTATCTTCTACTAATTATTACTGCAGGATTGAGTTAATATGCAAGCTCGTTACGCAAGTTCCCCTAATTGGTTTACCCGGCTGCGCCGAAGTGATATCTTTACTGCGTTACTTTTCCTGGCACCGTCGCTGGTAATCCTGGGAACATTCAATTTCTACCCGATTGCTGAGGTCTTCCGACTGAGTCTGTTCAAGTGGGATAACCTATCACAGGTTAAGATATTTATCGGGCTTGAAAACTTTGTTACACTTTTTAAAAGTGATCGCTTCTGGAATTCATTAGAGGTCACCGGTGAGTACACATTAATAGTGACCGCATTTAGTATCTTTTTGGGGCTGATTTTAGCGGTTCTTCTCAATAACCAACTTCTGCTTGGTAAAGCTTTCTGGCGTAGTCTGTTTTTCCTGCCTGTTGTCACACCAACCGTAGCTGCCGCAATGGTATGGACTCTATTATTCAACCCCGGTTTTGGCTTGGTTAATGTTGTTCTACGTTTCTTTGGTTTAGAAGGTCTTAACTGGTTGGCAGATACTACTTGGGCACTACCTACTCTAATGACGTTGGGCATCTGGCGACGATTGGGCTTTACCACTATGTTATATCTGGCAGCTTTACAATCATTATCTAAAGAATATTATGAGAGTGCTGAGATAGACGGTGCCAATGGTTTACAGCGTTTTCTGCACATCACCGTGCCATTATTGCGTTCTACAACGATTATGCTTGTTATTTTAGGTGTAGTCGATTCTTTTCTTGTCTTTGATCAAGTAATGGTACTTACCCGTGGTGGACCAAGTGATGCGACCAATGTTATTGGCATGTTTATGTATTCGACCTCATTTTCTGCCTTTAAACTTGGATATGGTGCAGCTATTTCTGTAGTTATGTTTATCGTGGTGGCAGCATTCACATTGTTACAGTGGCGTTTTGTTGGTTTTGGTTCAGCAGAGGAGGCGGAATGAAGCTCTTCAAGAGGTCGACCCACGAACCTGTTACTCCACGTAAGATTCGTATCACATTCATTCTGGCACTAATCTTAATTCCAGCAGCTTTTCTGGTATTAGTACCTTTTCTTTGGATGTTTACCACTTCATTAAAATTGCGTGGTACGACCGGGCTACCCCCGTATCTTTTCCCAGCGGTGTTCGAATTTAGTAACTATGTAAAAGCCTGGCAGGCTGCACCTTTTATGCGATATTATCTCAATACAACCATTGTTGCTGTAGCGATCATTGCTGCACGAGTGGTTTTTGGAGGGATGGCAGCTTACGCGTTTGCTTATTTGCGTTTCGTAGGTCGTGATTTGCTTTTCCTGTTATTCCTGGGTACCATGATGATCCCCTTTCAAGCGACTATCATTCCTTCGTATTTAATCATTGGTGATCTCCATTGGTTTAATACTTACCAGGCGTTAATCGTGCCACGTATGGTGGATGCTTTTTCTATTTTTATCCTGCGCCAGGCTTTTATCTCAATCCCTCGAGATTATTTAGATGCCGCTCGTCTAGATGGTTGCTCACATTGGCAATCACTATGGAAAGTTGTTGTACCGCTTAATCGTTCTTCGGTAGTAACGATGGGGTTGTTTGCCTTCCTGTTTGCCTGGAATGATTATCTTTGGCCTTTATTGGTAGCAAACAATGAGCAAATGCGTACCATCCAGCTTGGGCTGCAAATCTTTGCAGGCAGGTACCAAACTGAATGGACTTATATGATGGCTGGTACAGTGACTGCCACTCTTCTGCCACTCATCCTGTTTTTAATTGCGCAGCGAAGTTTCATCGCTGGTCTCACCCGATCTGGATTGAAAGGATAAATTTTACCCGTGAACAAATGTATTAACATCCCCGAATGGGTCAAGGACACTATTTTCTATCAGATCTTTCCAGAACGATTTGCCAACGGTGATCCTAACAATGATCCTGCATGGGTGCAACCCTGGGGTACGCCACCTTCCTCCCAAACCTTCATGGGTGGAGATTTGCAGGGTATTCTTGATCATCTGCCCTACCTGCGAGAATTGGGCATCAATGCTATATACACTACTCCTATCTTTGCAGCACGCTCTAATCATAAATATGACACTTCTGATTATTATAAAGTTGATCCAGCTTTTGGTGACCTGGAACTACTCAAGAAATTGGTGAACACAGCCCATGACCAGGGTATCCGCATCATTCTAGATGCAGTTTTCAATCACTGCGGAGATGGTTTCTGGGCATTCCAAGACGTGATGAAGAAAGGAAAATCCTCGCAATATTATGATTGGTTTCAATTAGGTGATTTGCCTGTTAAACAAGATCCACCCAACTACCAGACCTGTGGTGGAGCTAGCTTTTTGCCAAAACTAAATATGAATAATCCGCAAGTCAGACGTTATTTGTTAGATGTTACAGCCTATTGGCTTAAAGAAACTGGTATAGATGGTTGGCGTCTGGATGTACCATGGAAGGTTCCATTAGATTTTTGGCGAGAATTTCGTCAAACGGTTAAATCAATCCGTTCTGATGCTTATATTGTTGCTGAATCCTGGCGTGATCCACTTTATTGGCTGCAAGGTGATACCTGCGATGCAGTCATGAATTATCCTTATCGAGACTATATCCTGGATTACTGTGTACGTGACGCGATGGATGCAGAGGATTTCGATCATTTCACACGTCGCTTGCTGACTGAATATGGGGTATTTGCTCCTGTGCAATTGAATCTATTGGGAAGCCATGATACCACCCGTCTGTTGACACTGTGCCGCGAAAATTCGGCTCGTGCTATTCTGGCTTTTCTCTGTATGCTAACCGGAGTAGGTGCACCTATGATTTACTATGGTGATGAAAATGGTATGAGTGGTGAAAATGATCCGGATTGCCGTCGTTGTATGGAATGGGATCCAGAAAAATGGAATGATACCATTCGAAGCGCAGTACAAAAATTAATCTCTCTGCGCCATGCACATCCTGCCTTGCGTGCTGGTAGTTATGAAAGCTTGCTAACGTTCAATGGAGTATATGCCTTTAGGCGAATTCTGAATGATGATCAAGTTGTAGTTGTGGTTAACCCGCGCAATATGCAAGAAAAATTGTGCATTAACTTGCATGGTATGGGGGATTGCGATTGGGTGGATGTATTGAGCAACCAGCATTATACATGCAATGCTGGGCAAATTACCATACCAAAACTGGAAGCGCAGCAGGGTTTAGCGCTAATTTTATTGAATCGGTAGTTATAATCAGCTTATGACCAGAGTAAATATTAAGGATATCGCACAAAAAGCTGGAGTATCGAAGACTGCGGTGTCCTTTGCTTTTAACAACCCTAACCGCCTATCCGAAGCTACTGTCAAGCAGATCTTATCTATTGCAGAGGAGATGGGATATTCTCCCGATCCAGTAGCTCGCAGTATGTCTACCGGACGAACCGGTACCATCGGTCTATTACTACCACAGCCGATGCCCGAAATCGTACGCAATCCGTATTTTCCGGAGTTTCTTGAAGGTATAGGAGAAGAATGTACCCATTCTGGTCTATCATTGATGCTGGTTCCACCACTGAAGGGTAGTATCCGTCGTGCCATTGTGAATGCAGCTGTAGATGGCTTTCTCACATTGGGTCTTGAAGAATACAAAGCCACCATGGTAGTGCTGCGTCAGCGAGGTGTACCCTTTGTAACTGTTGATAGTGACCCAATCGAGGGTGTACCGGCTATTAATGTGGATGATGCAGGAGGTGCTTGCCAGGCAATGCAACATGTATTGTCATTAGGACATCGACAGATTGCTATTCTGGCGATTCGTTCTGGCAAACAAGGACATTACCGGGAATATGTAGGCACACTTGGTGCAAGAATGCATGGTTACTTACAGGCGCTTGAGGAATACGGTCTAAATATCAATGGACGCTCAATACGCTTGTTTGAGTGCAACAGCACCGAGGAAGGTGGCATGGAAAGTTTTCAAACTCTATGGAAGTCACGCTACCGTCCTACAGCAATCATTGCTATGAGTGATATTATCGCTATTGGTGTTATTAAGGCTGCTACAGAAGCAGGAATCCGGATACCACAGGACCTTTCAGTGGTAGGTTTCGATGATATCACTCTTGCTAGCTTGATACATCCAGCTTTGACCACAGTAAAACAGCCCTCACGGGAAAAGGGAAAGATTGCCACTCAACAACTGGTGAGATTGATCGAATCAGAAGCAGGGCTGCTCCATCAAATACTTCCTACGCGCTTTATAGAACGCAGTTCCGTGTGTACCCCTAAGAAATAAAAAATTGGATCATCCAACGGAAAGAACAATTTCGTTATCATTTAAAGGTATTAGTCCAATGAACAATTGCGGTAAAAGCCCGGTTATCACAAGACCTGTTGATTCCTTCTACCATACACATATCTGATTCGTCATCGAGATCATTTATCAAGATGCTCACTTTTTCCCCTGGTTTGACTTCATGTTCATAATTGATCTGCAACCAGTCCAGTTCTTTCTCTCGATAAGCATCCATGGGGAAACAATCACAGATCCATTCTATATATCGGCTGTTATTGACATGACCTACTATATCTACAGCACTGTATCCGGCAGTGATCTCTAACTTTTCTTTTCCGTCTCCGTTCATATTGATTTTTTCAAGGGGTTCATCCAATCCTTTTCTATCAGGAAATTCAGGTAACCCCAATTGAAGGGAATGCGGAGATACCATTCTACGGGTGGTCGCGTCAATGATCAACCAGGCAGATGTAGCAGCTACAATTTTCTGTTCATGGGCATCAAAAACTTCGAAATCTCGGATATAGAATAATTTTTGTTGAATGGTTTTGGGCCAGGTGTTGATGATGACTTTATCATCTCCTGATGGAAAATGAAAGAATTTGATCTTCATTCGTGAATGTACCCAAAATAGATTATGTACTGCCATTTTCTCAATACCAAATCCTAACTTATCTGCATGGCGTCCGGCTGTTTCTGTCAAATGTTGAAATATCGCTGATGGCTTCCAATGATTTCGGAAATCACATTCAAAGTAATTGATATTGATCATGTCTTTATAAACGAGTGTTTTTTCAGTATTCATTGTAAACCCCTGATTTGCTTTTCAGTGAGTAAAGTTATTTGGAGTGATTAAGGAAATAGTTTAGCATAAAAGCAGGAAAAACTAATTGTCGCAACATGAGAATGCATTAAGAATAATATTTCATACTCGAATGAAAAAAGGTCAGGTAAAGAAAAAATTCTCTCTAACTGACCTTTAAAAATTTGTTTCAAACAAGAATTAAGGTTTGGTAAACCTCAAACCATCACCATTTTGCTCAATTATGATTGTCTCTCCTTCTACGAATTCACCATTAAGCAGTTTGATAGCAAGTGGATCCTGCAATTCACGTTGAATGGCACGCTTTAACGGGCGAGCACCAAAAGTCGGGTTGTATCCTGTTTCTGCCAGGAAATTACGAGCTGAGTCTTTAACATCGAGTTTATACCCTTTTTCTCGCACAAGGGTTTCAAGCCGCATCAATTGGATATCTACAATCTGACGTATATTTTCTTTCGTGAGTGGATGGAATACGACCAATTCATCAACACGATTCAAGAACTCAGGACGGAAGTGTGCCTGAAACACCTGGACAATTTCCTCACGGGTTACCTTTGATCCATGATCCCAAAGCTGGTTACCCAGATTGGAAGTCATGATCACAACGGTGTTTGTGAAATTAACGGTTCTTCCTTGCCCATCGGTCAAACGACCATCATCCAATAATTGCAGAAGGGTGTTGAAAACCTCAGGATGGGCTTTTTCAATTTCATCTAAAAGTACCACACTATAAGGGCGGCGACGAACTGCTTCAGTAAGCTGTCCACCTTCTTCATAGCCCACATATCCAGGAGGCGCACCGATCAACCGGCTGACGGTATGTTTTTCCTGGTATTCACTCATGTCAATTCGAATCATGGCATGTTCATCATCAAACAAGAACTCTGCCAGAGCGCGTGCAAGTTCAGTTTTTCCAACACCTGTTGGACCAATAAAAATAAAGGATCCAATAGGGCGGTTAGGGTCTTGCAACCCAGCGCGTGCTCTTCGAACAGCATTTGAAACTACCTGGAGGGCTTCATCCTGTCCGATGACTCTTTCATGTAATCTTTCTTCCATGTGCAGCAGTTTTTGGGTTTCTCCTTCCATCAGGCGTGAAACCGGGATTCCTGTCCATTTGGCTACCACAGCTGCGATTTCTTCAGCATCGACCTCTTCTTTAAGCAGAGCACCATTTGCCTGGATGGATTTGAGTTTGTTTTCAGCATTGACCAACTTTGATTCCAAATCACGAAGGGTGCCATAACGTAACCTGGCAACTTTCTCCAGATCTGCCACTCTTTCTGCCTGTTCAATTTCCAGGTTGGTTTCTTCAATTTGTTTTTTAATCTGGCGTAAGCTGGTGATCATTTCTTTTTCACTTTGCCAGCGGGTAGTTAATTGTGCAGACTTTTCTTTCAGGTCTGCCAACTCTTCGACCAGTTTTTCCAGACGTTCTTTAGAGGCTTTATCTGTCTCTTTCTTCAAAGCTTCACGTTCGATTTCTAGTTGCAAGATATTACGGTCAACTTCATCCAGTTTCTGCGGTTTTGAATCGATCTCTGTACGCAGCATGGCTGCTGCTTCATCGATCAGATCGATGGCTTTATCAGGAAGATGTCTTTCTGGAATATAACGTTTTGATAATGTTGCAGCAGCGATAACTGCTGAGTCAGTGATACGTACCCCATGATGAACTTCATATCTCTGCTTCAATCCACGCAAGATGCTAATGGTATCTTCAACAGAAGGTTCATCAACAAATACAGGCTGAAAACGCCTTTCAAGGGCGGCGTCTTTTTCGATATATTTTCGATACTCATCGAGTGTGGTTGCACCAATCAAGTGTAGATCACCACGTGCAAGTAATGGTTTAAGAATATTACTGGCATCCATGGAACCTTCAGCAGCTCCTGCACCCACCACTGTATGCATTTCATCCAGGAAGACAATAATCTCTCCCTGAGATTCGGTGATCTCTTTCAGGGCTGCTTTCAGACGCTCTTCAAATTCACCTCGATATTTAGCTCCAGCCACCATCGAACTCAAGTCAAGCTGAATGATCCGTTTCTTTTTCAATCCTTCAGGAACATCGCCTTTAATAATCCGTTCAGCGAGTCCTTCAGCAATAGCGGTTTTTCCAACACCAGGGGCACCGATAAGCGCTGGATTGTTCTTTGTTCGGCGGGAAAGAATTTGCACCACGCGGCGGATTTCATCGTCACGACCAATCACCGGGTCGAGTTTTCCCTGGCGGGCTAAAGCAGTCAGGTCACGACCGTATTTAGCGAGAGCCTGATAAGTATCCTCAGGATTCTCGGTGGTCACCCTTTGAGTTCCCCGGATTGATTTTAATGCTCCTAAAATGGCATCTTTCGTCAGCCCGAAAGATGCCAATCGTTTACTTTCGTACGAATCACTTAATCCCAATAAAAGATGTTCAGTAGAGACAAATTCATCCTGCATCCCTTTAGCGTACTTTTCTGCAGAATCAATAACATCAACAACCTGGCTCGATAAACCTGTTTCAATATTACTGCCACGTACCTGAGGGCGGTTCTCCAATTCTTTTACGATTTCTTCACGAATAGCCAAAACACTACCTGCAATTTTCGTCACAATTGCAGGAACAACACCTTCCTCTTGCTGTAAAAGTGCTAACAATAAATGAACAGGCTCGATAGCCTGGTGATGATAATCGCGAGCTATCTGTTGGGCTTGAAAGACCGCTTCACGAGATTTTTGTGTAAATTTATCCAGGTTCATATAATCCTCCTCAACAATCAATCCTGCAATACTCTACCCCCTGTATATATAAATCATGTATATATAGTATAAGAATGTGATATGCATATCTGACACGATCGATTGGTAGGCAATAAAACTTCTTCCAGCGAAATGATGATCGATGAAATATCGTTTTTTTGTAGCTGCTTTCTTTCTTTATCATTCCTTCGGTAAGCTTTTTACGAAAAGTTCTCGCTTATCAGGAATAGGATAAAATTCATTAAGTGTAAATTATGAATTCAAAGAAAAATTCAATCCTTCTGGTATTTGGGAAATTTCTGACTGCATTCCTCCTCGCAGCAGTGACTACTCTTGTATTGCTACCTGAAAGAGAATTTCTTGGATCGCAAATCGTTGTATTGCTATTTCTTTTACCAGTTTTATTGTCGGTGTATTTTCTGGGGCTTGCGTCTGCGATCGTTTCTGCAGTTGTTTCATTTTTATGCCTGAATTATTATTTTGTTCCACCTTATTACAGTTTATTGGTTCATAAAGCTCAGGATTATGTAACATTACTGGTTTTTCTTTTGATTGCGGTTTTCACCAGTCAATTGATCGGTAAAGCCAGGCAGGGGATGCAGCTTGCCAGAAAAAATGAATGGGAAGCGACCAGCCTATATAAGTTGATCCTCTCTCTTTCGCAACAACAAGATAATGCGAACATTGCGCAGACACTGGGACAACATACGCTCAATACTATTTCTTGTGTAAAAGTGGAAATTGCATTATCGGAAGAAACAAAAAATCCGCCCATTATTATGGGAGCAAAAAAGAAAAAACAAAAAGAAGGGGAATTGTTCGAATTCACGTATCCCATGTTAGCACAAAGCAATTATGAGGGATATATCAAGGTATGGGTAGACCATCCAGTTCTCTCTGGAGAGGAGGATAGGCTACTCACCATTTATGCCAACCAGGGAGCACTGTTCCTCGAACGAATTCATCTCTTGCAAGTGGAAACAAAATCACATATTCTCGAAGAGACAAATCAGACAAAAAGCATTTTGCTTTCATCTGTATCACACGAACTTCGTTCTCCTCTGGCTGCCATCAAAGCATCTGTTTCCAGCCTGCATAGTGGGATGGTGGATTGGGATACGGATGCGCGGAAAGAATTGCTTGCCACCATTGAAGAAGAAACAGACCATTTAAATTTCCTGGTGGGTAATCTACTGGACATGACCCGAATTGAGGTAGGCGCTCTGACTTTACATAAGAATTGGAATTCTCTTTCGGAAATTGTCAATGGTGTTGTCAAAAGGATGCACAAGATGCTAGACCAATATCAGGTAATGATCGATATTCCACAAGAATTGCCTCCTTTATTTACTGATTATGTGTTGATCGAACAGGTTTTTACTAATTTGATCAGCAACAGTGTAAAATTTGCGCCGTCAAAAACAAGAATAAGCATTATTTCAAGGGTTGAAAACGAGAATATCCATACTATGGTGTGTAATCAAAGTCCTCCAGTACCTGAAGAAGATCTGGAACATATTTTTGAGAAATTTAATAATGTGCATCATCAGGGCAGAGTGACCAGCACCGGGCTTGGTTTATCTATCTGTAAAGGTATTATTACCGCTCATAAAGGGAATATTTGGGCAGAAAACGCACCAGAAGGATTTGTTTTTCATTTCACGCTGCCAATTAATTCGACAGAAAGTCCTCATCCTGTATCTCTTGAGATGATCGATGAATAAGAAATCCCTCATTCTAATTATTGATGATGAACCACAGATATTAAGGGCTTTAAAGACCATCCTGGTAGCAAGGCATTTTGATGTAGCAATGGCAAGCACCGGTGAAGAAGGGCTTACCCTTGCGGCATCATCAGAACCAGATGTCATCATTCTTGATCTAAGCCTACCAGACATGGATGGTATCCAAGTATGTGAAAGAATTCGAGAATGGTCACGTGTTCCCATCATCGTCTTATCTGTCCGTGAAAGTGAAACAGATAAAGTTGCTGTTTTGGATAAAGGTGCAGATGATTATCTAACCAAACCTTTTGGTATCGAAGAATTGATGGCTCGCATAAGAGTGGCAATGCGGCATGGTGAACAATCCATGGGGAACTTGAAAAGTATTATCACCATTGGTTCCCTGCAAATTGATCTGGCACATTATTCCGTTACGAATAATGGTGCTGATGTTCGTTTGACAGCTACTGAGTTCAAATTACTTGCATATTTGGCAAGCAATGCGGGGAAAGTATTAACCCATCGATCTATTTTGATCCATGTATGGGGAGATGAAGATGCTGATCATGTAGAATATTTAAGGGTTTATATTGGAGTACTACGAAAAAAACTGGAAACCAATCCAAATGATCCACAGATTATTCAGACTGAACCTGGAATCGGGTATCGTTTTGTCATTCCAGAGTAGATTTTTATAAAAATTTTATTTTTTTTCATAAAATTTTGTTTCCCTTTTACTTCACAGAAGTAAACTCTCAATATCCTGGAGTGGAACAGGAATTAATTTCTGTTAAAAAAGCATGTATCTTATCTTCAGGGAATTGGAGTTGATATTGTGAGTGATTTAGAAGCACATTCGAATATTTTTGAGCAAACATCTACACATATGCCAAAAACGACCTTCAGGTCATGGTTGATAGGTCGCCCGCTATCAACAGCTGATGCACCGCATCAGACAATCGGGAAGTTGATCGGGTTGGCTGTTTTTTCATCCGATGCACTGTCCTCTGTAGCATATGGTCCTCAGGAAATCCTTTTCATTCTAATTGCAGCAGGCACAGGTGTACTCTCTTATAGTTTTCCGATAACAGTTGCAATTGTCATTTTATTAGCTATTTTGACGTTTTCATATGAACAAACCATCCATGCATATCCTGGTGGTGGTGGAGCGTATATTGTGGCTCGGGATAACCTGGGAATTCTGCCAGCACAGGTGGCAGGGGCTTCTTTACTGAGCGATTATGTCTTAACCGTTTCTGTATCCATCTCATCAGGGGTTGCACAAATAGTATCCGCTTTTCCCAATCTTTATCCTTACCGTGTAGAACTGGCAGTGGGTTTCATCCTTTTTGTTATGATGATCAATTTGCGAGGAGTGAAAGAATCGGGAATCATCTTTGCAATACCCACTTACTTTTTCCTGGTGATGATGGTAGTCACAGGAGTAATTGGTATTATCCGATATTTAGCTGGCAATCTTGGAACAGTTGTAAATCCACCTTCCATCGAGGTTGGAGTTTTACAACCTGTTACTTTGTTCATGCTCTTGAGAGCATTTGCAAATGGTACATCTTCCGTAACAGGTGTTGAAGCAATTTCTAATGGTATTACTGCTTTTAAAGAACCTCGCAGTAAAAATGCAGGTAAAACTTTGCTTTGGATGGCTTCGATATTAGGTGTTCTGCTTTTAATGGTGGCATTTCTTGGAGTACATATAGGCGCTTTACCATCGGATAATGAAACTGTAATTTCTCAAATTGCACGAACTGTATATAACGGTCAGGGTCTGATGTACTTGTTGATGATCGCAGCAACTACCGTGATCCTGGTAATGGCTGCCAACACAGCCTTTGCAGATTTTCCTCGACTTGGAGCTTTGCATGCAGTAGACGGTTTCCTTCCCCGACAGTTTGCATTTCGTGGAAGCAGGCTGGTTTATTCCTATGGAATTGTTGCTCTTGCTGTTATCGCTTCTTCGTTGGTAATATATTTCAAGGCAAATGTATCTTTGTTGATTCCTCTGTACGCAATCGGTGTTTTCCTTTCATTTACTCTATCACAATTTGGTATGGCAAGAAGATGGTGGAAATCTGGACATTTGAAACCAGATATGGAGATACAGGAAGTAGGATCAATCTTACGTTATGATAAGGGATGGAAATACAAAATGATCATCAATGGATTTGGCGCCATTTGTACTTTCATTGTGATGATCGTATTTGCGATCACCAAGTTCAAAGATGGTGCATACATTGTTATCTTTCTCATCCCGACGATGGTATCCATTTTTGTCCTTATTCATCGTCACTATAAGAGGATAGCTGAACAACTTTCATTGGAGAATCAAAAATATACGAAGAGAATTTCACGGAATAGAGTGATTATGCCCATTGCTGGAGTTCATCGTGGCTCTTTAAATGCATTAAGCTATGCTAAAAATCTTTCAGATGATGTTACGGCTGTTCACATATCTATCGATGAGAAGGAGACTGAAAAGGTAAAGAATAAATGGTTGATTTGGG
Source organism: Anaerolineaceae bacterium (assembly GCA_034429195.1). Lineage (GTDB taxonomy): Bacteria > Chloroflexota > Anaerolineae > Anaerolineales > Anaerolineaceae > UBA4782. The sequence continues at coordinate 150,001 of DAOUGQ010000002.1, forward strand.
GAGATGGCACAAGGTTAGTTATTCTCAATTCTCCATATCGGCTGTTTATCGAACCATTATTGAATTATATCGATAGCATGGATGAAATTCGAAGAAAAGATGAATTGATCACGATTGTAGTGCCACAATTCGTTCCAAAGCAACCTATGGCTGGTTTATTGCATGCACGCACGGCTGATACTTTACGTAAAGCGCTGTTAAATAGAAGAAATATAGTTATCACGGAAGTACCCTATCAGGTGGACTAAGTTCAGATATAGAATAGCCCAAGTAAACAAATGAGCTGACCAAATCATGTTTGATCAGCTCATTATTATAAAATTCACTCTTCTGAAAAAGACATAAGTCTTATTTCATGAAGTTTTCTGCAATGTGGCATGCAACCTGATGTTCGGGGAGCAATTCCCGTAAAATAGGCTCTTCTTGAGAACAAATATCCTTTGCAAAAGGACAACGCGGATGAAAACGACATCCCGAAGGTGGGTGAATAGGGTTCGGAATTTCACCTGCTGGCATGGATTGGGTCCGGCGTTTATGTGGATCAGGCACTGGAACTGCAGCCATTAATGCCTGGGTGTAGGGATGTAATGGTAATGAATATACTTCTTTCAGATTACCAATTTCTGCGATCTTTCCCAGATATAGAATGGCAATATCATCACAAATGTATTTAGCAGTTGCCAAATCATGAGTAATAAAAATGTATGTCAGGTTGAACTCTTTCTTCAATTGGATCATAAGGTCGAGCAATAAAGCTCGAACACTGACATCTGCCATTGCAATTGGCTCATCAGCAAGTATCAGATCTGGTTTAGTGATGAGTGCTCTGGCAATCACCACCCGCTGGCGCTGCCCACCAGATATCTGCTGGGGGAATTTATTGATATAGAATCTGGCAGGAGTCAAGCCCACTCTCTCCATCATTTCCAGAACCATATCTCGATGTTGTTCTTTTAACTCAGGATAATGAATCTTCAAGCCTTGAACGATCGCTGAACCTAAAGACATACGGGGGTTAAGCGAAGCCAGTGGATCTTGAAAGATTACCTGCATCCGGCGCCGCATTTTTCGTAATTCTTCTTCGCTCAACTCAGAAAGGTTGATTCCATCAAAAAATACTTCACCTTTGGTTTTTTTCTCTAGACCTATAGTAACCCGACCGATGGTAGTCTTTCCGCTACCGCTTTCTCCTGCCAACCCTAAGACGCCACCTCTCCGTATCTTGAAGCTGACTCCGTCTACTGCGCGTACATAATCCCGTTCTTTTGTAAATACCTGATCAATGATGCTCTTTTGAACCGGGAACCATTTTGTTAAATTGTTTACTTCAACCAGGTAATCGCCTGAATTATTCAATGTTGAAGTCTCACTCATTTGATCACCTCAGCCTTTTTCATTTCTTTTACCTGATAATCTTTAACCAACCAACATTTCACAAATCGGCCAGGAGTTACCTCTCGAAATTCTGGTTCTTTTTCCTCACAAATAGCGGTTGCTTTTGGACAACGAGGATGGAACCGGCAGCCAAAGGGTGGGTGAGTCAGGTTAGGTGGTTCTCCTGCCATTTTAAATAATTCTTCTCGTTCATCCAGTTTTATATTTGGAACTGATAGAAGGAGCCCTTTTGTATAAGGATGAAGTGGATTGTCAAAGATTTCTTCTATTGGCCCTAATTCAACAATGTGACCTGCATACATTACTGCTACCCGATCGCATAATTCAGCAACCAGTGCAATGTTGTGAGTAATGACTAATAAGGTCACCCCAAATTCATCACGAATTTCTTTCAACTGATCAACCAGTTTTGCTTCAACGATCACATCCAAAGAAGTAGTTGCTTCATCTGCAATAATCAAATTGGCATTGAGAACCAAACCCAGGCCAATCATTACGCGCTGGCGCATACCACCCGAAAGCTGGTGAGGATAATTCGACATCCTTTCTTTTTGGATTCCGAGCCGCTCCATTAAAATATTTGCTCGCTCCAATGCCTTTTCAATAATAGTTTTTGGCTCATGTACCTGGATGGCCTCTATCAGGTGTTGATCCACCCGCTGTACAGGATTGAGAGAAGTCATGGGATCTTGAAAGATCATACTTACCTTACGACCTCGGAAATCCCGCATCTTGTTTCTGTCATAGGTCATGATATCTTCGCCTTCAAAGATAAGCTGACCTTTGCTGATCCACCCAGGTGGTTGAATCATGCGCATCAGGGCTTTTCCCATCGTGCTTTTTCCGCAGCCACTCTCGCCTACCAGACCGAGAATTTCTCCCCGGTAAATATCAAAAGTGATCCCATCGACCGCGCTAACGGGTCCCAAGCGGGTTTCATACGTCACCGATAAATCTTTTACTTGCATTAACACTTGTTTTTCGTTCATAAGATTACTGCTCCGCAAGGCGAGGATTCAGGATCTCTGAAAGGCTTTCGCCCAGCATACTGAAGGAAAGTGTAACCATCGTCACCATCAGACCGGGGAAAGTAATTAACCACCACGCCCGGCGAACGTAATCCTGTCCACGGGCAAGGTCAATGCCCCAATCGGGTGTGTCTGGAGGTAAACCAAACCCAAGGAAGCTCAATCCTGCCTCGGTCAGGATCGCATCACCCACGTTGACTGAAAAAATGATCACGACAGATGGGATCACATTTGGGAAGATATATTTCACTAAAATGCTGAACCAACTTGTTCCCAGACTTCGTGCTGCTTCAACGTACAACTCCTCTTTTACTTGAAGTGTCTGGCCGCGCACAATCCTGTAATAGGTAGGAATATAAAGCACAGCAATCGAAACAATGATATTGCCAATACCGGGTCCCAAAACTGCAGCAATGGTGATTGCCAGGATCAACCCGGGGAAAGAGTACAAACTATCCATCAACAAAGTGAGGATTCTATCGAGCGGACCACCAATGAAGCCACTGAAAAGCCCTAGAGGGACACCAAGAAGGAAGGAGATCATTGCAGAACTGAGTCCAACGATTAAAGCGATCCGCGTTCCCCATATAATCCTGCTAAAAACATCCTGCCCTATCTGATTGGTACCCATAACAAAACCAGAACTGCCTTGTTCACGAAGTGTTCCCGCTACCTGAAGATCTGGGTATGCATTCAATGAATCCCCAAGTTCGTCAGGTGAAACAACAAATCCATCCAGTTTTCCTTCTGTTAAGGCTGTTAGACCTTCTTCCAGGGTTTCATAGCGCCGTTGCCGGGGTTGATAACGTACTCCTGTCGGTGCACTCTCGTTCAATTCATCGAGTACTTCGCGCACTGCCTGGCTGGCAGGACTACCAACAATAAAACCAACATTATTGGATTTATTCGCAATATCAACCAGGGTGATCTCTCCTTTTTCTATTTTTGCAACTAGAATAAATTCAGAAGGCGGTTCTCCTGGTTCAAGTAAAGAAGGTCCAACTTCAGCTTTCGGATCATACGGCGCAAACCACTGTGGAAAGATCCCGACTATAATGACAAAAAGAAGCAGAACTGCACTGATCGCAACAAACCACCAATCGCCTCCATACCATTTTCTTGATAAAAACAATCGCCGAACAAATCCCACACGGTCAAGGTCAAGCATCCATTCTGGTACCTCGGCTGATGGTGATGTAGTTTCTTTTTCATGTTTCATAGATTTTCTCTCATAATTCTCAACGATTTATTAGTAGCGGATTCGAGGATCGATAAATGCATAGAGGAGATCCATCAGGAGGCTCACAAAAGCAACAAATAATGCAAAAATTGCGATGGTAGCCTGTACTGCTGTATAGTCTCTCAGTTGAATTCTTTCAACCAGATAGCGTCCCACACCTGGCCAGGAGAAAGTTGTTTCTGTGAGGACTGCCCCTGCCAACAGGATTGCAAATTGTAGACCCAATAAAGTCAAAATTGGAATAAAGGTATTTCTCAGTGCGTGTTTATATGCCAACCTTCTTTCTGGTAAACCACGCGCTCTACCAGCAATGATGAAATCTGACTGAAGCATTTCGATCATATTCACACGGGTCAAACGCACAAATACACCCGACAATGCCAAACCTAAAGTAACCGAGGGCAAGACGAGATGCATCAGAGCTGAGCCAAGAGCAGGCCAATTTCTAGCAAGAATCGCATCGATGACATAAAAATTAGTCTGGGTTTGAAAACTTGTTAATAACAAAGTGTCCATCCGACCAGCAAGTGGGAAAATCGGAAGCCGTACTGAAAAGAGAATTTGAAAAACAAGCCCCATAAAAAATACAGGAATTGAATAAGCCACAATACTCAACAATCGAATAACATAATCAACAGGCTTTTTTCGGTTCTTGGCAGCATAAGCACCAGAATAAATACCGATCACGGCAGTGATTATGATCGCTGGGATCGTCAATTCGATTGTTGCAGGAAGACGTTCACCCAACTCATCAAGGATGGGACGTTCTCCTTGTGTAAGTGCGGTCCCGAAATTAAGGGTTACCATGTCCCAGAGGAAATCAAAATACTGTACATATAGTGGACGGTTCAAACCGAGCCGCTCACGTAACTGGTTTGCCTGCTCTTCGCTCACTCTTGGGCCTAATTGCGAGCGAATTGGATCACCGGGAAGGATTCTCATGATGAAAAAGATCATCGTCACAAGAATCAACACCATTGGAATTGTTAACAATATACGAGTGATAATGAATCTTCGTAAAGAAGCAGACATATAGAAGACTCCGAAATAGATAAGTGCTTTTTAGGGGCATGGAAAAAACCATGCCCCCAACTTTGTTTTGTATTCAGGTTACCGGAGCAATTCCTGGTTTTATGGAAAGAATTCTCTGGTTAACCTTCTCGACAACTACATGAAAGGTTTATTCACCTTCTGCCTTATAGGGATATTGATGGTTGAAGACCATGTATCGCAAAGCAGGTGCATCTACAACTTGAACTGTTACACCTTGTACACTCTGCAGACGGACTGCTTCAACAGGACCAAGTGTACGCCAGGCAATGTCGATTTCACCTTTTTCAACCGCGTTGGACATGGTTGTAGGATCTGCAAAATAGCGAATGATGACATTCTTGATCGCAGGGGCTTCACCCAGGTATTCTGGATTGGCTTCCAAAACCATTTGTTGACCAACTTCATGAGAGACCATGCGATATGGGCCAATTCCATCGATCTTAGTTGGGAACTGATTGATGGTGTCTGCCGTGAAATCAGCAGGGTTAGCAGGAATGAATGGAGCCGTAGCAGCCACAGCAGGGAAGAACCCGAAGGATGCTTTCAAATGGTAGGCAACTGTTAATTCATCAATTGCTTCTACACTTTCAACGTAAAGCTGGATCAAACCAGAAACCTGTCCTTCCAGCGTGTTAAGGCGGTTCCAGGAATCAACATAAGTTTGCGCAGTCACTGGAGTGCCATCTGCGAATTTCAAGCCCTCTTTCAGCTTGAAGGTGTATGTCTTGCCATCTTCACTGACCTGTGGGAATTCAGCTGCTGCACCAGGAACGAGTTCAGAGGTACCAGGAGTGTAGGACAACAATGCCATGTTGGTGTTCTTGAGGATTTCCCAGTCATGGGTTGAATATGCATCCTGTGGATCCAGGCTATTGACCTCATCAGTCGTTCCGATGATGATGGTATCCGTGCTGCCAGAAGCAGGTTGGGCGTCAGGACCAAAGGAAAGAACGTTATAGTTGAATTCAAATGGTGCTCCTATAGTCACACCCTGAACACCTGTTCGGTAGGTAATAAATTCTGGTTCCCAGAACAATGGAATAGTTGGGACGTCTTCAGCGTAAAGTTCGCCAACCTGGTTATACAGCTCCTGCCGTTGTTCAGGATCTGACGCAGAAGCAGCCTCCAGTAAAAGCGCATCCATTTCTTCATTGCAATAGAAAACGCCATTATCAGGTGATGATAAGCATGTGGCAAATGGAGAAAGCCAGGTATCTGGGTCAGCAAAATCAGGGAACCAACCCAAAATGAAGAAAGGCAATTCACCAGCAACAAAAGCGTCAACATATTCAGCCCAGTTCATGCTCTGGAGTTCAACCTTCATAACACCAGTTTCTTCGAGCTGTTCCTTTACTACCTGCATTACATCAGCAGTGGTTGTTCCGTAGTGTTCCGGTGGATAATATAAAGTAAATGTGAAGGGGTTCTCTTCTGAATAACCTTCGCTTTTTACGAGCTCAATGGCCATCTAAAGGTCACGGGTTCCATATTTATCAAGGAAGGGTTCTGTAGCGTATGGATAGCCTGAAGGAACCATATGATACGCAGGAATGTTTCGACCTTCAAAGACACGATCAACGATCACTTCGCGATCAATAGCGGCAGCAACTGCCTGGCGTAAAGGCCGGGTCCAGAGAAATTCTCTGTTAGGAACTCCTGCTGCTTCGGTTGCTTCTGCAGTCTCTGTTGCTTCGACAACGGTTTCTTCAGTTTCTTGTTCAGTAGCGGGTTCAGCCGCTTTTGGTGTACATGATGTCAATACCAAACTTAGCATTACCAGAACGGCGAGTAATGCATACAAAAATTTCGTTCTCATTTCGTGCTCCTCCATAAAAATTTGGCAAAATATTCGTCTAGGTTAAATTCTCAGTCTTTTCTCATTGTTCCGGCATCACCTCCTCAGGAAATTAGTTTTCGAATAACGTCAATCGCTCAATTTGACATTATTTTGATCACATAATTCGTTATGCTTTCATACATCCCGTCATATTGTCATGATGAGAATTTTCAGCCGAAACTATGTGACCAATAAAATTACCAGGAAAAATCAAATCGAAGAAAACCCCAGGGTTTTGCAATGAGAGATTCTATAGTATTTAAAGTACTAGTATAGCACGAGAACTAAAAAATATTACTAATTTTTACGCAATATTTACGCGAATTACGTTTTTAATCCATCATTCTAGCCCGGTACTGAAGAGCTTCAGCGAGATGAGTGACACTGATCTGCTCAGTATCTGCAAGATCAGCAATGGTGCGGGCTAGCTTAAGAATTCTGTGGTATGCGCGTGCAGTGAGATTCATCTGGTTCATGGCAGATTTGATCAGGTTCTTGCCTGCCTCATCCAAAACACAAAACTTTCTGATTTCTGCTGGACGCATATCTGCATTACAGACCAGGGTAGAGTTACCATCAGTTAAAAAACGCGTGCGTTGTTTTTGCCGGGCTGCTTCCACACGCTGACGAATCACGGCAGAAGGTTCTCCGAGTCTTTTTTCACTCAACTTTTCATATTCTACTCGGGGAACTTGAATATGGATATCGATCCTGTCCAGTAATGGTCCCGAGATACGTTTCTGGTATTTTTGAATGGCTCCGACTGCACAGGTGCAGGGGCGGGTAGGATCACCATAAAATCCGCACGGGCATGGGTTCATGGCAGCGACCAACATGAAATTGGCTGGAAAACTAAGGGTTCCTTGTGCACGGGAGATGGTTACCACTTTGTCTTCAATGGGTTGCCGCAATACTTCCAGTACGCGTGGGCCAAATTCAGGAAGTTCATCCAAAAAAAGCACACCACGATGAGCCAGGGAGACCTCACCTGGATGGGGCCAGTTTCCACCTCCCACCAATCCTGCATGGCTGATCGTATGATGAGGTGCCCGGAATGGGCGCCATTGGATAAGAGGAGTATCCTGCGGAAGCATATCTGCTACCGAATAGATGCGAGTGACATCCAGGGCCTCATCAATACTAAGGGAAGGAAGGATGGCGGGCATGGCACGAGCCAATAAAGTCTTTCCAGAGCCAGGGCTACCACTCATCAATATGTCATAGCCAAAAATCCTTATGTTTTTCTTTGAACCTGTCAGCAAGTGAATAGCAAGCAATAAAAGTATATAATGGATATAAATAGAACAAATGTAATATAGAATTGGTGATAAATATCAGCCTAAAACACCTGATTTTAACCGTAGTTAATAGTAGAGGATAAATTATTGAGATTGTGTTTGTGGAACGATTAAAAATAGGACAAATGTCATGTCAAATAAGGTACGAATATCAGCGCAAAAAGGGGGTGGTAGTTCCACAGGATGTATGGAGAGTAATCATCAAAAAATGGCGAGGCATTGTGTTTGTGGAAAGGTGGTGATTATTTGATTGTAGTGATATAGCGAATTTTTTTGTTTCTGGTTTGTGGGACGATAGATACACAACTAAAAGGGAGCTAAAAATGAATGTTGTAAATGGGGTTGGGAAAGTCGCGCATATGAGCGCCAGGATCACACAAAAAGAAAGGAGATTGCTAGATATTATGTGTCAGAGAGAAAACCTGGGTATTTCAGAAATGCTACGGGCGTGTATAAGAGAATCCGCCGCTAAACGTGGTTTATATTCCGTTGGGCTGGTGGAGATAATTTCAAAATATGAAAGTGGGGAAATAGCAAATGGACAAAAGGCGCAACTTATGCAAGATAGTTAAAACCAAAACCGCCCCGGATGTTCCCGCATCCACGGCGGTAGGTGGTGGTAATGCTTTAGGTTCTAAAAGTAGTATATACCACCTGGTTGACAAAGTCAATACCCAAAGCATTCTAGCAGAAGTGTATTTTTACTTACTGTCAGAAGCTTGGGGGCAGCCATGATAACAACAATGGCTGCTATCATGGATGCGAAAAAAGTTGACTTATTAACCTATGCAAAAAACCATACAAAACTAAAGTGGGTAGCTGGAACCGGTGGCGGTGAATATGCCGGCGCTTGTCCCATGTGCGGGGGAACAGATCGTTTCCGTGTACAACCCAACCACAATTTAGGTAGATGGTTATGCAGAGGATGTTCACCTGAATGGAATGACGTTATTGAATTAGAAAAACGTCTGAAAAACTGCGATTTCAACCAGGCAGTGAAGAACCTGACAGGTGGAGAATTATTCCCAGCCAGTCCGAAAGAACCTGAAACAGTTTTCAATCACATTGCATGGGCGAATCAGGGAATGAAATTCATCAATGAATGCGCTGATCTGTTGTTTACTGCAAAAGGGAAAGCGGGATTGGACTGGCTTCAAAGGCGTGGGATTCAACCTGAAACAGCTCAAAAATGGAAGTTAGGATATAACCCATTCCCCAGACATTATTTTGCCAATCTTTGGGGGATGGAAGGCCGGAAGGTGTACATCCCAACGGGAATAGTGATACCGAATCTTTCTTCCCAGGGGTTGAAATATATCAAAGTCCGGCAATTCAATGCAGATCCAAAATACTTGATGCTGAGAGGATCGCAATCATGGTTGTATGGCAGCGACACAATGAGAAATGCTTCATCAGCCATATTGCAAGAATCGGAGCTAGATGCAATCCTGGCGCATCAGGAATTACCCGGAATAGGAAGCCTGGCGTTACCTGCAGGAATGAAAATCAAAGCAGAGTTTGCTAATCAATTTGCTGGCATATTAGGGGTGATCGTTGCATATGACAATGACGAACCCGGTCAAAAAGCAGCAGACGAGTTGCTGAAAATTGCAGGTTTCTATAAAGCAGAGCCGTTTCCCTTTGGAAAGGATTTATCAGAATACAACCAAAAGGGTGGGAATGTTTTGGATTGGCTGTTATCGCAGCTTGACCGATTGCCAGGAGAGTGATGCATGGACGTTGCAGAATCCATTCTTAAATCATGCAGTAAGACGGATCATTCTGGGCACATAACGAAAGTGATCGAACCCGAACTAAATCCAGCAAGTTGGGCGGATATTGACACGTTGTTAGGTCCAATAGCGTGGAGTTGGGAGGGATGGCTTCCAGATGGATTTTTAACCATTCTTGCTGGACGTTCAGGAGAGGGCAAGTCCATTCTTGCGTTGCGCATTGCAGCTTGTTTTCTGCAGGGATGGAATTGGCCAGACGGAAAACCGTTCACTGGTGAACCAGGCGCTATTATTTGGGCGGAAAGCGAAGCAAGTCAAGCGGTGAACTTAGAGAGGGCGACAAGCTGGGGATTGCCAAAAGACAAGATTTATACTCCACTTGAGGATCCGCTCATGGATGTTCATCTGCCAGAACATGCGGGATCACTTGCAAATATAGCCATGCGACCGGAGGTTAAGTTAATCGTCATGGATTCTCTCAGCGGGGCAAGTAGAGGTAATGAGGATAAATCTGAGCAAACCATACCGCTGGTTAAGTTCTTGGCGGAGCTTGCCAGAGACATAAAGAAACCCCTTATTCTTACTCACCACCTGCGCAAGCGATCCCTGTTTGATACCGATACCATAGACTTGGATCGTTTGCGGGGATCAAGTGCAATCGCTCAATTTGCCCGTATGATTTGGGCGCTTGATCGTCCAGATGCAGCGAAGAAAGAGCATAAAAGGTTATCAGTGATCAAGTCTAATCTTGCTCGTTTCCCTGATCCCATTGGAATGGTTATTGATGAAAAGGGGGTTTCCTTTGGTGAAGCGCCAGAGTCTCCACGCTTGGAGACAACGTCCGACCGTGCAATAGAACTGCTACGGACTATCTGCCAGCATGAACCGCAGCCATACAGCAAGATAGCTGCAGAGTTTGAAGGAGCGGGAATTTCAGAAGCAACCTTGAAGCGCACAAAAACAAAGCTGAATATAGTCTCTACAAAGCGTGCTGATGGTTGGTATTGGAGTTTGCCTTATAAGGAATGATATATATATAAAATGAGCTTCTTGATACTCTTGATACTGTTGATACTCTTGAGCTTCTTGATACTCTTGAACAATGTTCAAGGAGATCAAGGGTATCAAGGGGCTCAACATATCAAGGGTATCAGATGAGCTTCTTGAAAGGATAGGGAAAGGGTGAATGAACTGGAAGGTATCGAAAAAGAGATAGAAGAGGCTGAAAATGATCTGGCAAATTACAAAGACATTCTCACAACAAATGAGATCAACATAATCAGAAATACAATTCAAAACCTGAAAACAAAGAGGGAAAAGGTCATGGAAGAACAAAAATTGAATACATTGGTGGATAAAGAAATTGAAGCAAGAATAGCGCAAGCTACACAGAAAGCAGAAGCAACCAGGCGCCATGAATTTGAAGAGGAAGCGAGAAAGATTTGGGCGAGAGGTGGCACAAAACAGGAAGTAGAAGAATTGCGAAAAAAGTACCTGGAAGATTTTGAGTATACTCCCCAATCAATTGATGAATTGGGGGGTAGAGATGAAATACTTCAATCGTTGTTAACCCAATCTACCAAAGATATTCGCAATGAATACCGGCAGGAAATGCGAAAAGCGTTTGGAAAACCAGATTTGATCAGGTTGATCAAAGCGCGTTATCAAGCTAAGGGTTTGGATGTTGATTCAGTTAAATTATTTGAAATGGAGTAGCCATGAATACAGCAGAATTGAAACACGCACTTAAAAGATGTACCGATCCCAAAGCATACGATCAGTTAAAAAGCCAGCTTGAAGAGCAAGAGAAGATCGAATCAATTCAGAATGCTGAGAAGATTCTAGTCGCTGAAGCTGCAAATGAAAAGCAACGGATTATGAAGAAAACAGAATTTGAATCATTAGTAAAGGAAATCAAGCACAAATATCAAGAGGTAGAGAACCTTGATAATAAGATATTTGATCTTGTTCGGGAACTTGTACCGTCCGTAAATGACAGGCTAAGCATAAGCGCTGATATTGAATTAAAAGAAGTACATGCCATGAACCTGGCGAATGAATTAGGATTGCCATTTGAGAATAAGCCAATTTCTTTGATAGGTGGACAACCAGTAGATAAAAATCCCCATAGGTTGATCAAAATTTGGTTACAGCGGTTTGAGGATTGGTCGCATAAATTGGGCGGGGCGGATAAGGTTACTAAAACCATTATTGCTTCACATGGTTTGCAGGGCGGAACCGAAGCTGCAGATTTACCCAATACATATTGATCGGGGGTTACAGAATGTATGAAAACCTGACACCAAAACAAAGAAAAGCAATCGAGACACTTCTCACGAATGGAGATATAGCCGAAGCAGCAAGGGCAGCGGGTGTATCAAGGAACACGGTTTATCAATGGTTCAAAAAACCAGAGTTTATCGAAGCTATGAAAACAAGTACATCCCAGGCGCTTGATGACCTCAGCCGTTCTTTACTGACATTGGGTGAAATAGCCATTTCAACGCTAAAAAAGGCGATGGAGGATGATCTTACCCCAACAAGTACAAAAGTAAGAGCTGCTGATGTTGTGTTTTCTCGTTTAATGCAGTTTAGGGAGCTTGTATCTATGGAAGAGCGAATAAGAACACTAGAAAGGAGTATTCTCGATGGCAGGAAAACTGATTAGCCGAATACAAAAATTAGAAAAGGAAGTAGGGCAAACCACAAGTAAAAATAGTATTTCGATCGTTGTTAACTGGGAGACGGGAAGCATTGATATAAACGAAGAAGAAAGCGATCCAGTTTTATTGAGCAAATTCAAACGGGACGTGAATATAGTTTATGGTAATGACATTCCCGAACCGAAAGAGAATCATAAGTAGACAGTGAAAAAGATGCCCCAGCCTGGAGCCGGAAGGGTTTCAGGCTGGGGGAGTGGTGTGCAATTCTGTATAATTAGAGAATGGATTATCGGGAGAAGTAGACATGGATGATAAGTATTCGCTTGCGCTTGAAGGGATGGACTTGGTAAAAGTAACAATGGATAAATTGCAAAACAGGTTATCAGAAGAGGATTATTCCCTGATAAAAGATTTATTGGAGCTGCAGGATAAAGCTATTCAGATCAGTGCGGGGTACAAAATACCTGTTGCGACATTGGAAGAGTTAATTCGGAGAGTGAAGAGCAGGCAAGATAATACCTGAAACCTCATTAATATAATGTTCTATGAATAGGTGAAAAAAGCCGATTTATAGCTTCTGATAATTAATAGTTATCAAAAACATAAGCGAATTTTAGCCTATTTTCATGAGATTATCAAGAATAAATAGAACATTATATTAAATAGCGATTGGCTATCTGATCGTTTATTTACAGTTTATACAGTCTCCATTGCTGTTAATCGCTGTATGACAGTGAAAAATTTGTCAGTTGACAGATGGGGTATAATGATAATTACAAAGCGATCCCGAAAAGTGCTGAAACACAATCCGGGATCTAACCAAAACACCTGGCTAGAGGTGATCGGGCTAAGTTGTATTTTATCATATGCCCCAGGTGGGATCTAAACCTTGGGCATTTTCTATTTCATAGAAAGAGCCATAAAATTCATTCAGGTCATATATTGACAATTTGAATTGATAAAACACATCAAGGGGAGCAAATATGAAAAGAGCAGTTATCTATGCCAGGGTGAGTACTGATAAACAACGCGATAATTACAGTATTCAAACCCAGGTAGCTGAATGCGCATCATACGCCAGGCAAAAAGGTTATTCTCTGGTGGGTGAAGTGTATATTGATCCTGATACTGGTAATGAAGTCTCAGATAAACCCGGAATGATACCTGCTTATGTTGACGATATATCTTCTTGGGAGTACAACCGACCGGGTTTAGATTCTTTGATCGGTTTTTTGAAAAAGGGGGGTGCTGATCTTGTAATTGTCCATTCGATTGATAGGTTAGCAAGAGAACCCGAAAAGCTGAGAATCTTTGAGTATGGCTTTATGACTTATCATGCAGAGGTGGAATATGTAAAGGGGGAGTACCAGGATAATCCAGAGGGTCAATTCTTCAAAACAGTGATCAGCGCAAGTGCCAAATTAGAGAATGATTGGCGTGTAGAGAGGTGTAACAGGGGTAAGCGAGAAAAAGCCCGAGCGGGTTTGTTTGTTGCAGGACGACCACCTTTTGGATATGTGATTGATAAAAATGCTTTAGGTGGTTTGGCTGTAAATCCAAAAGAAGCCGAAGCAGTGAAGATTATTTTTGATTTATATATCAACCAGAGTATGAGTATTCGCAAAATTGTTCGAGAATTGAATGAGCGAAGCATTCCTACCAGGCAGGGTGGTGCATGGGGTAAATCAAGTGTCAATCGCGTTCTTGAAAACACTGCATACATTGGAAAGATATATTACCAAAAGAATAAAAGAATGAGAACTGATAAAAAGACCTGGCTAAAATCGAGAGAAGAAGAAGAATGGATCGGGATTGAAGTTACTCCATTGATTGATCTTGATACCTTCGAGCTTGCCAGGCAAAAGCTAACACATAATCGAGATTATGTCAGGAGAACCCCAACCCGTTCATATTTATTATCAGGTAAGATAATTTGCAGCAAATGTAACAGACCTTATCTTGCCCAGGCAAAGAAGCCAAATGAGCATAACCGATTGGCACAAGAGGGAATAACTTACCGTCATAGAATGCGGGCGGGGCATTGCTGCAATAAGACCATTAGCGCTAGAGCATTGGAGCCGATTGTTTGGGAAAAGATAGAATCCTTATTGCTAGAACCTGAAAACCTGAGACATGGATTTGATGAAGCGAAACAGTTAGAGCAAGAAAAGTATAAACAAAGTCAAATGAAGTTATCGGAGATTGATCGCAAAATCGAAAAGCTGGAAAAGAAGAAAGACAACCTTACACAGTTATATACCGATCCTGATATTGAAATGCCAAAGGATGAATATGTCAGGCAGAGACGATTAATAACTGAGGAAATAGCAGAGCTGAACAAACAAAAAGTAAATTTCGATAAGCCAAAGTCTACTCTACCATCTGAAGAAGAATTTAAGAACCTGGAGCAATTTGCTAAGGAAATACAAAATCGCTTGCTTGAAAAAGTCCCGACACAAAAGAACAAGCGTAAAGTGCTAGACTTGCTGCATGTTCAAGTAAAAATAAACCCGGATGGTGGCGGAACTGTTAACGGATGGTTTGGGGAGAAGGTATTATTGGACACGTTATCAAAACATTATGCCCACCTGCGGCCGCTACCTCCAGAGCGCGCTTGACATGTTCTTGCCCTTTAATCTCCTGGAAATCTGTCTGGATGAATGGCTCAGAGATTTCTGTTTTTGAAATAGTTTGAGGGGTTATCATTTGCTGTCTGGTCAAATGAAGGTACAACTCAGAGAGATTTTGTACTGGTACGACTGTTAACTCAGGTATCAGGGCTGCTTCGTTCGCATCTGCTGATGGAACGATGATCTGCTCAAAACTATTTTCGCGGGCAAGTGCAGCCATGGGGAGTATTCCACGTGTATGGCGTACAGTACCGTCCAGCGATAGTTCACCCACAATTAATACTTTTTCCAACGAATGTTGGGGGAGAATCCCCATCATTGCCATGACGCCGATGGCAATAGGTAGATCATACGCAGGGCCTTCTTTGCGCACTGAGGCAGGAGCCAGATTGACCACCACACGTTTTCGAGGGAATTCCAGCCCCGCATTCTTGATCGCAGCTTGAACACGCTCCCGGCTTTCCTGTACTGCAGTATCAGGTAATCCTACAATCGTCATACCTGGTAGACCCTGACCAGTGTCGACTTCGACTTCTACGATGACGCCGTCTAATCCGATGATGGCACAGGAAAAAACGCGGGCTAGCATGGATTTAGTGTAGAGGGAAATGGTTTTGTTGTCAAACGTCTCAAGGAGTAAATGAAACCTTCAACGTATTAATTACCGTCTCAATGGGATTGAAGATGGTCGCTTGAGTAGAACCTGCGAAAAGTAATCCAACCGCTTTAGTTGAATTTGAAGCGAATACAACCGAACCTGAATCACCACCCTGGCACATGGGCGTAGATACCATCTGGTTTTCAAAACGGGCGCTCTGTGTATCACCATAGCTGACCACTAATGTGGTTTTGATCAATTCAATTGTTCCCGTTGTCAGCCCTGTGGTACGGCCACATTTCATTACTTCCATCCCCAGGCTTGCTTTTTGAATACCATCTGGTGTGCCAATGGAATACACTTCATCTGAGACCAGATTTGCATTCAATGGTTTTGCTAGTGCAGCGTCGATCTGGTTGGTCTTGCGACTTCTTCTTTCAAAAAAATCACGCCATTGTGTATTGTTCAACAGATTCGATAATTTTATCCCCCAACGAATAATGAAATCTGGCAGCGGTTTGAGTTCCTCTGAAGCGAGAAATTTTATAGGAATGTATTTCGTCAATAAAGCCAGAGTATCTCTCCCCAGTATTCCACCATCTGATCTTCCTTGTTGAAGAATGGGATCTCCAAGGCTGCATAAATTGCTGTTGGCTAAAATATGATTGTTGGAAAGTATACGCGGTGTGTGTTGAAGTGAATCATAAACGATACATCCTAATGTGCCTGTGGTAATTTTGTAATGCCCGATGCTTATACCACCCACAGCGGGACGCCAGCGATCTCGTACAGTCTGCATAGCACGAAGATGTCCCACTTCGATTACGTCAGTTTTCACACCCCCCAATTCTTCTGGTATAACATCTTCTTTCGATAAAGATGTTGTGGATACTTTATTGCGAACCATTGTAACCAATGATAGCTCGTCAAGAGTTTTTCCATCTTTCTTCTTGTATCCAATCCCTACACCAACCACGTGAGGCAGAGCCAGGAGATAATTCTGGTATTGTGCATGGATTTTTGTAAGTTCTTCGAGGTATTGCGTACTTAACTCCTATCAACTATATGTAATTCTTCCTGGTTGTATGGTCAACTCATTTGACAATGAAGTCAGGAAGTGTTACCCTATTGGCCGGTCAAATAGAGTGCGATTTACTTCATCAGTATGCAAGTAATGAGCCATCTATAAACAAAAATATTTTTGGAGAAAGGCAGTATGTCAGAAAGATTAACGGGTACCGTTAAATGGTTTAATGCCACCAAAGGCTATGGTTTCATCGGCCGTGAGGATGGCGGTGCAGATATTTTTGTTCACTTTTCCGCAATCAACATGGAAGGTTACAAACGACTGCGTGAAGGTCAGCAGGTGCAATTCTCAGTAGAGAACGGGCCGAAAGGTCTGCAGGCTGCTGAAGTAACACCAGTTGTTTAAGTAGCGAAATATCAAAAGATGGAGCCGCAATATTTGCGGCTCTTCCTTTTTTAAATCACAGAATTTATTCTACTAAACCGCTTTTAAACCCAAATAAATAGGCAAAAATCTTTATATATTCACTTGCAGTAGCCTGTCTGCCGTCTGCAGTCATCCACCAGTTTGTTGAACGGTACCAATGGTTTCGCACTGGCCTGACATAAATATCTATCCCTGAATCCCTAAAAACCGAATGAAAGATCAATCGAGTGCGAAAGGTATGAAAGGGATCAGTGACTATAATTAATGATTTAAACGAATTACGATTTGCAAGCTTTAAAACCTGTTGTGCTTCTTCAAGGGTACTGAATGCTGCCTGATCGGTAACCAGGATAGCAGAATCTGGTACGCCCAGGTTTCTGGCTGTGTCTTTGAAGAGTATTGTTGTATCGGATACTCTCTCTCCTTCTCTGGGTGTTGTTTCTGTCAGGATAAGCCATTGGGCGTTTTTCTCCAGGAAAATCCTGGCACCTTCTTCCATGCGTGACATATCACCGCCCCCACTTAAAACAACAACTGCATCGGAACTTCGTAGCGGGTCAGCAATGATGAGGATTCCACCAGCAGTGGTAAGTAGAACACTCCCCAGTATACATATGAAGAGAAAAACTATTGGAATACCCAATACCAGTGATTGGCTTTTTCGTCCATTACCTGGTTCTGGAGTATTGAGTGATTGCTTCATTTTTTAGCCTAATTTATCTTTTAATTGCTTTCTCGATGCGATGAAGCCCTTCTTCAAGAATGGATCTCGGACAGCCGAAATTCAGACGTACAAAACCTTCTCCACCTTTACCAAATTCTTCTCCTGCGTTAAGAGCAATTCTTCCTTCCTGTAGGAAGAATTCTGCAGGTCTTCCCTTTAATGTAAGATTACGGCAATCGATCCATGCCAGAAAAGTGGATTCCGGAACTGTCACACCCAGCATGGGTAGCTCTGTTCTGATCCATTTCACCAAAAAATCACGGTTTTCTTCAAGATAAGAAACGCATTCCTTCAACCATTCATTGCCATGTTGGAAAGCTGCCAGCGCTGCTATCTGACCGAACAAGTTGGAGCTGCCAGTGATCCCGCGAAATGTATGGATAAAATTTTCTTTTAATTTGGCATTTGGAATAATCGCAAAAGCAAAGTCCAACCCCGCGATATTGTACGTTTTGCTGGGAGCCATCAAAGTGATGGTATTTTGCGCAACCTCTGGTGAAAGTGATGCGATGGGAATATGCTGATGCCCAGAGAAAATAAAATCACAGTGAATCTCATCGGAGCAGATCACAACACCTTTTGAGAGGCAGATCTGTGCCATCTGTTCTAGTTCGTTTCTGGTAAAAACTCGTCCTACTGGGTTATGGGGATTGCAAAGTAAAAACATAGCTGTATTAGGTTGAATACTTTTTTCGAATGCATCCATGTCAATTTGGTATGAGCCATCAAGGTTTCGGGTTAGCTCTGCATCGATTCTGTCCATTCCAGCATGATGGGCCGCATGTAAGAATGGGGGGTAAACGGGAGGTTGAATAAGAATACTTCCTCCAGGACGATAGAGCGCTTGACAGGCAAGATTGAAGCCTGAAACGACACCTGAGGTGAAAACCAGATCTTCTGGAGAGATTTTCCAATTGTAAAGTTTATCCATCCGCTCGATGATGGTATTCTTTAATTCCAGCATTTCAATAGGATAACCAAATATGCCATGATCAACGCGCTTATGTAAGGCTTCCATTACAGCAGGAGGAGCTTGAAAGTCCATATCCGCAACCCACATAGGGAGCACATCCTCATCAAAGCAATTCCATTTGGCGCTTTCACTTGAACGTCTGTTCAGGATTTTGTCGAACGAATTCATTATTGATTTCCTCGAAATATAGTTTTGTTCATTATAATCAGAAAAGAGAAGAATAACCTTCAAGTAAGATTTTCTCAGTGTAAAGTATTAAACTGGTATACTCGTTTTGAATGGAATGCTCTATGAAAGATCAGGAAGCTAAAATAACGCAACCTACGTTTTTCTATACCCAGGGCTGGAGTGATTACGCCTTGTTGGATAGTGGAAATGGACGCAAGTTGGAGCGGTTTGGTAATATAATTCTTGATCGTCCAGAAGCAGAAGCTATCTGGCAGCCAGCACTTTCATTAAAGAACTGGCAAAATGCAGACGCGGTATTTAAATCTTCTCCTGAGGAGAATGGTGGACATTGGGAGTACCGTCATAAACTACCTGAAAAGTGGAAAGTAGGATATGAATCTCTGCATTTCTGGGTGCAGACCACTCCTTCGCGACATGTGGGTGTATTTCCTGAACAGGCACCACAATGGGATTGGATTGGAAATAAGATTTCCCAGGCTCGTAGACCCATAAAAGTATTAAATCTCTTTGGGTATACCGGTGTGGCAACCCTGGCAGCAGCAACTTCAGGTGCACAAGTTACCCATGTAGATGCATCTCACAAAGTAGTGATGATGGCAAAAGAGAATGCCCAATGCACGCACCTGCCTGAAACTGCTATCAGGTGGATCGTTGATGATGCAATGAAATTTGTTCAACGAGAAGTACGTCGCAATTCTCGATATGATGGTATCATCCTGGACCCACCTAAATTTGGAAGAGGACCAAAAGGCGAAGTCTGGGAATTCTACAAGCTCATTCCAGAATTGCTGCGAACATGCCGGGCTGTTTTAACCGAAAACCCGATATTCATCATGTTAACTGCCTATGCCGTAAAAGCCTCCTATTTAACTCTATTCAATGCATTGTCAGAAGTAATGAGAGATTACGAGGGTGAAGTTCGGGCTGGAGAAATATTAAACATTGATAACAGTGCGGGTCGTATGTTATCGACTGCCATTTTTGCGCACTGGTCAAAAGATTAAAATTTTAAGGAAGTACGTCATGAATGAGAAAAAAACTGTAAGCATTATTGGACCTGGTGTGATGGCAGAAGCATTCGTTGCTGGGCTGCTGCGAAATCAAGTGGTATCTCCTGAATCAATTATCACCTCTGGACCTCACCTCGAAAGAGTTCAGCAACTCCATGTAAAATATGGGATTATTGGATATACAGATAACGCAAAGGCAGTGGAAGAAGCTGATTTTGTGATCCTGGCAGTAAAACCTCAAAGGTTAGCCGCTGTACTTAAAGGCTTGAAGGAGAAAATCCGAAAAGATGCGCTGGTGATTTCCATTGTTGCAGGAACCTCTATTGAAGTAATCCAAAAAGGGTTAAATCATCAAGCCGTTGTTCGCGCAATGCCAAATACACCCGCACAGATCGGAGAAGGGATCACTGTTTGGACTTTATCTCGTGAATGCACTGACAAACATAAAGTGCAAGCACAGGAGATCTTAAAATCATTTGGTGAAGAAGTATTTGTTGAAGAGGAAAGCTATCTTGATATGGCAACCGCACTTTCTGGAACCGGACCTGCTTATGTGTTTCTGTTTATGGAGGCAATGATCGACGCAGGTGTCCATCTTGGATTTCCCCGTCGAATAGCTGAGAAGCTGGTGACACAAACCGTAAGAGGTTCTGTAGATTATTATGCTGAAAAGAGCGGTCACCCTGCACAACTGCGGAATGAAGTTACTTCTCCGGGTGGAACCTCAGCAGAAGCGTTATATTACCTGGAAAAAGCAGGATTTCGTACTGCTATCTCGCGGGCAGTATGGGCTGCTTATCAACGATCTCAAGAATTGGGAAAGGGAAAGAGCTCACAAATTGCAGAAAAAGACTGATCCTGGTCAGATAATCAATTAAGTTGTTATAAAGTGCTATAATTAATTTTAAGAAAATATTTACCCGGGGAGCCCCTGGTGGCTGAGAGGAGGACAAAAGTCCTCGACCCTAATAACCTGATCCGGATAATGCCGGCGGAGGGAAAATGTAGAAGAGTCAACACCCTCCCTGGCGGAGGGTGTTTTTTATGCAAGATCACAATGTATTAATTTTCGCCAATGGTGAGATCACTGATCTAAAGCGCGCTAGAGCGTTAATTAGAATGGGTGATTTCATCATTGCAGCAGATGGCGGGTCGAAATATATACAAAAAATGGGTATGCTTCCCGATGTTTTGATTGGTGACCTGGATTCAACCTCTCGAGAATTCATTGAACTTGTTACAAAAGCAGGAAAAAAGATCCATCAATATCCTACTGCAAAAGATACATCTGATCTGGAAATTGCCATTCAATATGCAATTGCTTTGCAACCCCAGAAGATCATTATCGTGGGTGGGTTAGGAGGGCGGGTTGACCATTTGTTAGCTAATGTAATGCTTTTACAACGATATCGAAATGAGAATCTGGTCATCAGCATGGATGATGGGACAGTCGAAATGCAGCTTGTGATGGGGAAACTCGCCATTAACGGCGCAGCAGGAGATATTGTTTCATTGATCCCATTAAGTGAGCAGGTGGTTGGTATTGTGACCGAGAATTTGGAGTTCCCCTTGAAAAGTGAAACCCTTATGATAGGAGAATCAAGGGGTATCAGTAATGTCATGTTATCAGATAATGCAAATGTTTTGATTAATTCGGGTGTGTTACTTTGTATACACACCCGAATAGGTGAAGGAGAAGAAAATGGACACTAGGAGATTGGCTTTTGGGCTGGTTTGCCTAATGTTGCTTCTGACAGGATGCAAGCCTGCTGTCCAATCTGATAATCAAGATCAGGAAACGCTTACGGTTATGACACATGATTCATTTTCTATCAGTGAAAATGTGATCGCTGTATTTGAGAAGGAAAACAACGTGAAGGTATCCTTTTTAAAGAGTGGAGACACAGGACAATTGATCAATCGTGCCATACTCTCCAAAGAAGCACCTATGGCAGAAGTGCTCTATGGGATCGATAACACTTTTCTCTCAAGAGCTCTGGATGAGGACCTTTTTGAGGAATATACCTCACCTGTTCTCGCAGAAATTCCTCGAGAATTCCAACTTGATCCACAAAATCGAGCTTTACCTGTAGATTATGGAGATGTATGTATTAACTATGATAAAGCATACTTCAAAGAGAAAGATCTGGCATTACCCCAAACCTTGCAAGACCTGACGAAACCAGAATATGCAGGTTTGTTAGTGGTAGAAAATCCAACTACCTCATCCCCAGGCACTGCTTTTCTGCTGGCAACCATTGCAGAATTCGGAGAGGAGGGCTACCTGGATTATTGGATACAACTCAAGCAAAATGGTGTGGTTATTGTGAATGATTGGGAAACTGCCTACTATACCAACTTCAGTGGTTCATCTGGAAAGGGCAGCCAACCGATGGTAGTATCATATGCGTCCAGCCCACCAGCAGAAGTAATCTATGCATCTGAGCCGTTGGAGGATGCACCTACTGCATCTCTGACAGGTAAGAATATGTGCTATCGCCAGATCGAATTCGTTGGAATATTGAAAGGAACGAAAAACAGGGAAATGGCTGAGAAGTTTGTTGATTTTTTGCTTGGTAAAACTTTTCAAGAGGACGTGCCCCTGCAGATGTTTGTCTATCCAGTCAATCAAAATGCGACCCTTCCCGAAGAATTTGTGAAATATACACAGATCCCTGAAAGTCCAGCAATCCTTGATCCAGCTTTGGTAATGGAAAATAGAGATAACTGGCTTCAAATCTGGAATGAAACTGTATTGAAGTAGCGAAGAGGCGGAATCGGGTGAGAAAAAATATCACGTGGGTTCTCTGGCTTCTGCCAGTTGCTTTTCTTGTTGTTTTTTACCTTCAGCCACTGGCAGCAATATTCATGCGTGTGGGAAATCAGATAGTTGCGGAAGGTATCGGCAGTTTTAGTTTTTCAAGAATAGTGGAAACCCTAATTTTCACTCTTTATCAGGCATCTCTCTCAACTATTCTGACACTAATTCTTGGTTTACCCGCTGCCTATATATTCGCACGGTTCAACTTTCCAGGAAAAAAGTTGCTCAGAACCCTATCTACCATTCCCTTCATTTTGCCAACCGTAGTCGTAGCTGCAAGTCTGAATACTTTGTTGGGACCTCGCGGATGGGCAAACATTTTCTTGATGAATGTTTTTGGATTGGAGAATCCACCCATTGTATTTGTCAATTCACTTGGGGCAATCCTGACAGCTCATGTATTCTATAATGTCTCTGTGATCATCCGATTAGTAGGAACAGCCTGGTCACAAATGGATGCCCGTTTAAGTCAGGCGGCCAGAGTTTTAGGGGCATCATCCAGAAAAGCTTTCTTCGAAGTAACATTGCCCCTTTTATCGCCAGTCATTCTATCTGCGACATTGTTGGTTTTTCTTTTCGATTTCACCAGTTTTGGGGTGGTTCTTTTATTAGGAGGACCCCAAAATGTCACCCTCGAAGTAGAGATTTATACCCAGGCTATGTATCTATTAAACCTGCCAATGGCAGGAGTTTTATCTCTTGTCCAACTTCTCATGACATTGGGTATCACGGTTTTATACACGCAAGCGGGAAGAAGAGAAATTCCCCTTGCACCACGTGTGAACGAAGAGGGAATGCATAAAGCAAAAAACTGGAAAGAAAAGCTCATTATTGGAATAGTGAGCATCAGCCTGGTGATCATGCTGGTATTGCCGTTGATTTCACTTGGAATGCGTTCAATCACTCGCATGGAAGCCAATCGCGGTCAGCGTGAAGATGTTCGAACGGGGATTACCTTTGAATATTATCAACAGCTTTTCGTGAATCAAAGGCAATCGATCTTCTATGTACCACCTATCACAGCAATTCGTAATTCACTGTATTATGGGATCATTACAGTTATCATTTCGATCACATTAGGCAGCCTGGCGGCTTTTGCTTTAAATAAACCTGGCAGGTTCAATCAGTGGATGGATGCTGTTTTTATGCTCCCAATGGGTACATCCGCAGTTACTTTGGGTTTGGGGTTCATCCTGGTGTTCAATAAACCACCCATAGATCTCAGAACTTTTCCCATTCTGTTACCTATTGCACACAGTTTGGTGGCAATACCATTTGTGGTACGAACAATAAAACCAGTCATTGCAACCATACCAGCTAACTTGAAGCAAGCCGCTTCTGTTTTGGGGGCATCTCCGCTAAAAGTGGTACGTGAAGTAGATATTCCCATCATTGCGAAGGCATTATCCGTATCTGCAATTTTCAGTTTTACTATTTCAATGGGTGAATTTGGCGCAACGTCCTTTTTAGCCAGGCCAGAAATGCCAACAATACCAGTGGCAATTTTTCGTTACCTGTCACAACCAGGGGCATCTAATTATGGACAGGCGATGGCTATGGCAACCATTCTTATGATTGTCTGCGCGCTATCGGTATTAATGATGGAATGGTTGGATAGTAACGCGTTTCTAAGAAAGTGAAGGCTTTCATGCTTGAAGTACGATCCATCACAAAATCTTTTGAAGGACAACCTTTGCTCAAAGGGATCTCGTTTGATGTACATGAAGGTGAAACGGTTTGTTTGCTGGGTGCATCGGGAAGTGGAAAATCAACCTTGCTTCGGATCATAGCTGGAATTGAAACACCCGAAAGTGGAGAGATAATCTGGGATGGGGAAGATTTTACACAGGTGCCAGTGCATAAACGGGGATTTGGATTGATGTTCCAGGATTATGCTCTCTTCCCTCATAAAAATGTTTATGAGAATGTGGCATTTGGGTTAAAAATGCAGGGAATGGATTCTAACCAGATAAAGCAACGTGTTCGGGAAGTTCTAGAGTTGGTTAATCTCGAAGATTTCGCCAGTCGAAGGGTTACAGAATTATCTGGTGGAGAACAACAGCGGATCGCATTTGCCAGGGCGCTCGCGCCAAGACCAAAATTGATCATGTTCGATGAACCGTTGGGAGCTTTGGATCGAGCACTTCGAGAACAATTATTAGAAGAATTACGAAGTTTACTTCATAAAGCAAGCATACCCGCCATATATGTAACCCATGATCAGGAAGAAGCTTTTGCTATTGGAACAGAAATAATGTTGACACATGGGGGAGTGATTGTTCAAAGAGGGAAACCTGAGGAAGTATTTGAACACCCAACTACGCCCTGGGTGGCCAGGTTTCTTGGGCAAGCAAATCTTGTAAAAGGAAAGATTCTATCCCTGACACCCTTGCGCATAGCCACTATAATGGGAGAGATCTCAGTTTCACAAAAGCAATCCATGAATATGAGGGTTGGAGATCAATTGTCTGTGATGATTCCGTCAAAAGCGATATCTTCAAGCGAGGGTAGTGTGAATTCCATGACGGGTGTTATCGAAGACGTATTGTTTAAAGGAGAATTTTATACTATTACAGTAAATTTCCATGGTGAACGGTTACAATATAACCAGACAGAGTGTTTGAAGATCGGTGATTCCGTAATAATAACTATTGATCCTGCAAAGATCATTTGTCTAGAGAATGATGAAAAACAATGAAGATTGGAAACGAAGTTCATGTAATTAAACTGAATAGCAAAGGAACTAAAGTCTGGAGCTATTCAGGAAAAGTGCTCAGCCAATCAAAAAATGCATTATTGCTTGAAGCATATTTCAATCGTTCTGACCTGCCATTTCATGGAATTACCCTGTCAGAAGGGGATCGTTTTCTCGAGGTCTATTTTTCAAATCGATGGTATAACATTTTTGAGATCCACGACAAACAGACTGATGGTTTAAAAGGCTGGTATTGCAATATAACTGCGCCGGCTGAAATTTCCGATGGGACAATCCCTGCCCGCGATTTAGCGCTGGATTTATTTGTTTATCCAGATGGCAGGCAACTAGTTTTAGATGAAGAAGAATTTATTGATTTAGAGTTATCAGAAGAAGAAAATACACATGCGCTGACTGCCTTACAAGAGCTTCAATCTATTTTCAAGGAATCAGCGCATTTTGATATATACCAAATGGTAGTGTAATTTCTAAATCAATGCATATGCAGTTAATGGGGCTATGTAACCAAATAAATCGACCGTTCCTGTAAACTGTAAAATCGCAAGCACAGCAATTGGCAAACAGCAGCATAGCAAAACCACACCTACGACAACCAATACAATGATTAAAGTCTTGTTATTCTTTTTGGGTTCTTCTGTGACGGGTGTTTCGGGAATATAATCAGCCATTGTTTCCTCCAGAGAATGAATACATTTTTTCGAACTAATAACCAGAATCTAAAATGCCACCTAACGCGCCTGCTCCACCGCAAATTGCCACACCTAATATCGGTAGAACAATAAACAGAATGACGGCGACGATTGTACCAATTACATTAAGATAGCCGAGAATTAACCCGGCAACAGCCATTCCATTTCCGGTGATAGTACCTGCGCTTTTCTTAATTTCACTTTGGGCAACATGCCCGCAGATGATCCCTACCAGACCACCCAAACCAAAGAGACCAAGCCATCCAAGGATACCTCCAATCATGCTGATGATCGCCCAGGTACTAGTGCGGGTTGGAGCAGGGGGATAATATGATTGCTGTTGTTGTGGTGGTTGTTGATAATAAAATTGTCCCATAATTCCTCCAAGATTATTAATATTTATCTTATTATTATATATCACCCGGCAAGAAATCCATACCATGTCCCTGTAAGTAAATATCGAACAAGGTCAAATACACCAATTTGCAGTAATGCTGTGGCTAAACCACAAACAAGAATAGGGACTGCTTCCTTCCAGGATGAATTTGTGTTTTCACGTTTTAGTATCAATGACCAGAGAATCGCATATACTGATGCGAGAAGTACCAGAACGGTCAAACTGCTGATAACCGCAAGGGGGTAAAGCAGTAAGCTGATCTCACTGTAAGTCATTACATCAAGCCCTAAAGCAATCAAAATAAGCCATAAAAGATCACGCCATCGAGAGAACACAGGGATGTCATCATACCTGTCCCAGATTGTCTGGTTAAATGTTGGGAACATGACCAGTGCGATATTGAGCCCCATGCCAGTACCAGTAAGAAGCCTGATCCAGTTCGTAGGTTCGTATAATGTAGGAAAATCAGGAAAGAAATGTAAATATGAATTCAAACCGTCAACCCCAAAAGCCAAAAGAAAGAAAGCCATTATGGGATAAAACCTTTTTGGGGGATATCCACCGTTCTTTATCCAACGGACCTGGTATACGATACCAGCAAATGCCCCAAGGTACATGCCGGTGCATCGGGCGCACATAGGCACCTGACGATCATCAAGATGAAAAGAACGTACATCTATGCGATGGCAAACCGCATACCCTATTGCATCCGCTTTTCCTAACAGACCAGGAGGAGAGTAGAAGAGCCAAACACCAAAGAGAATCCCAGTAAGGATAACGATGAGGAGTGTGGTTTTGTGTGAAATTGGTTTGGGGTTTGGCATAGTTGGAATGATTATACCTTTTTCTAATGATAGAATCAGAATGAGGATATCTATGAAGAAAAAACAATGTTTCCAATGGATGATCGCAGTAGGTCTCATTTTTTCCAGTTGTGCACCATCTTTGCCTGTTGCCACACAATCGGAATCCACAGAAAACAGTATTGCTTCTAAAACTCCAGTTAATACAGAAATTACCCTGCAGGATACTCCGAAACCAGAGATTATGATCACCCCTACATCTGCCATAATCAATCCATTAACGGGTTTGCTTATGCAGGATACGGGTTTGTTAACACATAGGCCTCTGATAGTAAAGGTGCAGAATGTACCGCGTGAGAGCCGTCCACAATGGGGATTGAGTCTGGCAGATCATGTGTATGAATATTACATAGAATATGGAGACACGCGATTTGCAGCAGTTTATTATGGAAATCGTCCAGATCAGGTAGGGCCAGTACGATCAGCCCGACACATAGATATGCAACTGATCCAGATGTACAAGGCAGTGCTTTTGTATGGTGGCGCTTATGAAGAATTAATGGAAAATATGCTTTCAGCTGATTTCGGAGACCGGCTTATCCGTGAAGGTCCTAATACCGCTCCCGCATTTTACCGGTATGAACCTGATGGCGTCAATTTCTTGATGGTAAATACCACCTTGCTCGATCCCATCTATAAACAATACAAAATCAAAGATATCCAACCAGTATTTACGACATTGCCTTTTTCCAGTGAGAAACCCAAGCCTGGCAATCCTGCTGATGTAGTCTTCATCCGGTTTTCAGGAAGTATGTACAACCGCTGGGATTATAGCGCAACGGATGGAAGGTATTATCGCTCCGCAGAAACTCAATCTGGAATGGATGAAGTGTATGCGCCTCATTATGATCGACTGACTGGTGCACAAATTGCAGCAGATAACCTGGTGATCCTTTTCACACGATACAATGAAATTCCCAACGAGGGAGAGGTATTCGATGTCCCAATGAGTGGATCAGGTAAAGCGTATGCTGTTCGAAATGGGCAAATATTCGAACTAACCTGGACACGAGAGAATCCAGAAGATTTGATAAGCCTTTCCTTCCCAGATGGGACACCTTATGAGTACAAACCTGGGAATATCTGGTATTCAGTGTTGGGGTCTCAATCGGTTGTATCACAGCAGGAACGGAATTGGCGATTCACATTTTACATGCCGTAGAGAAATATCAAGTTATCCATTCATGCCATTTAAATGTCCTAATTACCCCATGGGAGGTAAGGTCTATGCAAGTCTACGGGAAAGCTTTTGCGAAGGCGTATCACCTCAGGTGGGCACCTTTTGCCCAAAACCTTGCTCCAAAAATCGAGAACCTCTATCAAAATTCGCCGGTCTGGAAAACGAACAGAAACATACTTGATCTCTGTTGTGGAACGGGGGTATTGATATCTCATTTTCTTTCAAGTGGGTATACTGCAACGGGTTTGGATCTTTCTGAATATATGATCGAGTATGCTAAAAAGAATAACAGTGAGTACGTAAAAAGTGGAAAGGCGAAATTCGTTATTGGAGATGCATCTCACTTTTCGTTTGACGAGCAATTTGGGTTGGTTACATGCACTTATGATGCCATTAATCATTTTGCTGATTATTCAATGCTTGAAGGTTGTTTCCGAAGCGTCGAATCTGTTCTTTTATCAAGGGGACTTTTTATTTTCGATATCAATACGAAAAAAGGTCTTTCTCGATGGAGTGGCGTTCATACAGATACATCTGATGATATTTTTATCCTGGAAAAAGGTTTTTTTGAGGAGGGTATGAATCGTGCTTATACTCAATTGTCTGGGTTTGTGCGCGAAGAGGGAAACGAGCTTTACAGCAGGTTTGAAGAGACGGTATATAACACAGTCTTTGAAACTGGTAAGATTCGAAAAATGTTATTTGATCTGGGGTGGAAGAAATGCTATTTTGCACTCTATGAAAATCTAGAGATTGCTATTGATAATCCAGAAGAACAGAGCAGGGTCTTTTTTATCGCTGAAAAATAATCCGGTTCTCATAAACTATTTACTGAATTGTGTATAATTAAAACTAATTCATTACAAGTTGCCATTCTTACGAAGAGGAGGTGGTGTCCATTATGATAGATAGTTCTAGTTATGAACGTGGCGCTGTGGCATCCCTCCTCTCTCTTCGATAGAGAAGGAAGCCGCAGCGAACCGGGAAAGCCACCTGAAAAGGTGGCTTTCTGGTTTTAATTATTGCGCTGGTTATTTGAGATACTGATCAACAAGATTGCCAACAATTTTTGCTGAGTTCAATACATCTGCCATCCCTGCTCCGGGATGTGTTCCTGCTCCCACAATGAATAAGTTTTCAAAATCCTCGGACTGGTTGTGAGGTCGGAACCAGGGGGATTGGATCATTGTTGGAAGTAGAGAAAACGCAGAACCTTTATATTTGCTCAACGTATTTTGAAAATAAAGTGGATCAATATAGCTTTCTGCAATAATATGAGAACGTAAATCGGGTAAATAATTTTTCTCCAGGAATTCCAAAATAGCATACCGGAAGGATTTGGCAGAAATTCCCCAATCGATTTCTGCATCCAGATTGGGTACAGGTGTATAAATGGAAAACAATTCGCAGCCTTCGGGAGCAATGGAAGGATCAGTGCGGGTGGGCATGTTTACGATAAGGAAGAAATCATCAGCAAGAATTTTCTTGTGAAAAATATCTTCCATCAATTCTTTATATCGTGGAGCAAAAAAGCAATTCTTATGAACCAGGCGGGAATCCAAATATTGGTGATTCGTTCCAATGAAGATGCCAAATAATGACATACTATATTGGGCTTTCTGGTACTTCTGATCCGAATTTTTTCTTCTTTGGCTTTGTGGAATGAGCTTCAAGTAAGTGCTAGCTGTATCAATATCCGAAATGACAACATCAGCTCTGTGAATACTTCCATCATGTAAACGCACTCCTTTTACTTTATGTTGTTCAAGGATGATTTCTGTAACCTCAAGGTTATAATGGATCGTTCCACCTGATCCATTGAAAATTTGGATCAGTGAATCAATAATCTTGCCAAATCCACCTAGAGGGTGATATACACCATATTCTTTTTCCATATACTGGCTCATTGAAGAGATGGCAGAAACCTCGAATGGATTGCTACCTATTAACAAAGGGTGGAATGAAAAAACCTGTTGCAAGAATTCGTTATGAATATATTTAGACACATAAGAAACCATATTTTTTTGGTTTTGTAATGAAATCAAACTGGGGAGAATGCGAAATACATCAAAAAGGTTGAGAGATGGTTTCTCAGTAAATAAGGAATGCCATTTTTTATTAATACGCTTATTTGACTCGAGCAGGTTGTGGTATCCAGCGATATCTGCTGGTGACCATTTTTCGATTTCTAAAGCCATGCGATCTGGATTGCCAGTGTAATCAAAAGACTTCCCTTCAAATTGGAAAATGCGATAGTAGGGGTCTACAGGTAATAGCGAGATATGTTCAGCGCGTTTTTCGCCACAGAAAGCAAATATTTCATCCAACAGGTATGGAGCAGTGACCAGCGATGGTATACCATCAAATTTAAATCCATTTATCTCAATAACACTGTTGCTTCCACCAGGGATTGCCCGCTTTTCAAAAATTTCGACCTCATGACCTGACGCAGCAATTCTGCATGCAACAGCCAAGCCTCCAAGTCCAGATCCAATCACGATTACTTTTTTCTTCACATTACCTCGTTTTTGATGCAATGAAAATATTATATCCCTTCCAAATTCAAGAATGCTTCAAAATGTTAAGCCTTTTAATTATGATATGTTTTTACAATTTCATCTATAATACCAGTATGAGTGAACAGACACCTTTGGCACGTGCGATCATTCCACCTTCATGGGGAGAACAGGGGAAGTGTATCTGGTGTGGATATCAACCTTTAACCATTATTCATCCATCAGAAGCACCGGATCAAATAATGTGCCCCAAATGCCAATTGGCGTATGAAATTGATAAAACAGGAGCGCTCATCTGTATCAGGAATCAACCCGATTCGATGCAGGTTGATTATCAAAATATTTGGATACCGATTGCTATGATCGCCGAAGCGGGAGCAGAATCTCATAAGCCTAAACCGAGACAAAGAATCCCAATACCAGTAGAAGAGTTCGTTTATTCGGGAAGCAGAGCTGTACCAGATAGTGAGAAACATGACCTGATGCAGCAATTTAAAGAGGAAGAGACCGCTCCCCTGATTGAATTGACAGATGAACAGGTGAAGGAGCAGGTCATAGAGTTATTCAGTTTGGGAAATTCGGTTGAACAAATAAAAAAGATCCTTGACCAGCGATACTGTTATGCAAATATGGCATTTGATCAGGCGCTGGAAGCTCTAACAAAAGATAAAGAAAACCGCCAGAAGTTGGCTTTACAAAAAGCGTTGATCTTCCTGGCGGTGGTGTTAGTAATGCTCGTAATCATTGGTTTCATGATGAGAAAACTCTATCCCTTAATTCTCATCATTATTCAAGACCAACTCAGACTTTTCGGCTTTTCCTCTTAGCACGTGAAATATTCACATCAATCAACATATCAATTACTGTGTGTAAAGCATTGCCAAGCAGGTAACCTGCGCGGGCAAGGATCTTTGCTTCTGTCCCTGGAAGAATAACATATTTCTTTCGTTCCATTCCGCGAAGGATCGTACGTGCAACCAGTTCAGGCTCAACAACAGAATTTGTTTCAGCCAATGCCTGTGTGATTGCGGGGCGGTTTGGAATTTCTCCCCGCAATTGGGGTGTATTGGTATCTGGAGGGTACACAATCGAAATGTCAATTCCCAACAAACGCATTTCCTGACGAAGCGAATCTGTAAATCCACGCACTGCATATTTGGATCCCGCGTATCCGGTGTATCCATAAAGAGGGAATAGGGCAGCCATGGAACAAACATTCACTACATAGCCTGTATGTCTTTTCACCATTTCGGGAATCACAAGCTTGCAAAGGTTAACCATCCCCAGGTAGTTCACTGTTATCATATCGCTATATTGTTTAAAAGTAATATTGATGAATTTACCTGGAACGACGATACCGGCTGAATTGACCAGGATATCGGGTACACCGACCTCATCCATGAATTTTGATACTATTTTGTTCGTCTGATCAAAACTGGCTATATCTGCCGAAATGAGATGAACCTGTTGATCAGGATTTCGCTGACATAACAAGATCTCACTCTTTGCGATCTCCAATTGATCCTGGCGACGAGCCAGGATTGCTACATGGGAGCCTCGACCAGCTAATTGTTTGGCGACTTCCAAGCCAATTCCGCTGGATCCCCCAGTAATAAGAGCTAGTTTTCCCATGAAATCCATATTAGATCAATCCGACTTCTTTACCGACTTTCTCAAAAATCGTGAGCACTTTATCCAATTGTGCATCGGTATGGGTTGCCATATAACTTGTTCGCAGTAATTGGTGCCCCTGTTGTACCGCAGGAGATATGACAGGGTTAATGAATACACCCTCTTCAAATAATCGCTTCCAGCAGTAGAATGTTCGCTCATCATCGCCAATGAGAATTGGAATGACCGGGGTTACAGAATGACCAATGTTAAATCCCAGCCTTTTATATTCAGTGCGCATCTTCTCGCCAATCTGGTTGACGCGTGCAATGCGTTCTGGTTCTTCACGCATCACCTGTAAAGCTGCTAATGCTGCAGCAATGTTGGCTGGTGGCGCACTGGCACTAAAAATGAGAGACCGTGCTGCGTGCTTGATGAAGTGAATGACTTCTTCATCACCTGCGATAAACCCACCTAATGAGGCAAAACTTTTACTAAAGGTCGACATGATAAGATCGACATCATCGGTAACGCCAAACTCTGCTGCAGTGCCATGTCCCTTTCCTAAAACACCCATTCCATGAGCATCATCAACCATAATTCGCATGCCATATTTTTTGGCAAGTGGAATGATCTCAGGCAGGGGGGCGAGATCACCTTCCATAGAGAATAAACCATCCACTACAAGCAGTTTACCTGCTTCAGCAGGGATAGACTGCAGTACTCTTTCGAGATATTCCATATCATTATGTGCGTATCGTTCGATTTTGCCATACCCAAGGCGGGCTCCGTCAACGATACTGGCATGATCATCTTTATCCAATATTACATAATCGCCGCGACTGATCAATGCACTTACCGTACCCAGATTGACCTGCATACCGGTAGAAAATGTAAGGCTGGCTTCTTTACCAACCCATTCTGCCAGTTCACGCTCGAGTTGTTCGTGCATTTCGAGAGTACCATTTAAGAAACGTGAGCCAGTGCAGGAAGTTCCAAAGCGTTCTATGGCTTTAATGGCGGCTTCGCGTACTTTAGGGTGAGTGGTCAAACCCAGGTAGTTATTGGAACCACACATGATCAAACGTTGGCCGTGATAAACGACCTCAGTCCCTTCATTATCCGACAAGGGACGGAAGAAAGGGTAAAGCCCTTTCGCTTCAGCTTCTTTTGCAGCCGTGAACTGTGAACATTTATCAAATAGATCCATCGAGCATCACTCCGGTAAGAATTTAGAGGATTGTAGCATAGAATTGGGTTATTCCTGTCACAATGTTTTTTAACACTTTATGAATTATTTGGATGTGAAAAAATCATAAAAGCTTACGAATATATTGAAATTCATTGTATAGCATATGCCTATATTTATTCTCCATCTGCAAGTGAAGAAATTTGTTGACTCTGCTATGAATTAGATTTAATTTTATTTTCTCCCCTTTTTTGAGGATCTTCCAGCTAAATAAGTTGCTGCAATGAAACCGAGAATCGTTGGAATCCAGAAAGATATCAACCGATAGCTCAGAATGACAACAACACTGACTTCATTTGGTACATTTAAACTATCATAGAGGGCTACCATAGAACCTTCAACTATACCAAGCCCACCAGGGATAATGAAAGCCATCTTTCCGAGAAATAATGGCAACCCATATCCAGCAAACAAGATGCCCGGGTTGATGAAGTCCCCTGCAGCAACAAAGATGAAGTAAAGTGTCAGTATGTCGCACCCAATATTCATAATTGCTCCAAGTACAGGTTTTACCCAATTACTTTTAATAAAAACTTTCCATACATTTAGGAATTGATCAAAAGAGGAAGTTGTTTTTTCTGGGCTAAAAGGTTTCTTGCGAAGTTTAGCGAAGAAGTAGAGAACCTCAATCAACAATTTTCTCATTCTTTCAGTAAACTGGAATGATATGTAAATTATGGCTGTGATAATCGCAAGGAGCAAAAGGATGATCCTGAATTCGGTCATTTGTGATTTACTAAGGTCATGAATAATGAGCAAGTAAAGAGTTCCAAACAATGCAGCAACAAGTAAAACCCCGTTGTTCAGAATAGAAGGTAATGTTCCTGCAAGAAGAGCTTCACTGCCATTGCTCTTTTCTTTCTTTATCCAACTATAAGTTACTGCAGCTCCAGTCAACCATCCGCCCGCAACAAGCCCAATGCTGGCAGAAGCAATAGAGATAAGTACACCTCTGAAAATTGATAACTTATTCTGTTCAGTACTGACAAGACTATGTAAGAGAAAGCCATTCCCCAGGTAGCTGAGGATTTGTGCTATCATTGCCAGTGCGATTGCCCACCAAGTCAGGTTTTTTACTACTGCCCAGGAATGCTCAAGTTGTGTGATTTGCGGAACCAGCAGATGGATACCTAATCCAAGGATGATAATTATTGGAAAGTACCGCCAGGGGTGAAGATTTGGAGAAGCAATCTTGGAATTATTGCTTTTCATGGATGCCTAATTGTTTATAAAACAAGCGTTTGGTAAATTCTGCACAGATGAAATAAATAATAACAATTGCTACTATCAAGCCTAAATAATGAAGTGGCAAGGACGAAAATCCTAGAAGAGATGCAATGGGTGAGTAGGGTATAACGAATGCAACAAAACATACTATTGCTGTCACTATCATCATGGCGCGGCTCGGGTGACTTTTTTGGATGGGAAGACGTGTTCGCATGGCGAAAACCACCAATGCAGCAGATAGAACTGATTCGATAAACCAACCTGTATGAAAGCTTTGTTGAGAAGCTTTTAACCCGTATAAGAGCAAAATAAAGGTGGCATAGTCGAAAATTGAACTGAGCGTGCCAAATACCAACATAAAAAGACGAATGAAATTCACATTCCAACGATGTGGTCGTTGTATGAAAATATCGTCGACCTTATCTCCAGCGATGGTCATTTCTGGCAAATCAGTCAGGAAGTTGATTAGCAATATTTGTTTTGGTAGCATGGGAAGGAAGGGAAGAAATAGGGAAGCTCCAGCTACACTGAACATATTCCCAAAATTAGCACTGGTTGCCATAAATACGTATTTTAAAGTATTAGCAAAAATCTTTCTTCCGTTGATTATTCCCTGCTCCAGAACTTCAAGGTCTTGCTTCATCAAGACAAAATCTGCAGATTCTTTTGCCACATCAACGGCATTATCCACAGAAATGCTTACATCCGCATTATGAAGCGAAGGTGCATCATTCACCCCATCTCCCATATATCCAACCACGTGCCCCGTTTTTTTTAGAGCCAATATAATCTTTTCTTTTTGGTTGGGATCAACTTCTGCAAAAATATCTGTGCGTTCAGCCACATGCATGAGGGCATCATCATGCATATTTCCCAGATCAGAACCGATCATCACTTTTGGATCCGGAATACCGATAGCTCGAGCAGTATGGGCAGCAACCAAATGGTTATCACCCGTGATGATCTTAAGATTCACCCCTAATTTCTGTAAGCGTGAGACAGTTTCCATTACTCCAGGTTTAGGGGGATCAAAGAACAACAAAAAACCTAAAAAAATCATCTGCTTTTCATCTGTACGGTCGTAGCAATCCTTTTCACCCGCAGGGCGGATAGCAACCCCAAGAACTCGGTAACCTTCATCACTCCACTTTGCATACCGCTGTTGCAATCCATCTCGATGTGTTTCATTGAGAATTTCTACTTTTTCTCCCAACTGGATAAAATCACAAACTTCTAAGATATTTTGAAATGCACCTTTAGTTACTATTAAATGCTTTGCTTTAATTTCATCGAAGAGGATAAGATCTCCCTTTACTACTATGCTCAACCTTTTTCGAATAAAGTCATAAGGGATTTCATCAATTTTCTGATCTTCAGTAGCTGGATATGTACCAGAATTAATGATCGCGTCATCCAATGGGTCAGACATTCCAGCCTGAAAATGAGCATTCAACCAGGCAGCATGCAGCACCTTTTCGGAGGGTTTGCCATCAATACCCAAAGCGCCATCCAGCTTTACCACTCCAAGAGTCAGGGTTCCTGTTTTGTCTGTGCAAAGGATATCCATGCTTCCAAAATTTTCAATGGATGATAACCTGCGAACAATGACACCTGCGGCTGCCATCAGTTGTGAGCCTTTGGAAAGATTCATATTAATAATGGCAGGCAATAATTGAGGGGTTAGCCCAACAGCAAGGGCAATGGAGAAAAGCAAGGCATCAAGAATTGGTTTCTTTAAGAGAACATTCACCGCAAAAATCGTTATCACCAGGATGAACATAATTTCAGTCAACAGATAACCAAGTCGATGAATTCCACGATCAAATTCTGTTTCGGGCGGACGCAAGGTCAAATGTTTGGCTATTTGCCCATAGCTGGTTTGCCTGCCCGTCTGTGTGATAAGCAGTTTTGCGCTTCCGGTACGAACGTTGGTACCCATGAAAACATAATTTGTACGTTCCTGAAGGGTTGATTCTGCTGGCACCATACCTGGAATCTTTTCTACAGGAAAGGTTTCTCCTGTTAATACCGATTGATTGACGAAAAAATCCTTGGCTTCAAGTAGAATCCCATCGGCTGGAATGAGACTTCCTGCAGATAATATAACCACATCACCAGGTACCAATTCCTCTGACAAGACCATCTGCTCTTGACTATCTCGAAGAACACGGGCTTTATGACTTACCTGCTGACGCAATTTTTCAACTGCATTATTTGCGTTGTATTCCTGAATGAAGCTGAGAATGGCACTTCCCAAGACGATAATGAAGATAATAGTCGAATCCACCCAATCACGAACAAAAGCTGAAATAATTGTTGCAGCCAGCAATATAAGAACAATAGGGCTAATAAATTGATTCAGGAAAAGCTGAAGTGGTGTGGCTTTTTTCTTAGTTACCAGAGTATTGTGCCCTAGAAGCGCTAGTTTATCATTCGCTTCTTTAGTAGTCAGACCTTCTTTGCGGCTTTGTAAAATAGAAAACAATTCTTCTGGAGGGTAATGCCAATAAGGAATGATTTCAAGTCTCTTTTCGGCAGCAATAGAAAATTGGGATTTCGACATTCCATCACCTGCGAAAAATCAAATTTATCTCTCGTATACAAAATTTATTGCCAGATTTTGATAGCCTTTTCAGACCCTCAATTCAATGAAAAAATAATGAAGCATTAAAAGCAGCCATGTTGAGAATTGGCAATTGGGATACTGACATTGATTTGATGATCTTGAATAGCCAATCGTAAAGTGGAAGTGAATAATTCGATGGCTGGATCGAAACGAAAGAATCGTTGCCTTCAAGGGCATTTTTATTGCAAAAATGGAATACCCAGGCGTTCAAGCAGGTCACGGCAATATTCTGCCCGGTATTTGATGGGTGGTTTTTCTGGTCTATGGGAATCAGATCCTGCGCTGATTAACAAGTGGTTATGTTGGGCATATTCCCGATACATTTCAGTCTGTTGGGGTGAATGTAGTGGATAATACACTTCCAGTCCATCAATTGGAAATTCCTGACAGAATTGATCCAATAAGGAAGCATCAAAATTAACAAATCCATCGCCCCGCCCAGGGTGGGCGATCAGGCATATTGCACCACTCTGGTGTGCAGCCTGCACGACCGCTGATAGATCGTTGGAAATAAATTCGCAACCCGCATCCATAAGAATTTTCCCTACAGAAGGCTGATCAAGGCCATATCCATGTGATTTTAATGCAGCTGCGAATCCAAACTGTTGCAGCGGACTGGTTTGTTCCAAAATCATTGATAATTCACTGGTAGAAAGCGTGTAACCTTGTTGCTGAAGATTCGCGTAGACATCTTGCGAGTTTTCTTTTTGGCGGCGAAGAAGGTCTTGTGCCAGGGCATCAAGCCCATTGTTGTCAGGATCAAACCCATAGCATAGTAGATCGACCATTTCATTTCTCCACAAAGTGCTCATTTCGACACCAACAAGCAAGGGCATGTGCTTCTCCAGCGCCAGGGTTTGAATTGAGGAGAGTACATCTACTCGATCATGATCCGTGATCGCTGCCAGGCTGAACTTATCTTTTTGGAGATGATCGATCAGTTGCTCCGCAGTCCATTGACCGTCACTGTAGATGGTGTGCAGGTGGAGATCAACGGGTGAATCGGGTGTAAGGTAGAGGTTCTTAGTGGATAGGGACATAGAGAATGCCTTTCTTGGAGTAAAAACCTAATGTTATTTTGTGAATGGACTGCCGTCAAGGAAAGGATCACATGAATAATTTCGTTTATCCAAAGGATTTAAACAATACAACGGCCAAAATGAATATTATTTATTATTTCATTATTTTCCCACTAATTATTGCTAGAAAACAATTTATTCTTGAAATGTAATTTCATTATGGGGAATCTTTATTATTAAATAAAGGTAACAGAGGGAAATTTCATTTTAATTCACTTTATTTTTTCTAATACCGAAATATTTTATTTCTTAAGGAGGAGATCCAGGAGTAATCATGCCATACAGAATCGAGATAGAGGTTTTTGAAGGCAACTATGGAGAACTTCAAAAAAGGAACAGGCATGTTGGTGTACCCCAGGTATTGCCAGACGTTGGGGATCTGTCCTGGATGTAGCTCAGCGATGGGGAGATACGTTATCAGATGGGGCAGAAATTTCTTTACTCGGACGATATTGGCAAAATCTGCTTCTGGCTCATATGTAGCATGGATTCCGTGATCCAAGTATTACGGAATGGAGGTACGCCGGGTTGGGAATACAGAGGTACTCCATACCAGAAGGAGATCAATAAGAATGGGGTAACGACCGAGTTCGTGCGCTGTATTGACCCAGCTTCAGGGCTTGTGGTGAAGATCACAAGAACAGAGGTATAGGAATTCATAGCTGAGTGATGGGGAGATCGCCTAATGGTCAGAAATCCTCACCGCGATTCTCTCACTGAGAGAGCAGGAAGTTAAAATGTGGGCTCGAACCGTTGTATTTGAGGGTCTATACCTCGATGATATCGACAGATCTCTTAACATATTTACACTCCCCCGGGATATATGAGGCTGCCCATTCTTGCGGGCAGCCCGGCTGATTTGTTATCAGACTCCTAGAGATGTTTAGTGAAGTGGCCTGACAGGGCGACCTTCAATATAACCACGATATCCCTGCGGTGCAAGCTGGAAGCGTGGCCCATCCTCGTCAGCCCATTGGAAGCCATATAGTTCTGGTTGAAAATTCTTCATCTTATCCCATAAGCTGATTATTGCTTTTTCGAATTCATTGTCATCGTAAGGTTCGCCTTGGAAGACCATCACTTTGCAAGGTGGCAGTTCGATCAGTTCATATCCTTCAGGAATGGGACCGGCATAATCGAGTGGCAATTCAACCCCCTGGACATAAGTTGAGGTACCTGGTTTGCGCAAGTTCTCTGGTAACCACATGCCTATTGGTTCGTATAGGGCTTGTTTGATGCCGGTGAGAACATCCCAAATCTCGCAGCCTACTTCCTCGCAGTAGGTATAGTAATTATCTGCCTTGATTCCGCGCTTCAGAATCAGTTTCCGCGCAGGTCGGTCGACTACCTGGACAAAGATGGTGGTGGATTTTTGGTTTTCTGACATAGTGTATTCTCCATTTTTTAAGGCGAGATAGGTTTCACGGATGTTACCGGGCATGAACAGCTTGACGGGAGGTTTTTCTTGGTTAAAACGCTGCGGTGTGAGTCCGAATTGCTTCGAGAAAGCACGGGTAAAACCTTCATGAGAGTCAAAGACAAAATCGAATGCTACATCTACGATCCTGACATCATCCTCCCTCAACCTCATGGCAGCTTGAGACAGCCGCATGGTACGGATATATTCGAAGGGGGATTTGCCGATGAGGGTTTTAAAGATCTTGGCTGCATGCCAGGGAGAATACCCCGCTATGCTGGCCAGTTTGTGTAGTGTGATTGGCTCTTGAAGATGCTTTTCGATGTAACTCTGCATGCGTTGAACTGCTTTTACGGGTTCCCAGTTATCCATGTTCTCGCCTCATTTTGTAAGGATATCTCATACTATCACGCAGAGCTTGACTGGGATTGTGATTTTTTATATGGATTGGATGATAAATTCAATAAAACACTTTTCGAAACAACTGTATTGAG
The DNA here is from genome assembly GCA_034429195.1 of Anaerolineaceae bacterium. GTDB lineage: Bacteria > Chloroflexota > Anaerolineae > Anaerolineales > Anaerolineaceae > UBA4782. The sequence continues at coordinate 190,710 of DAOUGQ010000002.1, forward strand.
AATACTCGCCTTTGCCAGAGACGGTTGCATGGTGTATCGTAACATTATAGGATGAAAAGCTTTTTGCCCCCAGAGGGAAGAAATTGGATGAGGGGTGATTCAACAAAGTATCGGCAGCTGTTCTCATCTCAATCCTTCCCAGAGGGCGAGGAGGTTAATTAAAGAAGTGCCCCCAAAGGAATTCGAATTACTGTATTGGGCACCTGCACCTCGATGGTGTTGGGAGGAGCTGCATTAAATAAAGAAGTGCCCCAAAGGAATTCGAATTACTGTATTGGGCACCTGCACCTCGATGGTGTTGGGAGGAGCTGCATTAAATAAAGAAGTGCCCCCAAAGGAATTCGAATTACTGTATTGGGCACCTGCA
>DAOUGQ010000003.1:0-36818 GCA_034429195.1 Anaerolineaceae bacterium
CTACTAAGCGCTCTAACCAACAGCCCCAAAGGGGTCTCAGGAAGCTACGCGCCCATATTCAACTATCAAACTACTAAGCGCTCTAACCAACAGCCCCAAAGGGGTCTCAGGAAGCTACGCGCCAAGTTGCAAAAAGATTATATCAGACCCCAGAATGCTCTGCAAGGGGACTTATGATCGCACCAGATCTGGACGCAAATAGAAAAAACCTTTACTTCGATCGCGTGCAAGTGATGACCCGTTCTTCATGTTAACATTTATTTACATGAATTTTCAATTTTGTTAAATATTTGATGTATAGAATATTATTAAATCTATTATAATATTATTATTATTAGGTTATTTATTGGTTATGCAAATTAGCGGTATATAGCACTCAACATTGGAGGGAACCATTGTACCAGTCTGCTATTCGCGTTAATTTGTTAAACCTGCTGCTCTCCCTATCAGACGCCCTTGACCTGTATGACCATACGCTTACGCTTCACCAACTGAAGACAGCTTACATCGCTTCTGAGATTGGAAAAGCTATTGATTTATCTCTAGAAGAAAGTACTGATCTGCTGGTTGCTGCTTTATTTCATGATATTGGCGCATTTAATGTAATGGGGACAGAAGAAATAGATGATCATGGTCTGGTTGTTTACCCCAAATGTCATTGCGATTTTTGTGCCAAGCTCATTAACCGATTACCCCTTTTCGAAAAAGCCTCAAAAATCATCAAATATCATGGAACGGATTTTGCTCTCCTGGATGAAGATCAAAACAGTTCAGTGGGAATATGCGCGCAGATCATCATGCTCGCTGACGAGGTGGACCGATTGATCTCAGGGGATCAATTCATTCTTTACCAGAAGAAAGCGATCATTGAAATTGTCAAGGATATTCCGGGTATGCACATCAAGAAGGATTTGATCGAGCCCTTCTTAATGTTAGCCTCAAGAGAATCTTTCTGGCTTGATCTGGCGTCACCCCGCCTGTATTCCATTCTCCTGCATAACCAGTCATGCAAAGAGACTTTCATTGACTTATCTTCCCTGCGAACCATCTCTGAAATATTCCGCGATGTGATTGATCTACGATCTCGTTTTACCTCCACACATTCTACGGGGGTTGCTGCAACAGCTGTGATGCTGTCGCAACGGTTATTATTAGCGGATGAAAGCATCACAATGATGGAGATCGCAGGTAATCTTCACGATATTGGAAAATTATCCATTCCATTGAGTATTTTAGATAAACCAAGCAGGCTGACTGGTGATGAATTTGAAGTCGTCAAAAAACACCCCTATCATGCCTATAACATTTTAAATTCGATTGAGGGTATCCAACCTATTGTGCAATGGGTTGCCTTCCATCATGAACGGTTGGATGGCAGTGGTTATCCTTTTCACTTGAATAAAGGAAACCTGTCCGCTGAAGCGAGAGTTATGGCAATTTCGGATATCTTTACCGCATTATCAGAGGAAAGACCTTACCGCCATGCGATGAGTAAAAGCGAAGTCATTGAAATATTGATTGATATGGCAAAAAAGAATTGGCTGGATGAAGACTTTGTATCGGTGTTATTGGATAATTATAACGACCTGGAAGAGAATATGAAATCAAACCAGGAAAAGATCAAAACATTTTATAAAGAAGAGTTCCTGCAAAATTACTTTTCATATCAAATTAAGCCACAAATGCAATTGAATTAAACACTCAGTCTTTGCTCGGAGAAGAATGGTACAGATTCGCCTAATGCCATTTTGGTATTGGGCGATTTCATAATTTATCAAGGTAGACTTCTTATGTTCTCATGTTTCTCCCTACAGAAAGACATTGTGTTATCATTATTTCTCCGTGAAAACTTCAGCATTTCTTATTGCTTTACTTTCTGCCCTGCTCTTTGGAGCCGCTACACCTATCAGCAAACCTTTACTGGAGGTTCTGACCTCATATCAACTGGCGGGTTTGTTATATTTGGGTGCTGCATTAGGTGTCTTATTCTTATTGATCCGTGAGAAGAAATTCACCTATCCCTGGAAGATGGACCGGAAGAATGCATTTCGCTTATTGGGCGCCATTCTTTTTGGAGGTGTGTTGGGTCCTCTGGCACTGTTGGCTGGTCTAAAGCTGGCTTCTGCGGCATCGGTTTCGATGTGGTTGAATCTCGAACTGGTAGCTACCGCTTTGATCGGGCATTTTTTCTTCAAGGATCATTTGACGGGCAAAGCCAGGATCGCTGTGATCGGCATCCTTCTGGCAGCCATCATTCTGGCTGCTGGAGAGGGTTTGGCGGGAGTGAAAGCCGGATTGCTGGTCATGCTCGCCTGCATCTGCTGGGGCATTGATAACCATCTTACTGCTTTGATCGATGGTATCACAGCAGCGCAGTCCACCTTTTGGAAAGGATTGGTGGCTGGCTCGACCAACCTGGTCATTGGTCTTGTTTTGGCACCTTTTGCCGGAACGATCGGAACAGTGGCAGCCAGTCTCGGTTTGGGAGTGTTCTCCTACGGGATAAGCATTTTGCTTTACATTGTCGCGGCTCAACAATTGGGAGCAACCCGCAGCCAGATGATCTTTTCCAGTGCTCCGTTCTGGGGTGTGCTGCTATCCGTGATTCTGTTGGGAGAAGAGTTTACCTGGAAACATGGGATTGCCGCAGTGCTCTTTATCCTTTCGATATTTGTCTTGCTGCAGGAGCAGCACATGCATCGCCATACACATGTGTCTCAGGAGCATGAACACCTTCATCGGCATGATGACGGTCATCATGATCACAACCATTCGGAACCTGTGACAGGCTGGCATGTTCACGGTCACATGCACAGATCTATTACCCACGCTCATCCACATTGGCCTGACCTGCATCACAGGCATGAGCATCTTTCCAATAAATAATCCATTACAATAAGGGCACTATAAAAAGGTTTCAGGGCAGTCTTCCCTTTTATTTTCTATGCGCCGTCTCAGTGGATACATTCTTACGATCATTTCAGCCGTTTCTTTTGGAGTCATGCCAATTCTGGCACGCGCCGCATATGCATCGGGCACTGATCCTGTTACGGTGCTTTTCCTACGATTCACTACCGCTACTATCATTATGGCAGCCATCCTCATCATTCGGAAAATCCCCTTACCAAAAGGTCGTACAATTTTCCAGCTTATGCTGATGGGCGGGGTTGGGTATGTAGGTCAATCGATGTGCTATTTCACTGCGTTGACTTTGGCAGATGCCAGCCTGGTGGCTTTGCTGCTGTATCTATACCCAATATTGGTTACAATCCTTTCATTTATTTTTCTCCATGAAAGAGTCAGCAAGGCAAAGATCATTGCACTGGTCATGGCTCTGGCTGGCTCAGCTCTGACCATTGGCTTCAGTGGAGAGGGGAAAGCTGGCGGCATCATCCTGGGGATCAGTGCTGCGGTTATCTACTCGATTTACATCGTGTCTGGCTCGAAGGTAATGGAAAAAGTGCAGGCGCTTCCAGCATCCACTATCATCATTTTTTCTGCAGCGGTAGTGTATTCGGGTGTCGTGGTAGTGCGTGGAGTAGTTTTTCCCACTACAACGGGTGGCTGGCTGGCTGTTTTTGGTGTGGCTGTGATTGGCACCGTGATCGCCATAGGCACTTTCCTGGCAGGCATGGAACGGATTGGGCCCATGAACGCTTCAACCATTTCAACATTGGAGCCCGCAGTAACGGTGATCCTGGCAGGATTACTGCTGGGAGAAGAGTTATCCTTTACGAAAATAATTGGCGGTGTGCTTATCCTGGCTGCAGTGATCCTGTTGACGCGAGCTGACAAGAAGAGTGAAATACCAGCATAATAAATGAATTTCGAAAATCTGTATGTATCCTTTCTTGACAAACCAGCAGCCCTTTGTTATCCTTCAGCCATCGTACAATAAAGGAAGAGTAAGAACAGTGATTCGCTAGCGGTAAGAAACCTATTGTCTCCAGCCCGATCAGGCAGATTGCCTGCCTGGGCATCGCCACTCAACCGGGTGGGTTTGACTTTCTGTATATGCAGAAAACCAGCAAACATTGGAGGCGGATATGCTTACCGCTCATCATTTAAGTAAATCGTACGATCTTCAAACACTTTTTGAAAATGTAACCTTCTCTATCAACCCTGGCGACCGCATTGGTCTGGTAGGAGCCAATGGCTGCGGCAAAACCACGCTGCTACGTATTCTGGCTGGGGCAGAACAACCCGACTCGGGTAATGTATATCGTGCATCCAACCTGAGGATAGGATATCTTCCTCAAGGATTTGAACCGGAACAGGGCATTACTATCGCGGAAATCATCGGTAAAGCCATAGGATCGATCACGGTGATGGAAACTCGCCTGGCAGAGCTTTCTGCAATGCTGGTGAAGGACCCGCACAACCTGTTCTTAAGCAAAGAGTATGACAGCCTGCTGCAACAGATCGAGAATGCTGATCCAGCAAGAGTTGCGACCATCCTCTCGGGGTTGGGGCTGGCAACGCTTAATCAAAATATGCCCGCAGCATATTTGAGTGGTGGGCAAAAGACCAGATTATCGCTGGCATTGGTGTTGCTGGCTGATCCACAAATTTTGCTGTTGGATGAACCCACCAACCATCTGGATATCAGTATGTTGGAATGGCTGGAGAAATGGCTGCGAGGGCTTTCCAGTGGGGTGCTCATTGTCTCGCATGACCGTACTTTTCTGGATAACACGGTTACCCGCATTCTCGAAATGGATATACTGCAGAAGCGAGTGAAGGAATATGCTGGAAATTACAGTGATTATCTGTCAGCACACCAGGATGAGCAGGAAAAACAAATCGCTGAATACAATGACCAGCGGCTACGTATCCGCCAGATGAAACAGGATATTGCTGCAGCCAAAAACCAAGCCGCCTATACCGAACGGCAAGCCAGCTCGGTTCGCATCGGTGGACGAGAAATGAAGATCAAAGGCGCCAAAGATTATCATCGGGCAATGGCGAAAAAGGTAGCCAAGAAAGCAAAAGCAAGAGAAAAACGACTTGAACACTATCTCGAATCCGAAGAGCGTGTGGAGCGACCGATCTTTGCGCCGAAAGTGCGTTTTGGATTCGGTAAAATTTCTCATCTGGGTCGATCAGTTTTAGAGTTAGATGATGTCAGTGTGGGATATCAGGCTGATGCACCACTATTATCGCATCTCAGGTTGCAGATTCAATCTGGCAAGAGGATCATATTAACAGGTCCGAATGGAAAAGGGAAAACTACTTTGCTGCGTACGATCGCGGGAGAAATTCCCCCCCTTGCCGGGCAGATATCCCTTGGCGGTTCGGTGAAAATGGGAATGATGGAACAAGACCAGAGCAGCCTGGATCCCATGTTATCTGCTGTGGATACCATCATGTTTGCATATCCCAATGAAACAGAAGCACGCAGTTACCTGTCCTCATTTTTATTTTTGGGGGATGAACCCATAAAACTTGTAAAATATCTCAGTTATGGTCAGAAAGCCAGACTTTTACTGGCAAAATTGATCGCAGAGGGTTGTAATTTTCTACTGCTGGATGAACCCATCAACCACCTGGATATTCCCAGCCGGACGCAGTTTGAAACAGCCTTAAGCCAGTTCAAGGGTACCGTACTGGCTGTAGTTCATGATCGCTATTTCATTGAACGCTTTGCAAATGAGGTTTGGTGGGTGAAGGATGATGGGGTGTGGGTGGAGTATCAGTTAACGAGTATCGCTGCCATCAGATGAGACCGGATTTATTAATCGGGTTACCACTGGTATAAACCTGTTGGTTCTTTTTTACATAGGCATCATAATCCTGTTTCCAGGCTTGCCGCGGATCCCAGCCAATGAGCCGTTCAAATGCCCGGTATAAGGTGGCGTTTTGTTTGGCGAATTGGTTGGGGTTGCGGAAATACATCTCGAGATAACCGGCAATGAATTCGCTGTTATTTTTGAAAACATACGGATTACCCAATGGCTGCGGGTCGGTCTTTGCTGCCTGACCGGTTTGAAATTTCTGATAACGATCTATCTCAAGCTGCTTTCCTTCCACGAACAAGTGATGGGCTTCGGGGTTGTATAACCTACCATCTCTTTTCAGCATGCCGGGTAAAAGGCCAGTCCCTTTACGGGAAATACCCCTCCAACTTTCGAAATGTTCAAGCATATGACCGAATTCATGGATGAACGGTGCCTGTGCCGGCATGGTGCCATAAAATCCTTCAAAAATACGCTGCATATATAGTCGAATGCATTTGAGGGTAAGATGATAATCACCACCGCCTCGCCCGCCTGCAGCAGCAAAATGAAATTTGGTTGGGTATACCCAGAAACTGCGTCGTTGTTTAAGAAATCTAGCCAGCATTTCCTGTTGAAAAAAGAAGATCTCACAAATATGCCCAGCGATCAGTATCTTAACTCCTTCGGGTACTGCTTGCTTTGATCGCTGTCCCGTGGGATCTTTCATCAGTACACGAAATTTTTTATTATTTAAAATTCCTTGCATCAATGCGTGAAATTCAAACTGCTGCTTTTCATCGAGAATTCGGAGAATGGGAAAGTAATGAGCCAATGCCCGGATCTGCCCTTTCAGTTGAAAAACCAGTATGGCTACCTGAGGCTGGCATTCGCTATCAGACAAACTTAGGTATGGCTGCACAGCATCCTTGAGCGCTCTGATCGGAATATCGCCAAAAGGCGCATCCAGAGTTAGCGAATCATCAAGGTCATACCCTCTTTCGCCGATCTGGATGCGCCCTTCTTTGGGCAGTACCCGGCATTGCCGGATATCGTCAAACTGCATTAAATCGTATTTTCCTTAGGATTGAGTTCAAGAGCTGCTTCTTGATGAGACTTATCATATTCAGCACGTTCGCGCATTTGCTGACGAAGAACCGCAACATCCTTGGGGATCAGGAATGCTGCAATGATGAAGAAGATTGCACACAGGCCCCAGGCACTTAAGCAGATGATCAACATTGCGGATTCAATGGAGAGCTGATCGGCAATGATCCCGGTGAGCAGTGGGGCGAGTGCTGCACCGCCAGATTCAATAAAGCTCTCGATAGCCAGACTGGTAGACCGTATTTCGGGTAGAGTTACATCATAAACTGTAGAAATAACATTTGGTGAAGCCAATGGCATGAACAACGCAGCGAGAACCATAAAGATTGTGAATTGAACCTGGTTATCCACTGGAGTTTTAAGAGCCAGGAAAAGGAAAATGGCTCCCAGTATCACACCCAGAGTACCGATGATGGCACGCCCGCTTGTAGTTTTTTTGAAAAGTGCATCTCCCAAAACACCGCCGAGAGGATATCCCGCAGCCAGGAAAATGATTGCCAATCCCATTACAATCAACTTTGCCTGATCATCATACATTCGTTCGTTGGTCAGGTACAAGAAAAAGAAGTAGGTGATCACATTCCAGGGGAAGACGCCAAAAAAGCCTTGCAGAAAGATCAGGATCATGGAAGGCTTCTTGAAAATACCTTTCACATGTTTCCATTCGAATTTGTAAACGCCAATTTTGTCCAGACCTTCCAGTTCGGGTTCACTTTTGCCACGAGGTGCTTCGCGTACTCCAAAGAAAATAACGATCGCAAGAAGAATCCCCAGCGAACCTGTGATGAAAAAGAGATTTCTCCAACCAATGACACCACCCAATGTCATCGCGGCGACCATGCCAATAAGATAACCCAACGGTTGTGTAAGCTGCATGATCCCGTACACTTTTCCACGCATTGTCGGGTTGAAATAATCGCTTACCAGACTGAACATACCCGGATAGCTAGAATCATCAATACCCGTGGAAGAGCGAGTGATTAAAAAGCTGGTGTAGTTTGGTGCGATGGCATTCAACCAGGTTGTCGATCCCCAGATGGCAGATGCCAATGCCATGAGTTTCGCTCTTGAAAATCTATCAGCCAGATACCCCCATACTGGATACAGAATTGCACCTACGAGTAACGCACCGGTAGAAAATGCACCAATTTGTGTATTGGTCAGGCTGAATTCTTTTTGAATATCGGGGGTAAGTGGGCTGATTAGCAGCTTATCGGATTGATGCAACAGCATGAAAACAAAGAAAACAGCCACAACAAACCAGCGGTATCCTGATGGTTTCTTCTTGATCATCCCTTGCTCCTTAGAATAGTTTGTTAATAATCACACTTCGAATAAGGAAGTGAGGTTTTTCATCCAGGAAGGATACTCTCTACCAGAGGGTGAAACCGAACATAACGAAAAGCTTCACCCAGTTCATAATCTTCCTGGCTTCCCATTAATTCAGCCTGTTGGTGCATAAAGAATGTTAAAGCTTGAAGAGGATTCTGTCTGGCGATTACCAGCATTTCGTTTTCTTCAACTCCAGCAACTATCGCCTGCCTTACCAGATCATCTACCAGGAACTCCACCTGAGTTTTATGGGCAGCTAAAGCTTCCATTTTCTTATCAAAGGTATCGGTGATGTCAATCACTTTATCCGTCAGGTTGGGATCTTCGGAATAGAAATATTTTTCAGCAACAAAGTGAGGCTTTAAGCCCTCTTCTAAATGTTGAGGGTAGACCAGTGGAAGGCTTGCGGAAAACACTGCGTCTGCAACAGCAAGAGCCACTGCACGATGATCGGGATGGGGTTCTTGTTTGTACAAAACATCTTCCGCTACCAGCACATCTGGGTGATATTGTCGGATCAAGCGAACAAACTGTTCTCGTAATATCCCTGGCTTAAGTAGATCAAGGTCTTGGTCATGATATTCAAGAAAGAGAATTTCGGTAACCCCAAGAATTTTGGCTGCTTTTTTAGCTTCTTCTTTACGAAGTCTGGCTAGCTCTTCTGCTTTAAGAATATAGCTACCCTTATTACCATCGGTGACGGTAACCAGGATGATCTTGTGCCCTTGTTGCCCCCATAAAGCTAATGTTCCACCTGCATAAAATTCTGCATCATCTGGATGAGGCGCAAAGACCAGGATTGTTTTCACGAAGGCAATCTCCGTTGTATGAAGGTGATTTATCGGTTATTCTAAAACGAGCAGTGAAAATATTATACTCTCAAACCCCAAGCCGGTTTCGGAATTGATACACATGAGCAGTATGATCGCGCAAATGCCACAATGACCTTCGTATTATTTTTCTCGGAGACCAGAGTTCACCTTGATTCATCTCAATTCTGCCCACTCCAACCAATTTTGGCAGAACCAATGTAAGCTGAGCTTTAGACATTTCCAGGCTTTCTTGCCATGTTTTGGGTTCCGTTTGAGGTTTAGGTGCAAGATCGAGTTGATCGAGATACCACAAGGCAGCCCGGCTGGTATGCTTAAGAATGCCTTCGATATTCCAACCCTCTTCTACTGATGTGAGCATGATCTCCTGGCTTAAACCTTGAGACGATCGGTGCAAATCCTGATATGACCATTCCAGGAGGAGAAGCAAGTTATCTATTTCGTCTTCCCGCAAGGGTATGGAGTCTGATGCGAAAAATGCATTTACCGCATAATCGGGGTGGGGTGGAAATGACCATTCGCGAATTATTTCTAATATGTCGAAGGTGATTTCGCCACAAGTTGATAAATACTTCTCTCCGTGCTCTTTCAGCCAGGAGGAATAGTGATGGATCGCCTGAGGTATCTGAGCTATTGTTTCTTTTTGATCAATTGTGCTGGAAAAACATCCTGGCAATTCAAGAACATGCCCAACCCAACGAGCCTCTACTTCTTCAAGGCAAACTGAATATTTCATTTTTCCCTCTCGGTAGAAGATAATCCGTGCTTGAAGTGTGTTAAAAACGGTTTATGGATACTACTTTGCAATGATCCATTTGGAAATATGGAGTGTTTTTAGGTCGTTGACAAACCATTCTTCTTTTCCCAAAGCTCTAAATATCCGCTTGGGAAGAATGATGAAATTGGTTTCTTTTCCAAAAAATAGAATAAAGACTTCAGAATTTTCCATGATTTTGCTTATTTTATGTAAATCAAACCTGACAGGTTTCGTCTCTCCGGGGCGGAAAAAATCCATTACTCCAGGACGTAAATTCACCCGATATTCCAACCGCCAGCCCTTGTTGCTCTTGAAATCCATTCCTGGTGCGACGAAATAAACAAGGACAGGCATGGTTATAAATATTGCTGCTACGACAATAACGGTGATCCAGCTTCGTTCTTCAGCGGGAATTTGGAATTGTTGCCAGCATAAATACGCAACAGCCAGAACACCTAATAGTGTTGTGACGAGTAAACGAGAGCTATGAATAAAGCGTAATCTTTGTGCAGAAATGACTTCGGGCTTTTCGTATTTGAGAGTGAATGTTGTATCCATGAGGAATATTATAGCATGTTGCATTTTCGACAATTCTCACTTGACAAAACGAATAATTATGATAAATTAGATATATATTATCTATTTAGTGTATAAAGGAGCTGATATGGCTGCAAGAACTGTTTCTAAGCCAATAGAGATCACTGATCCCCCCATTGCCACAAAAATCTTTGGCAGTACTCGTTGGGCTTGGTTGTGGCTGATCGTTCGTCTGATCCTGGGCTATGATTGGTTCAGCCATGGATTGGATAAACTTACTAATGCTGCCTGGATGAGTGGGGATGCTCTTAAAGGTTTTTGGATGAACGCTGTGATTGTTCCTGATGCTCCAGCCCGTCCTGCCATTGCATTTGACTGGTATCGTAGTTTTATCGAGTTTCTATTGACCAGTGGATCATACACATGGTTTGCTAAGCTGGTTGCAACAGGTGAATTTCTTGTGGGAGTAGCGCTTATTCTGGGATTATTTACCGGTGTGGCTGCTTTCTTTGGAGGTTTTATGAACTGGAATTTCATGATGGCAGGAACAGCATCTACCAATCCCCTTCTCTTTGTTGTCGCAGTACTAATCGTTCTGGCATGGAAGATTGCCGGGTGGTGGGGGCTTGACCGTTGGCTATTGCCAGCGTTGGGTACCCCTTGGAAACCCGGGCAATTATTTACAAAACGAGAGTAACATTACATTAAAGAAAACAGCCCCTTTCCTACCGATGTGAAAGGGGCTGCATTATTTGTAACCTTTTTAGAAGGGGACGACCTTGCCTGTGAGGAGCAAACAGAGTGAACCCAAAATACAGGTAAGAATGAACAGCATCAAGACAATCACAAAGCGCTGTGCAGGCGACATTCCTAAAAATTGTCCACTTGATTTCTTTACTCGTTTTGGTTTCTTCTCCCCCTCTGGTGGGATTTCCTCCTCATAAGAAGATGCGGCTGTGTTGCGCAAATCATCTAACATGGCTACCTCCCAGATTTCAGGCTATCTACCTAAATCATATCGCAAATGAACATCACCAGCAGTAATTTCTTTTATTGCACCATCATCTAATTCTACACGCAAATTCCCGTTTTGATTAATTCCCTGCATCTTCCCAGTAAAAGAGGTTCCTGCCATTGGGATGATGGTAACTTTTTCTCCACGATATGCCAGACGTTTTTCCCATTGCTCAAAAAAGTCTTTACTACCCATTTTAATTTGCTCCTGGAAGAAAATATCCAATATCCAGTAAAGCAGCTGCCACCGGTCGATCTTTTTACCTGTTACCTCATTAACGCTTATCGGAGGCAAAGGGAAAATATCAGTTTCGGGCACATAAAATGGTGCAATATTCACACCAATTCCAACGACTACCCCTTTACAGATGTCTCCATCCCAAACTGCCTCGGTTAATATCCCGGCAGTTTTCTTCCCTTCAATTAAAACATCATTTGGCCACTTTATTTGTGGTGATAACCCTACATGCTGTTCAAGTGCCTTACATACAACCAATCCAGCCAGCGGCGCATAAAACGCAATAGAAGCCCTCTTTATTTCTTTTGGTCGCAAAATTAGACTGAAAGTCAATGCTTCATCCGGGGAGCTGAACCATTGCCTGTTCATCCTCCCTCGTCCTCTCGTTTGATCGTTGGTAACAACCAGGCTGGCATCATGAGCGCCTTGCTCAAGCCAGGTGAGAGCCTCATCATTTGTCGATGCCATCGATTCGCGATAGTGTATATCTGCCAGGGGAATATTTTTTAATAGGTTGTGTAATACCAATTCATTCATGTCAGCAATTCTACCTGATTTAGCAATGTAGATTCTCTTATTTATATAGAAATACACCTGATGGTAGAATGAAGTATCCCATCTTGAGAGGTGCTCTATGCGTGAAGTTGTAATTGTTGATGCAATCCGTACTCCTATTGGAAGCCTGGGAGGAGCATTATCGGCAATTCGCCCTGATGACCTGGCAGCACACGTGTTACAAACACTGGTGAAACGCACATCCCTGGATGTTAACCTGATCGATGATATTTATTTTGGTTGTAGTAACCAGGCAGGTGAAGATAACCGGAATGTTGCCCGTATGGCTACGTTACTCGCGGGACTACCCTATACTATTCCTGCTGTAACCATCAATCGTCTATGTGCATCGGGATTAACCGCGATCAATCTGGCTGCTCAGACGATTAAAGCAGGAGAAGCAGATGTCATCATTGCTGGCGGGGTAGAAAGCATGTCGCGTGCGCCATACTCACTACCTAAAGCTGATCAGGCGTTTGGTTTTGGAAATTTGACAGCCTGGGATACGGCTCTTGGCTGGAGATACCCCAATCCTCGCATGGAAGCAACTTACGGAGTGGAGCCAATGGGTGTCACAGCAGAAAATATTGCAGAAATAACCGGTATCACCCGTCTGGAACAGGATACCTTTGCATTGCAATCCCATAAGAGGGCAATTACAGCCATTGACACAGGTCGTTTTCATGATGAGATCATCCCTGTTCCCATTCCCCAGAAAAAAGGCGATCCGATCCTGTTTACGACGGATGAAAGACCTCGACGGGATACTTCACTTGAGTCTCTGGGCAAGCTTCGCGCTGCATTCAAAAAAGATGGCACGGTCACTGCTGGAAATTCTTCTGGATTGAATGACGGTGCAGCTGCCTTATTGATCATGGAAGCAGAAAAAGCTAAGGTATTGGGCTATAAACCTTTGGCGCGATTTGTTGCTTCTGCTGCTACTGGCGTTGAGCCTCGTATCATGGGAACAGGACCCATTCCTGCCACCCGAAAAGTACTGGCGCGAGCTGGATTGAGCATTTCTGATCTACAACTGGTGGAAGTCAATGAAGCTTTCGCGGTTCAATCGCTGGCAGTGCTGCGCGAATTAGGCATTTCAGAAGAAATAGCCAATGTGAATGGCGGTGCTGTTGCGTTGGGGCACCCTCTGGGATGTTCAGGTGCACGTATCATGACCACACTGGTTCATGAGATGAAAAAGCGCTTTTCTTCAACATCTCACCCATATTATGGATTGGCTACCTTATGCGTGGGTGTTGGACAGGGTGTTGCCACTATTGTTGAAGCATTACCCGCATGATAGCTCTGGTTACCGGCTCTACAGGTTTTATTGGCGCTCAATTGTGCCGTACCCTGTGCGAACAGGGCATTCAGGTTCGTGCTTTTCATCGTTCATCCAGTAATACATTATTGCTGGATGGACTTCCTGTTGAACATGTGATCGGGGATATTACCCAGCCGGAAACATATACCAGTTCATTGAAGAATATCGATGTTCTTTTTCACACTGCTGCAGTATTGAACAGTCGAGAAGGTGTTGAAAAATTAACCGCTATCAATGTTTCCAGCACAAAGATGTTGCTGCAAGCTGCGTTAAAGCAGGGTGTAAAACGTGTGGTGTACACCAGCTCGGTGGCATCTTTAGGAGTACCAGAGCAACGTTCCAGGCATGGTAAACCCCATCCCCTTCTAAATGAATCTCACACCTGGAATTTTATTCCGGGCCATTGGCAGTACGGTTATTCGAAATATCTGGCTGAAATGGAAGTGCAGTATGCAGTCAGCCAGGGTCTGGATGCAGTCATCGTCAATCCTTCTGTGGTGATGGGCGAAGGAAATATCAATCGATTGACTAACTCTCCGATTGTTTTAGTAGCCAATCGTAGGTTACCGGTCACCGTTCCTGCAGGAATGAATATTGTGCATGTTAAAGACGTAACATGGGGTCACATTTTAGCCTGGCAAAAAGGCAAAACCGGAGAAAGGTACATTCTCGGTGCACATAATATCGACCTGGCTGTTTTGTTAGACATGATTGCCCATCTTACTGGTGGGAGAGCTCCCAAAATCACCATCCCTGTTCCATTGGCACGTAACCTCGCAAATACGGCAACAATGATACAAAAGATCATTCCATTTCCCCTGGATACCAATCTGCTGCACCTTGCTGGATACTACTTTTATTATGATACTAAAAAAGCCCAGCTTGACCTGGGATTGCCAGCGCCGTTATCGCTGGAATCTACTATTATGGATTCTTATCGGTGGTTTCAAAAAATGGGGACTGTACGTTCTTGATCTTTGTCAGCTGCTCTTCGCGAGGATGAATCTGCTGTTTTTTGGCGTTTGAACAGGTAGAGCGCCTGGTCTGCAAAATTTATCAGGTCTTCACCATTCAATGCCTGTTCAGGATAAACCGCAATACCAAATGAGGCTGAAAACTGCGAAATTCGATTATCTGGTAGATCAAAAGGAAATTGGGCGATCAATATTTCCAGGCGGCTGACAATCTGTTTTGCATTCTCCAGGTCACTTTCAGGTAATATGATCGCAAATTCATCTCCTCCTGTTCTTGCAATAAAATCGGTATCTCGTACAGCGGCTTGCATACATACAGCAAATTGGATTAGAAAATTATCTCCCGCTGGATGACCATAGGTATCATTGATCAATTTAAAGTTATCAATGTCCACAGCGATCAATGCAAATGTATGATCGTACCTGGCAGAACGCAAGATTTCATCGTGAAGACGTTTTCCAAAAGCACGCCGGTTTGAAATACCAGTCAATGCATCCGTCAATGCTTGATTCTCAATGACCTGATGCAGTCTGGCATTTTCAATCGCAATGGCGGCTTGATCACCCAATAGGTGAAGAAGGCGCATCTCCTCTTCTGTTGTATTGTGTGCTGTCTTGTATGCCAGATTCATCACTCCTACAACTTTGTTCTTGGAAATAAGAGGAACGCCTACTATCCCCCCGTGCCATTTTGGATGAATATCAGCAAACAAAGGATGTAATGCCATATCGTTGACTATGATAGGTTGTCCTGTCCGTGCAACATTGTAAGTGATTCCATCCTTTCTCGGCATTGCATAAGGTTTACTCGATCTTCTTTTTGCCCAACGAGCAACCCCAAAAGTGAGCACTTCATTTTCATAGAGAAAAATATGCGCATCATTCGCTTTTGGGAAAATTGACATGACGCTTTCCAGCACAGATTCCATAACATCCTTCAGGTCAAGCGAAGCGTTTACTTTTAAGCTGGTTTGGTAAAGAACTTCCAACTGATTATTCTGTTTTTTAAGGTTTTGAACCAGCTCAGCATTATCAAAGGCAGATGCAGATTGCCGGGCAATGAAACTGGCCACCATCTTTTCAAAATCATTTATATGGGCTTTAGGGTCACAAAAACCGAGAAGAAGAACCCCTAACATCCGGTCTTTACTGGAAATTGCAGTTATCAATATTTTGCTAATCTCCAATTTCTCGAAAGCCATACGTGCCTGGCTGCGAGGAGGTAATTCTTTTGTGTGGATGATTAAGGGATCACTTGCCATTTGAAAGCTGGTGATGCTAACCAGATCAGAAAGTACTTCCGAATTGATACAATTTTCTGGTTCAGGGTTGCAATGGATGCTGAATTCCTGAGTATCAGGATGATATTGTGCAAAAACACAGATATCAAGGTTGATCAGTGATTTGATATGGCTGAGTACGGTTCTGGCAATGCTTTCTTCATCCAGGCAACTGGCAATTAACCGATTTACCCGATTCAATTGCTTAAACAGATCTCTCGAATCATGATAAACGGTGAATCGATTATCGTTATCCTGAACTCCAGGTATGGCTGGGATAGTATCCTCTCCTTAAAAAATAGACTTTACCTTATGCGATAACCTCACAAGATTAAAATTAAATGATTTAATCTTGATATATCCTATTTTAAATGATTAGCAAACGATTTGCACTACCTTTTCTGTTAAGTTATTTTGTTTTCTCTTTTGCAAGGTTCTACCAATTTGCGACCACCCTGCGCGGTAGAAGGTTTTTCAAACGATCTTTCAGAATTTTCGCCAATCCAAGGTATCTTCCCCTTTCATCCATTGTCAACACCAATTGGCGGTTCGAAAAAGAACCTGCTGGTTTTCCCGGTATGTCAGAACCTCGCAACCAGGAGGTAACCTGATCAATTGGTATATTATAGCGCGAAGTATGGAATTGTGACTCAAATCGTGTCAACCATTCGTGAAAAGGAAGATATCCGTCAGGATTGATTTCTGCCATAGGTAGCCCACATGAAAGAATTGTCAGTGGCAGGATGTTCTGAAGAATAGCAAATGGTACTGCAATGATTTCTCTTCCCTGTTGTACTAACCCAAGATGATATTCTTCTAAAACTTTATCCAAATCAAATCCAAAATCATTCATCCATTGATCACAGATCACCTTGATTTGCCGATCGGTTAAAATTGTTCCAGGCAATCCTTTTGTTTTTGTTAATGCTATTCCTGGTTCAGATCTCGTTGTTTGCAGGCGAGTAAAACGGGCAGCAAAGAAACCAGCTGTGCCAAAAACATGCGGCCAAATCCTGGCAGTTTTTCTAACTTCATCTAAATAAATGGTATCGCCATCCCTCGATATCCCTTGAGCTTCAACAGGCAACCTGTAAGATACATCTTCCAATTGCAAAGAAGAACCAAAACGCTTCAGAACAGCATCAACGACTCCCTCATCTTCCAGTGGTGCCAGTGTACAGGTGGAGTACACGATCTGCCCGCCTTCCCTGGTCGCCAGGACTGCACTTTCCAATAACCGCTGCTGGCGCATTGCCAGATCGCTCTGCTCTCTAGGTGTGATGGCTCGTATTGGATGAGATTCAGCGCTTCGCAGTCCCTGCATCGAACAGGGAGCATCCAATAGCACAGCATCAAAAACGGCAGGGCACAATCCTCCTAGTTGCTCTCCCGGGTAGTGGGTAATGCCAACGTTCACCGTACCCCAATTCTGCAGTATCAACCGTAAAGCGGTAAGCCGTGAAGTAGATGAATCGTTGGCAATGATCAATGCATGATCATTCAATCGTGATGCTAGATGGGTGGTCTTCCCTCCGGGTGAAGCTGCCATATCCAACACTTGTGCCTCAGGAGGAAGGGGGAAATCAAACAACTCAGCGGGAAGCATTGATGCGGCATCTTGAATGTAATAGTCACCCAGCCTGTGCTCCCAGGTCTGGCTGACAGGCGTATTGCCGTGATCAATCCACCAACCAGTAGCGCAATAAGGTACTGATCGGGTCTTCCAGCCATAATACCCGGCCCATCTTTCTATGGATTGTTGAACATCAACTTTCAAAGGGTTCACCCGGATGGATGGTGATAACGGTTGCTCTATTGAATCGATTAATTTCTGGTATTCCTCTGCATTAAGAAGATGCTGGAAAGCTTCTGGTCCAGCGATAGGAGTCTTTTCAGATATACTGGTTTTTCTTTTACCCATTCGAATACTCCCATTGTGGCTGGATACAAAAAACGATTTCAGTCGGGAAAGTTACTTCTTCCACCTTCCAATCAAGTCCCTGCAGTGTGTTTGCTACCAACCGTCTTTGGCGGTCAACCAGCGAGTGCTGACCGGTCAAGTTTTCACTTGGAAGCGAAACCAGAAGCCACCTTACTTGCAATTGCTGCCAGAAAGCACGATTGCATCCATGTTGGCGTTGTTCGAAGCGATGAGCTTCCTTAAAGAAGAAAGCGACATCTGCTTTTATCTCTGGTGGTTCAACCAGGATATCTTTCTGTTCAGCCAGCGGTGCCATACCCCAACCCTGCATGAACTGGTTGATCAGTTGGACGCGCGGGAGATGAATATCATATGCATGATACTGCACTGTTTTTTCCAGACCCATCCAGGGAATGGCGAAAGGGTTAAGACCACACGCCAGATCCAGGATTACTTCAGGTTTCCCGGTGATAGAAAATAAACGGGAATAGAACTCTGTGAGAATGGGTAACCGTTCAAGGGTAGAAGCATGGGTCTGCAGTAGCTCATTGCAGATAACCTTCACCTTATCGTGATCACCCTGTGTAAAAGCCTGCTCTAAACTCATGTTTACTTCATCATAGTCAGGGTCACCTAAATATGGCGCAACCAGGTTATGCAGTTTCTTGCGGACTGCCTGTAAAGCCAGGGTTCTGGTTTTGTAACGGGGAAGCTCCTGCTCAATAAGATTGCGCAGTGTACTATCAGGCAGGTTGAGTGCGTGATATTTTCGGCTGTCACGGATCTCTGTAATGAAACGATTGAGTTCATCTTTATCAATATCTGCACCAGCCAACTGTCAAGAACCTCCCAGGGAGATACCAGCCACCATGAAAATAACCAGTATGATCAAATAGAAAACAATTAGCACAGCAGAAATGATCAATTGCGCAACGAAATAATGTCCCCAGACCGCAAAAGCCCTTTTCCAGAAGCTGGAACTAAAAAGTTCACTGGAAGGAATATGCTTTTGAATTTCCTCACGGAGAGTAAGACTATCAACATGTCTTGTAGCTAACCGCTCATGAAGTAGCTTATTCTCGTTTTCCACAGCAATGATGCGGTTTTCGAGGGTATTTAGATAGGTTATTAACTCATTCATCGAGGAGAAGGTAGTAGGTGTTATAGCATCCTCCTTTCAGGTAACACTTTGCTTCATGCTTCTATTATATGATGAACACCTTACGGTCGGGCTCTCTTTCTCAAAATGCTATAATCTACCCATGCCCAATATTCAAAAGCAAGAAACCCGTGAAATACAGATTGGGAGATCAACGGTACGCATCCAGGCAGAAATTCCTGAGGATTCGCTCATCGAGGTAAGGATTAGCGGGAATGAATCACAGAACTTCTCAACGGAAGAATCTATCCTGGTTGAAGAACAAAATTCTACGCGTGTCTCCAACGAATCCCTGGTGGATCAGGTAAAACATGTAAAGCTGGAAAGCCTGCTTTTTGCCCTGGCAATCCTTATTTATCTGGTCACCCGCTTTGTAGGGCTGGAAAAATACCCCATCTATTTCTTTACCGATGAGGCGATCCAGACGGTTTCTGCTGAAGAGTTTGTGGATAGGGGATGCAAGGGTAGTGATGGACAACTCTTCCCCACGTATTTCTTGAATTCTTACCAGTACAACCTGGGAACATCAGTCTACTGGCAGGTTATTCCGTATCTCATTTTTGGCAAGAGCATCATTGTAACCCGCGCTGCTTCAATGTTGGCAACTGTTCTGGCTGCGGTTTGGCTGGGTTTGATCTTCAAGCATGCTTTTGGTTCGACACGAGCATGGATGGCGGTAATGTTACTATCTATTGCTCCTGCCTGGTTTTTACACAGCAGGACTGCTTTTGAAACCAGTCTGGCATCCAGCCTGTTTGTAGGATTTCTCTATTTTTACCTGAGATATCGCCAGGGAGAAACCAAAAAAATCTACATGGCAGTCATTCTGGCAGCGCTTACTTTTTATGCTTACAGTCCTATTCGCATGGTGGTTGGATTAACCGCAATTTTCCTTTTCTTTTCCGATTTAAAGTATCATTTCCAGCATCGTAAACAGGTGGGTCTTGCATTTGCTCTCACTTTAGTGTGCGCGGTTCCTATGCTGCGTTTTCAGCTTGTTCATCCTGATGAAACTATGCAGCATTTACGTGTTTTAAATTCTTACTGGATACAAAACATCCCCCTATCGGAAAAGCTGCTGAACTTTTGTAAAGAATATTTTGCTGGATTGAATCCAATGTACTGGTTTTTCGCTAATGATCATGATCTTGCCCGCCACCAGATGGATGGGTATGGTCATATGCTGTGGGCGACACTTCCTTTTGCCCTTCTGGGATTGGGGCTTGTTTTTATTCGATTTCGCCAATCAGCATACCGGGTAGTTTTCTTCACCCTTTTGGCAGCACCTTCTGGTGCAGCATTGGCACAATTGGGAATCACTCGTGCACTGGTGATGATCATCCCTCTCACGCTGTTGGCCGCAATAGGATTGAACTGGCTGTTGGAAAAAACGATTAATCATTGGAAAAAAGCTTCCCATGTATTTGATCTGGTAGCTTTTGGTTGTCTTGCAGGGTTTAATATCTTTCTCTGTGTGCAGGCATTGACGGTTGGTTCTCTCTGGTATCAAGATTACGGTCTGGCTGGTATGCAATATGGCGCCAGGCAGCTTGTGACAGCCATTAATGAATACCTGGAAGTTCACCCCGATGCGAAAATACTGGTTTCACCTTCCTGGGCGAATGGCACAGACACCACTATGCGTTTTTTCTATGAAGGAGACCCTCCTTTTGAAATGGGTTCCATTGAGGGATATTTCAATGAACACCTCCCGATCACGGATACACTCTTTGTGATGATCCCTGAAGAATTTCGTCTGGTACAGGAAAGCGGTAAGTTTGAAAGTATTCATGTGGAAGAAACCATTCCATATCCCAATGGACAGCCTGGTTTCTATTTTGTCAGGTTGGATTATGTGAAGAACATCGATGAGATCCTGGCAAAAGAAAAAGCGGCTCGCCAGATCCTACAGAAAGAAGCTCTTCTTGTTCAGGGAGAGAAAACGGAGGTTTCTTATTCTTATCTCGATATGGGCAGCATTGACAAGATCTTCGATGGCGATGACCTCACCCTCATACGCACTTTCGAAGCCAATCCATTGCGGGTAAACCTGGCCTGGGATTCACCAAGACCAATAAAAGGGGTATTGGTAAGAGTAGGTGGTACGGCTACTACTTTAACCGTTCGCGTATATGATGATCATGGTACCCTCCTCATGGAAGATGTATCAAAATGGGATTCGGATCCCAATCCTCGCACTATCCCGGTGACTTTTTCAAAATCTCTGGATGCCAGCCGGTTGGAAGTGGAGGTTTTGAGCACCTATGACTCTGAACCTGCACACGTCCATTTATGGGAAATTACATTACAATAAATTGCATGAAACGCCAGATACGGTCTTTTGATCTGATCATTTATACATTATTGCTTTTCCTCGTATCCGCTACAGGGTGGTTGAGATTACAGCAAGCGATCATCTATTGGGATAAATTGGTCACTTATAAAATGGATGTGCCACCGCTGTATCTGGCAGTTAGCGGGGCGGTGTTTGGGATCGTTATGCTATTGGCAGCTATCTGGTTGTGGTTTGGGCTGCCTTATTATCGCAGCCTTACTGCGGTAGCGGTTGCTTCTTTCAGCCTTTGGTATTGGATCGACAGGCTTACACTTACACGGAATGATTCTATGCAGGCAAATTGGTTGTTTGCATTATTAGTAACCTTGTTTTTCTGGGTATTTACTTTTACAGTACTGGCAGCCCATCCACCTTTGAAAGTAAATACCGTTTCGAAAACGGATAATCCTGCATCAGCAGGAGAAAAGAGCCATGATGATGCAGGAAATTGAAGCAAAGTTCTACATTGCAGATCTACAAAAATTGAAAGAACGTCTGATCAGCCAGGGAGCACGCTTGATCGAGCCGCGCATTCTGGAGATCAATTTGCGATTTGACACGCCAGAGAACAAGTTTTTGCAGGAGCGACGTGTACTACGGTTGCGGAAAGACCGGGGAGCACATCTCACCTATAAAGACGATGCCAGGCTGGATAATGGTGCTCAGGTGCGCCGTGAGATCGAGTTCGATGTAAGCAATTTCGATCTTGCTCGCCAGTTCCTGGAAGTACTCGGATATAAAGTAGTAGTTATTTATGAGAAATATCGGGCTGTTTATGAGCTGTACGATACCGAAGTAATGCTAGATGAACTACCTTTCGGAAATTTCTGTGAGATTGAAGGAAAAGATGTAGATCTCCTTCAGAAGGTAGCTCAAGCTCTTGAGCTAAACTGGCTTAACAGCATTCCCATCAGCTATCTAGCACTGTTTGACTCATTGCGGAATCGAAAAAGCTTGAAAGTAGATCAACTAACCTTTCAAGCTTTCGAAGGATTGACCATCAACCCAGCAGATCTGGAAGTCGTGCCGGCTGATCAAACAATACTATAGTTACTTCTTTAAAGTTCGTGCTTTTTCCTGAAGTGCTTTGTCATTTTCACTGATAGGCTCTATTTGTATACCATGAGGTTGGGGTTTGCCCTGCAGATCCACATTTACAAAGGTTAAGAACCCTTCGAGAGCTGTCTGACCACGTACCGAAGCGTTAACGTAAGCCACCAGACTGGTCCGTCCGGTTAAAATGATCTTGCCGGTAAAGACGACAATTTCACCAAGCTGAACCGGACGGCTGAATTCCATCCCATGGATTTTGACACACAGGATATGTTCTGGACTGCACAGACTGGCCGCAGCGGTGAATCCTGTTTCAACAAACCATTCTGCAGAGCGACCAGCATACAATGTGCCATGATGGTTCAAATCTTCGCTTTTGACCAGATGATGGGTGGTAAGCGAGATAACATCCATAATTGGTTTATTCTCCTCTTCTCCCCAGGGTAGCACCATACAAAACAAACTGGGTTTCTCCATCTACATGGAAAGCCGCATTCAAAAGGTCGTCATCAAAAGCACCAATAGCGCAAACCCCACAACCGGTAGCTTCTGCTGCAAGGTATAAATTCTGGCAGACATGCCCGGCATCAAGGAATAAATAGCGATATCCTCGTTCACTGTATCGCCAGGTCATTCGCTCTACTACTGCCATCCAAAAAAACGTGACTGCACTGGTTGCAATTTGATTCTGATTCAAGCAAGCTTGTGTCAGAATTGGATTGATCTCTTTATCAAGGGTTACTTCTAGCAGAGTATGTTCAATAGCTGCATATCGGTATAAGCCGGGCTGCAGTCCGTCCACCCGGTTCACTAAAATGTATGTTTCGAAAGCATGCCGCGAACCCGCAGAGGGCACAGTGCGGAAGGTGACCGGTTTATCAGTGATTCTTTCCACTCCCTGGCACGCCCATAGAAAGAATGCCAGTTCCTGCAAGGAAATTGCTTCTTCAGTATATTTTCTTAAAGTGCGGCGTTTTTCGATTAACTCCTTAAAATCAAGATTATGTAAGGGGAAATCTTTTGGTTTAGGAAGAGCAATCATCCTGACGCCTTCCGGTATAGGAAGTTCTAGGGGTGGATAAGGCACACCCAGAGATTGTGCAGATGGTGGTTGCACACCTGGACGCGATGCGCGCATATATTCATTTCCTGTTGTCATTGGGTCCTCTTTTCTATCAGAAAAATAACCGCCTGGCGTCTTTCTGCCAGGCGGTTTGTGTATTAAGTCTGGCAATATTATTTTACATAATTAAAGTGGGCTGTGAGGGTATTCACGATGTAGTTTTCCCATAATGGGACCATTTGATCATATTTATAATCATGCGTCGAAAAAGTCTGAAAGATCATGCGCCCATCCATACAAGTCGCGAGAGTTCCATACGAGTTGTGCTCTTTTGGGTAAAGCCCAGCCAACAGTTCTGCATCTCCACTGCCTGTGGTTTCGAGCAGATCTCCTGCATCAGTAAACCAGTAGTTAGTCGAACTGTATAAAGGTTGTACCATATTGGGTGTGGAAATCACTGGGCTGCTGGTATCGAGCCAATACATGGAGTAATCAAGAGGATCATAATCGTAAGGGCGTTCCCAATTCCGGAAGAAATCAATCCCACATTTGCTCATAATGGGGGCGATTTTTCCATTGGCGATCATATCCAGGTGCCATAATTCAATGATGACCCCAGCGCCTTCATTGATTCGATCGATCACTCCTTCGAACATTTCACCACTAAAGCTGGTACGTACCTCTACCGATATGATCACCAGATCCCATTTTGTTGGAGAATAGATCTGTTTCTGGAAATTACCCAGGGCGTCGCCCACATTGGTCACATGTTTCAAACCAATTGAATCCGTTGCCTGGCTGACCCAAGGTTTCAGATCATAATATCCACGGATATCTTCAAAAACCAGAACATTCGCGTTCTTAATTTTTTCATTCATATCCACCGGGGCTTCTACTGTCGCGGGTATCGCAATGGTAGGAACAATTTTCGCTGGTTGTGTATAAGTAGGATATGGGGTATAAGTTGCTGCCACGGTCGCAGTTGGTGGGGGCTGGGTGGGTTCTATGGCATTCTGCGTTGCCTTTTCTGCCACATCGGTCTCACGGGCAGAAAGAGCAGCTTCAGTTTCACTGATATTCTTATCTGGTTCCTCAGTTGAATCTCCCCCTGGCAGGTTACAGGCAATCGAAACAATGAATAAGACCACAACACAAATACTCAAGGTGTGACGGTTCTTCATATCTTCCTCCATGCCAGAATGATGAAGTTATTATAGCAAAATTAATATTTGTCTCATACTACGAAATCTAAAATTTATGGATAGAAAAACCCGCTCTTCTTAGAAGAACGGGCGAATGGAGTAATGATCATTTTAAAGAAACTATTTCCAGGCAGCGCGCAGTCGTTGATAGGTTACTTCTAGCGCCTCAGGCAGTACACGTACTTCGCCCAGAGTACTCATAAAATTTGTGTCTCCCACCCAACGTGGCACAATGTGAAAGTGGAAGTGCCCGGGCACTCCCGCGCCAGCCGCTGCACCCAGATTGGCGCCGATATTAAACCCTTCTGGATGATAAACTTTTTCAAGAACAAATTCCGCTTTTGCCAGCAAAGCGATGATTTCATTCTGAACTTCTTCGTTCAAGTCGGGGAGAGTGGATACATGGGCATCAGGCACGACCATGATATGTCCGCTGGCATAAGGGTAACGGTTAATAATGACAAAAGCATGGTTTCCTCGGTAAATCACGAGGTTTTGAGGATCATCAGGATTAGCTATCGCTTCACAGAAAAAACAATTATGATTTTGAGCTGGCTGTTCGATGTACTTCATCCGCCAGGGAGAAAATATGCGTTTCATGGCACCACCTTACGATCAGATTTTGTGCCCCAAGTTGCGGTAAGGCTCTACTTCATTTTAAACCTCTTTTTCTATGCTCGCTACCCATATCGTTAAAGTATTAATCTAATTCTTATGCGATAACTCAGGATCGCTTTTAACCGAAGCTTTATCCTTGACCATAAAAACACGAAAAGCACTAAAATTCTTTAGAATGGTTAAGATGCCTCTCTTTATTATAGAGAGAAAGAACCTTCCAATTCGTTGAGAGGGCAGCAGTCAAAGAGAGACCGTATCTGTATTGTTTTGGAGAATGAAAAACACCTTACATGTGCTGCGTATATATATCTATTCAATATTTTTGAAAATAAATGTAATCTGGAGTGCCAATCTTTCCGCTGTTCCCAAATTCAAGGATCATATCGAGAAACTTTTCAGTGCTCATGTAATAATGACTGTCGTCATCGATCCAACCTGTCTGCATAGCCTCGATTCCATATGACTCCAGGCGTTTTTTCTCTTCAGTAATTTTCTTATCGGAAAACACATCCTTTATGTGGTGAAATCTAGAGCTATTCTGTTCAATAAAGGTTTGGCCCCCTTACGGGCTGGATTAACTCAATTTCCATATCTTTGTTCCAGGTCACTGCACAGATGAATTCGAAACCTTCTGTGATAGGTTTTCCACCAACGAAGAAGTTTCTTACTTTCTGTGGGGTGAAATGTCGTACATCCCAGGGGCCAATGCTGAATTTCTCCCAATAATCTTTCATGGCTAGGTTCACATCGTCGGTAACTACACAAAGTGGTGGGGCTAACTTTGATATACTAAACTGATATTGTTTTTATGATAAAGTAATCTTTTGTTTATCACGTTTTTTTCATTATGCAACCTTTTTTTGAAGGATGAATACCACATGATCAATATTGTAGGTACCGATGAATGGAATGCCACTCATCCAGGGGCGATCATAGGCTTGTTAGAGTTTTCATGCGTAAAGAACGATCTGGCTTGCCAGTCTTTGGATCAGCGCAAACGTGAGATTGAAGAATCCTTGCGAAAAACGTATGTAGGGTTTACTCGCAAAGATTTCCTTTCTCTTGATGTGATGTCGGCATATGAGCAATACTATAAACGGTTCGAGAAAACGTATCATGTACTTCTCCAGGTGGAATCAATTGTATTGAAGGGCAAGAAACTGCCAGATGTATCCCCTCTTGTCGATGCAAATTTTGCTGCAGAGGTTCAAACACATATTTTGACAGCCGGGCATGATGCATCGAAATTGATCGAGCCTGTTGTGATTGATGTGTCAAAAGTGAATGATGAAATGACAATCATGAATGGCACCACCCGGCAGATTCGGGCAGGTGACATGATCATGCGCGATCAACATGGTATATGTTGCTCGATCATCTATGGACAAGATGATCTTTCTCCTATAACACCAGAAACAACTCATGTGTTGTATGTCTCTTACGCTCCACCTGATGTGACCACTGCCGCAGTAGCGTTGCAAATGAAGAATATTGAGTACCATATACGTTTATTTGCTCCGCAGGCAGTTTTGGAACAAAACAGGTTGATCATTGCAAATTGATTATTTTGCAAAAAGCTTTTCAAAAAATTCACCAACATTTCGCGAATGGTTTCTCTTAATAAAAATGTTATTTACTTAACTTAGTTTTTCCATAATAATACAAAGTAGATTGATGAATTACGAGAGCCAGATAGACGGTTATCTCAAGCTGGATTGTTAAGAACGAGCGAGAGAGGCAAGACAATGACGGCTGATTCATCTCACCAAAATGACAACAAGCAAACAAGTTCAAAAAAAGCTGGAAGGTTGGATTATGAATTAAGTACCTTCCTGTTCGAGCATTCTTTTCAGGCAGTTATTTTTCTTCAAGAAGAAAAGATCATTTATGCCAACACTCGCATGGCTGATCTCTTGGGTTATCCTTACGAAAAGATCCTTAATTCCAGCCCCCGAGAATTGATGGAGTTTATCCATCCAAATGATCGACAGGCGGTCATCGAAAACTGGTCAAAATATAAGGCAAAACTGCCAGCACCAGCCAATATCGAGATGCGGTTGAACCATCCTGAAGGAAAAGAAGTCTGGGTAGAAGTGTATTCTGATACGGTCCTTTTACATGGAGTACCCACTGAACGGGTGGCGTTGATCGAGATCAGCTCAAGAAAACAGGCAGAAGCTTCTCTACTATTGCGCGATGCGGTTCTAGAGGTAATTGCCCAGGCTGCACAGCGTTTCATGGCAGCACCTGATTGGAAGAGCCAATTGCATTGGCTACTGCGAGAACTGGGTAAAGCAGTAAAAGTCAGTAGAGTCTACTTTTTTGAGAATGATCATCTGTCAGGGGAAGCTGAATATGCCAGCCAAATCGATGAGTGGTGTGAAAAAGGAATCACGCCACAGATCAATAATCCCGAATTACAAAACATGCCATTACGTTCCGGATGGTTCAGCACATGGTCGAAGAAACTGGAAAGAAATAAACCCATGGCAGGCATTGTACGTGAAATGCCCATTCGGAGCCAAAAAGAACTGTTGCCCCAGGACATTAAATCTATATTGGTTCTACCGGTACAATCAAATGGGCAATGGGTCGGTTTCATTGGGTTTGATGACTGTGTCCGAGAAAGAATTTGGGGAACTGTTGAAATTGAGACCCTACAGACAGCCGCAAGCCTGTTGGGGAACGCTATTCATCACCAACAGGTCAGCCTTGCTCTGCAGAAAGCTAATGAAGATCTGATCCAGTGGAACAAAATGCTTAAAAGTCTCAATCGTGATGCAAACCTGTTAAACGAATTCAGCGAACTATTCCAAAATTGCATCACCGAAGAAGATCTATATGCAGTTGTTCAAACTTTTGGGAATGAACTTTACTCTAATGGAAATGGGGCTTTGTATATCCTTAACAATTCGCGCACAAAGATGGAAGCCAGAGCGACATGGGGAACATTAAACCCTGAGGAAAACATTTTTGAGCCAATGGAATGCTGGGGTTTTCGGAGAGGACATCTCCATCGAAGTTCAAACCTATCACCTGGAATGAAATGCCAGCATATCATCCCCAATAGTACTGGTCAGGACGAAGTGTTGTATTTATGTGCGCCAATTATTGCTCAGGCAGATATCCTGGGGATGCTGCATGTTCGCGTGTTCGCTGCTCACCCGATTGGGCAGGTTGAAATATTGACTAACACCATTGCAGATCATATCGGGGTTACTCTAAACAATCTACGATTGCGCGAAAACCTCCGGCAGCAGTCCATCCGCGACCCCCTTACCAATTTATTCAATCGGCGGTATCTTGAAGAAACCCTTGAACGAGAATTGCGAAGAGCTGCCCGATATCAACGTCCGCTGGGAATTATCATGTTCGACATCGATTATTTCAAGAGATATAACGATACTTATGGACACGAAGCGGGAGATCGGGTTTTACATTCTCTGGGGCAGTTTCTTTTATCTCATTTAAGAGCTGAAGATATTGCTTGCCGGTATGGGGGTGAAGAGTTTGTTTTGTTATTAATCGAATCCAATTTAAAAGATACCTACCAGCATGCAGAGACGATACGTGAGGGGATCAGTAGAGTGCGACTAGAATACCAAGATCGTTTTCTGGAACCAATCCACCTTTCTGGAGGTGTCGCTGCATTCCCGGAACATGGCATCAGTTCAATGGAACTCATTCGCGCTGCAGACAAAGCTTTATATACTGCAAAACATCAGGGGAGAAATCAGATCGTCAGTGCAGGAATGTGATACTTTCTCTTGACAAGAAAAGGTATTTATTAGATAATAATAGTACAGATGTTCTATTGTTAACCCTTTTCCTGAAACCTTGCGGTCCCATACAGAAGGGGATAGTAATCCATGAACCGCATATCACTAAGTAAGAATAATTTTCCCGTGCAACGGATGGTGTTGACTGGAAGTAGAAGCAAGATGATATCTGAAGTACCATTGACCACACGCCAACAGCAGGTTCTACAAGAGTTAATGAAAGGACTATCCACCAAACAGATGGCATTGAAACTAGGGTTGAGTGAAAGAACTGTACTTATGCATATTCATGCGTTGAAAGAGCGTCTCGGCGCAGCTTCTCGCGAGCAGGTGATACTGATCGCTCTTTCTTCTGTGGTGGTGAAAAAGGAATCTCAGGAATAGAATACCTTGCGAGTTTCGCAAAGGCAATTATTCACCACAAAGGGCATAATGGGTACAAAGAGTTTTTCTTTTTTTCGTGCATTGCATGGTGATTTTTTTGGTTTGCTTCGGGGAAGCCAGCGCGTATAAGCAGGTTATTTTATTCCCCCTTCGCGAAGCCCTAACAAAATGTCATGTCATTCTGCAAGAGTATAGCGACTCAAGAATCTCGCATTGAAAACCCAGAGCAAAGCCCTTCGAATGTTGACAGGTTAAGTTTGCTTAATCCCTGCAAAAAACCTATCGTCATTGCAAGATATGCGGTCTGTACAGATCGAAATAATCTCATACATGAAATAGTGCATTACGAACGTGCCTTTTTACCAAACTCTTACGAAAAATGATGTCATGTTGAGCGAAGCGACCTGCACCACATGCAGTGTGGGTGAACATCTTGCCTTGAGTTTTTTATGCAATGTATGTTTGATCAGCCGTATTGTTTCTCTTGATAATAGAATCTATGCACTGAAATTCTAGAGCGAGACCCTCCTCCGCATGCAGTGTCACTTTGCTTGAGGTAACTGTGAACTTTTGGGTTTCCTGCAAGTGGTTCAAGATTAAGCATCCCATTTATTTTCCCTATGCCAAGCCTCTACCTTTGGGGATTAGCATTGTCAACCAGGATATTGTTTCCATACCTGGTAAAGACCCAATCTACCCCCTTCGCCATCAGATTCGAATGTTTGGATAACCTCAAACCCGCTTTCAGATGACAGTTTCGCAAGCTCTTCATGAGAGAGGAGGTGGACGTACCGCAAACCCGTCTTTTCGCTCTGCCCTGGTGCATGTGCTCGCCAATCCAACAGTGTATCTCCAGGCTCTAATTGATCGAAATCAATGGAAACCATCGACCAGGGTTGGATACGCTTGACCAGCTTTGGGCTATTCTGGAACTGCCAGCACGATAAAAGTACAATTCCCCCCGGTTTGAGCCACTGGTATATCTGTTGAAAAAATGCCAGCCGATTCTGATATCCGGGAATGTGATGGATGGTAGCGAAGCTCATCACCCCATCAAACTTTTTAGGAAAGGCATCTGCTTTCTTTGATAGTGCTGACAATACAGATCCCCAATCTCCTCCACCAATATTCGCCTGCTGCAGCCATACATTTTTACCGGTTTTTCTAACACTTTCTGCCCGTAATTCAGCTTCTTTTAAAAGAACCTGGCTGAAGTCCAATCCGGTGAAAGAACCTCTTACTGCAATATCCGACCAGGCCGAAAGAACTGCCCCGTTTCCGCAACCCAGGTCCAACCAATCTCCCTGCATGGAGATATCACGCATCAAGCGCATGATACCTGGTTGGATACGCTGCCGTGTGGCGGCAAATGGTTCGCCATATTCTTCATAGAAAACCTGGTTGATCTGGATAAGTGCCTGTACTGTCTGACCATCCATCCCGCTTTCATCCTTTACGAATTATTTACTCATCTCCATTGTAGAACTGGGCTGGAATAATGTATACTTCTCAAACATTATAAGCAATAAAGATCAACCTCAGGAGAGAATGTATGGAAATTGATCCTTCTCTGGAAGAACGTGCACCCGATGATGTTATTCAATTGCAAATCGGTATGGTAAAGAATCAGGAGTCATTAGCTTCCATCATTAATGCAAACCCATCCATTCTACTTGTTTTAAATAAATTCCGGCAGGTTATTTACGCTAATGAAGCATTATTAGAATTCCTTGATCTGAAGAGATTTGATGATATTTATGGAATGCGCCCTGGAGAGATATTACAATGTGAACATGCTTCAGAACGACCAGAAGGCTGTGGGACAACTGAATTTTGTAAAACCTGCGGTGCACTGAATGCCATTCTCACAAGCCAGAATGATCTTACAGATATTCAAGAATGTCGTATCATCCAAAAAGATACGGGGGAAGCGCTAGACTTGCGTGTATGGACAACTCCTTTATCTGTTGACGAAGAACAGTTTACCATTTTTGCCTTGCAGGATATCAGCAATGAAAAACGGCGAGCCTTACTGGAGCGTATCTTCTTTCATGACATCCTCAACACAGCAGGAAACATCCGAAATTATGCCATTCTGATGAAAAATGCTCCCTCCGAAGAAATTCAGGAATTTATCGAAGACTTACGTCGGCTTTCTGAAGGATTGATCGATGAAATCCAATCACAGCGCGAAATTACCCGTGCCGAGAATGGGGAATTGACAGTCAAACCAGTTCTCTTTAAACCATCAGAACTGATAGAGGACGTAACAGCGATGTATCATCGGCATGAAACAGCTACTGGTAAAAAGATCGAAGTAAACATCAGCCACCCTGGATTATCGATAATTTCTGATCCCACTTTGTTAAGAAGGATCCTGGGAAATATGATTAAGAATGCACTTGAAGCCAGCCAACCTGGAGATACAATCACTATAGCCTGTGAACCCGATGAAAAGAATGTATATTTTCGGGTATCTAACCCCTCAGTGATACCGCCACTGGTGCAGTTACAGATCTTTCAACGGTCATTCTCAACCAAAGGCACGGGAAGAGGACTGGGGACCTACAGTATTAAATTGTTGGGAGAGAGATATCTGGGTGGGAGAGTTACTTTCCATTCAGGTGAGGGAACGGGAACGATCTTCTGCCTTTCACTTCCTCAACAGATATAAATTATTCACAATATTGTTCAATCTATAAGCCTGACAGTGTGGATGAATGACAACATAAACAGCCACAACCTTGTCGGGTGTATTTATGATGCCATCTCTCTCATGTATAATGAACTGAGATCAACCAACATCAGGAGGAAATTATGCCGCGCGCAACTATTCATTTTCCAGAAGGCTTTTATTGGGGCACTGCCACTGCATCTCATCAGGTAGAAGGTCGTAATACAAATAATAACTGGTCAGTCTGGGAACAAATACCCGGGAAAATAGTGGATGGTGGCACTGCTGGATTAGCCTGCGATTGGTGGGGGGGGCGATGGAAAGAGGATATGGATCGTGCAGCAGAAACAGGACAGAATGCTCACCGGTTCTCAGTAGAGTGGAGCCGTATTCAGCCTGCACCTGATCGTTGGGATGAAAATGCGATAGATTTTTATCGTGAAATGGCTCGTGGGATGATCGAACGGAAGATCACGCCCATGGTTACTTTGCATCATTTTACCGACCCACTATGGATGTACGAACCTTCGCAGGATGGCAATTCCTTAGGGGCAGGTGGCTGGGAACGAGATGATGCCCCCGAATTGTTTGCGAAATTTGTAAAAAAAATTGTTGGTGCTCTCAAAGAATACGTGAATCTCTGGATCACCATCAATGAGCCGAATATTTATCTCACCGGGGGATGGTTGGGAGGCGCTTTTCCGCCTGGTAAAAATGATCCAAAAGCCGCTATGAAAGTTGCCACCAACCTGATCAAAGGGCACGCAGCAGCCTATAAGATCATCCATGAATTGCAGCCTGATGCACAGGTAGGAATCGCTCACCATTTCCGAAATTTTAGCCCTGCACGTCGCTGGTTCCTTCCCGATCGTATTCTTGCCAGTACCATATTTAAAAGTTTCAATAATGGTTTCACTGACCCGCTGGCAACTGGGAAGATGCATATCCTGAATTATCGAACGCAAATTCCTGAAGCGGCAGGAACGCAGGATTTTGTTGGTATCAATTATTATAGTAATGATCTTACAAAATTCGTCCTGGATCCAAAACGCCTTTTCATGCAGCTAGGTTTTCCACCTGATGCACTTCTCAGCCCGTCTGGTTTTATTGCCAACTTGCCCGAAGGTATGTTTGGGGCGATTAAATGGGCAAGGCAGTATGGTAAACCAATTTATATCACTGAAAATGGGGTAGAAGATGCTTCAGACCTGTTCCGACCCCGATACCTGATTGAGCATGTTTTTCAGGTATGGCGGGCTGTCAATTTTAACTGGCCAATAAAAGGATATTTTCATTGGAGCCTGGTGGATAATTTCGAATGGGAACGCGCCTGGACTCAGCGCTTTGGATTGTGGGGGCTGGATATTACTAATCAAATCCGTGTCCGCCGACGCAGTGTGGATTTATATGCCGCCATCTGCCATGAAAATGGTATTTCTTCTGCAATGGTGGAAGAATTTGCTCCACAGATTGTCCCACTGCTATATCCGGAATAGGATAATTAATTTTCCCAAAACCCTTATAAGCACCTGATTTCAGGTGCTTTTTTGTCATCTGGCAAGATTCATGCAACAATAGGCAGTATGAATACAAATTTGTTTTCGAAAATCAATACCTGGTTTAAGGAGGTAGTCATGGATAAGAAACGTTTATTCATCATTGCAGGTGGAGTGATATTAGTACTCATTGTGGCAACCATCCTTCTTGTGGCGTGTAATAAGAAAGATGAAACGGAAGTAGCTGAAGCTGTTGTCTATCCTGCATGGCAATATACCACAGTGGTAGCACGCTGCGAGTATGACCGAAATACTCAAGACACCGTTTGTACTACCAAGGATGGTATATCCACTGCAACCAATCTACTGGCTGCCAAAGGCGCAGAAGGCTGGGAACTGGTATCTGTCTTCGGTGCCAACAATGATGGAAAAACTATGAGTGTATTTGCCTTCAAACGTCCAGCAAATCCCGACTAGGCGATTTCTGCCGCGAGAACGAATATGCGAACAGATCCGTAGAACCGGCAGCGGGAGAGGAGACCCTCTGCTTGTTCTGCGTTTCTGTTTATTTGTGAGAAACTAATGGTTTTATAAGGTAATGAGATCCGCGGAGAAATCCGCGGTTTTTATAATAAAGACGGGTGCCAATTGCAGCGATCACTGCCAATTTTGAATAGCCATTTTGTAGGGCGATCTGCCCTGCAAGCTCGATCAGGTTTGTGCCAAGACCAATGTGCTGGGCAGCCCCTTCTCGTTCTTCTCCAACAGGTAATGATTGCCCATAGATGTGTACTTCGCGAATGATAGCTGCTCCCTTTAGATCATTAAGCATTTCCCTCAAACCTGCCCGGTCATGAATAGGATCCCGGAGGTCAGAAATATCACTCAAGAGTTCCTTATCCATTTTTGGCAATGACAGGCGAAGATATCCGGCAATCTTCCCCTCAGGGGTTTGATATTCGAGAAAGTGTTCTTCAGAGTGCACGGGATGATAAATGGTTTTTACTAAAGATAATTTCTCTGGGTCGATCTGCAATCCACGCACCTCGCGACAGCGGATGCAGCCACATTTCTTCCCCCGACGTTCTAGCTCTGCCAATACATCCTGTCGCAAACTGGTACGCTTGTTTCCCGCGATTACATGAGATGAAGGAATATCCCGGATGATGCGGTTCACACGGCAGTAAAGAGGAATTTCTGGTTTTACCGTGGCAATGAGACCAATCAAATCCTCAGTACTATAAGGATGATACTCTCCCTTCAGCCAGTGCTGGTAAAGGACAGTGTTTTCTAGAAGCTGGGTCGGATAGATCTTGATCTCATCGGGGCAAGCACCCTGCCATAATCGGGTAAAATCTTTACAATCGCTTTCGATCGTTGCACCCAACAGGTTGGGCATCCAATGGAGCACGATCTTAAATCCTGCTGCGCGTAGCATTCCGCAGGCCTGCAAGGTTTGGGCTACCGTATGCCCGCGCTGGTTGATCAATAGTATTTCATCATCCATTGACTGTGCGCCTAATTGAACTTTGGTAACCCCTAACTTGCGAAACCATGCCAATCTTTCAGGTGTAATTTCGTCTGGACGTGTCTCAATGACCAAACCCACATTCCGGTGTTCACTGGTTTCATTTGCAATTTGCGCTTCTTCCAATGATTGGCTGTCAAAGCCATTTAAAGCATCCAGACAACGCTGGATGAACCATTCCTGGTAATCGATAGGGTATGCGGTCCAACTGCCTCCTAAAATAAGCAACTCTATCTTGTCGATCGGATGCCCGATTGCCTCATAAGCATCCAGGCGGGATGCAGTTTGCCGATAAGGGTCAAATTCATTTTGTACAGCGCGAGCTCCACCAGGCTCATCAGAAAGATAACTTTTTGGCATCATGGATTCTGTGGGGCAAAAGATGCAATGCCCCGGACAGGGCGCTGGACGGGTTAACACAGTCACCGTTGTGACCCCCGACAGTGTACGCATTGGTTTCATGCGGATGCGGTCGAGCAAATTGCCATCCGGTTGCCATTCTCCACTATCTACAAGTTGGCGGTACGCAGCTACCAGCACATGTTTGGCGATGATGCCCCCTTCGGGTAATGGATTCCGCAGCAGGGCACGATGCAGATCACTGCCACTGCGCATTTCTTCCAAAATGCACCGAGCAATCTTCATTATTTCTGGGGAATAACGCCGGGCTTCCAACCAGGCTTTTTCATCACGTGGCATGAGTACCTCAAGTTATGTATTTATATCATATTCCAATATTCTCTTTCACCTTTTGTAATGGGCTCTTTGACTTCTACTCTTTTTATGATGCCAATCGTATACTATAAATAGTTCAAGTGAGGTGATATGAAAGAAGAATTGACATCTCAAGAAACTGCATCATATTTTGGTGCTCAATCTACATGGGGTGTCACCAAACACATGGGGGGTTTAAGTACAACAGACCTTCTGGTCGAAAAGTGCCGAATTGGGGAAAACAGTCAGGTTCTGGTCATTGGCTCTGGCTCGGGTATTCCCTCGTGTCATATTGCTCAAAAAAGTGGTTGTACACTTATCGGTATCGACTTAGAAGAGCGGATGATCAAATGGGCTTCCGACCGTGCAAAAAAATGTGAATTGATCGAGCATGTGGTTTTTAGAACTGCTGATGTACAAGCCCTTCCATTTTCAGATCAATCGTTCGATGCCGTGATCAGTGAATCGGTATTGGCGTTTGTTCCGGATAAAGTTCTAGCAACCCGAGAAATACTGAGGGTGTTAAGGCCATGCGGCAGATTGGGGGTCAATGAATGTATCTGGCACCAACCTCCACCACAGTATTTGCTTGATTTCACCAGGAATTCTATGGGAAGTGTGGAATTTTTATCAATTTCAGGCTGGGTTGAACTGTTCGAAAAAAATGGATTTGAGATTTCTTTCACTGAATCGCGCTATATAAAGATGTGGCAGCAGTGGTGTGATGAAATGCAACAGCTTCGAGAAGGCAGTGAGTTCAAAGAGAATTGGGCTGCTTGGATGCAATTTTGGGGGCTGCTTGTAAAAGATAGGAAATTTCGAGCATATGCCAAACAGATCGCACCGAGCTTCAAAGTGATCAGGTCGCTTTTCCGATATTTAGGATACGGTTTGATCATCGGGCAAAAGCCAGAATAGTGGACTCTTCGATAGTATTTTCCATCAACCTGTCATCCCATGAATAAATCTGGATGATGGTATTTAAATGAGGTATAATAATTGTCCCGTAAAGGAGATGGCTCACTAGCTCAATGGTAGAGCAACTGACTCTTAATCAGTGGGTTCAGGGTTCGAGTCCCTGGTGAGTCACTTTCTATTTAATCAACAAAGAGGGTTCAGGGTCACCGTCGAGGTGCGATGTCGAGTCCCTGGTGAGTCACTTTCTATTTAATCAACGAAGAAGGTTCAGGGTCACCGTCGAGGTGCGATGTCGAGTCCCTGGTGAGTCAC
>DAOUGQ010000004.1:0-122523 GCA_034429195.1 Anaerolineaceae bacterium
TCGAATAATCCCTCGACGGGACTCCCAACCAAATTAAAGAAAAAGATGAGTGCGGGGAGGCTCGAATAATCCCTCGACGGGACTCCCAACCAAATTAAAGAAAAAGATGAGTGCGGGGGAGGCTCGAATAATCCCTCGACGGGACTCCCAACCAAATTAAAGAAAAAGATGAGTGCGGGGAGGCTCGAACTCCCAACCAATGGCTTAAAAGGCCACTGCTCTTCCATTGAGCTACGCACCCAAGCGAACGGTATTGTAACACGTCCTTTTTTGAGCGTCAACAAAAATTGCACACATTATTTACTGCAGAAAACCTTCAAGATTCCTGTTTTCCTGAAAACGAAATTCAAAAAATCACCCTTGACTCTCCCCCTGGGGGATACTGTATACTCAGCGAAAATGATGCATCATTGTCTGGGGACGCCCGGAT
Organism: Anaerolineaceae bacterium; assembly: GCA_034429195.1. GTDB lineage: Bacteria > Chloroflexota > Anaerolineae > Anaerolineales > Anaerolineaceae > UBA4782. The sequence continues at coordinate 431 of DAOUGQ010000004.1, forward strand.
TATCTTGAGAAACTGAGAGCAGAGAATGCAAAATGTATAAAATTGGTGAGTTCGCTCGTGCAGGGAATGTAACGGTCAAAACACTTCGGCACTATGCCCGAATTGGGCTCCTTCGCCCAGGGTGGGTGGATCGCTTCACAGGTTATCGTTATTACACCGACGACCAATTGAACTGTCTAAACCGCATTCTTGCATTAAAAGATCTGGGTTTCTCATTGAAACAGGTTAGCCTGCTACTGGACGACGATTTACAAATTGGCAAATTACGTTCTATGTTCGCAATGAAGCAAAATGAATTGACTCAACGTGTGCAGATAGAGCAGCGAAGGCTTGAGCAAGTTGAGGAACGATTGCATCAAATTGAAAAAGAAGAATATGAATTACTTACCAAATCAGAAATAATCAAGGAGAAAAAGATGGAACTTAAGCTTATTACCAAACCAGCATTTACTGTGGTTGGATTGCTCTATGTGGGAAAAAATCAAAATAACGAAATCTCGGGTACTTGGAATGATTTTAATAAGCGCAGCAATGAATTGATATGCACTGGTGACGCTGCATATGGTATCTGTCAATGGGTAAATGATGGAGCTGATGGCACATTCGAGTATCTGGCTGGGTTTGAAGTTGATCCAAATGCTCCCATTCCTGCGGGTATGACAGCACGCACCGTTCCAGCCAATACCTGGGCAGTTTTTGAACATCGTGGAGCGATAACGACTCTAAAACAGACATACAATCATATTTACCAGGAAGCGATCCCTGCCTCAAATTATCGTCCCACACGGGATGGATTGGATATGGAAGTATACACTGAAGAATTTACTTACTTTGCACCTGATTCGATCATGTACATTTATGTGCCCGTGATTCCACGGTAAACTTTGCCCTGCTGATAGAAAATGATACTTCTCCCATTTATAAATGGGAGAAGTTCATTTAAACAAATGTGATTGCAAAGAGATCAATAAGGGAGAAGAATCCACTTGTTCCCTGTTCTTCAATTTTTTTATCTGCAGATTTTTTGCATGGCAAGTATAATTCTGCTAACTTGCTTTATAGAAAAAGACGAGCCTTGAGAGCAACTATCCAGAACATTCTTTCTCACTTTACAACCCTCTGGCGAAAATTCACCCGAGACAGGTTGCTAAAAAACACCAGTATCTATGTCATCGGTAATATCATCCAGCGGGCTGCGGAATTTTTATTACTTCCTTTATGGGCAGCATTTCTCACCCCTGAAGATTATGGCATTACAGGAACCATGTCTGCATATGTGGGCGTATTGGTAACATTGCTCAGCCTGGGGTTGCCCAGTTCCATCGCGCGTCATTATTACGATTTTTTGGATGATCCTCTTGAGCAAAAGCGGTATACAAGCTCAATCCTGGTTTTTCAAGGGTTATTCTCGCTGGCAGTGACAATCATATTATGCCTGGTTGGTAAACCGTTATGGAATCTATTTTCTGATGAGACCATTCCGTATTTACCATTCGTTGTTTTCATGCTCTGGATATCTTTCTTTCGCTCGGTAATTCAGACTCCAACAAACCTTTATAGAGCTGAACAAAAAGCGAAAGAATTTATATACGTCCAGTGGGGTGTTTTCCTTACCACGACAATTTCTGCCATTATCTTTGTTGTGCTGTTAAAACAAGGTGCATATGGACAGATGCTCAGCACCTTGATCGCTGCAGGTGTGATGGCGTTTGTTGTGCTGTTCCTGGTGCTGCGGCGATGGTTCGTGCCAAAATTGTGCTGGTCGCATATTGTAGAAGGATTGAAATACGGTTTGCCAATCGTGCCACATACCTTATCTGCATGGGCGTTGAGCGCTGCTGACCGCATCGTGTTGCAGCAATTTGTGAGTTTACATGATATTGGCCTGTATAATTTTTCCCGGCAGATAAGTATGGCTATGCAAGTATTGACCTCAGCCATCAATCAAGCCTGGGCACCGCATTATTATCAGATGATGGCAAAGGGCCAGAATCCTGATAAGCATCTTGTCAGGGTTGTCTCTTTTTATATCGCTGGTATTGGTGGGCTTTGCCTGGCAGCGAGTCTTTTCATGCCGGAGTTTTTTAATCTCTTTCTACCAGAAAGCTACCAGCCTGGGGTGATTTATACTGCACCGCTACTGGTGGGTTATTTCTTCCTGGGGATGTATTATTTTGCTTCTGCTCCCCTATTTAATTTTAAAAAGACTAACATTATCCCGCTTCTTTCAGGAGGTTCAGCTCTGGTTAATGTACTTTTGAATGTCTGGTTTGTGCCTACCCATGGAGCGTATGTAGCAGCCTGGAATGCTTTGATCGGATATGCATTATTGATGGTCAGCTCGGCTGTTATTGCCCGGAAATACCAAAAAATACCCTATCCATATTTTAAGTACATAGTATTTATGCTTTTCCTCATTGGTGGAATATTCATGCCGATGCTCTTCCCGACCTGGAACATTCCCGGGATTCTGGTCAGGGGAGTAGCCTTACTTGGGTATATGCTTGCTGGATTTATATGGCTGATTCGACCATATCGTAAGAAAAATGGACCTCCACCAGAAATTAAAATTGAACCTCCTGATGCAATCACAACAAATATTGAGGAGTTGTAATATGGCAGAATGGATCTATGTTTCACCACACCTTGATGATGCCATCTTATCTTGTGGCGGAATGATATGGCAGCAAATCCAATCAGGAGATCAGGTTAAAATATGGACAGTTTGTGCAAAAGAGAATCCATATCCTGATCTTTCTCCCTATGCACAGGATCTGCATGACCGGTGGGGCACTGGAGACGAAACCGTTGCTATCAGAAGAGGAGAAGATAAAGCAGCCTGCCAGGTTCTGGGTGCCGCTTATTCCCATTATTCTTTTTATGATTGTATTTATCGCAGGCGAGCTGATGGCAGTCCTGTGGTCACATGTGATATAGAATTGGTAATCCCACCAGAGGAATGGGAGTTGAACGACGCTAAACAGGTGTTACAACCAATGCTGAAGAACCTGACCTCTTCTGTCAACATCGTCAGTCCTTTGACTATGGGCGGGCATCGTGATCACAGGTTGGTGAGGATGATGTTAGAAGAATATTTCTCACCGCTCTACTATTTCGCAGATTTCCCTTATATTGCCCAATATCAACTTGATATAAAGCAATGGACAGACGAAATGAAAGTCGTATATAGTACAACAATCAGTGATAAAGGGTTGCGAGCCTGGCAGGATGCGATTTCATGTTATGCATCGCAGATCAGCTCTTTCTGGAAAGATGACCAGGACATGCGGGAAAAATTGATTGCATACTGGCTCACTGGTGAAGGTAGTCGTTTATGGGGGAAAGGTAAATAGGGTAAAAATCACTTGTGCTATACTTGCTTTAAAGGTTGTAAAGAACATGTAAGGCTTGAAACTTGCAACTTGAAAACATGTATACTATATTACTAATGATATTCCTTTCAGGAGACACCTTTGGGAAGTCTTGATACTATCATCAGCTTCTTTTTATTCTTCGTAGCGGCCGGAATGCTGTTGATTTTTTTGATCACTGGCAAGAAAAAATCTCGGGGTGGATTACGTTCTTTACCGGCGATTACTCAATTGAAGAAAGCTCTTGGTTCTTCTGTTGAGCAAGGAAAACGCGTTCATGTCACCCTGGGATCAGTAAATCTTTTGAATCCGAACAGTGCTGCATCAGTATCTGCATTGAATGCATCAGAAAAGATCTTGCAGCATATTGCATCGGGCGATAAAGCGCCTGTTGTAACCAGTGGTGATGGGGCTCTTACTATTCTTGCTCAAGATGAGCTTTCAGGAACCTATCGTCAGGCGAACGCCATGAGTCAATTCAATGTCAATCAAGGGCAGATGGTGGGGATTTCGCCCTGGACATATGCTGCGGGAACGCTTGCGCCAATCCGTGAAAAAGCCAACTCAACCAATGTTCTTTTAGGTCATTTTGGACCTGAAGCAGCTTTGATCCTGGATGCAGCAGAGAAGAATGATAGTTTTTATGTTGCAGGCAGTGATGATCTGGTAGGACAGTCAGTCATGTATGCTGCAGCACAAGAAAGTTTGATCGGCGAGGAAGTATTTGCGGTTGCACCCTATTTTCAACCAGGAGGTGTGCAAAGAGCCGGCTTGAAGGTACAAGATGTGTTGAGGTGGATCGTTATTTGCGTGCTTGTTGTCGCAGCCTTTATTCGTCTGGTATTGTCCATTCTGGGGATAAATACTTAATGAAAGCACCGGTAGCTGTAGCTGTAGCGATATCAATTGGATTGATTATTCTATCAGGATATTTCTTTCCGATTCCAGTTTTGGAACCCATCCGTATTACACTGCTTGGTTGGGCAGTAAGCCTGATAGGGGTGGCTACCTTGATCGGGATTGTGTACCTTATAAAAAATCAGTGGCAAAGTATGCGATCAAAAGAGCAGAAGAATTTCTACAGCCCTGTATTGATATTCGCATTTCTCATCACGCTGGTGGCTGGATTGGTTCTGACACCCGCAAGCTCTGGATTTCAAAAAGTGATCACTTCGATTCAAGTACCGATTGAAACCAGCCTGCTGGCAGTAGTGTCAGTAGTTCTGGTCATCGCGGGTTTCCGTTTGATCAAGCAGAAAAAAGGATGGATGTCAGTAGTATTTTTAGCAAGTGCGATTCTTTATCTGCTGATAGGCAGTGGGATCATTTTTACTAATGATGGCATAAACGATGGTCTGGTTGGATTTCTTCATCGCTTACCCATCGCAGGTGGTCGTGGCATTTTAATCGGTGTGGCTTTAGGTAGTCTGGTTACTGGTTTAAAGATAATTTTCGGGGCTGAACGCCCGTATAGTGGATGAGTGTATGGATACTATTCGCTGCCCAATGTGTGGAAAGGAAAATGCTTTTTCATCTGAACGATGCAATTATTGCAACGCTGCATTAAAGCCTTTCAACATATCTGAAACACCTTCCACATCAGAGAATGAGAGCGATTGGTTGAGTTCATTACGTTCTGATAGCGGCGGAAACGAAGAAAGCATTCCTTTACCTGAAGACTCCTTTTCTGGTACCAACACGCCAGAAGAAGAAGCCCCTGATTGGCTGCTGCGTATCCGGCAACGCATGGAAGCAGAAAATACACATGGTCGAGAAAGAAAGGAAGATCAAGCAGCGCAAAAACCCGAAGAAAGTGATGCTATCCCTGATTGGTTAAGAGGCCTCTCGGATATTCCGGTAGAAGAAGGTACCCCTCCGCAATCTGAATTTATTTCTGAATCTGAGTCAGAAGATGAAACTCCCGAATCCACAGAGGATTGGTTATCGCGACTGCAGGAACCTGCCCAAGAAGAAAAACCGCTTGCGCAAGAGATTCCAGAAATAGCCGCAGAAGATGCAGAACAAGAAGCTCCGATTCCGGATGAAACGGAAGCAGAAGAATGGCTAAAGAACCTGGCAGCCTGGCAGGCACCTGTCTCATATGAAAAGCCTGAACAACCAACACCATTGGCAAGTGAGCATCCTGAGGGGACTTCTGAAGAACACCCCTCCTTCGAAATCTTCCAGCAACCTGAACATATTCGGGAATTTTTCAAGGATGAGCAAAATATCCCTGAACAACCCGAAGAGCACCCTGTAGAGCGGTCAGAAGAACAGCCAGATTGGTTTAAAGCTTTACAGCAACAGGTTGGTTCAGTAGAAGAACCAGCAATAACTCCATCAGAAGAACCCGAATTACCATCCTGGTTGCGGGATTTCGACCGAACCATCGAGACTTCTGCTGTTTCTGGTGAAGCATTAGGTGAGGTTTCTTCCGAGCAGGATAATAGTTTAAAAGCAGAGCCGGCTTTCCTCGAAGAGGAAAATCCTTTACCTTTCAGTGATGAAAAACATGATGAGGGTATATCTGCGTTCATTCCGGAAAATATAACAACACCAGAGAACAGAGAAGAAAAAGAGACACCCGAGATTGCATTTCTGGAAGAATCATCTGCTACTAATGAAATTCAAAATATTAAGTTACCTGAAGAAGAATCTTTAGAAAATGTATCAGGTTTACCTGATTGGCTGTCTAGTGTTATACCCGAAAATGAAGAACAACCTTCTCCAGTTGTTCCTCCTTTTGAAGAAAACATATTACCTGACTGGTTGAACGAAGTACAGGAACCTCCCGAAAGTGAGAAAGCTCCATTCCCGCAAGTTTTTGATGTATATCAACCGGTAGATAGAAACCCTAAAGTACCTGTATCGCCATTTGAAGAACCCGAGTTGCCTGAATGGTTTTCTGAATTACCTCAACATACAGAGACATCATCTGTAAGTGAAGTTCCGGTGCCATCTGAAGAAATTGCGCCTGCGGAATTACCAACCTGGTTGAAGGCTATGAAGCCTGAGGAGCCCAGGCTCCCTTTATCTGATGCAACTGGTTTTCTGCAGCAATCAGGTCCCTTAGCTGGGTTGCCTGAAATTCTGCCTTCGGTGGAACAAACTCTCTCTATACGGAAAACTTCGGTACAGGCTGGAAAATTATTAATCTCTGATAAACAACAGAGAAGTGCAGATATTATTGCCGCGTTATTGAATAGACTTGGTGAAACGACAACCAGTGCTTCTGCAAAGAAAAAAGCCGGGTTCAATTGGTTAAGATTAATATTTGCTGCCTTGTTAATTCTTGTCATTCTGGTATCAATTATCATGACACAGCCTGCTTCTTCTGGTTTTCTACTCATGTCAGAATCTGCAGAAGCAGCCTATACTGCTATTGATAGTCTTGCACCAGATCAACCCGTTTTGGTAGCATTCGATTTTGAGCCCGGATACAATGGAGAATTATCGAATGCAGGGCGGGGAATTATTCAACATCTGGTGAAGAAAAACACAAGGCTTGTTTTTGTGTCTACTTCTGCCACAGGAACGGTTCTGGCAGATACTACCCTTCTGGATGGCTTAAAAGAAATGCCAGAAATGGCAGATCAAACGATACGTGATTCGTTCATCGTAAACAGAACGGTCAACCTTGGATATCTGGCGGGTGGAACAGCTTCTTTGCAGGAATTTGCCCAGAATCCAAAATTGGCAGCGCGATATGGATTGAAAGCCCCCATGGATGGAATACCCACCTGGTCATTACCTGCACTGGCAAATATCCAATCGATTAGTGATTTTGGTATGGTTATCGTAATTACAGATAGCAGCGAAACAGGCAGGGCCTGGGTGGAACAGGTGGAACCTCGTCTTGGGGCTATCCCTCTTATCATGGCATCTACTTCATTGGCAGCTCCTATGCTTGAACCGTATTATGAAAGTGCACAAATTAATGGTCTGGTGATGGGATTAACGGATGGTTCTCGCTACCATGTGCGCATGACTTCCAGTCCATCCGATGCGAATGTTGAATTGGCATTACAGGCTTCAGCGGGTTTGGTGGCAATCATATTATTTGCAGGTTTTATGATTTTTAGCATCCAAAACTTACGGTCTGGTCGTAAGGTTTAACAAAAAACGGATAGGATATTCTCTGTGGAAATTCTCTGGACAGCGGCTGCGTTTCTTCTCACCTTGATGATCTTAAGTTATCTCATTGGGGATAATCCTCTTTTCCGCCTTGCAATTCATATCTTCATAGGAGTGACTGCTGGCTATGTGGCAGTGATGGTCATTTATCATGTTTTGTTACCGCGTATTATCTGGCCGTTACTCTTTGGGTCCTGGAATGAAAAGATACTGGCCCTGATACCGGCGATTCTCAGTATTTTATTGGTCTTCAAGCTTTCACCCCGTCTACGAAAGCTGGGAAATATACCCATGGCATATATTGTTGGTGCCGGTGCTGCGATCATCATTGGTGGGGCAATTTATGGCACTATCGTTGCTCAAGGTAGCGCTGCTGTTTCTGCTTTTCAATTTCAAACGGGATCAGGGAATGCTGGCAAACTGTTTGAAGGAATCTTCATCCTGTTGGGCACTGTTTCGACAATCGCATTCTTCCAATTTGGAACTGGCTCGGGGAAAAATGGCGTAACCAACAGACCTAAATTTATCCAGGGTGTATCGAAAATCGGACAGGTTTTTATCATGATAACCCTGGGTGCAGTGTTCGCAGGTGTACTGTTGACAGCACTCAGTGCGCTAATTGACAGGCTGGTTTTTACCATTCAAACTTTTGGAGGTTTGGGATAGCCGATGACAAACCAAACCTATGAATCTGCTTGTGTACTGGCATTGAATGTGGGTAGCTTTTCTACCCGGGCGATCCTTATCGATGTAGTTGATGGACAATATCGCTTTATTGGTGCGGGGGATGACAATACTACAGGTGGCGCTCCATACTACGATGTGAGAGTGGGCGCAATTTCTGCGATACGACAATTAGAGCAGATTGTTGACCGGCGCCTGGTGGATACGCAGGGAAATTTGATGATGCCTGCCAATATGGATGGCAGTGGCTTTGATTTTTTGGTGATCATTTATTCCGCCATACCTGAATTGCGGGTTGTTGTCACCGGTTTGATCAATGAAATTTCGATTGAAAGTGCCCAACATCTTGTTGCTGGCATGTATGGTCGTGTGGTTGAGACTATTTCACTTCATGATAAAAGGAACATCAACCAACAAGTTGATGAAATCCTTCAGCAAGAACCGAATTTAATTGTTTTGGCAGGTGGAGCAGATGGGGGAGCCACCCGTTCTATTGGTAAATTGACCCAATTAGCTCATCTGGTCTGTCAGTTTTCATCGGGTGAAAAAACTCCGCAGGTGCTTTATGTTGGTAATAGCCAATTATCCAAGAGTGTATCTAACACTTTGGATAAATACTGCATCGTGAATGTGGCAGACAATATCCGACCATCTTCTGAGATTGAATCTTTGGATCCTGCCAGGTTGGTACTTGAAGAGATCATCGGAAACCATGCCAGGCAGTATGTGAATGGGCTTGATGAGCTTGTAAACTCTGCTAGTATTGCACCGGTGCAAAGCGCTACGGGAATGGGGTGGCTGGTGCTAATGATCGCGGCAATTAATGGAGATGCCACACAGGTTTTGGGGGTGGATATTGGCGCCAGCTATTCTTCATTGGCTGTTGTTCGAAAGCAACGATTGATGGATACCACGCTTGCAATGGGAATGGGTCGTACCTTGGATAAACTGCTGACTGAAAGCAAGCTTGAAGAAATCAGCCAATGGCTTCCACCTAGCGTTACAAAAACAAAGTTGAGGGATAGTATGGCTCAAAAAACCATATATCCTCAATTACAGGCAATAAGCAACGAACAGATCGCCATCGAGCAGGCTTGCCTGCGGGTATTATTACGAACTTTATTACAAAATTTGCAATTTCGGTGGCATACTCAAAATAATACTTTTGAACCGGTATTGTTAACCGGGAAATCCCTGGCTGCAAGATACTCTCCTGGCATTAGTTTGATGCTGGCATTGGATGGGCTGCAACCAACAGGTGTCACAACCATTTTACAGGACCCGCACTGTCTGTTACCAGTATTAGGTGCTGCAGGTAGATTGAATCCCTTGATCCCTATTCAGGTATTTGATTCGGGGGCATTGAACCACCTGGCTACTGCCATTTGTCCAGTGAGTCGGGCTCCAGTAGGTACACCCATCCTTAATATAAAAATCACTGATGAAGCAGGAAAAGTGGAAGAAATGGAAGTTAAGCAAGGAGCATTAGTTGCGCTGCCGATCCGTTTCAACCAAAATGTGATCGTTCATCTCCAGGGGCTACACAATACATGGATCAATCCATTTTCCAGAACTACTTCAGCAAATTTGAAACTTACCGGTGGCTTATGTGGAATTTTGATCGATGCACGTGGCAGACCAATCAATCTACCAAAAGATCCCGCTAGCCGGTGGGAACGAATTGAGAAATGGCAAAATATCTTTGCGTAAAGAAAATGGCATATAACTTGCATCTAACACTACTACGGTAAATTATGACAGCTCCAGTTACCCATATTCTTCCTCTAACACTTATCCGCCGTACCAGGCTTCTCCCTGCAGCGGGAAATGTGCTTGTGCATAGTGGTCAACGGGTGAATGCTCTGGATATTGTGGCTGAAACTTTTCGCTTCCCTGATCATCAAATGATAGATGTAGCCAAAATATTTCAGGCCGAACAAGCAAATGAATTGGAAGAATGGCTGCAAGTGAAACCAGGTGATCAACTTCAGGTGGGTGATGTGATCGCACAGAAGAAGGGATTACTCCGCAAGGTTGTGCGAGCCCAACAAGCGGGAAAGGTTGTTTCTATCGTCAATGGGCAGGTGTGGATTGAGGGAACTGGAAAGAAATTTGAACTACGCGCCGGGTATAGCGGTGTAGTGAGTGAAGTTATCCCAGAAAGGGGAATTGTTGTTACCACTCATGGCGCATTGATCCAGGCGGCATGGGGCAATGGAAAGATCGAAGAAAGTCCCATTGTGTATAACCCCCGCAGTGAAGACGAGGAACTTCTTCCTGATATGATCGATATTGCCTTTCGAGGAGGAATTGTTTTCAGTGGTTATTGCGGATCTGCAGAAGTATTACAGCAAGCTGCATCTCTCCCATTGCGAGGGATCATCCTTGGAAGTATGGCTGCAGAACTGGTTCCTTTAGCTATTTCGATGCCTTATGCAATTATTTTAACGGAAGGTTTTGGTCGAATTCCTGTCAACCATAATGTCTATACCATCCTGACCAGTAACACAGACCGTCAGATATCTATGCTTGCATCTTGTTGGGATCCCTCTTCGGGGGATAGACCTGAAATTACTATTTCCCTTCCTGCGGAAGGAAAAGAACCCAAAGAAATAACGATGTTTCGAACAGGTCAGCAAGTCCGTTTCCTTGGTGAACCGGTAGCTGGTGAGGTCGGTTTGTTGGAAAATCTCGATCAAGAAAACCGCATAGGTGTTGTGAGATTAACCAGTAACCAAAGGATTCATGTTCCTTTGGTAAATTTAGATGTGCTAGAATAATTTATTCCGTGTTGTAACGAGGAGGAACGCCATGAGTGACCAAATAGACGATAATCTGATGGAACCATTTGATGAGGAAAATATACAGCCTGAGCCAGAACAAGAACCACAAAAACCAGGCAACCGGGCTTTCATCACTATTGTTGGCATCATTGGCGCTATCACACTGGTAGCAGCAGTGGTTGGTATTGGGCTTCTATATATGCGAAACACCAACAAGCTGGATGAAGCTGCACAGATCAATGCTGAAAATACCATGACGGTGCAAGCTGCCACACAGCAGGCATATGAAAGCGGGTTGTTGTTGACCCCCAGTGCTACATTAATCCCATTGGAAACTGAAGCACCCAGCCCAACCCCTGTCATTGTATTCCCGACTGATACTCCTGAACCGACTGCAACGATAGAACCAGAGATTGCGGCTGAACTCGGAGATCCACGCACAGCAACGGTGGCGGCTTTGTTAACGCAAGCTGCCCAGGGAAATCCCACTGCTGCAGCGGCTGGCACACTAACAGCACAGCCTACTGCTTTACCAACCACCGGGTTTGCAGATGAAGTTGGTTTACCCGGTATGTTTGGGCTGGCATTGCTGGGCATCGTTATCTTATTCGTTGCCAGACGGCTTCGCACTTCTGCAAGATAAATGTTTCTATCTGATTGATTTATTCCTGGACGCTTGATTTCATCCGGGAGTTGCAAGGTATGAAAAAAAACCGTCTCTGTAAATCAGAAACGGTTTTTTTTCTGTCAAAATATATTAAGCTAATCTTGCAGCAACTGATTCGCCAAATTCCAGTAAGGCTTTCACCATTTCCTGCGATCTTCCTTCAGCGTACACCCGTAATACAGGCTCTGTTCCAGAAGGACGAATGAGAAGCCATGATTCATCCGCCATGAGGTATTTCACTCCATCCAGAGTGCTGATGTTGACCAGGCGTTCTCCTCCCAGGCTGGAGGGGGCTTCGTTTTCTAATTTATTGGTGATAATCGCTTTATTCACCGGGCGAACAAGACGCAGGTCAGTGCGTTCATAAAAGGCAGGTCCAACATCCTTGAGCAGATCTTGAACAAGGTCATAAAGAGTGGTCTTGGCATCTGCGATGATTTCCAAAAGGAGCAATCCCATCAACACTCCATCGCCTTCTGGGATATGACCTTTAAAGGAGATCCCACCGGATTCCTCCCCACCAATCAGCACATCTTCTCCCTGCATGATGTCTGCAATATGGTTGAAACCAACAGGGGTTTCATGCACTGCCAGACCATATTTTGCAGCCAATCGGTCAATCATGCGAGTTGTGGAAACGGTACGCACTACTGAACCACTCCAGCCACGTTTTTGAACCAGATAACGAAGAGCGAGAGCCATGATTTTATGAGGATCAACAAAGTTGCCACGTTCATCCATAGCACCGATGCGGTCTGCATCCCCATCAGTTGCAAGACCAAAATCACCGGCACCAGTGCTGATTGCACCAGCCAGAGCACCAAGATAACGAGCAATCGGTTCAGGATGCACGCCACCAAATCCAGGATTCATTTCACCCCGGATTTCATAGACTTCGCAACCTGTGCCTTGTAGGATGCCGCGAATAGCGCCACGCCCGGAGCCATACATAGAATCAACCACAACTCGCATCTGTGAATCAGCAATGATGTCAAAGTTAATCAGATTGCGAAGATGTTCATAATATGCCGGGATCGGATTGAAACGGACAATGCTCTTTGCTTCACAAGCCTGATCAAAATCCATCAGATTGGGGCCACGTCCTTGCTCTTCATTAACATTAAGATAAACCTCAACTCTACGACATTGTTCAGGCGAGGCAGAAGCCCCATAGGGAGATTTCAGTTTCACACCGTTGTACCGGGGAGCATTATGTGAGGCGGTGATCATAATACCACCTGCGGCGTGGAGATTTTTCACTGCATAGGAGATGACGGGGGTAGGTGCATCGGATTGGCTGAGAAGAACGTTGAAACCATTTGCAGCTAGAACCCGGGCAACTTCTTTAGCATAACGATCAGAAAGGAAACGTGTGTCAAAACCGACGACCATACGTCTTTTGCTTGCTTCATCGATCTGAGCCAGACCATTTTCCCATTCTGTTGATGCAGCAGCATCAGCGATTGCCTGGGTAACCTGACGCAGCCCTGTAAATGTAAACGTGTCTGAGATGACGGCTCTCCAGCCGTCGGTTCCAAAATGAATTGGCATTTTTACTCCATTAGAGGATCAATATAAGAATCACCATCCTGGTTTGGGAGTGGCGGTGATCAACAAAGAACGAACGATCCATCCTTCGATTGGATTTTCCATTGTGGTACGTATTTTAACCCATATAACATTATCTGATTGAACATATTCATCGATGACAACAACCATATAATCATTGCTTAAAGTCGTAATAATGGGGCTGGAAAAATTCGGCTCTTTACGAATGACCGCGCCCCCTTGTTCATTGGGTTTGATCTTGGCATATAGAGGCGTTGCCTGTGGTGGAGGAGTAATCGTTGGTGTATTTGTTGGTATCAGGGTATTGGTAGGTGACGCAGTTGGCAATACAGGTTGAGGGGTAATGGTAGGGGCAGAAAATAAATTAAAAGGCTTTTCGGTGCTGGTAGGTGTTACTGTGTTGGTATTCTCTGCCTGGAGAATAATATCTGTCTGTACAGATGGAAGGGCTTTTTCGCTGGAAACTGCAGCACCAATTCCACTCACGATTACCACCGCAATCACAGCAACAATAATCAAAGTTGTGCCAAGGGTGTATCCAAAAATATTTTTTGGACGTAACCCCAAAACTGCCAGGGTTAAAGTACCCAGCAATGCACACCATGCCAGATGTACTCCAAATACGATCAAACCATCTGGCCATAAGCCAGGAATGTTGCTTGTCAACCCAAAGCCTGCCACACCAATAGGCAGGTAGAGTTCGTAGGCAAGTGCAGCATTGGTCACCAGGGGTCTGCTTTGATTGGATTTGATTAAAAGGTATGAAGTTAAAATAATTCCTACACTGAGCAAGATGAGATCAGCCCAGGAAAAATGAGCATGTTGAACCGCAAATTCATATGTCTTGGAGGGGAAGAACTTGGAAATCCAACCCGATACGCAGCCAATGGAAAATACTAATAAACTGCCGGTCAGAAAAGCTCCCAAAGATCTGAGAAAGAAACGGATTGAACCAACAATAGCTGCCAGAGAGAGTCCCACTGCTGGTGATAAAAATGGAACCAGCAGGGCTGCGAGCACATAAAGCGCTGATTGGTCAACCAGAATGGCTGTTGCAAGTACCAATGCTGCTATAAATGTGAATAAAAAGAAATCGAATGAAGGGGTAAGGCGGTGAGCCAGCTCCTGAATGATTTGTGCTTTAGCATCGGATGATGGGGGAAGCAACCTGCGGCGATTTTGTCTTCGCCTGGCTGGTGGGAGTTTTTCTTCGTCAAAAGGAAGATTCTGACTGGTAGGTAGGTTCATTATGCTTAGTTATCCGTTCAGCTTGCAGTTATTATAATACAAACAATATTTTCACAATTACCATCAGCTGATTTACTTGCTGATAGAATATCTATAATTATTATAGAATTGCCGGAGAAAGCTATAAATGAACGCCCATTCAGAACAAACCGATGCACTTCGAACGATCCTTTTTTCTCTCCTGACATTATTCCTGACTACCTGGGTAATATTCAGTCTGCTTGCAATTGCTGCCGGTCTTTTAATCATCTGGGGATAATACAGGGATCGTATGTCATTGGATATCACACGTATTCAAGCAATTTGTTTTGATGTAGATGGCACATTAAGTGACACAGATGACGCCTGGGTCCAACGGTTAAGCAGCTTTATTCATGTCATTTCTCCCTGGATTAAAAAAGAGAAAATTCAAGAATTTTCACGCATGTTCATCATGGCAGCCGAGTCACCAGCAAATGCTGTTTATCGTTTATATGATTGGACTCATCTGGATAATGTATTGGCGAAATTGTCTGATCGTATTGCTCATAATCGAGCACTACACCAGAAAAAGAATTTCTGGATCATGCCAGGAGTGAAAGAATTAATCGAATCATTACATGCCAGGTTCCCCCTGGCAATCGTCAGCGCAAGAGATGAAGTTTCAACCAGGCATTTTTTGGAACAATTTCAATTACTGGATCATTTTCAAATTGTTGTTACTGCACAAACCTGCAGTCATACCAAACCTTATCCAGATCCTGCCATCCATGCCGCTCAATATATGAATATATTGCCTGAAAACTGCCTGATGGTGGGAGATACAACAGTAGATATCCTTTCAGGAAAAAGGGCAGGGATGCAGACCGTAGGGGTACTGTGTGGGTTTGGAAAAGAGAAAGAGCTGAGAAAAGCTGGTGCTGACTACATACTGACAACTACAGCAGAGCTGGCGCAGCTATTCCAATAGAAATAGCAAGAAGTCATTTATTTCTTAATAGTGAAGTATATTCTTGTTGAGCTGACGTTCCCAGCTGTATCTGAAACTTCTACACTAAACTTATGTTTGCCTGGAACTGGTATCCAGGAAATGGACGTCAGTGTTTCACCCGTTTCAGCGATCTGCTTGTCATCCATGTACCAGTGGATGGAATCCACCTGGATATTTTCAACTACATTAATATGCAGAAATATTGCTTCCTGGTTTGATTGCGATATTTCCATTCCATCTGCTGGATAGAGGATCTTGATGTCAGGTGCAGTATTATCGACAGAAATTTGGATGATCGCAGTATCTAATTGCTGGTCTTCACGAACGACAACCAGGCGCATCGCGTATAAACCATCCCCATCTGTTTTCCAGGTTCCCAATGGTTTATTCTTCACCGGGGAGGTTCCACTACCAATTTCCTGCCATGAGGTTGGGTTCAACCCTTCGCCAATTTGCAGGCTGTATGATTGAAAACCATCACCAGCTGCAGTGCCGGTTACTTTAATCTCGCCATGGACATAATCAAACATGTCAGGATCAGAAATGGTCACATTTGGATTTTCTACAGGTGTTTGGATGGTGTCGTATTCCACGGGTGGCTGGGCAATTCCAACAGCAGTTGCCCATGCTTTAGCCTGTTCAGGCACAACCATAAATGTTTGCTCTTGTACTAATTCCAATGGCGTGAATACTGTTGCCAGGCGTCCCGTTTCCCGGTTTACCATGACGTTTTGATATAACGAATCATATTCTGTGGGTTCTGTGCCTGTGAGGAACAATTCTTTTACAACCACTGGGCAAACGTTGGTAGCCAACTCGCCAGAGGGGTCGCAGACATCAAGTGTAGTGATCCCAGTTGGGGTTGTCCATTGCGAAACTGGTTCATCTGCACTGACGTATTGAATCAAGGCATTCCAGACACCTGCAGCAAGGCGATAATCCAATCTGGCAGGTGTATCCTGTCCTCCTGCAGTGCCAAACCAGCTTGCAACCAGATATTGAGGAGTATAACCAATTGTCCAGACCTCTTCACCTGATTTTGTTATCCCAATTTTCACCCCGGCTTCTTTCCCGATTTCCATAGCATTCGGGTGCCCATACAATTTCCACCGGGCATTTTCATCAGACAGCATATTATGGATTAGGTAAGCGATGGGGGAGCTCAATACCTGCTGACTGTCTGGTTGGTTAGGGGCATAGATTACTCTATCATCAGAAGAGGAAATCCGGATAATTGCGGCTGGTTCGACCATTCCTTGAGAATCGATCGCAAACCCATTATGAATTCCAAGATTTGCAAATGTGCTGTACACATAGGCTGCTTCCAAAATATCCAGCGTTTTCCCTTCATAAAGGGCAGAGCTGCCCACATCTTCTTTAAGAATTGAAGATAATCCAAGAGGTTCAGTAGATTTCCAGACAGTATCGACCCCAATCTGTTCCATCAATATTATGAATGGATTGACATAATCATTAACCAGGGCTGTGCGCAGCCGAACGGGCCCATGAAACGAAGAGATATCTTCTGCTGACATATCCATTTCATCTGAGGACATCGAAGGAATATCCCATAAAAGTGTTGCCGGGCTCATTCCGCGGGAAAAAGCTGCTACCGCTACAACAGGGGTGAGCAAAGTACCCGTCTGGTGTTTTTGAATGGAAAAACTCTCTCCGGTTGTGTTCATATCTCCTGTCAAAGCAAGGATCTGACCGGTAGTATTGTCGAGAATGACAACTGAACCTAAGGCTGGCAATCCCTGTACTGGATCATCATTAGAAAGAGTGGTCAATAAACTGGCTGCCTTGCAATCAGAGGAGCTGGTACCAGGTATCTCCTGAAAGTTCTCGCTTGCACGCATCATTTGTGTCAAGAGAACACATTCTGCCTGTTTTTGCAGGTCAAGATTCAGGCTGGTTATGATCTTTAACCCACCCCGTTCGATATTCTTTTTTCCGAATATACTTGAAGCCTGATTAATGACGAGCCTGGTAAATGTAGAATACGTTTCTGTTGAATCAATGGCTGAGACTTTTAATTGAATATTGGTTCCCTGTGCATTATCGAATTCAACATCTGAAAGATAGCCTGCAGTATGCAACACTCTTAAAAGACTTTTCTGATATTCCAGAGCAGCTGCGGGAGCATCTAGCGGGTTCAAGGCTGGGGCTTGATACGCAGCCACTAAAAGTGCTGATTCAGCCAGATTGATATCCTGAGCAGATTTTCCCAAATAAAGTTGCGAAGCAGCATCTGCGCCATATGCAAGATGTCCAAAATATGCGCTGTTCAGGAACCATTCTAATACCTGCACTCTCCCATATCGAGAAACAATTTGAGCAGCTAATAGCTTCATTCGGATTGTGCGGCGCAGGCTGGTAGATTCGGTCTCTAGCAGCAGCGAATCTACCAGCTTTTCGGCTATGGTTACTGGTTTCGGGTTATTCCATTCCTTAACTGAAAAACCAGGGTTTGACCAGAAATCGGGTTGGAGAGTGGATACCATGATACTGATGAATTGCGCAGAAAAATGATGTGGTTTATCAGGGTCGAGATAGAGATACTGGCGCGGAATCCCAGAATTATCCAGAGTCGCAATGACTGTATTTCCTGTACGGTCATAAATTTGTGTTGGTTGCAGAAATGTTCCTGTCACTGGATCAAGTAATTGAGAGATCTGTTCTAAAGAAGGAAGGTCTTTTGTTAAACGAATGTATTCAAAGCTGCCCAGGAGGATCGTAAAAATAATAACCAGACTGATAACCAGCGATAAACCTTTACCGAAGAAAACGAATCCACGACGAAAACGATGTTTCTTCTTTTCCTGGGTTTCGTGTCTTCTTCGGATAAGGATGGTCTGTTGCAGGCGATGCAAAGGTTACCTCTCAGGGAGTGGAACTCGTTATTTTCATCTCGGTTCGCGTGGGTGTTGGTGTTTTAGAGGGTTCAGGTGTGAAGGTTATTGTAAGAGACTTTGTAGGTCTGGGTGTGAGTGTAATTGTTGGTGTCCTGGTAGGTTTACGCGTAAGAGTGGGTGTAAATGTGCGAGTTGGCCAGCGGGTTAATGTGATAGTAGGTGTACGTGTGGGGGCTCTGGTTTTTGTAGCAGAAGGTGTCACAGGAGTTCGGGTTGGGGTAACTAACAATGACAGTTGCAATCGTGCATGTTCTTTCCAATCAGGTGGCATACTATCATCAGGTAGGTCAAGAAGAGCCTTCCAATCGTTAATGGCTGCCTGTATCTCATCCAGCCGTTCCAGAGCTTGTGCACGGTAATACAAAAGTTGCGCATGCTGCTCATAACTAGTAAAGTACGCCTCAGCCTGGTTCAATTGCAGGTATGCGTTCCCTGGTTGGTTGTTTTCCAGGTATGCCAGGCTTAATGCCAGATGCACATCAAATTGCTTTTTATTTATAGCTATTGAAGTTTTGAAATCCTCGATTGCCAGTTCAGTTTTACCTTCATCTGCATAGATCAACCCTCTTGTGTAGAAAAGTGAGGCATTGTTGCGCACAATCTGTAAGGCCATTTCAACAATTTCTAAAGCTTTATCATTTTCTCCGGTTCTAAAATAGGCTTCTCCCATCCAGGCAAGTGCATCTCCATCATCGGGCACATATACTATGTATGTTTCCAGCATTGAAATGGCTTTTACATAACTGGATTGTAGAAAGTATACTTCTGCCAGTAATCGGTAAATCGGCAATATGGTAATATCCTGTTGATAGGCCAGTTCTAATTCTTTCTGGGCTGTTTTGAGATCTCCGTCCAGAAAGTAGGCACTTCCTAACAGGTAATGGACGGTTGCTGAAGCTTGTGTAGTACCTTGAATAGGTTTCAGGATTTCAAAAACTGCTTGTGTATCATTTTCTTGCAATGCAATTTCTGCCAATGCCAATCTGGCTTCGAAATAATTTGGATCGATTTCAAGTGCGCGGACAAGATCATCTTTCGCAGCATCATAATTTGGTGTCGAAGTATAAATATTTAACATTCCCAGACCATAATAAGCTGGTGCAAAGCCAGCAGAAATTTCCAGGGCAGTTTGATATGCCTTCTTTGCGTTTGATCGATCTCCATTCAGACGGTATGCTTCACCAATATGAAAATAGATATCCGGTGAATCGGGTTCATTGGCGGCAACCTGTCGAAAATAGATAATTGCTTCTTCATAGTTTTGACTTGCCATTTTGTTCATAGCTACCCGGTATGCCTCACTACGTGGGTGGGGGGTTTGAACATATAAGGGTGTTGGTGTATATGTGTATTGCAATAAAGAAGATAATGGCGGTATTTCACTGGAAGCAACTGTTGGCGATACATACCGCAGAGTGCTTGATGGCAGAAGGGTGACAGAAGGCTCTGCTTGTGGTGGGGGTATTCTACGTTCTTCCTCGATTGTAGATTGCTTTTCTTGAATGCGAAGATATACCATCCCGCCAATAGTCATCAGGACGATTGCAATGCTAATTTGAAGGATCACACGCAGTGGTCTGGCTTTTGGCTTTGCCTGTGCTGGTTTGATAGGAAGCAATGAGGGCGCTTTCCATGAATAACGTTGTTGCGCCATGGGTATCATTAAATCTTGTTGGGGAGGAATTTGACCCAACATCACCATCCCCTGTCGTGCAGTAGGATTCTGGGGATCCAACCTTAGAACCTGCTGCAAACAAAAGAGGCGTTCTTTTTTACTTTCGACCACACCACTCAATAAAAGCCAGTATTCGGAATTATTTGGCTCACTCTTCAGTAAACGCGTCAGAATTTCTCGGGCTGCCTGGTTCTTTCCCTCTTGAAATGCCAGATAAGCCTCTTGATACAGGCTCTCATTGATCTCGGACATGCATTGAGTTTAACACAGCCATTTCACCATCGCAAGCCGATGGGGTTGTTTCATGGTATCATTCATTATATTTTACAGGTGAAAGATGCTCAAAGATACTTTTGGTAGAACAATAACTTACTTACGAATTTCTGTTACAGACCGCTGCAATTTTCGATGTGTGTACTGCATGCCTCCAGAAGGCGTCACCTGGCAGCCCCATGAAACCATGCTCCGTTATGAGGAAATCGCTGAAATCGTGAAAGTAGCGGCAGAAAATGGCATAACAGATATTCGCCTGACCGGCGGAGAACCATTGATCAGGGGAGATATTTGCAAATTGGTGGCTATGATCCGGGCAATTCCACAGATTAAAGACATCAGCCTTACCACCAACGGTCTACTGCTTGAGAAATATGCTCAGGAGTTAAAACAAGCTGGATTAACCCGGGTGAATATCAGCCTGGATACATTGGATGCAGAGAAATTCTCCAGACTGACGCGGGGAGGATCTTTCGAAAAAACCTGGAGAGGTATTATAGCTGCCGAAGCTGCAGGGCTAATGCCCATAAAACTAAATTCGGTTGTAATTCGCGGGGCTAATGATTCAGAGATAATCGATTTGGCAAAGTTATCCATCGAAAAGCCCTGGGAGATCCGGTTCATTGAGTTAATGCCTGTACGTAATCAAGCGTTTTGGGGAGAGGGATTCTTACCACCTGAAAAAGCATATGTTTCAGTGAAAGAAATGCAACAAATGCTTTCATCTTTGAACCTGGTAGAAGAAACAAGAAAGAACGGTAATGGCCCAGCGCACTCATTTCGAATTCCTGGCGCAGTTGGTACGATTGGGTTCATCTCACCCATTGGAGAAAAATTCTGCAAGGATTGTAACCGGTTACGGTTAACTTCAGATGGGAATTTACGCCCCTGCCTGTTAAGTGATAAAGAAGTTCCATTAAGGGAAGCAATTCGTGAAGGAAAAGATATTCTGCCTCTCCTACATGAGGCAATTCTAATAAAGCCCGAAGGACATCATCTGGAAGATCAGGTCAGCCCTTCTGGGCGTTGTATGATGCAAATTGGCGGGTAAGTTTAGTTTTACGCAGTACCAAACTGACGATCACCGGCATCGCCTAACCCAGGAACGATATATCCTTTTTCGTTTAATCTTTCATCTACTGCTGCCAGATAAATGGGCACGTCTGGGTGATGTTGCTCCATTACTGCGATTCCTTCAGGCGCGCCAATCAAACCGACAAATTTAATCCGTTTTACCCCCCACTGTTTCAAGATGTCTACAGCGGCTATTGCGGAACCTCCCGTTGCCAACATAGGGTCAAGGATCAGACAAACCGATACCGTTGGTTCGATGGGAAGCTTGTTGTAATATTGAACTGGTTTCAGTGTTTTTTCATCACGAAATAAACCAATATGCCAAACTTCCGACGAAGGCATCAATTCCCATACCCCTTCGACCATCCCCAAACCAGCGCGCAGAATTGGAATTAACCCGATTTTGTGTGCCAGGCGAACTCCGACTGTTTGAGCCAGAGGTGTTTGAACTGTGATCGGCTCAACTGCCAGGTCTTCGGTAGCTTCGTAAGCAAGTAGCCCAGCTATTTCTCTTACCAGCTCACGAAATTTCTTTGGTTCTGTATCTTTGCTGCGCAATTTTGCTAACTTATGAGCGACCAGGGGGTGAGTAGAAACATGTAAATTCGACATGAAGATCTCCAGGAAGGATTATTTGATTGAATTATATGCCAGAACCGAAAAAATTTGCTGGAATGATGGGTCAATTGGTTAAAACGGGCTTAAGGTATAATCATCCCATGGATGATACTTCTTCACGAATGGTTAGCCCAGAATTACGCCCTGACGATAAGATCGACCAGGCGTTACGCCCAAAAACATTGAAGGATGTCATTGGACAGGATCAGGTTAAGGAAAATCTATCAATTCTGATCGATGCAGCCAAGCATCGCAATGAGCCACTCGATCATGTTCTCTTTTATGGTCCTCCGGGATTGGGGAAAACTACGTTGGCGCATGTGCTTTCCAACGAGATGAAAGTGAATATTAAGATAACCGCAGGCCCTGCCATTGAACGACCTGGCGACCTTGCGGCAGTTCTGACAAATTTACGGGTGGGTGATATTCTGTTCATCGATGAAGTCCATCGCCTGGGCAAAATTGTCGAAGAAGTACTTTATCCAGCCATGGAAGATTATGCTCTGGATATCATGATTGGCAAAGGTCCTTCGGCACGTTCCATCCGGTTAAAGTTGCCCCGCTTCACTTTGATTGGCGCTACAACGCGATTGGCATTGGTAAGTGCACCATTGAGGGCTCGTTTTGGTGCTGTATATCGCCTGGATTATTACGATCTGCCTGCCATGAAAGAGATCGTTTTACGCGCTGCCAGTCTTTTTGGTGTGCATGCAGATGATGGGGGAGTAGAAGAAATTGCTTTACGGGCGCGGGGCACACCACGAGTGGCATTACGATTATTGCGCCGGGTACGTGATTATGTACAGGTGAGGGCGGATGGATCAATTACAAAAGATCTGGCATCTGACGCTCTATCCCTGTTAAATGTTGATGTCTTAGGCTTGGATGATGTTGATCGCAGGGTATTACGAACAATCATTGAAAAATATGCAGGTGGTCCGGTGGGATTGAGCACGATTGCTGCATCCATCAGTGAAGAACCAGATACCATCATGGATGTAGTGGAACCATATCTTCTGCAATTGGGGTTTCTTGAACGTACTCCTCAGGGCAGAGTAGCCACTCGCCTGGCGTACGAGCACCTCGATTATCCTGTACCAGCACAGGATGATTCACAACCTCGTTTGCTTTAGCTGGTATACTATTCACTTTACCGATGAAAACTTCCGATTTTGACTATTATTTACCGCCTGAATGCATTGCACAGGTGCCCGTAGAACCTCGGGATTCTTCTCGCTTACTGGTGATGCATCGCGACACCAATAAATTGGAGCATACGGTATTTTGTAAGTTGGGCGATTACCTGCGACCGGGGGACGTGCTGGTTCTCAATCAGACCAGGGTGATCCCAGCACGTGTGATGGCAAAGAAGATTACTGGTGGAAAAGTAGAGTTGCTACTTTTACGAAAGGAAGACAGCACAATATGGGAAGTGTTGATTGGCGGGAAGAAAGTGCGCATAGGCGCAAAACTGCTTATCGGAGATGTTCTGACTGCAATAGTTAAGGATGACTTGGGTGCTTCCAGGCGGAGAGTAGTTTTTAACCAGCCTGTAGAATCCTTTCTCACACAATCAGGGCAAATGCCTTTACCACCTTATATCCATACACCTTTGCAAAATCCAGAAAGATATCAAACCGTTTATTCCACAATCGAAGGTTCCGCTGCAGCTCCTACTGCTGGCTTGCATTTCACTCCTGTATTACTGGATTCACTCGCAAAACAAGGAATCCAGATAGCCAGGGTAACATTACACGTTGGATTGGACACTTTTGCCCCGGTAACCGAAGAGAATGCAGAAGAACATGTCATTCATAAGGAATGGTGTGAGATGACTGCAGAGAATGCTATGATCATCAACCAGGCTGTAAAACAGGGTGGGAGAGTGATTGCTGTAGGTACCACAAGCGTGAGAACCCTGGAAACTGCCGCTCTCTCTGCTGTTGAAGGGGAGCGGGTAGGTAATCATGTTGGACCAACCAGTCTGTTCATCATACCGGGGTATCAATTTAAAGCGGTTGATTGCATGATCACCAACTTCCATTTACCCAAATCAACCTTGCTGATGCTGGTAAGTGCTTTCGCCGGGCGAGAGAATATTCTGGCTGCATATAATACTGCCGTTAAAAATGGATACCGTTTTTATTCTTTTGGCGATGCCATGCTTATTCTATAATTCTATGTAAGGAGAAATATATTATGGGTTTGATAGGATGGGTCATTCTGGGTGCAGTGGCTGGATGGCTTGCCAGCGTGATCACCGGACGCAACTCGCGCATGGGCTGCTTATCGAATATTATCATAGGTATTCTAGGCGCAGTCATTGGAGGTTTTCTTGTAAACCTGCTGGGAGGAGAAGGTGTAATTGCCTTCAACTTGAAGGGATTGGGAATTGCTGTATTAGGTGCTGTGATACTTTTACTTATCACAGGATTGTTTAAACGCCGTTCTTGATCCAATTGCCCAGAAACAAAATGCTTTTTTCGAACTGGGAAGAACTGAACGAGAATCTGGTCAATTGCCGTCTTTGTCCTCGCCTGGTGGAATGGCGGGAAAAGATGGCGAAAGAGAAACGACGGGCATTTCTGGCACAGGATTATTGGGGGAAACCAGTACCTGGGTTTGGAGATCACAAGGCACGTGTGCTGGTGTTGGGTTTAGCGCCAGGCGCACATGGCTCCAATCGGACAGGTCGAATGTTCACGGGAGATGCATCAGGCGAATTTCTTTATGCTTCCTTACATAGGGCTGGATTTGCCAATCAACCTGAAAGCTGTGATCGAAGTGACGATTTGAAACTCAATGATATTTTCATCACAGCGGTTTGCCGTTGCGCCCCGCCTGATAATAAACCTGATCATATTGAAATTAATACCTGTCGTAAATACTGGACCTCTGAAATGGCGTTATTACCTGATCTACAGGGAATAGTGGCGTTAGGCAGAATCGCATTTGATGAGATCATCTCGGTGTTTCCGGTTTTTACTGCCCAGCGAAAAGATTTTCAATTTGCGCACGGTGCATTTTATGATTCGAATGGCAATTCTCCCTGGTTATTGGCTTCGTATCATCCCAGCCGGCAAAATACTCAAACTGGCAGGTTAACCAGGGAGATGTTTGATGCAATATGGGAGAAGGTAAAGAATAATTTGATTTAGGAGGATCCGTAAGATTATCCTTCTCTCGGCAAAGATCAATTTTTTTGACCTCTTCATTACTTTTAGTAAGCTCCTGTCGTAAATTGTCCTGATCATTTTCTGTTGTCATGGGATTTTCTTGTATTTACTTGCAACTTTCATCAATCTTTAAAATTTGCCGTGGACAACTACCATATAGAATAATACCCCAAAAGGCTATTCGTCTCGAGTAAAGAGGCGGTTGATGTATAAAGACACAATTTGATACCTGATTTAAATGGCTCTAAAACATCAGAATGTATATCAATGATTTCATCAGGTTATTCCAATATGTTGGGCAAAGAAGTATTGTGCATAGCATGTATATAATCTCACATTTTCATGGCTTGCGGTCATTTTTGGCGTTAATTTTCGAAAATGAGCGAGAAGATGCCCCCTTCTTAACCTTTCCCCAAATCTAAAATACCTGGATTTATGTGAAGGAGCTTAATTTCCTAATTTTGTACCATTGCATCGCAGTGAACACCCGTTTACAATAAATTCACGATGAAAAAATCACTTAAAAGGATCATATACACCCTGGCTATCTTGCTCTTCCTCATTCTTGCGGGTTTTGGATTGTGGAGTTCCTTCCCAGCAGGTCCGGGAGATACCGCATATAAGGCGCTTGAATCCAACCCGCAGGTTCAAATAGTACAGATGGCTGGTTGGCTATTCTTTAATCCTATTGGTAATGAACCAGAAGAAGGTTTTATTTTTTACCCGGGTGGAGATGTCGATTATCGTTCGTATTCTCCTCTACTATGGAAAATCGCCAAAGCAGGATATGTAGTTGTAGTTCCAGACATGCCATTCAATCTGGCAGTTATAGCTCCCAACAAGGCGGACAAGATCATGGAAGCCTATCCGCAAATCACCCGTTGGGTAATTGGCGGACATTCATTGGGAGGCGTAATGGCGGCTCACTATGTATATCAAAATCCTGAAAAGGTCACTGGGTTAATTTTATGGGCAGCCTATCCATCAAAAAGTGACGACCTGTCAGACAGTAACATAAAGGTAACTTCAATATATGCCACCAATGACGGATTGACCACAAAGGCTGATATCGATGCCAGCCGCACTTTATTACCAGCATCAACAGTTTATGTTGAAATTGAGGGTGGCAACCATGCTCAATTTGGCGATTATGGTAAGCAAAATGGTGATTATGGAGCAACGATCACCGCAGAAGAACAGTGGAGACAGATCGTTGATGCTACCTTGAAAGGTTTGGAGTAATCCTAATGGCTGATGTTCCCATGCGTTCCTCTAATGAGAATAACTCTTCTCGTATTTACCGGTATTTTGATCTGGTGATGGTCCTCTTTGTGACAGTGCTGATTGTCAGTAACATCGCCTCATCTGCCAAGATCGTTGATTGGGGTGTGTCACTATTTGGGCTGCGATTAGCATTTGACGCCGGTACCATCCTGTTTCCTGTATCATATATTTTTGGAGATGTATTAACAGAGGTGTACGGTTTTAAACGATCACGGCGTGTTATTTGGGCAGGATTTGCCAGCCTGGCATTAAGTGCTTTCATCTTATGGATCGTCAGAATTTTACCTGGAGAAGCAGAATGGAGTAAATATGCGGGGCAGTCTGCATACATAGCAATTTTGGGTGGAATGAGTAGCGGTGGGATCGTTCTTGCGAGTTTATCAGCATATTTTGCAGGTGAGTTCAGCAACTCGATCATTTTGGCCTGGATGAAAGTGTTGACTAATGGACGTTGGTTATGGATGCGCACGATCGGCAGTACTCTGGTAGGTGAAGCAATTGATTCTATCATTTTTATTCTTGTCGCATCGATCTTTAAAGTATTTCCATGGAGCCTGTTCTTTACCCTGGTAGTTACCAACTATATTTTTAAAGTATTCATTGAAGTGATCATGACGCCTTTTACTTATTGGGTGGTGACAAAGCTAAAACACCTTGAAAATGAAGACTACTATGACCGCCATACGCTCTTTAATCCATTCAAGCTCAGTGATCGAACTTAACAAATATGACAAGATGGGTCAAATTAGAAGATTAAGACTTGACGGATAGGAACCTTTTCTCTAAGATATAATTGATCATGCAAACAAGAGGAGTCATTATCTATGACACAACGGCTTTCCCTCAATAGTGTAGCACCCGATTTTGAACTGCAGGATGCAGATTTTACCCCTGTAAAGTTAAGTAAATTTCGTGGAAGGAAAAACATTGTTCTTGTTTTCTTGCGAGGATTTGTTTGTCCTTTTTGCCGGTCTCAACTGGCACAGTTACAGCAGGATTACTACGAATTTCAGCGGCGAGATGCAGAAATTATTACAATCGGTCCTGATGGTCCGCATACGTTCAAGAGATATTGGATGGAGAATAACATCCACTTCATTGGGCTTACCGATTATAAGTCACAGGTGGCTGAAAAGTATGGGCAGGAAGCTGATATGTTTGAATTGGGTAGATTACCAGTTATTTTCATTGTAGATAAACAGGGAAAGATCCAATATACATATTACTCAGAAGCGATGTCTGATATTCCAAACAATCTTGATTTGTTGCAAGCCTTGGATCATATAAATCTGACAGAATAGCTCTTCATCTGGCTCCTCCCCGCTGGTGAGAAGAGAAATTACTCTCCCTTTCAGGCAGAGGTCAGGTGAGGATGGACTCTCGCTATTCAGTGAATTGCACCCCAGAATGCATGAAAAAGTGCTGGTCTGAATTTTTGACCAGCACTTTTATTGACCCAACGGAATTAAAAACTACCTTGTTTGGTTCCATGCATCCCAACCAGCAAAATGGGTAGTATCTTCCTGTTCGTTTTCGATCCGGATAAGTTGGTTGTATTTTGCCACAGGTAAGTTTGGGCAGAGACACCGGTTTTGATCTGACCGGTATTGAGTGTTACAGCATCAACAGCGATTTTATCCAGGGCAACCTTTCCCAGTAATGAACTGGCAATAGCATTATTGGAATACTCAATTGCTTACATGATACCCTTTCTCAAATACCGCGATTTATCGCCAACATGCAATTCAAGCATTTTATTTGTTCCTGTTAAAGCACCTGAAGGAACGATTGCTCAATAATTACTGCCATCTGTGAGAACTGAGTCAACTTCTGAGGCAGGATTACCACGGATCTCGACGATTTCATTTGTAATTGATTCTTCAATACTGCAATCCTAATCTTCTTCTGTTTTCTTTATATTCTTCTTGTCAACCAATTGCCAGGAAAAACCTTGTTACATACTACACTAAGTAGAAATGATAAGCATTATTTTTTATAGTTAACACCGCTATGCTCGCAGATCGCTTTCACAAAAGCAACGAACAATGGATGGGGGCGATTGGGACGGGATAGAAATTCGGGATGGAATTGGGTGCCAACCATAAATGGATGATCAGTAAGTTCTGCAATTTCGACAAGCCGCCCATCAGGCGATAATCCAGAAAATCGCATCCCGCTCGTTTCGAATTGTTCGCGATATACATTGTTGAATTCAAAACGATGACGATGCCGTTCCTGTACCTGGTTGGTTCCATACGCTTTGGCAACGATCGAACCTGGGGTAAGCTCACATGGATACAACCCAAGACGCATGGTACCGCCCATATCATTGATTTCGCGTTGTTCGGGAAGCAGATCGATAACAGGATTCTTGGTACCTTGATCGAACTCTGCTGAATTTGCTTCTTCATCATTGAGAATTTCTCGGGCAAATTCAACAACCATCAGTTGCATTCCCAGGCATAGACCCAAGTAGGGAATCTTTTCAGTTCGTGCAAAATGAGCTGCTTGAATTTTTCCTTCAATTCCACGACTGCCAAATCCCCCTGGAACGATGATTCCGTCGACTTTTCGCAGTTCGTCCCAACTTTTTCCTTTTTCAAGATCAGTGGATGAAATCCAACTGATATCCAATTCAACACCCAAACGAAGTGCTGCATGTTTGAGGGCTTCTCGTACACTCATATAGGCATCATGCAATTCAACATATTTCCCTACTAAACCTACTTTAACGATGGGTTTTTCTCTTTTTACTTCCGCTACCAGATGTTCCCATTCGGTCCAGTCTGGTTCTTGCCTGGGTTCCATCTTGAATCGATTTAATATGTAGTCACCAACCTGTGCTTTTTCCAGAAGGAGGGGAACTTCATAGAGGATCTTTGCAGTTTCCATAGGTACTACAGCTTTAAGATCAACATCGCAGAATAAAGCAATTTTCTCTCGCAATGATACATCTACTGGAAAATCTGAACGCGCGATGATCATATCTGGTGAGATACCGATGGAACGAAGCTCGCGTACTGAATGTTGTGTAGGTTTAGTCTTTAATTCATCAGTTGCACCGATATAAGGTAACCAGGTTACATGGATATATAAAGTGTTTTCGCGTCCGAGATCACTGCGCAACTGACGAATGGCTTCCAGGAAAGGTTGTCCTTCAATATCACCAACTGTTCCACCTACTTCAACGAGAATTATCTCCGCACCAGTCTCTTTTGCAACCATGCCAATGCGCTGTTTGATTTCGTTTGTAATGTGAGGAACAACCTGAATGGTTCCTCCTAAATAATCACCTCTACGTTCTTTACTGATTACTTCGGCATAAACCTGACCGGTGGTGATATTGCAGACCTTGCTTAATCGCACATCAATAAAACGCTCATAATGACCTAGATCAAGATCAGTTTCTGCGCCATCGTCTAGCACATATACTTCGCCATGTTGATATGGACTCATGGTACCTGGATCAACATTAATATAGGGATCTAATTTCTGAACAGCGACTTTATATCCACGTTCTTTTAACAAGCGACCAATGGCAGCAGCAGTTACGCCTTTTCCAACTGAACTGACTACGCCACCGGTGAAAAATATAAATTTGGCTTTCATGGTGTCCTCCTAAAATCAATAAAGCTCTTTTACAATAGAGGTGGGGAGAGCCATTTTGTTGGCTCTCCCCACCGGGATGTTTATTCGATAAAACTTAATTCAGGATGCTCTCTCAAAGTTACTGCCCTGATCGACTTTTATGCTCCAATGTTCGATACAAAATATCATCTTGTTCACTATCAGATGATCTCTTTCGGCGTGCTTTCTGTTCTTGACGGCGGGATTTCGCTTTAAATTGAGCTTCACGCCAGGCAATTTCCATTGCAGTTAATTCTGGCTCACCCTGTAAAACGATATCGCCTGCCTCATTACGAGTAAATTCTATTGCTTCTTCAGACTTACTCTGTTTTCCATGTTTGCTAGCTTTGCCATGCTGTTCAAAATCAGCCGTATTATGAACTTCTACTTTTACAGGTTCCTGAACAGGTTCAGGAATGGGTTGTAAAGCTTTCATGCTTAATTTGATCTGTTTCTTGCGGCGATCGACTTCGAGTACCTGGGCTTCAACTTCATCCCCTTCTTTTACTATATCGCCAGGGGTGCGTACATATTCATGGGAAAGCTCGCTCACATGAACAAGGCCAGGACGTTCAGCGCCGATTTCGACAAATGCGCCAAATTTCTCCAACCGTACCACATTCCCTTTTACTGACATACCAGGTTTGATGTCACGCCATTCAAGCGCGAGAGGTTTGATCATGGTTAATTCAACCCGATTTTCACGTACACGGCGCACCCAACAAGTGATCTCCTGTCCTATATTAAGAACATCTTCTACCTTACGGATTTGTTCACCTTCTTTTGGGGGCACCATTTGTGAAATATGCATCACTGCAGGTTGATTGGTACCAATGTCTACCAGGGCGCCAGCCAGGCTGATCTTTGTTACCTTTCCTGTGAATTGCATTTTTGGTTTAATGGTTCCTGCATCTGTTGCCTGAACGCCCATTTCCATACATTACTCCTGTTTTGATAGTTGCAAACCGTGATTATAATCACTTTGTTGGATTCCGTCAAAGGATTCATCTACGAGGAAATTATCACAGTTGTTTAGTTAATAATTTTCTTTATACCACTGTTTTGCCAATTTTCTTCATACGATTTGCAACTAATATGATTTGTCATTAAAAAATGCAAATAGGTTTTTATTTAATTTGATAGATTTCTCCAGTTCAAAAAATGCTCGTTATTTATTACCATTCGCCAGTTATTGACATGAAAGACTATTTGTTTGCTTCTTCTCTATCTACCAAAAACCCTATTCTTTAGGATTCCTATTATGGATTCTTTTCCAATCTGATCCCATAGGTCTTTATGGGTTGGGTAAATTCGGGGATACTTTTTTCGTTCTATCATGTGATTTGCATGTTGTTTGCATTTGGAAGTACATAAACCACAACCAAGACAGGTCGCAGAGTTAAACACCATCCTGCCATCTTCTTTATGTATGGATTTTGTCGGGCAGGTGGGTAAACATTCTTCACAGGCGATGCATTTTTCTTCATCATGTGTAACTAAAAAGCGAGAAGGACCTCCTGCATTTGTTCCACCGTTTTTGACTACATTTAAAACAACACATGAACAGGAACAACAATTGCATAAAGTACGCAGGTGGCCTTCAGCATTATCTACGTTATGAACCAGACCGACCTCTTCACAATGCCTGAGTATTTGAAGTGCTTCATCTTTTGTGATCTTTCGCGCCAATCCACATTCTATTAAACCCTCTGCAAATTCATTGAATACAAAACAAGTTTCCAACGGATGTTGACATTCTTTTCCCACTAC
Source organism: Anaerolineaceae bacterium (assembly GCA_034429195.1). Classification (GTDB taxonomy): domain Bacteria; phylum Chloroflexota; class Anaerolineae; order Anaerolineales; family Anaerolineaceae; genus UBA4782. The sequence goes on from DAOUGQ010000004.1 coordinate 32,269, forward strand.
CTTACGGGCTTTTCGGCAAAAGCATTCCGCAACACCAACAACGGATTGAGCTTTGACCATCTCTGTTACTACATCGATAGGAAGTACCTGCCGCGGATCTGGAACGGGAATATCCAATGTGATGGTTTCTTCGACTGTTCGACCGGTTAATGTATGCTCTACCGGAAGGACTCGATAATAAGGCGTTTTGTTTGTATTGGATACAGATGAACTTTCGATCATTTTATCCATGAATTCTGCAAATATCGTCCTGGCATTCGAATCTGATTGCTTGCGTACCTGCTGTTCTGTCATAAAAACCGGATTGCCGCGTTCGTAACTACGTCCAGCTGGAGTATCATAGGTAAGAATATATCCTTCTGGTGCAATACGTTTCAAAACTTTAACCATTTCGCTTTCTGAAACATTCACTTTCGACGCTTTCGCCACCAATTTATCGTGAAGAATACTGCCACTGAAGGGTAAAAGGAAAAATATTCTTAGTTCATCCTCTGTAATGGTTTCCTTAAGTGCTTCGATAAATTTTTCTTTGTCCGGTATTTCCCCCAACATGAATTCGTAATATTTACACAATTCTGCATACAAATCCTTTTTGCCCATTGGTCCCTCCATGCTGATAGAATGTTGAATTAATGATTCTGTTACTTAAAAAAAGAAATTGGTTTTTTTGAAGAACTGGAATAATCATTCATTTCATGAATAATTTTCACAACCATGAAAGATTTAAAGATCACCCACTACCTTTATTATATCCATCTTGATGAAAACAAAATTTTATCCGTCAAATTAATGATTTGGCATTTCCGCTTGAAAGTAAGAATTTACTTGTCAATAAGTTCGCATTTCGCTAGAATCACAAGGTGTGATTTTTCTTTGAGGTAAATCTTATGCGCTATCAAAAATTGGGATTTTCAGAGCTTTCTCTTTCTATATTGGGTTTGGGGGCATGGGCATTTGGTGGTGAGAAATGGTCATATGGTTGGGCAGGTCAAGAAGACCAGGATTCAATTTCAACTATTCATCATGCTCTCGATTTGGGTATAAATTGGATTGATACTGCAGCAGCTTATGGGTATGGCCATGCTGAAGAAATTGTGGGTAGAGCAATTACAGGAAAACGCGATAAAGTATTTATTGCTACAAAAGGTGGCTTAAAAACAGGGGCAGATGGCTGGAATTTTGAATGTGTCCTCAAAGCAAATAGTTTAAGGAAAGAAGCAGAAGACAGTCTGAAGCGATTAAAAGTGGATGTTATCGATCTTTATCAAATTCATAAACCTTTTCCTGATGAAGATATAGAAGAAGGGTGGGGTGTAGTCGCTGATCTAATAAAGGAAGGAAAAGTACGATACGGTGGGGTCTCAATATTTAGTGTTGAGCAGATCAAACGATGTCAGGCAATCCATCCTGTGGCATCTTACCAACCCCCCTACAGCATGCTGGTACGTGGTGTAGAAGATGAGCTGCTTTCGTTCTGCGCTGAAAATCAAATTGGTGTAATCACGTACAGCCCAATGCGTTCTGGTCTATTAACTGGCAGACTGACAAGAGAACGATTGTTAAACATGGAGAAAGAAGATTGGAGGACCCATGCGGATCCTGAATTTCAAGGGAAGCGTTTGGAGATCAACCTGGCGTTTGTAGAGGGGCTTAAGCCTATTGCAGACAGAATGGGCTGTTCTTTATCTCAATTGGCTATTGCCTGGGTGCTTCGAAGGAAGGAAGTTACTGGTGCAATTGTTGGAGCCCGGCGTCCATCTCAGCTAGATGAAACCATTCAGGCAAGTAATATATCCTTGACCAGTCAGGATGAAAAAGAAATAGCCATTTTGCTTGCTGAGCGGGATAATGCTTTGCTTGCAGCGGGTGAATCGTTAAATTTGCCCTGGTAACGATTAATTTCAAATAAATATATCAGACAATCTCGTTAATATTAACCTAAAAAATTGTATTAATTTTACATGGGTTGTTAAAAATCGGAGAATTACAAATTAATTATTACTAAAAAAGTCAATCCGGTTTTGTTAAGGTATTCCGATTCTTAACAAAACAAAGTATAATATTTTAACAATTCGTGATGATTATTCCTCCACTTGATTAGCGAAGCTAAAATTGTATACGCAGAATGGGGGATTTTAGGGGAATAATTTGTGTTCGTTTGAGGTTTTATTGCATGATTTTCGAATGGACTGTTAACAATTATTTTAGCCAGGTAATTTTGTGACATTATAAATTTGCTGACCAGGTCAATGATTTTATGATGAAAACAACGATTCTACTTGTCGAAGGTAAACGCTCTCCCCGTCCTTCTTTTCAGATAGGATTGGTAAAAAAAGGATATGAAGTATACAGTGTCCCCAATGGGAATGCTGCTTTGCAATTATTAGATGAGGTACAACCTCACGTGATTCTGGTTGATTCTGCTTCCATGCGAACAAATGGCAAACGTATTTGCCAATCGTTACACGAAAAATCTCCCAAGATTCCAATCATCGTTGTGATAAATCAAAACTCGAATTCACAGGATAAGTTTGATGCGGAAGTCATACTGGTAGAACCTTTTACTTTGCCGAAATTGATAAATCGAATTCGTACTTTTGTCCCTAATGATAAGAAAAGCACGATAATGGTTGGTCCAATGGAATTGGATATCGAGCAACATTTAGCTCGTTGTGAAGGAAGACAGGCAAAGCTTACTCCAAGGCTATCAGCCTTATTAAAGGCTTTTCTAGAAAAACCTGGAGTAGTAATCGACCGGAAAGAACTTTTTCAACAGATCTGGGAAACTGAATACGTGGGTGATACACGTCCTCTGGATGTGCATATCAGTTGGTTGCGACAAAAACTTGAAGAGGATCCAAGGCATCCAAAGTTTATTAAAACTATCCGTGGGGTAGGATACCGTTTAGATATTGAACCTCATCCCACCAGGAAAAAATCTTCAGAGCATAAAGTGTAGAGTACCTGTCCTGCTTGACACACCTCTTCTGGCGGGTATAATCCAATGAAACTTACAAATACCTCTTCGTAGTTTGTGACGAAGAGTTTCTTATATCTTTTTTGCGGAGCATGCTCATGTTGGATATTAATCTTATTCGAGAACAGCCAGATATTGTGCGTCAGTCATTAGAAAAGCGACAAATGGACTCTAGTGTTGTTAATCAGGTTTTGGAACTAGATATACAGCGCCGTGCTCTGCTGGTGGAAGTGGAAACTCTTAAGGCTGAGCGAAATACTGTTTCTCGATTGATCGGTCAGACAAAAGACGCAAAGGAAAGACAACAGCGAATTGAAGATATGCGTCTGGTAGGTGAGCGAATTGCTGGATTGGATGAAAAAGTACGCCAGGTAGAGACTGGCTTATCTGATCTGATCTCCCGAATTCCCAATATCCCATCAAATCTCACCCCTGTAGGCAAGAGCGAAGAAGAGAATCAGGTGGTGAAAACATTCGGCGAACCCAAACATTTTTCTTTTACCCCACAACCTCATTGGGATCTGGGACCAAAATTAGGCATAATCAATTTTGATCAGGGTGTAAAAATTACCGGATCGCGGTTTTATGTGCTCAGCGGGGCGGGGGCTCGATTACAAAGGGCATTAATCTCCTGGATGCTGGATATGCATATTCGCCAGGGGTATCGCGAACAATACACTCCTTTCATGGTCAAAGCAGAAACCCTTTATGCTTCAGGTCAGCTTCCAAAATTTGCTGATAATCTTTATCATGATATTGAAGAAGATTTCTGGATGGTGCCCACTGCAGAGGTCCCATTAACCGGTTTGCACATTGATGACGTTTTGGATGAGACAAGTTTACCTATCCGGTATACTGCCTATACTCCCTGTTTCAGACGGGAAAAGATGAGCGCTGGCAGGGATATTCGTGGAATAAAGCGCGGGCATCAATTTGATAAAGTAGAAATGTATGTGTTCTGCAAGCCCGAAGAATCTGATATGGCACTGGAAAAAATGCTAGTTGATGCTACATCCATCTGTGAAGGACTGGGTTTACCGTATCGCATTGTTCAACTTTGCACAGGCGATCTTGGTTTCAATGCCACAATCACTTATGATGTTGAAGTATGGGCACCTGGCTGCAATGAATGGCTTGAAGTATCGTCAGTATCAAATGTTGGTGATTTTCAGGCCCGGCGGGCAAACATTAAATATCGCCCAGCGAATGGTGGCAAACCTATGTTTGTTCATACATTGAATGGCTCAGGTCTAGGCCTGCCACGTACTTTGATCAGTGTCTTGGAAAATTATCAGCAGGAAGATGGCAGCATTCTGATCCCAGAAGTATTAAAACCCTGGATGGGTGGGATAGAACGCATCTCACCAGAAAATTAAGGTGTGTGAATACTTCATGCAGATTGATTGGAATGCCATCTTTCAAATAGCATTTCCCATTATCATTCTATCCAGCATGCTGTTTGGATTATTCAGCCTGCTTCTGGTTGTGATCCCGGGGCTGACCATTATATGGGTATCAGCCCTTGTATATGGTATTATCGCGGGATTTGATACCTGGGGTTGGGTGATCTTTGCAGTGATGACCATTCAAATGATCATTGGTTCGATTTCTGATAATATTCTCATGGGCATTAGTGCTCGTGATACAGGAGCTTCCTGGATAGCTATTGGTGTTGCAATCATTGGGGGTGTTGCAGGCAGCCTGGTATTTCCCCCATTTGGTGGAATATTAGCAGCTTTATTGGGTATTTTCATTGTAGAGTTGATCAGGATCAAAGATATTAAGCAAGCCTGGGCATCTCTAAAGGGGATGGCAACTGGCTGCAGTTCTGCAGTAGTTTTTCGCTTCGTTATGGGGATTGGAATGATTATCCTCTGGTGTATCTGGGCAATCGTAGTCAATTAATTGCATAACAATTGGTATCCCGCAGCAACAAAAGAGAGAATAAGCGACGATGAGGTATCTCCAAAAAAGGATATACCTCATCGACAATTAAGTAAGTAAGAAGATAATATTCTACTCAGTAATTGTAATTGCTTCTTCAGGGCAATCGCTAGCTGCCTGGCGTGCATCATCCCAGAATTTTTCGGGGATTGGGTCAACCAACACAGTCGCAATACCTTCAGCTCCCAAAGCAAAAACATCTGGTGCGATTCCTTCGCAAACACCACAGCCAAGACATTTATCAGCGTCAACAACAGCTTTCATAGTATCCTCCATATTATTTTTACTATTTTGATGTGATTTTATCATAAATAATGATTTGTTTTCATATACATTCTATCTTTCCTGTTACGAGTTATTTCTTTATCGAAATTCTACTTTAAATAACTTGCAAAGCAGAAAACGCAGGAATGCCAGGGGAATGAGCAAGATGACATGTGCCAGCAAACTGACACCAATAACTGCAGTAAATGAGGAAACAAAAATGTGGAGTGCTGGTTTTAAGTGGGAGATCAACCATTCATCCATTCCTGCAAGGAAAACTAAAAGGATTAAAATCGTTAACCCTATTAATACAGGCAACCATGCTTTACGGTCAGCAGCTGAAGGTAGCATTGTGCTGCTGATTGTAAATATCAGATAAAACCAAATCCATAAATCAGGTATGGATGGAATGGCTTGGATTGCATTCCACCATGTATTGACATCTCCAGCAAAGAAAGCGGGCAACCCTAATATGTAATAAGAAATTGCGGCTATAGCAATCCCACCCGAGATCAGTGGAGCCGTACCGATCAACGCATCACGAAAGAAACCAGTCTGACCTGTTTCTACATAGCCAAGCCGCACTTTTCCATTGGAGTAAGTACGCGGAATGATAGAAAAGTGATTGATGCGAACCCGGCATATCCAGGCTACAACCAGATGACTTAATTCGTGAAGCAAAATACCTGGAAAAAAGAGCAAAGAAAATAAACCCACCGCCAGATCAAGGCGGTGGGTGATAAGCATAAAGAGATACTGGATTTCACGATGCAGCCAATACTGCACGAGCATGAATGGCAGGGCAAAACCTATCAACCATGCTATATTTTCCATTGATTGATCTAGCGTGATGAAGCTGCTTGTACGATCGCGGTGAAATCCAATGGTTTCAAGCTGGCACCACCTACCAGAGCGCCATCGATATCAGGTTGAGCGAAGAATTCACTTGCGTTGGCGCCTGTAACTGAACCACCATAAAGAACACGGACACTCTGGGAAACAGCATCACCAAACATTGCTTTCATCGGTGGACGGATGAAATCTTTGATCACAGCATTTGCACCCTCCGCACTGGCTGCCCGCCCTGTACCGATTGCCCAAACGGGTTCATAGGCAATAACCACATTCTTCATTTGTTCTGCTGATAAACCCCTTAATCCCTCATTCATCTGGCGATCAACTACCTCTTTAGTCTTTCCAGATTCGTTTTCAGCCAGAGTTTCACCTACACACATAATGACGGTCAACCCAATGGCAAGAGCTGCTTTCACTTTCTTGTTGACCATTTCATCGGTATCGCCAAATCTGGCGCGTCTTTCAGAATGACCGATGATAACGTATTGGCAAAATTCTTTGACCATTTCTGGTGAAACTTCGCCTGTATGTGCGCCAGACGCTTCAAAATAGACATCCTGTGCACCAACACCAATAGGGCTGTCTTTAAGAACATTGGCAACGGCTGGAATGGATAAGAAAGTTGGGCAAACTACTTTTTCTACCTGATCAAAATTCTTGATCGCAGGAAGCAATTCGTGCGCCAATGCTACTGCCTGGGCGCTTGTCTTGTTCATTTTCCAATTCCCTGCAACTAATGGTTTTCGCATTTTTACCTCTCGATTTTATTCTAGTAGATAACAAGAAATCCATCTACAATTTATATTTAGAAACATGCATTGAAGAAAAATGAATCTATGATTTGAATAACTCTTTACCAGCTACATCAATTTTCATTCAATTGCATCAATGAAAATTATTCTTAAGAAGCTGATGAGTCGACTACTTTTGTAAATACCTGAAAAGTGGGAGGATTTTCCAGGTGTTTCTTTACTTTACACAATTGGGCAGTTCGGATCAGTGCCTCATAATATTGTTCAGGGAAAGCAGGTGGAACCTGGATTTCTAATTCAATATTTGAAATCAGTTTCGAAACGGGATCCTGGTGAGTTCTTTCTACAATACGAATACCTTCCGTTGGCAGATTGCGCTGCTTACAGAACCCTAAAACATAAATTCCAGCACAGGTGCACAGAGAAGCAAGGAACAATTCAAAAGGAGTAGGTGCAGAAGCATCACCGCCTTGAGATACAGGTTGGTCTGTCATAACAGTAAATGAGCCAAAATGCGCATCTACTCTTGAACCACCTGGGAAATCTACTATCATTTCCATGATTTACCTCCAAAATAGTAATGAAGCAATTATAAGGCATGCAAGTCAAAAATCTAGACAATGTTATAAAATATTAACAAAAGGAGCATCAGGGAAAATGATGAAAAAAGAACACCAAAATTCAGCAGAACAATCTTCATGGTCATATTTATGGGAACATCGGTCTGGGTTGCTCATTACAGCTGGAATTCTTTTAAGCATCCCTATGGTTGGTTTTATCACCCGTGAGATATTTCGAAGGCGAAATGCTCATTTTATGAAGACAGGGATTAGTCAATTTCATTCAATTCCTGGAGAGGCTACTTATCGTGAAGCTAAAGCCCGAATCTTTGGAGGGATCAAAAAGCCTTATTCTCACGCCGTATTGCTTCTACATGGTTATTCCTCCTCTCCTCAAGAATTCGATACTCTCATTCCTCTCCTTCAAGCTGCTAATATTCCTTATTATGCGCCTTCGCTAACAGGATATGGATTGGATGACTTCCGCCTCTTATACCAGATACAACCAGATGACTGGCGGAGAGATGCAGCTGCTGGATATGAATTTCTCTCTTCATTTGCTGATGAGGTTAGTGTAGTAGGTCACTCAACGGGAGCCAATCTCGCATTATATGTTGCCAGTAAATACCCGGTACGAAATTTGGTTTTAAGTGCAGCAAATCTGGCACCATCAGACAAAGATCTCAGATTCAAGAACCTGATTGACTCTCCCTTATTTGGTTCTGTTATTCGAATGGCGATGCCAGTGTTCCGGAAGCCTATCCGGCGAAAAGACCCGATCCGGGGAGATACTCTTGATCCTTCGACTGCTGGAATTGGTTTTAGTTACCGTGCATTGCCTTTGCAAAGCCTGCGAGCTTTATGGCAACTTCAAGATGAAACGCCTGTAAAAAATCTACGGTTCAAAAAGTTGGATTATTTTTATGGGATGCAAGACCTTACCGTTAATAATCAAGCTTCCATCGATAAATTAAAAAGTGAAGGATATGTATTTAGCATTCACCCATATAAACACTCTGCTCATAATATTCTTGAAGATTATGAGAAGGCAGAGGTGACATCGGTGATCTCGTCATTATTGACTTCGCCATAACGAATTTGTACGTTTATCACATTAGTGGGTGACAATAAAGAACCCTGATAGGAAATTAGTTACTGTCATTCAAAAGAGGGGAGGGTTAATATGATTTATGCCATTGCAACTGATGGATGCGTGTTCGCTATTTCATGGATTAACCCCTGAACAATGCAATTTACTCCAGGAGATGATGAAAGAAAGAAAAATCACTGCTGGAGAAGTGATTTTTGAACAGGGAGATCCTGCCACCTCTATGTATATTGTGATTCATGGAATGATTGCTGTGCGGCATAAGCCTTACGAGGAACCCTGGTTGGATGTGGCTGAAATTCAGGAAGATGGAATTTTTGGATGGTCAGCAGTGTTGGGACATCAACGCTATACTTCTTCAGCAATTGCTCTCGTAGATAGTTCATTAATCGCAATCAATGGTTACCAGCTTCGTAGCCTGTGTTTACAACGACCTGATATGGGAGTCATCCTTCTAGAAAGGTTGGCTACAGCGATCGCTGATCTTTATCAGAGTACTCAACTTCATATTATCCGCATGCTCAACAATGAAATGGAATATAATGAAATTGATGGAGGAAGGAGAAAAGCACATGACTGATGCAGCGAATCAATACTCACAAGAAGAGCAAATGAAGGGATTGATCGAGCAATTAGATGCATACATCAGTCATTATCATGGTGGCTCAGTGGAATTTGTCTCCTTTATAGATGGGGTTGTCAGGATCAAATTAGGCGGTGCTTGTGAAGAATGCCCTCTTTCTCCAACCACCGTTCATGGGTGGGTGGAAGGTACCATCCGGCAATTTTTTCCTGAGATAAATGGAGTCGAACAAGTAGAGTAATAAGATTATCCAAAGGTGTGAAGAGCTCCCGTTGATATTCAGCGGGAGCCTTTTTAATAAAAAAATTCCGTGTAAATGGTAAACACGGAATCAATAGATTGAAATACAAAGTGAAATCTCATTCAATGAATACTTCTACATGTTCGCCATCTTCCTGATCAAATACATCAACAATTTGACCGGTTTCTCCTGAACGAATGATGGTGATCAATTTCTCAATATCCATCCCTTCGATCTCAGGGGAAAAACGAGCTCCCATTTTCATACCTGCAGAAAGTACACTCACTGGCATGCGGATATTCACTCTCGTCTTACCTGTTGACATATCGGTAACACGAACCCTGAACCATCTTCCACCCCGACCAGCAACGGATGTTTCTTGTTGTTGAGCGGTGTTTGAACCTTTTGGTTTTTCTTCTAAGGCAGTCAGTAATTGCAGTCCCTGTTCAGCAGAGATCAATCCTTGCTGTATCATTTTGAGGACTTGCATGCGTTCTTCTGAAGATGGCATTTCTTCTCCTACCTATGTCAGATGATAAAAAAATTCATAAACATCTTCGTTCTTATTTATTCTCAGATTGCTGTTCCCAATGTCTTACTGCTTTTCGAATCAGCTCTTTCAACTCAACATCGGGGATTGCCTCGATCCCATCATAATGGTCTGTTCCAATCCAGGCGACTACACCGTGGTATGGATTTTCAGTAAGCCGGACCCCCTGGGTTTCATAAATCGTGTTTTTGATCATTTCCTGAAGTACATCGTTTATCTGTGAAACAATACTTTGAGGTCTTGGTAAAGGTTTTTCTGGTAATGGCTCAATCTTTTTCGGGTTGAGAGGAAGACTGATTTTTTGTAAAGGTGTGAGTTCATATGAGCTGGTTGCAGGAGTGTGGTGTGGTTGGCTTTCAGGGTGTACTTGCGTCGACAGTACTTTTGATTCGGGTATCATCAGCCATTTTCGTAATTGATCAAACAAACCAATCAGGTTCTCACGTGAATCAGAATCCAATTCGTTTTCGCTACTGAATTGAACCTGATCGATTTTCACTATCAGTTTTTGGTCTTTTCGAGAGGTGAATACTTGAACCCTTTCTTCCAGGTCAGGGTCAATTTCCTCAATCGGGAGGTCAGAAGGTTTTGATTTTCGGTGATTCCAGGCAACCATTGTAAGAATACCGCCAACAAAACCTATTGTGGCGAATAAGACTGCTAGAAGCAATTGGCTGATCAGTTCAGACATGATTTCCCTTTCCAACCAAGGGAGATGGTTGACACATTGAACAGAAATGTGTGCTGCGTTGACCTATTATTACACGAGAGATGGGTGTTCCGCAATTCGGGCAGGGTTTTCCATTCCGCTGGTAGACCTTGAAATGATTCTGAAAATCTCCACCCCTGTATACCCAATCGATGCTTGCTCCATTTTTATTGATTCCATCCTGTAAAACAGTGCGAATTGCTACAAGCAACTGCTCTGCCTGGGCGAAGGAAAGGGTGTTTGCCCTGGTAAAAGGATGTAATCTGGCGATAAAAAGTGCTTCATCTGCATAAATGTTACCCAGACCTGCCAGGAAAGTTTGATCCAGTAGAAGGGGTTTCAACTGCGTTTTCCTGGAATGTACCATGGTGTAAAAAATATCTTTATCCAGCATTTTATCGAATGGTTCTGGACCTAATTGATCAAGTATCTTCAATGGGGAATTCGTTAACCACATTCTCCCAAATTTTCTCGTATCATTGAAGGTCAACTTTGTATTATTTGTAAAATGGAGGATGATCCTATCGTGTTTGTGTAGAGGGGTAGTATCGGGTTCCAGCCGAAGGTCTCCGCTCATGCGAAGATGGATCAGAAGCCAGTAAGGGGGAATCTCTATAACGAGAAATTTTCCTCGACGAGAGATTGTTTTTATCGTAAGATGGGAAATTCTTTTTCGAAAGATTTCAGGGTTGGGATCTGCCAGCGTCTTTTCCCATAAAACATCTACTTGAGATATCGTTAACCCTGGCAAACCAGGGAGCTCATTCACTCCCTGGTTTAAGGTGCGGGCGATAGTCTCTACTTCTGGTAGTTCTGGCATTCTCTATCTTTAGTGATTATTCGTTGAATAACTCTCCCACACTGCGGCCTTCATTTGCTCTCTGGATCACTTCTCCGAGTAGAGGTGCAATGGAAAGAATTCGTAATCTGCCCTGCAGTTTATCTTTCTTTTCTTGAGGAATGGGAATGGTATTGGTCGTGATGAATTCCTTTACAGGCAGCTCAGCCAGGCGATCGGCACAGTTGGCTGAAAAAACTGGATGGACGAAGGTAACATACACATTACCAGCACCCATTTCTTTAACAAGGTTCACAGCCTGAACAATGGAACCACCAGTATCCACTTCATCATCCACAATGACTACATCACGGTTTGTGACATCACCAATAAGGGTAAGTGCTTTAGCTTTCGCATCATTGGCAATCCGCCGCTTTTCAATGAATGCCATGGGAGTATCCAATACTTCAGCGTAATTGCGTGCTTTCTTTGCAAATCCAAGGTCAGCAGTCACAACAACCGGATCCTTCATTTGCGATTTGATCTGTTTCAGGTATTCTTTCAACAGGAAGAAACCGGAGAGCACGTCCCCAGGGATGGAGAAAAATCCCTGAATTTGACCAGCATGCAAATCGAAGGTCATATACCGGTCAGCACCAGCTACTTCGATCATATCAGCAACCAACCGGGCTGTAATCGGCACACGTGGCTGATCCTTTTTATCAGAACGGGCGTAGCAAAGATAAGGAATGATTGCAGTGATACGTGAAGCAGAATCCAGCCGGAGGGTCTGCATCAAGATAAGCAGTTCCATCAGGTTGCGATGAACAGGTCTGGATGTGGTTTGAATTACATAGCAATCTTGGCCTCTCACACTACTGTGCAATTTGATAAAGAGATTATCATTAGGAAACTCAATAACATCTCGCTCGCAAAGAGGAATACCAAGATAGGTAGCAACTTCATTTGCTAATTCCGGATGGGCTGTACCTGAATACAGTTTAATGTCTCCATATACCATCCGTTCATGTCGAGCAATCGATTTCGGCATCGTCTCTCCTACAAAAATTAAACTAAATCGCTATCCTGCCATTCATCTCGCAGGATGCCCATATAAATAACATCTACATATCTTCCGTTGATGAATTCTTCTTTGCGCAACCTTCCTTCTTCAACAAAGCCAGCTTTCTGATAAGATTGTATCGCACGTGGGTTAGTTTCGTACACATGTAGCTTGATTTTATTAAGATTTAATGTATTGAATGCAAATCTAAGCATCAACTGCATGGCTTTAGTACCCAACCCGCGGTTCCATAATTGCTTTTCACCGATGAAAATGCCTACCTCTGCAACACGAGCAAGCCAATCCAAATCAAAAAGGCCCATAACACCGATCGGTGTCCATTCGTCTGCGAGCAAGGTTTCAATAACCATGGATTGCTCAGGTTTTGGTTTCTTGAGATTTTCTTCAAACCAGGCTTCTTCATGAACAAGTGAAATGGGACAGCGCTGGATTAAATTCTCAATGACGTCGGGATCATTCAACCAGTGAACGAAGCGTGGCAAATCGCTCCTCTCTATAGCTCGAAGACGCAATTCCTTTCCAATGATCATCTAATACTCCTATGGGTTCAGGCGATTAGGACCTCGGAACAGCAATACTGCTTCACGTACATTGTTCAAGTTAAGCATTACCATTAGTAAACGTGAAAGTCCCAATCCAAAACCACCATGAGGCGGGCAACCGTACTTGAAGAAATCAAGATAGAACTGAATTGGTTCCAGGTGCAGCCCTTTTTCCAATGCCTGTTTAGCAAGGATTTCAGCACGATGTTCACGTTGTGCCCCGGTGGTTATCTCTAAACCAGATGCGATCAGGTCAAAGCTCTTTGTTATTTCAGGCTGATCGTCATAACGCATGTGATAAAAGGGGCGAACAGAGATTGGCCAATCGGTTATAAAGACAAAGTCGTGATTGTATTGTTCTTTCACCCATTGTGCGATCGTTCGTTCTCCACCTGGATCAAGGTCACCTTTCTTGTCCGCTGGCACGGTGTATCCGACATTTTTCAAGATCTTGTGAGCTTCAGCCATGGGGATGCGCGGGAAAGGAACAACAGGCACTTTAAGATCAACCCCCAGAAGTTCTTTGATCTCATCTCCATGAATATCTTTGACTTTCTGATAGGCATATTGGAGCATGTTTTCTAAAAGAGCCATGACATCTTCGTGAGAATTGATCCAGGATATTTCTGCATCAATGCTGGTAAATTCAGTCATGTGACGGGAGGTAAAACTGGGGTCGGCACGAAATGCAGGACCGATCTCAAATACTTTATCAAATCCGGCAGCCATCGCCATTTGTTTGTAGAATTGAGGACTTTGCGCCAGGTAAGCTTTGCCTTCAAAATAAGGCAATTCAAATAACTCTGCACCGCTTTCACTAGGAGCACCCAACAACTTGGGTGTATGGATTTCGATGAAATTATTTTTGATCCAATATTCACGCAAACCCATTTCCATTGTGGTTTGCACTTTGAAGATCAAGGCGATCTCAGGGCGGCGAAGGTCGATGAAACGCCAGTCAAGACGAAAATCAATGGCTGGCAAGGTATCCGAAAATGGGTCAAAAGGTAATTGTGGGGCAGCCAGATTATCTGTTTCAAGACTCTCTAATTGAACTTCAATTCCACCCAGCTTTACTACTGGATTTTCCACCACTGTACCGGTGACACTAATAGCAGTTTCGGTAGTCAATTTCGAAACCTTTTCCGCAAGCTCTGGGTTGCCTTGTTTCCATAAGGCAATTTGAACCAACCCGGTTAAATCACGCAGGATAATGAATTGCATTTTCTTCTGATCCCGCAGGGTCTGCATGAATCCTTGAAGCTTCACTTTTTGCCCCACCATCTTTTTCAAGTCAGCTACTGATGTACGTTCCATAGATCACTTCTCCTCAATAAATGTTCGCTAAGGGGGAATCCCTCGATAATTCTAAATTTGTAACCCAACTTTACTCAACAATTTTTGTACTTCTTTGTACGGGCTTGTTTGCCTTTGATAGAGTGATTCTACTGCGTTATTGATGTCAGCAGAGGGTACATTTTCCTGCACATGCTGGATAAATGCCTGGACTACGAGATGCTTTACTTCATCACGTATACGTAGATGCTCACGCTTTTCCCATTCTCCCGAATTTTTTAAATAAGAAAGATGGGATTGTACTGCCTGTAATACTTTTAACATACCATCACCACGATTTGCAACAGTGCGAAGAATGGGTACTTCCCAATGTTGGGGAGAATTATACTGCCTTGAATTGGCTAACAACAACATCGATTGTAAAGCTCGTTCAGTATTTTCGACGCCCGGCAGGTCAGCTTTATTCACAATGAGAATATCTGCGATCTCCAAAATTCCAGCTTTGATGGCTTGAATATCGTCTCCCAATCCAGGGGCATCTACCACGATCGTGGTATGTGCCAGGCTGGCAATTTCTACTTCAGCCTGACCTGCACCGACGGTTTCGATCAAAATAATGGAATACCCGGCAGCATCCATCAGTCTGGCAACCTGCGCAGTGGTTCGTGCCAGACCGCCAATGGCTCCTCGAGCTGCCATCGACCGTATGAATATCCCCGGATCACCGCTCAGGTCGCGCATCCTTAAACGATCACCAAGGATCGCACCACCAGTGAAAGGGCTGGAAGGGTCAATAGCAATAATGGCGATAGAAGGTTTTTCTTCAGAATGGGGTTGATGTCTGAATGCCAGCGCAAGTTGATTCACCAGGGATGACTTTCCCACACCGGGTGCACCTGTAATACCGATGATATGAGCTTTTCCCGTGAGGGGATATAGCTCTTCCAGTGCGGCGCGCCCAGAGGATGTGTCGTTCTCAACTTCCGTGATCAATCTTGCAAGTTTAAGCCGGTTTCCCTTGATCTCTTCCTGCAGCGCTTGCCTGTCCAAAATCTTACCACCTCTATTCTGAATTGGTTAAGCGCTGGATATCTTCGATAACTTTTGTTGTTGGTGAACCAGGACCATATACTTCTTTAACACCAGCTTTTAGCAATGCAGGCACATCCTCTTCTGGAATGATACCACCGACAAAAACCGGGACATTCTCCTGACCATTGGCGCGCATTAAATCCATAATGCGTGGTACCAGGGTAAGATGTGCACCTGAAAGAATGGAAATGCCTACCACATCGACATTTTCTTGCAGAGCTGCTTCAGCAATCATTTCTGGCGTCTGGCGCAGTCCGGTATAGATCACCTCCATCCCTGAATCACGTAGCGCCCTGGCGACTACTTTAGCACCACGGTCATGTCCATCTAGACCAGGTTTGGCAATGAGCACTCTAATCTTTTTGTTCATGCTGGTTCTCCGGTGTTAAATTTAGCTTCTTCATTATACCGCGTAAGGTTCGATATGGCTTCACCAGGACGGTGTATGATATATATTAAACTGTAGATTTATTTAGGAGAACTATGGCACAAAATGTTGAAGATGTCGCTACGCAATGTTTTGTTAACGTAAATGGATTAAAGGTAAGTTGTTGGAAAGCAGGGAATTCTGGTTCAGCAATTGTCCTGCTCCACGGGGGAGGAGTGGATTCTGCATTGCTATCCTGGCGTGAAGCAATCCCTGTGTTGGCGAAGAACTATCGTATTTTTGCCCCTGACATGCCTGGATATGGAGATACAGCATTCGAACCTGGTATGGGAAAGATGGATTTTTATCCCACTTTCCTGGGCAATCTACTGGATGCTCTGGGACTGCCAACTGCCAGTTTGATAGGAATATCTATGGGAGGTGGAATCGCTTTGAATTTCACGCTGGATAATCCAAAACGGGTGGAGAAACTGGTTCTGGCAGACAGCCTGGGGATTGCAGATCGAGCGCCTTTTCATTTTCTCTCCTGGTTGACGGTGAAAACACCCGGGGTTATTCCCTGGTCTTATTCCATCATGCGCAGCAGCAGGGCATCCCTTCGCTGGGGGGTGGCATCCATCTTTGGCGATCCCAGCCAGATGACAGAATCTTTACTGAATGAAGTTCAAAAGGTCGTTGAAAGAAAAGATTCAGCAAAGGCGTTTTATGAACTCCAGAAAAGCGAAATCACTCCCACACGAATACGAGTCTGTTTTATGGATCGGCTGGGCGAAATACACCAGCCAACCTTGATTGTGCATGGCAGTAAAGACAGACTGGTGCCTGTAAAATATGCTGTCGAAGCAAGCAAAAAGATGCCCAATGCCCGATTGGAGAGCATTGAAGGTGCGGGGCATTGGCCAATGCGCGAGCGCCCCGAAGATTTCAATAAGATTGTAGAAACATTCTTTTCGTGATTTTAGCGTCTTTCGTAATGATCCATGTTTTTCAGGTTTAGTTTCGGGGATGCTTGATACGAAATTATTACCACAAAAGGCACAAGGGATGCGTAGGGTGCGTTCGTTTTCCAGAACGCACCAATAATTCGACCATTTTAGGTGCGGTCAAAGAGCGACCACACCCTACCAATATTTCGTCTACACTTGCTGTCATTGCGAAACTTGTGGTTTGTGCAAGTTGGAGCAATCTCATACATTGAAATGGTGCGTTACGAACGCACCCTACAAAATGATGTGACTTCCGAAATTTTGGAAATTTCGGAAGTCTGCCTGCTCTGAAATTCCTTTGACCTGCATATTTGTACCTTCCCTCCTGAAAATTACTCTGTTGGATAGGGATTTCACCTCCTTTCACGACCTGTACAACACGTTATAATAGGGATATACAAGGTTGAATAACTTTACTTAAGGATGAGTCCATGGCAGTGATCTATCCATTTACAGCCATTGTAGGTCAGGAAAGAATGAAACGGGCGTTGGTATTGAACGCTGTTGATCCGCGCATTGGTGGTGTGTTGATTCGAGGTGAAAGAGGAACAGCAAAATCCACTGCAGCGCGTGCTCTAGCAGCACTGCTGCCGAATGTCAAGGTGGTAAGTGATTGCCGCTTTGGCTGTAACCCTGATGATGAAACCTCCTGGTGTACGGAATGCCGCGAAAGGGTACAGAAAGGGCAAAAGTTACCCGTTTCTACCAGGCCAACTCCATTCATAAATTTACCGGTTTCAGCAACAGAAGACCGGGTGGTTGGTACCCTGGATATCGAAAAAGCGATCCAGATTGGTGAGCGCCATTTTGAACCAGGCGTTCTGGCTGCTGCTAACCGTGGACTCCTCTATATTGATGAAGTGAACCTCTTAGATGACCATGTAGTGGATGTGCTTCTTGATTCTGCTGCCATGGGAATGAATATCGTTGAACGGGAGGGCATTTCCTTTGCTCATCCTGCCCGGTTTATTCTGGTGGGAACTATGAATCCCGAGGAAGGAGACCTGCGTCCGCAACTTCTGGACCGCTTCGCTCTTTCGGTGGATATTCATGGTATCCATGATGCACGCGACCGGGTGACTATTATGGAGCGCAACCTGTCTTTTGAAGCAGGGCAAGAAGAGTTCCGAAACCGATGGTTACCAAAAGAAGAAGAACTTTCACGGCAGATTGATGCTGCCAGACAACTGGTTGATAAAGTCACGCATACCAGCCGGAACCTGCTTGCGATCGCCAGCCTGACCGCTTCGCTGAATGTCGAAGGTCACCGCTCTGACCTGGTGATCCTCAAGGCGGCACGGGCACAGGCAGCCTTTGAAGGTCGCACTAATGTAACTGACAGGGATATTGCCCTGGCTGCGGAGCTGGCATTACCTCACCGCATCAAACGAGGACCATTCCAGCAGAGTGAAATGGGGATGGAAGAACTGCAGGAACGGATCGAACAACTGGAAGGTGCTAGTGCTGGCGAGCAAGCTGAAAGCCAGGAAGAAGCCGCGGAACAAGCTGAAGAGCAAAAAAAAACGTAGTTTTAGGGGAGGAGGATCAAACTCTCAATGAAGCTCCTCAACAACCTTCAAGACAGAATATTTTCCAGGATATAAATGCCAACTGGTGGGAAGGCGGCAAGCAGGTAAAAACCGGAGAGGTCTTCGAGCCACGCCGGTTGGATACTCCGCTGGATCACATGGTGCGCCAGATGGCTGGACGGCGCAGTTATACCCATACGAAACGCAAACGCGGACGCTATATTCAGGCAAGACCTACCCCCGGAAAAGCAGAAGATCTGGCATTTGACGCCACTTTTCGCGCCGCCGCACCCTTTCAGAAAGAGCGTGCAGAGAAGCGGAAACGTGTGGCTTTTGCCATTGGTCCGGGTGATTATATGCGTAAAGTACGCGTTCGCCGTACCGCCAACCTGGTTCTCTTTGTGGTAGATGCAAGCTGGTCAATGGCTGTAGCAGAGCGTATGTCTGCTACCAAAGGGGCGATCCTTTCGCTGATTAATGACGCATATCAAAGGCGCGACCGGGTGGGGTTAATTGTTTTCCAGAAAGACCGTGCAACCCTGGTCCTTCCCCCAACCAATTCGGTCCGATTGGCAGAAAAAGCGTTGGCATTTATTCCCGTGGGTGGGAAAACCCCCCTTTCTGCAGGCCTACAAATGGCATATGAGATTTTGCACAAAGAAAAAATGTTGCATCCTGATGTCATGCCTTTGATGATTTTGTTAACGGATGGGGCGGGCAATGTCGCAATTGGTCATTTACCTCCCCAGGTAGAAGTTGAACAAATTGCAACACAGATCGCTGAGGCTGGCATCCGCAGTGTGGTGATCAACATGGAGCATATTGCATTTGACCAGGGATTGGCGCAAGCCGTCGCAGATTCATTGGAAGCACCCTGTTATACTATCTCTGACCTGAAAGCTGAAAACTTATATCAAACAGTTCAATTGGAAATTCGTTTGCAACAGCCCCCAAAAGCTGACAGGTGGGCATTAAAGTAAGAAGGATGGAAGTTTGTCAAATAAAACGACTGATGATATGATGAACAAGATGGTGGAATAGAAGCGATGTTTTCTCAACGAACAAAGACACAACGGATTCGAATCATACTCCTTATAATCATAGCAGTTACGATTCCTTTCTATTGCCTGGGATTCGCGCTGCTGGAGGGGCATAAAATCAGCTCACGGGTAAAAACGTTGACGCCAACCATGACGCAAACCATCAGTCCAAGTACAACTCTGAAAGCATCCTGGACAAGTGTTGTGACATTAACCCCTTCTGTTACCTCTACACCTACTCATACCTGGACTCCATCCATTACGCCTACTTTCTTTAAAACCCCTACACGGACGATTACACGGACACCCACGATCACATTGACACCGATTCCACCTACCATAACTGACACTGAAACCCCATTACCACCTACCCTTACCGATACAATCACTCCAGAAACAAACACTGAAGTGCCGCAACCTTAACCTAAGATAGGGAAAACGCATGATAGATATCAAAGAATTTCTAAACGATTTACTGTCCTTGCCTGGCCTTTCAGCTTATGAAGAACCCGCCAGGAAAAAGATTTCCGAAACCTGGGAACCTTTCGTTGATGAAATGCATGTCAGTCCAATTGGAAGTTTGCATGCATTGAGCCGGGGGGTTGGAGGCGAACCTCGCCCAAAGATCCTGCTGGCTTGCCATATGGATGCCATCGGCATGATGGTCACCGGAATCGAAGACGGCTTTCTCCGGTTCACCGAAGTGGGGGGAATTGATCACCGGTTATTGCCAGGTATGCGGGTCAATGTGCACGGGAAACGCGATCTCCCCGGTGTGATTGTAATGCCACGTGCTGAACTGTTGCCCGAAGATAATAGCACAGGTCCTGTTGAGATGAAATATCTTTTCATTGATACGGGATTATTACCAGAAGAAACTACTTCTCTGGTGAAAATTGGTGATCTGGTTTCCTTCGCTCAAGAACCATCGGAACTACCAAATGAAGTGATCATGGGACATACCCTGGACAACCGGGTATCTGTCGCTGCAGTCACAATCTGTCTTGAAGAATTAAAAAGGGTCAGTCATGATTGGGATGTTTGGGCTGTTGCCACTGTTCAAGAAGAAGAGACATTAGGCGGTGGCTTGACATCACCTTTTGCGATTCGCCCTGACCTGGCGATTGCCATTGATGTAACTTTCGCCAAGGGACCAGGTGCTTCCGATTATCGCACTTTCCCATTGGGGAAAGGTGTTACTTTGGGAATTGGTTCCAATATCCATCCCGGTTTCCGTAAAGCGGTGAAAGAAGTTGCTGATAAACTGGAAATCCCGACACACGATGAATTTCTGCCACTATATTCGGGTACGGATGCTTTAGCAATGCAAATCGTGGGGGAAGGGATTGCCACGCTTGTGCTGGGAATTCCACTACGATACATGCATACGCCCGTGGAAATGGTGGCAATGAAAGATATTCAACGTGCTGGTCGTTTGATGGCTGCTTTCATTGCCGGGCTTCCACATGATTTTATGCAGAGACTTCATTGGGACGACTGAGAGGTGATCAATGACAACAAAGAACATGGCTCCATTAATTGAAAAAGAGCAAATCGACTTACTTGAACGTCTTTCCAATGCCTGCGGAATATTAAGTGATGTTGGCGAAATACGAAAAATCGTTTTGGAAAGTATCAAACCGTATTGCGACGATGTTCATGTTGATGCGCTAGGAAATGTATTGGCAATTCGCAAAGCTCAACAGCCTGATGCGCTGCGTGTAATGGTGGCTGCGCACATGGATGAAGTTGGCTTTATGGTTATTGAAAAAGAAGAGGGTGGACTTTTCAGGATGTTAGCTGTGGGAGGTATTGACTCCCGTTATCTACCTGGAAAACCTGTACTGGCTGGTAAAGATCATATTCCTGGTGTAATCGGTGCAAAACCAATCCATTTGATGAAGAAAGATGAAATGAAGAACACAATGGAATTGGAAGACCTGCGGCTTGATGTAGGGCCTGATGGCGGTGATAAAGTCAAACCTGGTGATCCAGTGTACTTTGCCACTAAATTCCAGCAGGTTGGACCCAGCTTGATGGGTAAAGCATTGGATGATCGCTTGGGTGTTGCTTCTCTGATCTCTCTGATCCAGCATACACCTGCCAATATTGAGCTGCTGGCAGCTTTCACTGTACAGGAAGAAATCGGCCTACGGGGTGCACGCGTGGCTGCATATGCGTTCAACCCCGATCTGGCGATTGTGATGGATAGCACTCCATCGTACGACCTCCCAACATGGGATGGCAGTGAAAATATTTATTACAATACCAAACTCGATGCAGGTCCAGCCATTTATGTAGCAGATACCGGGACACTTTCTGACCCGCGACTGTTACAGCACCTGTTCAAGGTAGCCAGTGAAAATAATATTCCTTATCAGATCCGCCAACCTGGTAAAGGAGGTACTGATGCTGGGTCCATTCACCGGCAGCGGGCTGGTATTCCTTCGGTTTCGATATCAGTTCCGGGCAGGTATGCGCATAGTCCAGTAATGATCTCGCGATTTAATGACTGGAAAAATACCTTGACCCTTGTTCATACAGCATTGGCAGAAATGCCAAAGAATATCTTACAACGAAATTAAGACGAAAAATCTTGGAGCGACACATGAAAGAACTTATTCGATCTCTTGTTGAAACCACTGGACCCTCTGGGTATGAAATGCAGGTTACTGAACTCGTCAAACAGTTAATAAAAGGGACTGCCGATGAGATCAAAGTCGATGCTCTGGGCAATTTGATTGCCCGGAAAGGTACTCTCAAAAAGGGTGGAAAGCGCATTATGCTTTCTGCTCACATGGATGAAATTGGATTGATTGCAACCCATGTTGATGAAAACGGTTTCATTCGATTTACTTCCAATGGTGGTGTATTCCCTGTGTATCTTCTGGGCAGCCGGGTACGTTTTTTGAATGGAATAGAAGGTGTCATCGGTTCAGAATCTGATTCACGTGATCAGGCACCAGCAATGAATAAATGCTATATTGATGTTGGTGCAAAAGATCGTGAAAGTTGTCCGGTCAAAGTGGGTGATATGGCGATTTTTGTCCGCCCGTTTGTCGATCTGGGTGCACGACTGGTTTCAAAAGCTCTAGATGACCGTGTAGGTGTTGCGGTGCTGGTGGAGACCATGAAGCAGTTGAAAGACACACCTCATGAACTCTATTGTGTTTTTAGTGTTCAAGAAGAAGTAGGTTGCAGAGGTGCCATGACTGCTGCTTATGCTGTAGATGCAGAATTGGGTATTGCATTGGATGTGACCAGAACGGGTGATACTCCCAAATGCACGAAAATGGAAGTAGCATTAGGTAAAGGCCCAGCGATCAAGGTGCGCGATAGTGGAATGCTCTCCGATCCTAAAGTAGTACGCTGGATGCAGGAAACAGCTGAAAAGGAAGGTATTCCCTATCAACTAGAAATCCTGGATGCTGGTTCCACCGACGCACGGATGATGCAGGTCTCGCGCGCTGGTATGCCTGCTGGCGTCATTTCTATTCCATGTCGTTACGTTCATTCACCCTCAGAAATGGTGGATTATCAGGATGTGTTGGATAGTGTAAAGTTGTTGAAAGCGTTATTGTCCAACCCAATAGATTTCTGATAGATCAGAAAAAAGGAATTTGATGAAACTGCTTCGTTTTTCTCTATTCTTACTGCTGCTTCTGGCTTCTTGTATTCCATCAAGTGTGACGGAAACAGATGGCTCAGATGTCAGTACACCTGTTGTTCCTACCAATAACAAAACCGAAGCAGTCACTACAACTCCTGTTGTTGCCGAAACTCTGAAAAGTGATTTTCATGAAATTGTGGTTTGGATTCCTGAAAAATTCAGTAATAAAGAAAATAAGGCAGGTGAAATGTTGGAAAAGAGAATCCAGCTTTTTGCAGATTCTCATCCAGAATACACCATAACGATTCGTTTGAAAGAAAATGATGGAGCAGCTTCAATATATCCTACATTGACACTGACAAATGAAGCTGCTCCACAAGCCATGCCCTCATTGGTTCTGTTGAACCGGATGGAATTGGAATCAGCAGCAAAATTGGGGATCATTTACCCTCTGACACAAATGAATTACACGCAGGATGTCGATTGGTATGATTATGCAAAATCATTATCCATTGTAGATAATTCTATTTATGGAGTGCCTCTTGCAGGGGATGCGATGATCCTGGTTTCAAGAAGGGAAACCGCTGTCTCTCCAGCAGAAGCTGCTGCAAATTCCATCGAAGATCTTGGATGGGCAGAGTTGGTCAATCAATCAGAAACCATCGCTTTCGCAGGTGCTGATCCCCTCGGATTATTCACTTTAACCCTGTATCTCTCTGCTGGTGGGCAATTACAGGATCCAGAGCTTCATCCAATGATTCAACCCGAAATATTAAGCCAGGTATATCAAACATACGAGAAGGGAACAGCAAGTGGAGTTCTCTTTCCATGGGATGCAATTATCGAAACACCTGGTGGTGCTTTGGATTATTTTGACCAATATGAAGCTCAGCGTGTGATCACGATTGTTTCAGAATATTATGACAAATGGATGAACCCGCAAAAAGAAATAGAACCACTTCCCGCAATTCATGGAGGTTATTATGCGTTGGCTAATGGCTGGTTGTGGGCTGTTTCTGATACTGATCCTGATCGTCGAATGATCACAGAACAATTAGCAACCTTCTTGAGCGATCCGAATTTTCTTGCTCCCTGGTCATTAGAAGCGAATTACTTACCAGTACGTCCATCATCGGTAGTGGGCGATCCGGGTGTCCAAAGAAAGGCATTTATGGGAAAGGTGATCTTATCTCTTCAAAATATGCCTTCCACCGACCTGATTAATACGATTGGTCCAATAATGAGGGATGGAACGGTTGCAGTATTACAATCAGAGATGAATGCGCCGCAGGCTGCAAATGATGCTGAGCAAAAATTAACGCTGGAAGATTAATTGAAGTTAAGGGTGAATAAAATCGATTATGCGTAAAATTGGTAAGCCTTTTTCTGATCATACATGGCAAGCAGTTACCATTTCAGCTGTGTTGATCATATTCCTTGTGATTGTGTTCATGACTTTTCCATCTTCCGCAGAATCACAATACTCCAATATGCCAATGCAGATCAATACAACGCCAACGATCACACCGCTGCCAGAAGAATGGCTGCAGAATGCTCACCAGACAGATGGGATTGCTCTTGGCGGAACCATTCTGGTATTGATCATTTTGATCGGCACAATCAGTGCTCTTTTCCGGAAAAACAATATTACTAAATAAGCGATTTTTCTTAAAAGAATTCTCGCAATCAATCCATGGGAATACTCAACAAGGGTACCAGCATTTCTTCGCGGCTTAAACCACCATGCCTGCCTTTCAGGGTATTTTCTTTTTGTGCCCACCAGATATAGGCATCTTTTCTGGCAATAAGGATGTATTCACCAATGCGATCAGTAAATGCCGGATGAGGATTTCCCTTACCAAATAAGCCTGCCTGGCTGGCATCCTGTGATTTCACGAGAATAAACTCATCCCCCCAGGTTTCTCTGATCATATCATTGAGTAGACCGACATTCTGGGTGTATGGGTATAAATACGCGAATCTGTTTTCACCACTTGGAGGGAGTATTAGTTTGTCCCATACTTTATGGTGATTGCGCAGCTCATACCATTCATCAGTTGGTGTGGCGATCATGCCATGATCTGCAGTAAGCAGGAAGAGCGTCTCTGATCTGGCACTCGGAGTCAATGCACTAATAAATTGGTGAATATGTTGCCCGAGATGTTCCAACTCACGGAGTAAGCGAGGATCTTGCGGATCAAATTGATGGCCTAAATCATCATAATCTCCCCAATACGCCCAGATATAGCGAGGATTTTCTGAACGTTTTACAACGAGCTGCTCAATGGAAATCCAGAGGTCGGATTGTGTACGGTAGGGGTGGATAATTGCACCTGGGGTGAGCATTGCGGTGAGACTGGATCGGGCAATATTTGCAGGTTGGAAGGCATGAACCTCTACATGATGATATTTCAAATGCTGCGACAGAGTAGGCACGGCTAAAAAGTTTTCTGGTTGGAAACCGGCTTTACGTAAAATATTTACTTCACCAGGAAAAGAAGATGGAGCGAATGAGATCATATTAGCGATCAAACCATATTCTTTCAAATACATTTCATAGCCGGTTATACCATGCTCAAAAGGTGTGCAACCTGTCCATAAACTTACCAGAGAGCTGGTCGTTGTAGATGGTACAACACTGGTCAGGGCTGCCAGGTTGTTTTCTTTGAGAAGAGTGCCCCATA
Organism: Anaerolineaceae bacterium; assembly: GCA_034429195.1. Classification (GTDB taxonomy): domain Bacteria; phylum Chloroflexota; class Anaerolineae; order Anaerolineales; family Anaerolineaceae; genus UBA4782. Next base: position 57,841 of record DAOUGQ010000004.1, read on the forward strand.
CTGGTAGTTGCTGTGCTGCAAAAAGTGAATCAAGACTCAAGGCATCGATCAGTAGCAAGATAACCTGTTTAAAAGTGCGTTTTTCAACAAATTTTGCTGGCAATGCGAGAGGTTTCTGCCCGATTTCGGGCACATCCAACCACTCGCAAATGCTGGATGGAATGTTGGCGATGGAATATCCGCAATAATCGGGAACTATGAGGTTTTCATCCAAAGTAAAGTTAGGAATGCTATTTTCAACCAGGCGGTTCAAATGGTGAATTTGATGAGGTTTCATGATCATCCTCCTTTGAGCCTATAAAGAAATTGTACATGAACCTGTAATGTATGCAAACAGCAGGTTCATCAATACAATCCTCCAAAAATCCTGCTATAATGTTAAAACTTCATTTTTGAGTGGTTTTATGCGGCGTGAGTTATTAACCTGGAATGACATTGATTCGTTGATCGATCATTTAACCCCTCAATTTCAGGAAGCTTATGATGCTATGTTGATGATTACTCGAGGTGGCGTGGTACCAGGGGGATTGATTGCCGAAGCACTGGGGTTAAATCTGATTTTAACTGCAGCAGTAGATTTTCCCGATGTAATGCAGATCAATCAAAAGCCAGACCTTCAACGGTTGATCGCCTGGCCAAAGTTTGTACAATTCCCAGAAACTACACTTCTCTCTGGTAAAAATGTGCTTATTGTGGATGATGTATGGGGATCAGGGCGAACAATCACTGCAGTGAAGAACCGGGTAAGTGGGGCGGGTGGTACACCTTTTACCTGTGTGATACACTTTAACCCCTACCGAAACCTTTTTGGTTCTGTACGCCCGGATTATTATGCCGCTGTTACCGATGCATATATCATTTATCCCTGGGAAATAGATCGGGGGCCAGAAGGTTCACTGTTCCTGGGAGAAATATAGAACTATTTCATCCCAGCATAACATCCAGGTAATTATCCAGCATTTTTTCAACATCAAACTTTTCTTCTGCAGCGCGGCATGCCCCCATGCGGAAAGCCTTATTGTTTTCATAGACCTTTTGTGCCGCCAACGCTAATGCGGGGATATCTGGCTTCTGAAGTCTCCAATGGTTGCTGCCATAAGGAACCACGATTCCAGCATATTCAGGAACCATTTCCTTAAGCGCTCCGGTTTCGAAGGAGATAACTGGTAAACCACATGCCAGAGATTCAACCACCGCATTGGGGCAGGCTGCGTTCAAATCTGCAGAAAAAAGCATATGCGCCTGTTGAGTGATCTCTGGAACTTTGTCACCAGGAATGATACCCATGAATTTTAAGGAAATGTTTCTAGGTGGAGTAAATGATCGCTGAAGTTTCTCAGGAACATCACCTGCAATAAGAAGTTCGGTAGGCTTATGGGTCAGCTCTCTTACCTGGCAGGCAAGCTCAAACCCGGTATTCAGCCCAATGGAATAAGACCCTCCCATATGACCCTCCAACATCAGGATCCGGATGATGTTTTGGGGAGGTTCGATCTCTGATGAGGGGGCGAATTTCAAAAGGTCAACACCATTCAGCACTATCGATTGTGGTTTGGAAAGTCTTCCGTACACCTTGTTCCACCACCATTGCGAAAAATTGCTTTGGTAAACAATGCGGTTTGCGATAAACCGCCTGATAAATGCCAGTACCCAGTTGTTTGTTTCTGCACGCACATAGTGGCGAAAAGTGGTGCGCCGTACATGGTGCAGCCAGTTCATCCCGTTCAATCGTTGAACGATGCGCACACCCCTGCGTCGAGCAAGTAGCAGGTCTTTAATTCTTCTTGTTCCACCTATGACTAATACTGCAGATATTTCAGGGTCGTGAATATCCTGCGTGACGGTATATCCGCGTGCTTCCAGCCCTGAGATGAAACGTGACTGGAAGGAGACCATTCCCCCTAATCCATGAACCTTTGGAATGACAGCGATCTTTTTCGCGTTCATGATTTCATATCAATAGATGGGCGTATCCCAATTTTTTGAGCAGGGATGCCTGCCCAGATTTCCATTTCTCCTGTCGATTCGAGTAAAACAGAATTTGCACCTACAACGGTGCCTTTTCTTACTGTTAAAATCCCTTCTTTACAAAGGATCTTCGAACCCGGAGAAAGGATGACATCGTCTTCGATGATGATTTTTTCAAATTTGGATTGGTCTGCCGGCAGGTATATATCCGATCTTCCTAATGTTACGCCAGGGTATATCTTCACATTCTTTCCGATTATCGATTTGGAATGGATGACCACTCCAAACCCGCCATGAACCAGCTCAAAATTTTCACCAATCAGTACTGACCGTGGGATTTCGCTCCCCAATAATTTCAGGATCCAATAAGCAAGTTTGCCCCAAACTCGTGATGGACGGGCATAAACCAACCAGCTGTAAAGATCTTTATGCGTCATGAGGTTCCTTATATGCAAGGAGTGTTTCAATAATACGTTCTGCAGCATTTCCATCACCAAAAGGATTTTGAGCCTTTGCCATTTGTTGGTAAGCAATCTGGTCTTCTAGTAAATGTGTACAGGTATTCACAATCAGGTCAATATCTGTACCCACCAGCTTGAGTACACCTGCTTCCACTCCTTCGGGGCGTTCGGTCACATTGCGCAAAACCAGGGTAGGTATTCCAAGTGCGGTGGCTTCCTCTTGAATACCACCTGAATCGGTTAGAACCAGGGTCGCATGCTTCATGAGGTGGATCAGGGGAAGATAATCCATTGGCGGAAGTAAGAAAATATTATCAATTCCATCCAGTAGACGGTGCACAGGTTCCTGAACATTGGGATTGAGATGAACAGGATAAAAAAAGCAAATCTGTTCATGATATTTGTCTGCCAGCTTTTTGAATGCAGTACAAATGTTCTCTAACGGTTCGCCAAAATTCTCTCTGCGGTGGGCTGTGATCAAAATTAGCTTCTTTTTCTTTGGGGTATTCACTCCTGCTCTCATAAGAAGCTCATCGATTTCTTGTGGGGCAGGGCGTTCTTTGATGGTATATAAAGCATCAATCACAGGGTTACCTGTCACTGCGATCCGCCATTCAGGTACGCCTTCTTTTAAAAGGTTATTCTTGCTCCATTGAGTAGGGGCAAAATGAAGATCTGCCACCACTCCAGCCACCCGCCGGTTGATCTCCTCGGGAAACGGTTGCCATTTATCGAAAGTACGTAACCCGGCTTCAACATGTCCAATTTTGATCTGGTTGTAATAGGCCAGCAATGCAGAAACCATTACGGTAGTAGTATCACCCTGGACAAGAATCCAATCTGGTTTGATCTTCTTCAGCACAGGGTCAAGATCAGTGAAAATACCTGCGGTTAGAGTTGCAAGTGATTGATTGGGCTGCATTAGATCCAAATCATAATCAGGTTGGATGTTGAAAAGGGTGAGTATCTGATCAAGCATCTGACGATGCTGAGCAGTGACGCAAACCATGGATTCAATTGCAGGATTCTTTCTAAGGGCATGAACCACCGGAGCCATTTTTACTGCTTCAGGGCGGGTGCCAAAAATGGAAAGGACTCGTAAAGGTTTGTTTGTCATAAGTATGAAATATTATCTCACATTCAAGCCTGCATGATAAGTGAAACGGGGGGGATAGCCAGAGATGGGTAAGTATCCAAATTTAACTTCTTTCACGATTTTGAAGTTTTTTATCCCAAATATTGGAATAATTTAGGTTTTCTTTAGGCAGGTTACAAAACCGTAAATACACTTTGGTTGACGCTGATTTTTCGTTCTGTTATAATCTTTTCGATGAATTTACCGAGTTCTGGAAAGGAAAACCAAAAGCAGCGTACCATAAATGTAATCATTGCTGTGCTGGTTGCCCAGGTGGGCTGTGTCACGTTGGCAATTCTTTTGGGAGCGCTATTTGGTGGATTGTGGTTGGATAATCACTTTGGTACAAAACCCACGTATACCATAGTTTTCCTTTTGGTTAGTATTCCTGTGTCGGTAGTTCTCATGCTGCTGATCGCACGCAAAACAATAGAAAAAATTCGTGCTGATGTAAGCAAGCCGAAGAATTCAGAGGAGCGGAATAACATTGGAACAGACCAATCCCGTTGAAACTTCTACGGTTAAAAAACCTCGCTGGCGATGGGGAATTAACCGCTGGTGGATTTTACTTTTTTCCATTTTAACAATTATTGGAACGAACATCATTGCCCCAGTACGTCCTCATATTCAAGTGGCTCCTGAAGCAATTACTGAAAAACCATTAGTGACACTGCCCTGGATTGGTGAGATTCCTTTTACGAATACACTGATTGCCACTGTCCTTGTAGATATAATCATTATCCTTATTGCCTACAGTATTTATCGGTGGTCGAAAAAAGGCAGTCTTATTCCTTCAGGGGTTGCTGGTGCTTTCGAAACGCTGCTTGATTTACTCTACAATTTAACAGAATCATCCGCCGGGCGATGGGCAAAGAAGATTTTTCCCTGGTTCGCCACATTCATTATCCTTGTTTTATTTAACAATTTGATCAAATTGCTACCAGGTTTTGAGTCTATTGGTATTTTGGAACAGATTGATAATGGCGCGCCTGCACAACATTTGTTTGGGAATGTGTATACGATCAAAGCTGGAACAGCCGCAACTGGAGCAGGGTATACGGTCAAGGCTTTTTTGCGTGGTGCATCTACCGACCTTAATTTTACGGTTGCACTTGCGATCATTTCCGTTTTTATGACCCAGGTGATCGGTGTACAGGCTCAAGGTCCGCGCTATTTTTCTAAATTCTTCAATACGCTCACAATTTTCAAGAAACCCATCTTTGGTTTCATGGATTTTATTGTGGGTTTGCTTGAGTTGATCTCGGAATGTGCAAAATTATTGTCATTCTCTTTCCGTTTGTTTGGGGTTATGTTCTCCGGTGTGGTTTTGGTAGCAATTGTTGGCTCGATGCTGCCAGTATTCTTCCCATCGCTTATTTATATGTTTGAATTATTTATGGGTGTAATTCAGGCATTTGTTTTTGGTATGTTAACTATGGTCTTTATGGCACAGGCTACGCAGGGACATGGTAGTGAAGAGCATGCAGCGTCATAAAGCATAAATTCTGTACATAAACGGAATTCATTTCGTGGAGGATCGGATCAAATGACTGGTGATATTGTTCAGGCGGCAAAATTTATTGGAGCAGGGCTCTCTATGATCGGTGCATTGGGCGGAGGTGTTGGTATTGGTTTATCTGTGATGGGAGCATTGGAAGGTATGGCTCGAAACCCAGATTCCTACAGCAACCTGTTCACCAATATGATTCTAGGTATAGCATTCTCTGAAGCAATTGCGATTTACTGCCTTGTGATCGCATTCTTGATGCTCTTTGTTCTTTAACTCATTGCGGTGCAAGGAGGTATAAACCTTGGAAAAACTAGGTATTAATCTTGGATTATTGATTGTTCAGATATTCAATTTTGCCATCATTTTTGTGGTGCTGCGGGCATGGGTATATAAACCCTTAATGAAAGTAATGGAAAAAAGAAAAATGACCATTGCACAAAGCCTGGAAGATGCACGAATTGCAGCAGATGCACGTGCTAATGCAGAAACCGAAGCAGAAAAAATTATTACCGAGGCACAGGCAAAGGCAGCAGAGATTTTACGTGAAGCAACCGCTCGTGCCAGTAAAGTTGAGCATGACTTGAAAGTCCGGTCCGATGAAGAGATTAAGAAGGCTCGTGAAGTAGCATTGGCAGAAGTAGATCAGGATCGTTCACGTATGTTGGGTGAATTGCGCGGTCAGGTTATTTCATTGGCAATAGCAGCAAGCCATAAATTGATTGGAGAATCGCTCCTTCACGATGAAAATCGCCAGCGTGCTTTATTACAAGAATTTTTCTCTGGTGTAAAAGCTGGAAAACTGACTTTACTCGACCAGTTCGATTATCAAGGAACCAAAGCTGAAGTGACAAGTGCACTACCGTTAAGCGACGATGAAAAGAATACCATTCGCCATGACCTTGCAAAAACTTTGAGTGCAAATGGTGATATTCAATTCAAAGTCGATCCCGGAATCCTGGGTGGTTTGGTGATCCGTGTTGATGATCGGATTGTTGATGGGTCGGTTGCTGGACAATTAGAGGGAATGCGGCAGGAATTAATTTGATTTGATCTTTGAGAATTTAAATGCTCTGGCGTAGTTATTAGCCAGAGCATTTTGTTTTTATTTTTTCAGTGTTTATTCAAATTGTTGCATAGTACGCAAAACAGGCACTGTCTCTCGTTTGGAGAATGACACAACGGCTGTTTCTTGTACTGGTTCTAGAGAGAGCAATCCATACCGAGATGCACCCAGATATAGGATTTCCAGGATTAGATCTGTGTATTTGATACCGGCAGCGTTGCAGATCACGCAAAGGTCTGAAAAATCGGGGGTTAATCCTGGCAAGGTGTTGATCTCGATCAACCGGGGTTGACCATGTGCATCCATGCGAATATCCACACGTGATACATCTAATGAACCGATGGCTTTATGCGCCTTGATTGCCAAAGTTTGTAGTTCTGTTGCCAGATCTGCAGGGATTGGTGCAGGGCACAAAAATCGGGGAATACCTTCTTCGCCAAAGTGCAACGTCTTTGTAAAATTGCCATACACACCAGGGGTGGCTGAAAAAGAGTTGTCCACTTCTTCAACAGGGAGTCGGACGAATCCATCGGATTCATACCATTCGGGGTGGCTGGTATATTTCAGGGCATCTTCTCGTCCCAGAACTGCCACAGTAAATTCCCGACCAGGCAAAAATTCTTCTACCAGAGCGGGCTGCTGGTAATTCTGGATAACCCAAGCCACACGGGCGCGTAGTTCATCGATGTTGTGAACAATTGAGCCACCATCCATCCCCATGCCAGTTCCTTCTCGGGCTGGTTTTACAAAGAGAGGAAATTCTAGTTGAGCGTCGAGTTCTTCTTCACCAGTGATGAATTCCTGGAAATGGGCCGTTGGCAACCCCGCATCTCGCCAGATCTTTTTCGTCATGGTTTTATCCAGACCGATGGCATTAGCCAGGACGCGTGAGGCTGTGTAAGGAATGTGGAGCATTTCCAACAAAGCAGGTACCTGGGCTTCGCGGGCATCACCACCAACGCCTTCAGCAATGTTAAAGCAAATATCAGGCAACATCGTACTCAACCGAAGCGGCAAAGTGGCATCGGCGTTGAAAAATACGGTCGTATGATGATCTGTTTCGATTGCTTTCTGGATTGCCTGAATAGTTTCAGGTTTGTCAAATTCCGCACCGGCATCAGAAGGACCCTGACTGGTGAGTGGGTGTTCGCCTTTTAGGTTGGCGATAACAGCCACACGCCATGGTCCGGCCGGTTGCGGAGTGGGGTCAGGGGGCTCATCCCCTTCATTAGCTGCCTGATCCTCTTGTGAATAGATAAGTGAGGCTAAATTTTCCATTCTGTCCTTATATAAGTAATATTTTTCGACCAGGGGCGAATTATACAAGCATTTGAATATATTGCAAGAGGTCAATTTACTTAATAAAAAAGCAGAGCATCATGCTCTGCTTTTGAAGGAATGTAAGACGGAAATAGTTTTTATTCGATGTAGATCGATTCAATCAATGCATCTAACCCGGAGATCGTTGGGGTGAATTCATCGTCTCCCCATCCATTTATCTCAGGCAGCATACTGCTCAAATACCCGTCAAAGTTGGCATAAAGATCATCCATTGAGCCAGTATATTCATCGCCCATTTGTGGCAGGTTCGGATGGGAGATGGGAAGGATTGCTGAAATATAATACTTTCCATCTTTTGTAATTCCCTGGAATGTGTAAAACATATCATAGTTATTGATAGGCCAAAATGCCTGACCATATTGGGTGAGGTACCGTACACCTGAACCATTTTGGAAATCCAGGTATTCAATGCGCGCGGTGAATAAAGCTCCTGCATTCCAGTATGGCAGGAATGGCAGACTCGTTGGGACATAGTCATGGGAAGCCAGAAGTGAGTTCAGTTGGTCAATAACCGTTGACACATCTGGATTCAAACTGACATATTCATCGACAGGAAAGACCTGGATGATGGGTGAGTGAAATGTAATGCTCAAGGGATAACCTTCAAGATTGCAGACCTTGTAATCGGGAAGTACTTCCCAATATGCACCAGTAGTATAACCTTCGATTGTCTCGCCCTCTGCGCTGCTGGCTACTTCATAAGGGATGACCATTGTGATATTGTCGTAAGTAAAGTTGTATCCCTCAGCGGGTGCTTCAGTTGGTGGAATTTCAGTTACGACATCCGTCTCAGTTATTTCAAGCTCTGGAGTTTTAATTTCTGGAGTGGGGGTATTTTCAAGTTCTGATGTTTTTGTTTTTTCAATGACCGGTGTAGAAGTAGTGAAAGAAATCAACCCAATATCTCCAACTTTATCGCTTACCCCTGGTATGAAGAAATATCCCAGTACAAGACATCCAACCAAGGCGATACATAAAACAATAACTAAAAGTACCCAAATCCACCAACGGCTTTTCTTCTGTTGCTGCGGTTGAGCGACAGGGGTGTATTGAGGAGCAGATTGCTGGTATGTAGCGGGTTGTTGAGTCATTTGAAAACCACAGGTCGGGCAAAAACGAGCACCTGGGCGGATAGGATTATGACAGTTGGGGCATACTGGTTGAGCCTGGCTCATGATTCCTCCTGATGGAATACTGATTTTGAGTTGTGGAAGAAGAATTTTCAAAATGATATGCAATTTAGATAATTAATTAATTATAAATCAATAAATACTTCATCTGTCAGCTATCAGCAAAAATTTCTTTGATATATAGTTTTATTGACAGTAAAATCCGGCTGCGGTATGCTTAATTCGGGAATGGCAAGGTCCTGGTGGGCTTCCCGGTCTTCAAAACCGGTGACGGGTCGCTTTGCGAGCCGTGGTGGGTTCGACTCCCATCCATTCCCGCCTGTTTTTTACCGATATTTGAAAAAATGGTGCACTATGGATCAACAATTTCCTGTGACTGCAATTCTTCCTCCCAATCCAGAACAGGTGGATGTTATTATCCGTCGCGTCATGCGTGTTGAAGATACAACACTGGGAAGTCCAAACCAGAATTACGCGATTCGGTACCGTGGGAAGATCTATCTAGAGGACACTGCGGCTGTTTACATACAACTGGAAGAAGCATTAAAACCATACGATTTTACCCCGTTATTTCGGTGGGAAGGTGACAGGCATGTGATATTACTTGTCAAAGGGGTGATCCATCCGAAACCATCCAATCCATGGATAAATCTGATATTGTTTGTCTTTACCATCATCAGTGTGATCGCTGCTGGTGGATTGAGTGGTAGTGAGCCATTGCCAACAGATTTTTTCCCAATGATGGGTGCCATTATTGAACGTGGATGGCCTTTCACGGTTGCCTTGCTGGCAATTTTAGCTGCACATGAATTTGGTCATTATCTGATGGGAAGAAAAAATAAAGTAGCAGTCAGCCTGCCATATTTTATCCCCATGCCACCGCCCTTTGGTATTTTCGGTACAATGGGCGCTTTTATTAATATGAAATCTATTCCTCGCAACCGCCGCGAATTATTGGATATCGGAGTCGCAGGACCTCTGGCAGGAATGGCGGTGGCAATTCCTGTTTTGTGGCTGGGGTTAAAACTTTCATCGCTAGGTACGGTAACCGCTTCTGTTCCTCCTGCAATGGGCATTCTTGAAGGGAATTCACTGCTTTACCTCTTCGCTAAATTTACAGTTTTTGGCAAATTACTGCCTTCCCCGGTAGATTACGGTAACCTTTCACCTTTTCTTTATTGGATTCGATACTTCTTTACCAGTAACCCCATTCCTATAGGAGGTGTCGATGTAATGCTGCACCCTGTAGCTTGGGCTGGTTGGGCAGGATTGTTTGTGACTGCTGTCAACCTTATTCCGGCAGGTCAACTTGATGGTGGGCATGTCATCAATGTTCTATTTGGGAAAGTATGGTCAAAACGGATCTTCTATGCCATCCTGATTACTTTAGCGATGATGGGTTTTCTATGGGATGGTTGGTGGCTGTGGGCAGGGATTATCTTCCTAATTGGTCGAACACAGGCTGAACCACTGGATTTAATCACCCCATTGGACGCTAAACGGAAATGGATAGGTGTTTTAGCATTAATTGTTTTTCTCATTACCTTTACCCCCATCCCACTTATCTTTCATTGAAAAGCTAACAGTTCATCGTTTCCAATATCTCACCTTCCAGGGTGAGATATTTTTTTAAGCAACTTACCGTAATACAAGAATGTACAGGAATAATCCCCAGCAAGTCGCCCGGATTAAGAGAATTACAAGCCTCATAATGGACATGGACAATACCATGCTCTTGTGAAAGACTCCGCACATAACCACCGGGAATAGGATTGCTCCAGCCTTCTGCAGTCAGCAAGGTAGGAAGACCATACACTTTTTGATCTCCGAGTAGAAAGCTTTCACTGGAAAGGTGGATCGCTCCACCATATATGATAACCTTTTCAAATTCAGGGTGGATCGCAACGATCGGACAGGCAACCGCAACGGATATATCATCAGCAGTACAGCTTCCGATATATGCCTGCATAGCGTCAAAGAAAACAAAGTTTCCTGGTCGGATCTCATCAACTTTACCAAGATCATTGGCGAGCACACAACCCGGAGTATCTCCAACAGAGATTTCGAGATTATGAATGCCTTGCATCTCCAATTTATCCCGTAATTGGGTCATGAGATCGACGCTTGCCTGGTAACTGGTGACGACATGGCTGGGGCTGGCAGAATGATACGTTTGTCCAGCATGGGTCAGGATTCCACGCAGATGCATGAAAGAAGATCTCTGTATTATCTGGCATATATCAGCCACCAGAGAAGCATTCGTCACAGTAATACCTGTACGCCTGGCTCCACTGTCAATCTTTATCCAGATATCTACGGAAGACTTCAGATTGGTATCCAGAAATTGCACACTATAAGCCGATTCCACCAGCAACCCCAGATGAATAGTGGCAGCAAGTTGATTGATCAGGGCAATTTCACGGATATTGACGGGAAAAGCAACCAGAATGTCATTCCAACCATGTGAAGCAAAATAAGCTGCCATTTGTAGTGAAGAACAGGTAATACAATTCACCCCTGCTTCACGAAACCATTCTCCGATAGCAGCAGATTGGTGCGTCTTGAAATGCGGTCGCAACCGAATGGATGATTTTTGAGCTTTTTCCACCATGGTATGGATATGCTGCCTGGTTTTACTTTCATCCAGAAGCAAGGTGGGTGTAATGATCTTTTCCAGTTCCAACATGATGACCTCCTGAGAATAAATTTATTTTACCTGATAGCAAGCTTGACTCGAAAAGAACAATTGTTCTATAATAGGAATATGGAACACCTGATTTCTAGTATGCTTTTAAAATATTGTGCAGAAGTAGAAGACGCTTCAATGTGCGATAGCTCTGAATTAACAAGCAGAGAAACTTGTTCCCCTCAGATATCTCATGCTACATCTGGTAAAGGAGTAGTCCGGCTTCTAAAAACAGTGCTTTCTTCTGCATGTGAAAATAACTGCAACTATTGCGCCTTCCGTTCAGGGAGAGATGGAAAACGAAATACTCTTCTACCGGATGAAATGGCTAAGAAATTCATGGGCTTGTGGCAAGCCGGATTATTGGATGGATTATTCTTAAGTTCAGGAATCTTCGGCGGGGGAGTCAGAACCCAGGATAAATTATTGGACACCGCAGAGATACTACGGAATAAGATGGGCTATTTGGGGTATTTGCATCTAAAGATTATGCCAGGGAGTGAGTTTGATCAGGTAAAAAAGGCTATGCAATTGGCTGACCGCGTCAGCATAAATCTCGAAGCACCAGTGGATCATGTCCTTCATACCTTGGCTCCTCAAAAGCCTGATATAAAAGATTTATTGAAGAGAATACAATGGATCAATTCCATTCGACAGACAGTAGATCCTATACAAGGTTGGAAGGGGCATTGGCCATCCAGTACGACACAATTTGTAGTGGGGGCTGGTGGCGAAACTGATCGGGAATTATTGACCATGGGGTTAGAGCTGCATCAAAAAATGATGGTACAGCGCGTTTATTATTCTGGATTTACTCCAATTGAGAATACTCCATTCGATGGATTGCTGGCAGCATCGAAAAGTCGCGTACTAAGGTTGTATCAATCCGATTTTCTTTTAAGAGATTATGGTTTTAAGCTTGAAGAATTGCCTATCGACCAGTATGGTGCCCTGGATGAAACCAAGGACCCGAAAATCTGGTGGGCAGAACAGCATTATCGTCAACAACCAATAGAGATAAACCGGGCAGACTATAGAGAACTAATGAGAATACCTGGAATTGGGACAAAAACTGCCCGAAGAGTGTTAGAACAGCGGGTCAAGAATTCAATGAAAGATATAGGTTCTTTACGTCGGGCAGGAGTACCTGTCGAAAAAGTTCTGCCATATATTTTGATCAACGGAAAACGAGTAGAACAAAATCCATCTTTGTTTGGCAGTACAATAGAACTTAATGAAAATGATCCAATTTATTGATCAAAAGGTTGAAGTGCGCTTCAAAACACCTCCTCTCTATGTAAAAAGCCCACCATGTCCAGATGCTCTCTTCTGGGATGGTATGTGGCATGAGATCATCCGTGAAATTAGTTCGTGGACGGATTTTACGCGCAAAGGGAAAATGAAAAGAAATATGCAACCGCAACATGCAGCAAGAGCTTCATCTCAAGGATCGTGGGGAGTAGGGAGATATTCATTTCAGGTAGAAACCAAAGAAGGTAGAATATTTGAAATTTATTTTGATAGGGCTCCGAAAGATGTTGACGATCGCCTTGGAAATTGGTATTTATTGGGGGAAAGAGTAAAAAACGAATAATTTTAAATTAATCAATATATTTTTGAGATAAATAGAACTTGATATTGACAATAATTCAATATTCGTTATAATGAGTTTAATATAACGAATATGCATATATTAAATTTTAAAGGATAAAGTTGATTCATCCGTTTGGTGTAAAAAACATATAAGAAGAGGAAGTTTATGTACCCACAACCTGCTTCATGCCCTGTCTGCCACAATCCCTTGAATGTCACACGTTTGTACTGTGCCCATTGCGATACAACCATTGAAGGTCATTTTTTGCCAAGTAATAACCCCCTTGCCAATCTCACTCCAGACCAGATCCAGTTCGTGATGGCATTCATTCGCTGTGAAGGTCGCTTCACACGTCTTGAAGATGAACTAAAACTATCCTATCCCACACTTCGTAACCGGCTATATGATATTTTACGTGCCTTGGGGTATGAACCGAGTAAAGAAGAGTCTCCTGCCCGTTTGAAAGATGAAGACCGGCATCAAATTTTAGATGAACTGGCTGAAGGGAAGATCAGCTTTGAAGATGCTCAACAATTACTGCAGGGGAAAAAACCCTTTGTTGAATCGAATAGTGTGCAGGAAGGTGCATGATGGTCTCAACAGAAGAACGTTTAAAAGTATTGAAAATGGTTGAGGAATCTAAGATCTCTGCTGAACAAGCGGTAGAGCTTTTATTGGCACTTGAATCTCAAGAAAAACCAGCAAAAAAGTCAGAAACCTTTACAGGCTCATCCAAAGCGGGTGGAAAATGGCTGCGAGTAAAAGTCACTGATGCAGAAACTGGTAGATCACGGGTAAATATTCGCGTTCCAACCAGTCTTGTGGGGGCTGGATTGAAAATGGGAATGCGTCTATCACCTGAAATCGAAGCGCTGGATACCGAACAGATTATGCAATTTATCGAATCGGGTACTATTGGCAAAATTGTTGATGTTACCGATGATAAAGACAACGAACATATAGAAGTTTACATAGAATGAACACAGAAATCAACTCTATTGAAACGCAAAGTAACTGGAAGAAAACATTTTTTATTGTTTGGATCGGTCAGGCTTTTTCTCTTTTAGGAAGTAGCCTGGTCTCTTTTGCATTGGTTTGGTGGATGACAAAAACAACAGGTTCCGCTGTTATCCTTACCACTGCTACACTGGTTGCACTTATCCCTGAAGCGCTTCTCAGTCCTTTTGCAGGTGCGATTGTTGACCGCATGAACCGGAAGAAAGTTATGGTCCTGGCAGATGTTGGGATTGCTCTTGCCACTTTACTTCTCGGAATATTGTTTTGGCTCAATGTCGTTCAAGTCTGGCATGTTTTTATACTGTTATTCATCCGATCATTAGGGGGAATATTCCATTGGCCAGCAATGAGTGCATCTACTTCTTTGATGGTGCCAGAGAAAGAATTAGCCCGAATTTCTGGATTGAACCAAACAATTCGCGGAGCATTGAATATCTTTGGTCCTCCTCTTGGAGCCTTGTGTTTGGAAATCATGCCTCTTTTTGGCGTTTTATTCATCGATATTGGTACAGCTGCACTTGCAGTTACTGCACTGCTCTTTGTCACCATTCCACAGCCAAAGATGATGAAGATTGCCCAATCAATAACACCCAGACAATTAGTAAAAGATGTTGGTGAAGGTTTCAAATATTTATACAAATGGTCTGGATTGTTTGCTTTGTTGGTTGGTGCATCCTTCATTAATTTTTTTCTGATACCAACAGATTCATTGATGCCTTTATTAGTTACCGAACATTTTCATGGTCAAGCCTGGCATCTCAGCCTTCTCCAGGCACTTTTTGGGATTGGAGCGGTTGCAGGTGGCCTGATACTGACAACATGGGGTGGTTTCAAACGCCGGATCTGGACTTCCTATATGGGCGTTATTGGAATTTCCGCTGGTACATTGGTAATGGCTCTTGCTCCCGAACCATGGTTTATCATCGCTGTAATTGGGGGAGCTATTGTAGGTATTTCCTTACCTCTTGCAAATGGTCCACTATCTGCTATTGTTCAATCGAAAGTTGCTCCAGAAATGCAGGGCAGGGTGTTTTCTACCATGAGCAGCATGGCAACATTCTTGATGGTTCCTGCAATGCTGATCGCTGGTCCAATTGCGGATAGTCTGGGTGTACGTTCCTGTTACTTTATTGGTGCTGCTGGCTGCTTTCTGATTGTTGCAATATTGGGATTAATGCCTGCAGTACGGAATATCGAAGAGAATCATATTGCTACGCAGGAAGAATCCGCTAAATTGTTGGAAGATGCAATAGTCTAAATTATTGCTGAAACAATTAGGTTTAGTCAGCTTATGATCTTCGCTACTGCAATGCCACCTGCAATAACCAGGATCACAAGAAATATCATGAAAGCGCGCTTGTTGTCTCTTTTATCTTTCATTGAGAGGATGGGTGGAAAACCTTCCAGTTCCATGATCGGACCTGCAAACCAGGAGAAAATCGCTCCACCGACCAAGCCTCCCAAATGCCCCCAGTTATCGATACCTGGAGATAAACCAAGGACAAGGTTCAAAATCACGATAAACCCCATGTTAAGCAGCATGCTTTTCGCTCTGGAACCAAAATATTTGCGATTTTGATATACAAATACTGCTTGTGCTAATATCAATGCAAATATTGCGGTTGATGCACCGAGCGAATTGTTGGTGGACATGATGTAAGAAGCCACGTTCCCGCAAAATCCACCAATAAAGTAAAGCATCAAGAATCGCAAGTGACCGTAGAAACGTTCGAGAGAAGGACCAAGGACGAACAATGCGTACATGTTCAGTGCGATGTGCAATATTGAGCCATGAAGAAAAACCGGGGTAATGAACCGCCAGATCTGTCCAAGCTCGATATATTGGTTTACCTTAGCGCCAAGAGCTGCAGGAAAATCTGCGCCTCCAAAGAGAAGTTTGCTTAAGGCTTGAAATGAATAGAAAAAGATCGTAATCCCAACCAGTGCATAGGTCGCAATCGGTTTGACCTGTGGGGACTTTATCTGTACCTGGATGGGTGGCGCTTCTCGATAACTTTCGGGGTTTGTTGAAACTGGAGGTGGAGGTGGATATGTACTCATGTAACGATCTTTCTTTGATGAACACGGCTATGTTCGGTCTTAATGATGGAAATAATGTCTGAGACTGCTTTATCGAGCTGATGCTCAGCATTAAGCACAATGTAATCAAAAATGTCCAACTTCTCCATTTCTTGCTTTGCGGTATCCAGTCTTACCTTGATTTGTTCAGGCGTATCAGTCTGCCTGTTAATGAGGCGGCTGCGCCATTCTTTATCTGAAGCAGGCGAAATGAAAATCAATATCGCCTCAGGAAATTTGGCTTTAATCTTCTCTGCACCCTGTACGTCTAACCGCATAATGACATCTTTTCCTTGTTTTAATGCATCAAATATCTGCTTTTTTAACCCACCTTTGTACTGTTCGTAGACCCATGAATATTCGATTAGCTCATCATTTGCAATCATCCGTTCAAATTCATCTGTGGTGACAAAGAAATAGTCAACGCCATGAACTTCTCCTGGGCGTGGGGCGCGATCAGTGCAGGTTACGACATAATGTGCTTCAGGATATGCGGTTTTCAACCCTTTGAGTACAGCATCTTTTCCTGATCCTGAAAGACCAGAAATCACCACCAAAACGGGTTGTCTGGTTGGGAGTTTGAATTCGAATACATCATTTATGGTTGAGGATTTTTTCATTAGGTTCCATTATTTGAAAATTTCAAGTGGGTTGTTCAATATAATTTTTTTGATTATAAACTACCTTGTTCTTTAAGCGAGATGCAAACCCTTCTTACAATAAATTTACTCTTTTGATTATAATGGAATTCGATCAAGTCTTTTGGAGGGTGCTGTGCCGAATTATGAATTTATTTGCCAGCAATGCAAAAAGCATTTTTCCATCTTTTTAAGCTACAAGGAGTATGGTAGCAAAAAGATTAGCTGCCCGCATTGCTCCAGTGAAAATGTTCAACGACGCATTAATCACATCCGTATATTGAGATCGAATGAAAACCGAATGGCTGCGTTAACCGATAACGACCGATTAGCCAGTATTGATGAAGACCCCCGAGCACTTGGGAAAATGATGCGAGAAATGCAAGGTGAAGTTGGGGAAGAAATGGGCTCGGAGTTCGATGAAGTGGTTGATCGACTGGAAAAAGGGCAGACACCCGACCAGATCGAACACGAACTACCAGACCTGGATGTGGGGGGCCTGGAGAATAGTGGGGTGATGGCAGGGGATGATCTGGATTACCGTCTGGGTTTAAGAACCAGCCTGATTGGTGTACCTGTAAACGGAAATTCTTTTCGCAGTTGATTTTCAAGATAACGCAGGTATGTAAAGTGCGCAAGTTTTGGATCATTCACATAGATCATAAAAGTTGGCGGGTCTGTGCGTACCTGGGTGCCATAATACAGGCGTAGGTTTCTGCCAGTGCGTGAAGGGGCTGCGTGATCATCCTGTGCCTGGTGCAAAACCCTGTTCAATTGGGCGGTGGTCAAGCGAAGCAGCCTTTCTTCCTGAACTTTTAGTGCCATCGGCAGAACCTGATCGACTCTTTGACCAGTCTTGGCTGAAATAAAAAGGATAGGAACATAACTTAGAAAGTTAAGTTCTTGCCGAATTTTTTCGATATAGCTGCCCATGGTATAGGTATCTTTGGGTACAGCATCCCATTTATTTACAATAACCACAGTGCTTTTCCATGATTCCAGAATAAAACCAGCAATATGCGCGTCCTGAGCACTGATCCCTGTAGTAGCATCAATCACCAATAAAGCGACATCACTGCGCTCGATGGCACGCAAAGATCGTATCACACTGTACTTTTCCACACCACGATCAATCTTTCCTCTGCGTCTGATACCAGCAGTATCAATAAGCGTAATAGGGATATTTTGAAATGTTAATTGAGTGTCCACTGCATCGCGTGTTGTGCCTGGAATCGGACTGACGATTGCTCGTTCTTCTCCCATTAACTTGTTGAGTAAGCTGGATTTACCTACATTTGGCTTGCCAACAATAGCGATCTTCACAGATTCATCAATCGTTTCTTCTTCTTCAGGTGAAAAGCTTTCAACCAGGGCATCCAGTAGGTCTCCAGTTCCAGTACCGTGCACGGCAGAAATAGGATAAGGATCACCCAATCCCAATTCGTAAAACTGCGAAGCATTCTCCCTTAATGCAGCATTATCCGCTTTATTTACCACTAGCAAAATGGGAGGAACCTCTTTTCCTTCGACCACTTTCTGACTTTTTCGCAATAAGCGGGCAACTTCCATATCTGCAGGTGTAACCCCTGAAGATGCATCTGTGATGAATAAAACCACATCTGCAGCTTCGATAGCCAATGAAGCCTGTTCACGAATTTCATGAATAAAATCAGCAGACCCAATAGATAGGGGTTCTTTTCCTCCAGTGGATGGATCAATACCACCTGTATCAATTATATGAAACTCACGGCCATTCCATTCTGCTTCCGCAAGGATCCGGTCACGTGTGGTACCAGGCGTATCATCCACAATTGCCAGAGGTTCGCCTGCAAAACGATTGAAAAGAGTACTTTTTCCGACATTTGGCCGGCCAACTAAAGCAACTACTGGTTTTGACATATTTATATCCTGGTATTAAGGCTGGGTTGTTCCCACCTTAGTAATTGTGATTTCAATAGAAGAAGGTAGCAGGGATTCCAGGCGAATTTCTTCGCTGGGGAATTCTACTCGTGGAGTGCGATTGATCTTCCCAACTTTTTCTCCTGAGAGATCAAGAATAATTTGTATATTTTGAGCTGTCAGTTTTTCAAGCTCAGGAAGGGGACCGGATACAATGACATCCACTACATCTGGCGAAGCAGTAGCCTGCAAACCATTTTCCAGCCCAATGATGGTGATGTGCATATTTTCAAATGTCTGGCTGCCTTCAATAGCAGCAACACCAACCTGAACTTCTACCAGTTGGTCCCCCACTACAGAAATTCCAGAAGGCAGTAATAAAGGCACTTTTTCATCAACATCATCTTTAGCTCCAGTCAAATCCAATGAAGTTGTTTCGACATAGCCAGGTAGGTTATCCACTAATCGTGGGTCAGAAGAAAAAACCGTGATGGCAGGAGGAAATACGGAAATGTTGGTGACACGATAACCGGGAGCTACGGTTCCATTTACCACAACTTTTACAACCACATTTCGATACCCACCTCGTTGTGTAATACCTACTCTAAGATCAATTTTGTCAGGGGTGATCGTTAATCCATTGACAATACTTTCATTCACATCAAGGGCTTGCAACACCAAGCTGCGTTCGATATCTTCTGTTGCATTGTTCAAGTCTAATACTGCTCTTACCTCAGTGACTTTCTTCACAAGGCTTTCTGGGCCACTCACATTTGCAACAGTTGGATTAATGGTGGGTTCTGCGGCTTCATAACCAACTCCTGGTTCCCCTCTTTCGGTTATTTGAATTGGGAAACTCTGGCTGGATAAAACCTCTAAAGAAACATCTACAGTAGAAGGGGAAAAGCTGACGATCTCAATGGGTCGAATGCCGATCTGCACCTGTACAGGCAATTTATGCGTACCTGGTTCTAATCCTGAAAGATCGACGACTGCTCTCACTGGAGAAGTGTCTCTACTTAACTGATCCCACACAGAAGCAGGTGCGCGCAAGGTCAGAGATAACTGTTCTTCAGGTGTGTTAGTAAGGATTAAATTTGGGTCCTGCCCGATCAATTCTATGGCTACGGGTTTTGAATAAATGCGCTCTTCCGTGGGATCATTTTCTGTAACCGCAGAAATCCAGATTGTGATCGCTAATGCGAAAGCCAATAGAAAAGTAGGGATATTCTTCCAGATGCTGCGTAAGAATGACACTTAATCCTCCAGCTTGCCTTTCGTTTTGATCATATTTAAAAATCGGTTGAGAAAATGACTGGGTGTGCCAGCCTGTTCAGGGCTGTAGAATGCCAGAAGAATGTTCTCAAGGCGTTCACTATCCAAACGACGGATCATACGTCCTGAATGGGCAATAGAAATCGACCCGGTTTCTTCAGAAACCACCAATGCAATTGCATCGCTGGCTTCTGAAATGCCAAGAGCAGCCCGGTGCCGAAGCCCCATCTGGCGTTCAGGTGAGCGATTCAAAATACCACTGGAGGAGAGCGGCATTACACAGGCTGCCGCAGTCAGATGATTATCAGAGATAATGACAGCTCCATCATGAAGTGGGGTGTTGGGATAAAAAATTTGAAGCAATAGCTCAGGTGTTACCCCAGCATCCATTTTTACACCTGTATGAACATACTCATCCAGACTATCTACCCGCTGCATGATGATCAGTGCTCCGTGCTGTCTTGCCGATAACCTGGCAGCAGCAGTGACAACAGCTCGAATAGTTTGTTGAATCAGTTGCTTGCTGGCTTTTTCTTTATGCGTGAAGATATTTGTAAAACCAGCCCGCCCCAGACGCTCCATTGCACGTCGTAATTCTGGAGCAAAAATCACAGGAATAGCCAGCAGTAAAGCGGGAAGAATAGTCTTTATCAGCCATGAAAATGCAGGAAGGTTAACCAGACTGGTGAGCAAACTGAGAAAGATCACCAGTAGAATCACACCTCGCATAAGTACCATCGCCTGTGTATCGCGTACTGCGATCAGAATGGAAAAGAAGATGGCAGTCACCAGGAACAGATCAATTAAACTTGCCCAGCTCAAGCGTTGAAAAAGGAAAAGAAATTCATTCAGTAATTCTGACACAGTATTTATATCGGTCGCAAGACTCGATCCATTCGTAATTGTTTAAAGTATACTTTTTTCCCTGATGTAGTGCATTCCAGCACAGCTTCTTTCCAGGCAGGAAATGTTATGGATTCTGGCGTTCGAAGTTGGTACCCCATTTGATCCCAGACTCCATTGATTTTAGCAAGTGTTTCTGGCACAGTTACTATAGAGGCTTCACACTGTAGATCAAGTGAAGCTTTTTCCATTTCGGTTAAAAGAGTTACCAAAGCCTGTGATGCAGGAATTGTACTATCTAATCCGATATCTGTGGTGCAGGCCACTAGATTTTCCACTTTCCAACCTAACAACCCCATCACTTTCTGTTGTGCCAGTAACAATAAAAATGCTTTTTCACCAAAGGCTGCCATAACCTGTTCAGTTGTGACTGGCTGATTGCGAAGCGCATACCGGTTGTACAATTCTGCTATCAGATTAGCGTGGGCAGGTTTTGCCCGGATAACGATCATTTTACTGGCATCAGCATCAATTTTTGGCAAGGTGGGCAAGTACCGGGTGCCTGCATAAGCAACAGGTATTATCTTTTTCCAGGCAGCCACCACTTGATCGTATGATTCTGTGAAGGATCCCGCATTGTTGATTACAACATCAGCAGCCTGTATCTTCTCTGACTGAGGATTTTGCGCATTGACTCGTTGACGAGCTTCTGAAGCTTTCATCCCACGGTTCTGGATCAGGCGTTGAATCTGAATTTCTGGAGTAGTCGTTGTAACCCAAACACTATCACATTCTTTTGCAATGCCAGCTTCTATTAGTTTAATCGCTTCGATGACAATAACATGCTGCTTTGCTTTCCGGATCAAGAAATCGATTGCATGTAAGACAAGGGGATGGATGATACTTTCCAATTGGGCGAGAGCATCTGCGTCATTAAAGACAATTCTGCCCAGTCGAACACGATCGATAGTACCATCTGGCGCAATAATCCATTTTCCAAAAGTTTCAATAATGGGTTGATATCCAGGAGCATCAGGCAACATTGCGCGGTGTGCCAGAGCATCAGCATCGATACCATAGGCACCAAGTTGTTCGAGCATTTTCCGCACAACGCTCTTGCCGGTAGCAATATTGCCTGTCAAACCGATGATCGTTTTATCTTTCCATTTATGCATCTTGGAGTATCCAGTTGCAAAAAATCAGCCACAGTCATTTTAGTCTTTGCATAAATTATTGTCAAACATAATACATATTCGCATAGAATAATATATGACAAAAATATGACAATATAGGTAAACAATGTCATCTAGTAAGAAAAGGATATATCTTTTATTATTCGGTTGAAAATATTAAGCGAGAAAATCGCTATAAACTCAAGGAGAAAGAATTATGGCAAAAACAACTTTCAAAGCAGTTTCCAGAAAAGGAAATGGTGGTCTAGAAGTAGTAAATGAAGTACGCAACTTCAAACTGGTTCTTGATGAACCAGCAAGTTTGGGGGGCACGGATAAAGGCGTTAATCCAGTCGAGAATATCCTGGTTTCTTTGGGGTCGTGCCTGGTGATTGTGGGACTAGCCTTTGCTAAAGCAAAAGGCATAAATTTGCAGGATATCTGGGTAGAGGCTGAAGGTGACCTGGACACTGATGGTTTCTTGAAAGGAAAAGAAGGTGTACGGCCAGGATTCCAGGATATCCGGTATACCATAAACATCAAATCTGATTCATCAGAAGAGAAAGTGGAAGAATTTAAGAGATTTATGGAAAGTCGCTGCCCAGTGAGCGATACCCTGAGCGCGGGTACCCGTGTGGTTCAACTAAACTAGAACCTGACTGGAGATATGAAGTAGGGCGAAAGGACCACCTTTCGCCCTTATCTTATTAAGCATCAAATAACTAATCCATTATCATATTATTTTCCATAATGAAAATCTTTCCTAGATATTCATTGACAAAACAGTAAAATCCGATACAATAATCCCTACCAGCCGAAGTGGCGGAATTGGCAGACGCGCTACGTTCAGGGCGTAGTGGGAATTTCCTCGTGAGGGTTCAAATCCCTCCTTCGGCACTAACCCGCAATGAGAATTGCGGGTTTCTTGTTTTAAAGTAGATTTTCTATTTTTTAATATGGAGAATACCGATTATTTATGGATCGTCTATCATGTTGTTTCTCTTCGAATGGGAGAAAAAAAACTAATTCCACCCATTGTCTAATTTCTCCTCGCCGAAGAGAAGAGACTTTTTGTTGCCTTGCGCAATGATTCTGTTTCGTGTAAGATATGCGTATGGAGAAAAAGCGTCCGAAGATCGAAAAGAAGCAGATACTGCTGGTAGGGGTGCTGATAATCGTCGGGTTTCTCATGATGGATATGAATTCGCGCCTGACAGAATTGTTCAAGTTAAAAAGCCAGTTGGAAATTGCTCAGACGCAGTATGATTATTCAATGAGGGAAAATGCCCGCCTAAAAGAAAAAATTGCATATGCCCAATCTGATAAGGCAGTTGATGAATGGGCGCGCGAACAGGGACATATGGCAAAACCTGGAGATGTGGTTGTTGTTCTCATCCCTCCAGAAGGCACTCAAATAATCCCCACCCCGACCCCGGTACCAACCGTTGTTGCAGCAAAGAATTGGGAAGTCTGGAAAGTCCTATTTTTCGGTGAGTGATGGTTCGGTGATATTCCTAGCAATAGCAACCATAGTTACGTCGTCGATGGCTGGGATATCTTTCACAAAACTGGATATTTCTTTTTCGATTTCTTCCAGCAGCAAAGCTGCTGGTTTTTTATTTAGGTTTTTTAGCAATGTAACAAGTCGTTCTTCACCGAAAGATTCTCCATCACCTGAAATGGCATCTATCAGTCCATCGGTATACATAAGCAAGCTATCACCAGGAGCCAGGATGGTGGAGTAATTAATCAACTGGCAATCTTCCGTTACGCCGAGAGCTATACCACCGTGAGGAATTCGTTCAACTCTCCCCTTTTTATTTCTAAGGATCATGGGGGGATTATGTCCCGCATTGGCTAAGGTTAAAACACCGTTCTGGGGATCGAGCAGAGCGACAACTGCAGTAACAAACATGGCAGTTTTTCGCTCTGAAGTAAGCTGATCGTTTACTTTCTGCAGGATCTCAGCAGGTGTTCTTAACTCTGCTGCATAACTACGGATCAGCGTACGAGTGACTGTCATATAGAGCGCAGCAGGCATACCTTTATCTGAAACATCAGCAATCACCAGCACGATCCTACCATCTGGAAGCTTATAGATATCATAAAAATCACCGCCAACCTCTCTGACTGTATTCCAGCGGATAGCCAAAGACCAATCAGGTACTTCAGGCAGGCTTTCAGGTAAGAAATTTTCCTGAATACGGCGGGCAAATTGAATCTCGCTATTTATTCTTACTTGATTAACGCGCTCACGGTTAAAATATTCATTTTGGATCGCCAGTGATATCTGTTGGGCTATGCCATTAATGATCTCCAATCGTTTCTCGCGCACAGAAGGAGAAACAACCTGATGCTCTTTTGCCAGAAGCACACCATAAAAATCACCTTTCATTGATAGAGGAAATCCCAAAAAGAAGGGAGTATTTTGTTGTTCAAACGTTTCGCGCTCTTCATCATCTAAATCAAAACAGATAAAGTTTTGCCATTCGTCCAGATTAATATCATCCGAAGCCATAGGATAAAATACCGGTTTATCTTTCAGTCGAACCTGATCCAATAGTGGATTTTCACCTGCAGAAAATGATTTGTTCATCATTTTCTCAACCCATTCAGTTTTTATCGCAGCTGCTTTTGCAGGTTGGTATGTGTAGGTGTTTTCATCCCATAAATATATTATGCTGATATCAATGCCAACCAGGATAGGCATCATCTGGATGATGTTTTCTAAAATATCCATCAGGTCATTTTGGCTGACCACTGCCTGTGCCACCTGTAAAAGCACTTCTGTTACGTAACTTTCTTGATTTCGTGCTTCGATCAATAGCAAGTTTTCTAGCAAGGTTGCCGTCTGATGAGAAATCCCCTGAAGGATAGCAAGTTTCTCATCGTTGAAAGATTGCTCTGCCAAATGCTGCCCAGAAGGTTCATGAATTACCAGAAGTGCGCCAAAGATTGTGCCATGTGCCGCCAATGGAAATAGAATTTTCGTTTCATTTTTATTATTCGATCGATAAGGGAGCAGAATCTCAAGTTCCAGGTCTTGAAGGAAAATGGGTTCCATGCGGGCTTTCATTTCAAGAAACGCCAGACTTTTTTGCTCAGGAATAATGAGCGAATCTCCTGGTACTTCGAAGCCATACCATGATTTTATGGTGTAGTTTCGTGTGGTTTCATCCAATAAGAAAGTAGCACATTTCTTCACCCCAACTAATAATGGGGTCAGACGGGTGATTGTGTTTAGCAGTTCATCCGGATTTGTAGCAGTCTGGCTGGCTGAAGCAACCTGGAGCAAGACTGTAGAGATCCATGCCTGATCTTGTGCCTGACTAAAAAAGCGAGCATTTTGAATTGCAACAGCAGCATAACTGGCGAAGGTCGCTGAGATCAATGCTGCTTCTGAGCCATATCTCCCACTGGTATGATGGGCAAGGGTTAAAGCACCAAGTGTTTCATCCCCGGCACGCAATGGCGCAGCGATGGATGAATAATCAGGGTCAAACCCCAATGCTTTTCCAAGTGGACCATAGGGATCATCCTGATTTCGGATGATTGGATCCTTCGAGTCAGTCGCTCGTTTTAACCAATTTTTTACATTTTCATCTTCCGCAACTACTTTAATGATCTCATTGTCAATCACACCATGACATGATGCCAGGCGCATAGGCTTTTCTTCATCGGGATTCGATGCATCGTCACTTAACAACCAAATAGCAGAAGTTTCGCATGGAAGGCTGGCTTCCAATCGGGTTAGAATAGCATCCAGCAGCTGGTCAAGGACAATATTAGAAGAAATCATTCCAGCAACATCACGGAAGCTATCAGCTACCTCTCTGCGCCATTGTTCAGTCCGGTAGAGATTTGCATTTCGAATAGCAATAGCAATACTTCCTGCCAACGTTTCAATAATGGATTTGTCATCTTCAGTGAAGGCATCTGGTATATCACTCTGGATATCCAGTACGCCGTAGACAGTACCAGCGAACGCAAGCGGAACCGCCATTTCAGAACGTGTATTCTCTGGTGGAAGGGGAGAGGGGCGATAGCGTTCCTCTTCATCTACATCATTCACAAGAATTGTTTTTCCTTCTTGCACCGCCCAGGGAATGAGACCACAATCCGCATCTATATCGTAAGCAAAGCCGGTATCTCTCATAGCTGAACTACGAGCTCCACTTCCTGTACGGTAAATGATTTTCTTTCGCCCCTGATGAACAGTAAAAAGGTGAACATAGGGGAAATTAAAATGTTTATGGATCAGTTCAACAACTTGATCCAGTAGAGGGTCGATTTCAAGAAAGGAATTTATCGCGCGGCTGACTTCGAATACTGCGCTGATTTGCTCAGCTCGTTCTTGCAGGCGGTTATACATTCTAGCGCCTTCAATGGCAACCGAAATGTTATCTGCAAGAGCACGCAGAACGAGCAGATCGATTTCATGAAATGCATCTGGCTCATTACTTTGCACATCCAAAACACCCAAAACACGATTTTCAACGCGCAAAGGTAATGCTATTTCAGAGCGGGTTTCTGGAAGATAATCAGTGAACTGATATTGTTCCTCAATTTCAACATCTGGGACAATGAATTCGATACCCGATTCGGCGACATAACCTACAATACCTTCACCAAAGCGAACATCCAACCTGGGTCGTACCTTTTCTTTTTTACTACTCGATGATGCTTTAAAGTTAAGGATCTGACTGTCAGGGTCGACAGTAAAAATTGCAACAAAATAATAGTGGAATGCCTTCTGAATTAAATGAACAACGCGTGCACATAATTCATCAAGGTTCTGTACATTGGCAATTTGATCGCTAACAGAGCTTACCAGTGAAAGCTGTTCATTCCTCCAGTTCTTAAGATATGCCTGGCGAGTCACCTGTAGAGAAAGGGCAGCAAAAGCTGCCAATGCTTCCAGATACGAAAGGTTCTCCTTGTTTGCTGCTTTCTTATCAGTAAACTCCACGAGAATCACGCCCAGAAGGTTTTTTTCTTCGATTATTGGTATGACCCAGCTATCTGCTGAACAGGCAGAAGCAGGCGTCAGTGGGCGGAAATTTGAACCATTACTCGAAAGCCCCCTCTTTTGTTTCTGTACCTGCAGAACTGATGAAGGGGTAGATTTCTCATCAATGAGGGTAATAGGTGGCTCACCTGGCAAGGGATAGAAAGGTGAGGCCAACCATATTTGAGCTTTTACTGGTAAATGCTTTTGAATATGTGCAATAATTGCCTTGCATTGATGGCTGGTATCGGGTTGTCTGAGCAAGCGCTCACCCAACTTGAAGAGGGGACTCCAAACTGAAGGATGAGAAATTGCGCTATTCTCTAGCAAGGTTTTTTCTCTTTACGCTTCACCATGCGCAATATATTGCCACAATCCTGTGTAAATTCAAAATGAATTTCATCCATCCATTGACGCATGATGTATAAACCCAACCCTTGCGTGTTTCTTTCATCAAGCGAGGCATTGGTATCAGGTATTGGGATGTATTCAGGATTGAAAGGCTTACCATGATCAACCAGGATCACGGTAAGCTCATCTGGTTCAACTAAACAGGTACATTCGATGTCGCCTCTGTTTTCACCCTGGTAGGCGTAATCGATGATATTTGTGCAAGCCTCATCAACAGATGTTTCGACCTGGTATTGTTCTAAATTGGAAAAACCAGCTTGTCGTGCAGCTTCGTTGACGAATTTTGCTATTTCAACCAGGCTGTCATAACGACCTGGAAATATCACAGTGGTCATTGGAGTGTTAATGGCTACAAGTTCCCTACAGCGCTAATAACATCATTCGTAATGCGGAATAATTTGGTAAACCCTGCCAGATCAAGCGTATAAAGGATTTTTTCTGGAACCTGGGCAAGAATTACTTCACCCCGGTTATATCGTTTACATACCTTTTGGGTGGTAATCAATTCGCGTAATCCGGCGCTGGAGATGAAATCTAGTTCACTCATGTCCAAAACAATTTTAAATCTACCCTCTTCGATGATCTTATCTAACACCTCACCTAGTTTGGGGGAGGTAGCACTGTCAACTCTTCCAGTGATTTTGATCAGATCACAATGTTTGTACGGTGTGTTGGTTATATCCATATCCATTCCTCCATAAGATTTTCAGCCGGAAATAATCTCAAAAATTATAACACGCTCATTTTCCATCTGCATCATTATTGCCATTGATCATGGTTCCCCTACCTACTCCGAAGTAAGTAAAGCCCATTCTTCGCAAAGTATCAGGATCCCATAGATTGCGACCATCCAGGACAACCAATCCATTCATTATTTCACGGATCCGTTCGAAATCTAATTGTTTGAATTCATTCCATTCTGTAGCCAATACCAAAGCATCAGCTTTTTCTGCAACCTGGTATGGGTCGGAACAGAGTTTTATAGCAGGCATAATTTTTGCCACACCTGGCATTGCCTGAGGATCATATGCCTGTATGTTTGCACCTTCGTTCATTAAAAGGTGAATGATCTCGAGAGCGGGAGCTTCTCGGATGTCATCAGTATTGGGTTTAAAGGAAAGCCCAAGGATTCCTATCGTTTTATCGTTTAAACCACCCAGGGCTTTTCGCAATTTTACGACAGCTCGCCGTCGCTGATTTCTATTTATATCCATAACCGCCTGGAGAAGTTGCGGTTGAGTTCCATGTAGAACCGCCATATGTGCCAAAGCTTTCACATCTTTTGGAAAACAGCTTCCGCCCCATCCCAGCCCTGCGTCCAGGAATGAAAGACCAATACGTTTGTCCAACCCCATACCACGGGCAACTTCAGTTACATCTGCGCCTAATTCATCACAGATATTCGCAATTTCATTGATAAATGAGATGCGGGTTGCCAGGAAAGCATTGGAAGCATACTTGATCATTTCTGCAGTACGCAGATCTGTAATTAGCACAGGACAGCGTAAAGGAGCATACAATTGAGCAGCCAGAGCTGCTGATTCACGATGAACGGAGCCAAGAACAACTCGATCAGGTGTCATGAAGTCATTGATCGCAGAACCTTCACGCAAGAATTCAGGATTAGAAACCACATGAAAATCAAGTGGTCGTCCATTTCGACGTTTTTTTATGATATCCGCGACCCAGTCACCCGTACCAACAGGGACGGTGGATTTATTTACAACGATAATGGGATGATCAACCAGATCAGCGATTTGCTCTGCCACCTGCCGTACATATTGTAGATCCGCTTCACCATCCACGCCTGAAGGTGTGCCGACTGCAATGAATGCAAAATCTGCCTGATGTAGTCCTTCCTGATAGTCAGAAGAGAAACTCAATCTGCCAGAACGTATGTTTTGAGCAACGAGCTGCTCAAGACCGGGTTCGTAGATGGGCATGATTCCTTGTTTTACTTTATTGATCCGCTCTTCATCGATATCAAGACAGATCACCTTGTTGCCAAGATCTGCAAAACAGGCACCTGTTACCAAACCTACGTATCCGGTTCCTACGACACAAAGTTTACTCATGAATCCTCCAAGTTAAGAATTATAGCTTAAAAACCAAACCGTTATAATACGAATAGAAGAATCATTCTTATGCTTCAATGAGTTATGCTACAATTATTTTCAGAATAATTAATGAGGAGCAAACATGACTGCTGTAATTATTGACGGTACTGCTGTAGCTGAGCAAATTCGCGCAAAAGTAGCTGAAGATGTTAATAAATGGGTGGCTGCTGGTCATGCAAGGCCAGGACTCGCAACCGTTTTAGTCGGAGAAAATCCTGCTTCGCAAGTTTATGTGCGTTCAAAACAGAAAGCATGTGCACAGGTCGGTATTGAATCCTATGGCCATGTCCTGCCTGCTGATGTATCCCAGTCAGATCTGGAAAAACTGGTTGCTGATCTCAATGACGATCCCAAAGTAAATGGTATTCTGGTGCAATTACCTCTTCCATCTGGGCTAGATGAAGAAAAAGTGCTGCGATCGATCCGCGTCGAAAAAGATGTAGATGGCTTTCACCCTATAAATATTGGTCGCCTGGCTCAAAAAGGGCGTGATCCATTGTTCGTCCCATGCACTCCATCCGGAGTAATGCATCTCCTCGCACAACATGTTTCTACATTGGAAGGAGTGAATGCGGTGGTGCTTGGGCGTTCGAATATTGTGGGTATGCCAGTAGCGCTTCTTCTGGTACGAGCCAATGCAACAGTCACTATTTGCCATTCTCGAAGCAAGAATTTACCTGATATTGTGCGAGGAGCTGACGTGCTGGTTGCCGCGGTGGGTCGCCCTGAGATGGTCAAAGCTGATTGGATTAAACCAGGTGCTGTGGTTATTGACGTTGGTGTCAATAGAGTTGAAGATGTCAGCAAACCCAAAGGCTACCGCTTGGTGGGTGATGTGGCATTTGATGAGGTAAAAGAAGTCGCTGGTGCAATAACTCCAGTTCCAGGTGGTGTTGGTCCAATGACCATTGCAATGCTGCTGAAAAACACAATGCATGCAGCGCAAATTGCTGAGGTATAAAGGATAAATATAATTTCAGGATTCCTGTCATATATGCTTGACAATGTTGCGTCGGACAGGTAAAATCCTGATGCTTAAAGAAGTGCCGAGGTAGCTCAGTTGGTAGAGCACGCGACTGAAAATTGCGGTGTCAACAGTTCGATCCTGTTCCTCGGCACCAGAAAAAGACCGGTTATTCCGGTCTTTTTTATTGGTACAATACGCGTATGTTTTTCCGCTTCAGGTATTGGCTCATCGCAGGGCTTGTTACAGCAGGAATTCTGCTGATCTGGTTTGGATCACTTAGACCGGTATTTGTTACCATTGATGGTGTAAGTGTTTCAATAATGACAAGAGCGCTAACACCCGCTGACGTGCTTCGCCAGATGGGCTATCCGATCGAAAGCCAGGATCAAATCATCCCTGGTAAGAATCATTTTCTGGGTTGGAATGGCGCATTCAAGGTTACCAGTGCAGTTCCTGTTACCGTTGGGATCGCCAATACTCCATATATACATTCCAGTATAACTTCTGAAAAGATTCCTGCTAATTTATTATTCAAGGCAGGGATTGCACTTTTCCCAGGAGATGAGATCATCTGGAATGGATTGACCATTGCATTTGACAGCCAGATACCTGCTGTCTCTTCGATCACACTGCTTTATCGCAAAGCCGTACCTGTTTTGATAGAAGATGGCTCTTCTATAACTACTCAATATTCTACTGCAGCAACCCTGGCGGGTGCTCTCTGGGATGCAGGATATCACCTACAGCAATCAGATCTGAGTGGAATTGATGTTGGAAAATCATTCTCTGAGAAAGAAATCATTCAAATCACTCGTGGCAGACCGATCACTGTTGAGATGGCTGGTAATGAATGGATCAGCCGTACCTCTGCGGATACGGTGGGTGAAGCCCTGGCTCAGGCAGGAGTGGTATTAGCAGGACTGGATTACTCCATCCCTTCGGATGATTTACCCATACCCGATGATGGCAGGATAAAAGTGATCCGTGTCCGTGAAGAGATTGAGTTAACACAAACCACCATTCCTTACTCTATCGAATATGTGGAAGATCCTGAAACAGAATTGGATCAAACCAGTATTGTTGAACCTGGCGCTATGGGGTTAAAGGTATCCCGTGTCAGGGTGGTATATGAAGACGGAGTTGAGACTTCACGAACATCAGAAGCCGAATGGACTGCTGTAGAGCCAAAGGCTCAAAAAGTAGGATATGGCACGAAGATAGTCATTCGCACACTGGAAACCCCTTCAGGCACTATTGAATACTGGCGGGCGATAACAGTACTGGCAACATCTTATTCTCCTTGCCAGAGTGGAACAGCAGGAAAATGTTATTATTCGACCTCCTCTGGGTTACCAGTTCAGCGAGGGGTGGTTGGTGTAACCCGAGCCTGGTATAACTTAATGGCAGGGCAAGGAGTTTACATTCCCGGGTATGGTTCTGCCGTGATTGCTGATGTCGGTGGAGGAATTCCAGGAAAAGATTGGATCGACCTGGGATTCAGTGACGCTGATTATGAGCCCTGGTATCAGACCGTGACTATGTACTTCAAAACCCCCGTTCCTGCGACCATCCCCTGGATACTGCCATGACCATTAATCTTCCACCCATACATCAGCTCCTCAAAAAATACGAAATTTCTCCCCGTAAAAGCCTGGGGCAGAATTTTCTGACCAATCCAACATACCTTGAGAAAATCGTAGATGCTGCTTGTGTAGATGAAAACTCTGTCGTGCTTGAAATTGGTCCAGGATTGGGAAACCTGACTCGCTTTTTAGTTGAAAAAGCCGGCAAGGTGGTTGCTGTTGAGTTGGATGGTCAATTGGTGCAAATTCTACAGACCGAGCTTGCTGGTCAGCCAAATCTGACCACTATTCATGGTGATATTCTTAAAGTCTCACTGGAAGACCTGCAATTAAGTCAGGGGTACCTGGTGGTGGCAAATATCCCCTATTACATTACATCTGCAATCATCCGCCGATTATTGGAAGCATCGGTAAAGCCTGACCGGATCTTACTCACGGTGCAGCGCGAGATTGCTGATCGCATCTGCGCGAAACCAGGCGAGATGAGTTTATTGAGCTTAAGTGTTCAGGTGTATGGAAACCCGAAACGATTATTTCGCATCCCTGCTGAGGCGTTCTATCCTGCTCCAAAAGTTGATTCAGCGGTACTGCTGGTCGAATTGTATCCACAGCCAGTGATCCCTTCAAATTTACTGAACGACTTTTTTATTTTGATCAAAGCGGGTTTTAGTCAAAAACGGAAAACTTTACGAAATGCTCTCACTGCTGGTCTGCAGCTCTCAGTAATACAAGTGGAGAACATATTAAACTCCGCTGGGGTAGACCCACAGCGGAGGGCAGAAACTTTAACTTTAGTTGAGTGGTCTGCAATTACCCAAGAATATCGAAAACTACAGATCACCTGATCATTGTTCTTTCTTTTTTCTCAGATCTTTATACAATCCCAGCAGTTTCCAGGTGCGCAAAGCAGCTTCAACCTGGATCTTGAAAGACATTTTTGATTCGCCCCAGCGCCTGTCAGCAAAGTAAATCGGAATTTCAGTAAATTTAAATCCCAGCAGGTGGGCAATGTATGCCATTTCGACCTGAAAGACATATCCATTGGATTTAACACGTTGTAGCGGCATTGCTTGTAATGTCTCTTTTTTCCATAAGCGAAAACCACCTGTTACATCCCGCAAAGGCATACTGAGGATTGTCCGGGCGTAGAAATTCCCAAAGCTCGATAACGCCTTTCGCCAGAATGGCCAGCGTTCATCCAGTTGCCCCCCAGTGACATATCGAGAGCCAAGCGCCATATCGCAATTCTCAAGCGCAGCGATCAATTCGACTACTTTGGCAGGGGGGTGAGAGAAATCAGCATCCATCTGACCAATATAATCCGCACCTTTTTCCATTGCCAGTTGGAATCCCTGGATATAAGCGGACCCCAGTCCTAATTTCCCAGCACGGTGCAGCACCTGGACTTTACCGCTGGTCGTTTTGCTTAATTCATCGGCAAGAAGCCCCGTGCCATCACGGCTGTTGTCATCTACTACTAAAATATTCAGATCCTCGATGGGGAGCGCAAATAACGCATCCACCAATCTTGGAAGGTTTTCTACTTCGTTATATGTTGGTATGACTATGGTTGTTTTCAATACTCACCTGTGAGATTCATTTTTTCTGGAAAAAGACCCTAATGAAAAAAGCAAATTTTCGGTTTCGAAATCAACCCTATTATCATCCCACTTTGTTCATGATGCAAAGGTTAAATGAGAATTTCTTAACTATAGCTCATCAGAAATACACTGGCAAATTATTCTTTCAACAACTCGACCAGTTCTTCTGCTACTCGTTTCATTTCAAAGATGATTAGTCCTAATTTTGCATTTTTGCTGGCAAAAACGGTTAAAACTGCATCGGAACCCACTGCCATTAAAACAACAAAACCTTCAGTACCTTTTATATAAACCTGTTCGAGTGAGCCTTTCTTTAATTCTCCCGAAATGCTTTCGCTCAATGACAGCAATGCTGCAGACATTGCTGAGATCCGGTCTTCTTCCAGATATTCAGGCAATGCCGAGGCGATTGTCAGTCCATCCACGCTGACAATGATAGCCGCTTCAATGTCAGAAGATGTGCCTTGCAGTGCACGTAACTGATCTACCAGTTTTTCTGACCGTTCTTGTATCACAGTGACCCTCCAGGAGTATTTCTTTCTTTTTGTAAGATTAGTTTACTCTAGCATAAGGAAGGGGTACTGTCAATCGTTGATTAGTTGAAAGGATCACCTATCCCGTCTATACTTCCTCATTTATGAAACTAAAAATGGAGCGGGAATCGGGTTCCTTCCCCTGAATTCAGTTTTTTCAATTAAGGGGAAAGCTGGAAAGGGGGTAATGAGTTTGCTATTCGTAAAAATGCGTTGATGTTTTTTTGCGCTTTACAATAGTTATTCTCCCACATGTTAAGCTGTGGGGATGCCAGCGTTGAAAGATCAATCCATTCATCTTTCTCCTGCGCTAAACCTCTATAAAGTTCCATGTCATTCTGAAGGATCTCGCACTGAAAAGCCAGAGCAAGACCCTTCGGTCGTTCCTCTCTCAGGGTGAAATTAAACTTTCGGGTTTCATCCCTTTCATGGTGATCTCAGTATCTACAATTCATTAAAGTAATATCATAGAATCTCGCGATAAAAACTCGCAGTGGTACAATTGGAAAATCCTTGCCCGCAAGGTGAATAAGACCATCGAGGAACTACAGTGTTAAAACGAGCGACATTTCTTCTTACTATCGCTTTTTTGCTTTTTACCTTTACCCCTGCATCACCTGTGAATGCAGCTATCACAACCCAGAGCGATGCCGGTCCATACTTTGGTGATGTGGTGTGCGCCCCAGACAACTACCGGCAGCAATCATTGGATTGCTTGCCCCTTGGGCCGTCACAATCCATCAACAGTATTGTCACCCAGGGAATACCGTATCCCATTCTTGATCTGCCAGCAGCTCATCCGAGCCCTGATCTGGCAAAATTAAACATTGGTTTTGCAAAAATTAATATTGATAATTCCACCCAGGCAGCAATTTATGGTTCATTGGATGCTGCGGTAAATGGAGAAAACCCAACCCGTTACCTGCAGGCAGGTGCAACCATCTATGTTTCCTTCGTTTCACAGATGGATGTGAACGGCGGGCATTATGTGATGCTTTCGAGTGGCGAATGGATGCGGGCTTCACCGGGTGATTTCAGCAAGTTCTCCGGATTAGTCTTCCATGCAGCCCCCCGGAATAATTTTGGTTGGATCGTTGATCAAACCATACCACGGAATGCGCCTGGATATGCATCACCAGAAATTGGAAAAACTTACTATCGCGAGACACTTGTGCAAATCTACCAGGAAGTCGAAATGGACGGTACCACCTGGTACCAGACAGGTTTTGATGAATGGATCGAGCGGCGATATATACGACAGGTTGTGGTGAACACAACCCCACCCGAAGGCGTAACTAACAATCGCTGGATCGAAGTTAATTTATATGAGCAGACACTGGCTGTATACGATAACGGACAGCTTGTTTTTGCTACTTTGGTTGCCACTGGCGCAGAGCCTTACTTTACCCGTCCCGGATTGCATCAGATCTACCTGAAGAAAGAACTAGAAACGATGACCGGCTCATTTGCAGCAGATAAATCTGATTACTATTATCTTGCAGATGTGCCATACACCATGTATTTCGATGACGCCAGGGCGCTACATGGTGCTTATTGGCGTGCAATGTTCGGGTATGAACAATCCCATGGCTGCGTAAATCTTTCCATCATCGATTCGCACTGGCTGTATGATTGGGCAAAAGAAGGGGATTACGTTTACGTGTGGGATCCTTCCGGGCAGACCCCTACCGACCCCAGTTTTTATAGCAATATTTCTGCATACTAGTTTAAGGTTCTAATTGAACCAGCATGCTGGATAATGCCACCGTACCTGGAATGCGGTTATCGCTTTCCTGTCGGATGGTCAGCCTAACAATCGTTGGTCCACTAACGGTATAGGGAATTTCGACTGCAAACGGCGTATGACTCAAAGAACCTGCGGGTTCTGGTACGGTTACCTGTGTGCTGCCAACAATTGTTCCATTTTCGTCGATCAATTCGATGATCAGAGGTGTGTTATTTACTGGTCGAGCGAGACCAGACAAAGTGAGTATTCCACCCTGTATCACCTGGTCTGATCGTGGATACCGGATGATGTACGGTTCCTGATTTATCACGGATGGACTTAATTCATCTTTCCCAATCATCATTAATATTACATCCACCGAATTGATGGCAACGAATCTTCCTTGAAGGTCATGGGTAAAAACGGATAACCGGGCAGTCTCGGCAACTGCGCTGATATTGAAAGCAATGTCCGGTGCAATCCATATCTGCCTTCCTATATACTTGCTGTAGTTTTCAACCTGTTGCGTGATCAATCTGCCATCTTCACCGGTCAAAGTAAAAAAGATCAAACCGTCTTCACCAGGAGAAACTGCTGCTTCAACCTCAATCGGGCTGCTTATCTTTGAATATGGTCCAGGTTTATCCAACTTTAAAACAGGAGCAGGTGGTGTCGGGGTATTGGTGATGGTTGGTGTAAATGTATTGGTGCGTGTACGAGAGGGAACCAGGGTGCGTGTAGGGGGACGCGTATTGGTTGGAGTACGGGTATTTGTTGGAGAAGGGCCTGGTGTAATGGTATCTGTAATCGTAGGTGTTTCAGAGGGAGAACTGGTCAGCGATGGTTGGGGGGAGAATGTTATGGTAATGGTTTCAGTAGGAATCGGAGAAGAGGTTTGCGTAATAGTGGAAGTCTCTGTTATGGTGGCAGTATAGGAAGGGGTCAAGGTAGTGGTCGAAGTTGCATATAACTGCGCAGGGGTTTGATAATTACACGAAATCAAAAAGAACATGGAGATTAACAATACTATTGGGAAAAAGATCCAAGTTCTATTATTGATGAAAAATATTGGCTTATTATTTGATATATTTTTCGATTGCATTCGTCAAGTCATCAAATCGTAAGGGTTTTTGGAGAAAACCGCTTGCTCCTGCCGCCAGGCTTTTTTCTTCATCTTGAGCAGAATGCCCAGCAGTAACGATGAAAAGGGGGATAGAAGAAAGTTGAGGTTCTTCGTGGATCTTTTTCAATAGGTCCAATCCATCTATATCTTCCAACCCAATATCGATGAAAATTAGGTCAGGCTTGTTCAATATAGCTTTCTTGATAGTTTCAGTTCCTTGAGAACATAAAATAGAGGAGTGCCCTAAAATATTAGCTGTCTTCTCCATTAAAGTTAAAGTTAATTCATCATCATCTACAAACATTAATTTTGCCATTCTTGTTCCGCCCCGAAAGAGTTTTTTACCTGAATCTTCCTTCTATTATATAAGAGATGAGGAAAAATGGCAGAAGAGAGCATTATGAAGAAATCTCGGAGGTTCCTCCGAGATTTCTTTTTTATCTTTAGAAACCGTATACTTTACTAAACTTATCACGTAAATATCGAACATAAGGTTTGGGATCGATCCCGCTTCCAACAACTTTTCGGCTCAATTCCTGTACTTCGTATTTTCCACCATATTGGTGAATGTTCTTACGCAGCCAGGAAAGTAAATCGTTGAATTTGCCTTGTTCAATTTGAGAATCGAGATCGGGAATATCCTGATGGATTTTCTCCCACCACATGGCGGAGAGAAGATTTCCCATGGCATAAGTGGGGAAGTATCCGAAATAGCCGTTTGACCAATGAACATCCTGCAGTACACCCTGTGCATCATTGGGTGGGGTGAGTCCCAGGTATTCCTTTACTTTGGCATTCCAGGCTTCAGGGAGGTTATCGACTTCCAGGCTACCTTCCATCAATGCAATTTCTAATTCCTGGCGAAGCATGATGTGAAGGTTATAGGTTGCTTCATCAGCCTCGATACGGATCAAAGATGGTTCTACCAGATTAATCCCTTTGTAGAACTTGTCCAGACTGACGTTTTCAAGATTCTCCGGGAATAAAGCCTGCAGTTTGGGATAGAAGAATTTCCAGAAAGGCAAGGAACGACCAACAAGATTTTCCCATAAGCGAGACTGCGATTCATGCACCGACATGGAAATTTCGCTTGCTAAAATTGTATGACGGAAATCAGGTGAAATTCCTTGTTCAAATAAGGCATGACCACATTCATGGATAGTTCCAAAAATAGAAGCAGAAGGCCAATTCTTTTCAATTTTCGTTGTGATTCGGACGTCATCCAGACCGACACTGATGGTAAATGGATGCACTGCTTTATCTTGCCTGCCACGCTTCCAGTCATAT
This sequence comes from Anaerolineaceae bacterium, assembly GCA_034429195.1. Lineage (GTDB taxonomy): Bacteria > Chloroflexota > Anaerolineae > Anaerolineales > Anaerolineaceae > UBA4782. The sequence goes on from DAOUGQ010000004.1 coordinate 96,008, forward strand.
CCAAAGTGTGTGATCACATCCACACCAAAATCCCATTGCTTCTGCCCTTCATAATCCTTAAGTAAGAAGGAGTTATCGACCTGTGGATGAGAAGCAATCTCGCTGACGATTGCTACCTGCTCTGGTTTCAATGCAGCGAAAATCGCCTGTACTTCTGCTGTTTTCATCCCTGGTTCATAAATATTTAGAAGAGGATCATATACGTGATCATAGGGAGCGAAAAAAGAAGCATATTCTCTTCTCATTTCCACGATCTGTTTCAGGTATGGCTTGAAATGCGCATAATCTGATTTTTCTTTGGCTACTTCCCAGGCGTTTTGTGCAACACTTGTCAGACGAGCAAATTTCGCCATCCATCCATCAGGCAGTTTTGCATATTTATCATACTCTCGTCTGGTGATCTTCACGATGCGGACATCATTATTATCACTATCAAGACCGGCAATTTCCTTCTCAGCCCCTTCTAACGCCTTGGCGGTTTCGGGTGATGTAAATTTTTGAACCATCAATCCGACCAGCGTTCCAACGACATCACCGCGATCTTCGGCACCACCACGTGCCATATTCACCTGGGCATCCCATTCTGCGAGAGCTCGGGCGTATCCAAGATCTGTGACTTCCTTCAGGCATTTTTTCAGATCTTCCAATTTGCTCATTTGGTTCTTTTGTCCTTTCTATCAGGCAACTTTCCAGCGTAATGGTTTTCCATTCAGAGCGTTAAGAACTTCCTCTGAAATATCAACTGCAGCACGTTGTTGTGCTTCGACTGTTTGCGCACCAATGTGTGGGGTGCAAATTACTTTTGGATGGCTGACAAGAGCGGTCATTCCTGGAGGCTCTGTTGCGAATACATCAAGAGCAACACTTGCAATTTTGTTACTTTCCAATCCCTGCAATAGAGCTTCTTCATCGATGACACCGCCGCGTGCTGCGCAGACGATCCTCACGCCCGATTTCATCTTGGAGATGGCATCAGCATTGATAAGATTGCGAGAATCAGGAGTTAGAGGAATATGCAGGGTAATCACATCAGATTGTTGTAGCAATTCATCAAATGTGACAGGTTTACCTCCGCGTTTTGTGATCTCTGCATTGTCCAAAAGGGGATCATATGCGATGATATCCATGCCAAACGCTTTGGCATAATTTGCCACTGTACATCCGATGCGACCAAAACCAATGACACCCAAAGTTTTTTCTGCAAGCTCAGTGCCTTCCAATTCCTTTTTCAGCCATTTACCAGCTTTCATAGAGGAATCAGCTCTAGGGATTTCACGAACCATAGCCAACATCATACCGAAAGCCAGTTCTGCAACTGCGCGTGTGGTTGCTATAGGCGAGTTGACAACCGTAACGCCATGAGCTTTGGCTGCGTTCAAATCAATGTTGTCTACCCCTACACCTGCACGGCCGACAACTTTCAATGAAGTTGCAGCATCAAAAACTGCAGGGATAACCTTCGTACGTCCACGAACGATTATGGCATCATATTCACCAGCTTCTTTTAGCAGGTCTTCAGCTGAAATACCACTTTTGTTTACCACTTGTGCTGATTTTCTTAGAATCTCCTGGCCATTTTCTTCCAGGCCATCGGTTAACAAGATTTTCCAGGTTGCCATTATACGTCTCCTTTTAGATTGTTTTAAAACGGAACGTCCTCGAATATTTTACCTCAGGTATTCAAACAATAATTATTTTTGAGACAATTGTCTGATAACTTGTGATTTTTTACAGGTATTGTTTATTCGTAACGTAAGGCTTCTACTGGTTCCAGATTGGCTGCACGGTTTGCTGGATAAATTCCGAAGAAAAGACCAACAGCTGTCGAAAAGAGTGTTGCCAGTAATATGGCATCTATCCCGATTGTTGGAGTAAAAGGTGTGTTATTCGCAGCAGCAATTCTACCAATGACAAAAGCGATCAGCCATCCAAAAATGATGCCAATAATACCGCCAAATAAACTCAATAAGGATGATTCGGTAAGGAACTGGATGAGGATATCACGTTTTCGTGCGCCTAAAGCTTTCCTCAATCCAATTTCTCGGGTTCTTTCGGTAACAGAAACTAGCATGATGTTCATGATGCCGATACCGCCAACTAATAAGGAGATAGCTGCCACGCCACCCAGGAAAACAGTGAAAACCCCAGTAATTGTCTTGGCGGTAGTAACAAAATCTTGCTGGCTAAAAATTGTGAAATCATCAGCTCCGATGGCAGTACGGTGCCGGTATCGGAGAATTTGCGCTACTTCTTCACTTGCCTGATTGACGGCATCTGCACTGATGGCTGAAATATAAATCACATCTACTTCATCATGGTTTCGATTAATCAAGCGAGCCTGTGCAGTTGTGATTGGTACCATTACCACATTGTCTTGACTGCCAAAAGATCCTCCCCCTTTAGATTCAAGGATCCCGATCACGCGAAAAGGTTGCCCTTCGATTCGAACGGATTCACCGACAATTCCGTCTTTTCTTCCAAACAACTTTTCTGCAACATCTGGACCTAATAACACAACCGAAGCTTTCCCTAGCTGTTGTTCGCTATTGATAAAATCTCCCTCGGTCACCGAGTAATTACGAACCAAAGCATAATCTGGAGTAATACCTTCAACTGAAGTTGTAACTTTTTCTCTCCCATAAGTAACCGTGACACTGCCACTGATGGTAGGGGCAACACCTGCAATAGATGGAGCTTCCAGTGTATCCTGCAAAGCAGCAACATCATTAATAGTCAATGGTTGCACATTACGAACTTCTTCGGTCATATTTCCAGGAAAGACAAAAAGCAGATTGCTTCCAATTCCACTGATCGAGCTGGTGATGGTATTTTGTGCACCCTGTCCAACACCCAGCATGGCAACCACCGCTGCTACACCAATGACGATCCCCAAAATGGTGAGACCCGAACGAAGTTTATTTGAATTCAGGCTTTCTAACGCTTCAACAATGGATTGGGTCAGGTTCATTCAGGTTGCTCCAACTTTCCATCGATCAAACGGATTACGCGCTGTGTTTGTGCAGCAATACCCGGATCATGAGTCACTACAATTACTGTAGTTCCACGTTCTTTATTTAATGAAAGGATTAGCTCCATGATCTCTTTGCCGGATTTGCTATCCAGGTTGCCAGTAGGTTCATCAGCCATCAGAATAGCTGGGTCATTGATTAAGGCGCGGGCAATAGCTACTCTTTGCTGCTGCCCTCCAGAAAGTTCAGTGGGTTTATGGTTGACACGATCAGCCAGACCAACCGCTTCCAGAGCTTTGCGGGCACGCTCTATTCTATTGGTGCTTACGCCTGAATATCGTAGCGGTAGTTCAACATTTGCCAGAGCGGTTGAACGAGGAAGAAGGTTAAAACTTTGAAAAACAAAACCCACTTTTCGGTTGCGAATACTTGCCAATTGATCATCATTTAATGATGCCACTGATTCGCCATCCAGAATGTACTCTCCGCTGGTAGGGTGGTCAAGGCAACCCAGCAAATTCATTAAAGTCGATTTACCAGAGCCAGATGGCCCCATAATGGATACAACTTCGCCGCGATTGATACAAAAGGATACCCCACGAAGTGCGTGTACTTCCACAATACCCATTGAATAAACCTTGGTAAGGTCGATGGCCTGAATAACACAGTCTGACATTTTATTGTCCAAACATAAATCCACGTGTAAGGTTACTGGGTGGATTAAGAATGATCAAATCCCCTTCTTTAAGATCTCCTGATACCAGCTCGCTATCTGTATCAGAAGTTGCGCCAATCTCGATATTTACTGGTATGGCAACTTCATTTCTTAAAACATAAACCACTCTATTCCCTTCCACAAGCCTGACGGCTCGATTTGGGATCAACAGCACATCATTAAGCTGATTAACGATGATATTGACTGCAGCGGTCATTCCGGGAAGTACCAATTCATCAGGGTCGGTTAAGGCAATTGTGACCTTGAAGTTCACCACACCCAGACCAGTGGTGCCAACCCGAGCCACTTCGACTACTTTTCCTTCATACGATTTCGTTTGAATTGCGTCAAAGGTAAGCGTTGCTGGTTGTCCAATCTTTATGCTATTAATATCGACCTCTGGGATATCTACATCTACCAGTAACTTCGTTAGATCATCGATTCGAAATGCAACAGTACCTGGGTTGACTTGATCACCTGTTAGTGCTTCAACATTGGTGATAGTGCCTGTAAAAGGAGCTTCAATGAATTGCATCTTCAGAGTGGCTTCGAGTGCAGCCACACGGGCTTCTGCTGCTTTGACATCTTCAGGGTCTGGACCATCTTTAAGACGTTCCCATTCACGTGTGGCATCATCCAGCTTTGCAAGTGCCACATCCAGGTTAGCATTTGCTGTTGCCAGTTCTTGCTCATCAGGCAACCCTAAAAGCCAGTTCAAATTTGCCTGTAGGCGATCGCGGTTTTGTTTTGCACTGGCAAGTTCACTGAAGGCTTCTGCCCGAATTGGATTATCTTCATCCAGGCTATCCACCTGATCATATAATTGTTCAGCTCTACTAACCGCATCCTCTGCGATGATCAAATTCGCTTTAGCAATATCCAGAGTTTCCTGATCTGCACGGGCGTAATTCTTACTGTTCAGATCATCTCTGGCATCATCAACAGCTTTTTGTGCCAGTACCATAGTTTGATAGGCGATTGCACTGGCAACATCGGAATTTTTCAGGTCATCTAGTGCGCGCTTTGCTGAAACGAGGTCAGCTTCTGCCAGGATGATCGATTGAGATAAAGAATCCCGGGATAATTCCGCCAGTACCTGGTTCGTGGTTACGAGTTCATCCAGTTTAACATTGACTGCACTAATGCGACCGGTTGTTTGCCAGGTTAAAATTGCGCTTTGGTTTGCTCGTACAGTACCAGTGGCGCCAACAATTGCAGTCAGGTCACCACGTGATAATGGTGAAGTTTGGAAAGCATTTTCCGCTGCTTTTTTCGCGCGATTGATCCCCGAAATTACGAGGATGAGTACAATAACTATGATGATTACGCCAAGAACAATAAAAAGTTTCTTTTTCGATTTCATACTTACCCTTGTATCCGGTTCTTAACCTTGAAAATGCTATTTTTTTTAAAATACTTAAATGAATAAATCTAAAGCAAGTATAATCCGTTTGCATTAGAAATTCATATAAATACTATGTTCATTCAAAAAGCTGAACGCTTCACTCGAACAATATTTTTCATTCTTTTACTCACTGTCTTTGTGAGTCGAAGTCAGGTATCTCCTGCAAATCAACAGGAAAAGATACGTGCTTACAGCCGCATGATCGAATTCGATTATACGACCTGGACCATTGACGCACTCTTCGGTAAAGCTGCACAATCTGCTCTGGGGATGACGCGATACATCTCCTCTCATTCTGCAAAAGAGATCGTTTTGGAATATTTAAGAGTTGTAGATCAAACGCAACAGATCCAAAGCGAAATCGAAAGAATTTATGCTGATCCTGAAATCAAGAATCCTGAAGGAACAGCAGCAGAAAAACTTGCGAAATTAGCTACATTGCAGGATGAGAAAGCAGATCTGGCAAACCTGGCAGAGTCTATCATCCAGGCACAGGTTTCTCAAGTTATCGATGAGATGGGTTTGAGTTTTGTTGGTCAACCTATACCTCCCCTGTTATATCATGTGACAGAATTGCCTCTTTCTCTTATTGTTTCACCACGTGAAGTTATCCGGCAGGATGCTAATATTTCTATTAACCCTGAACTCAGTCTGGATGAAATAACGAAATTAGAGAAAGATGTTGCAAATGGTTTAAATGTTTCGACGATGGTAACGCGGATCGGGGGAGTAGGAGTGTATCCAACCATGGTGGGTCAAAGTACCAGTCTGCAATGGTTGATCGAGGTAGTTGCCCATGAATGGATCCATAACTATCTCACAATGCGCCCTTTGGGTATACGGTATGATAGTTCACCTGAGCTACGAACGATGAATGAAACCACTGCAAACATCGCTGGTAATGAAATTGGTTTGTTTGTTTTGCAAAAATACTATCCTGAAATGATTCCACCACCTGCAGAGCCATCGAAACCAGAAGATAATCAAGATATGGAGGATAATAATCCTCCAGAACCTCCCAAATTTGACTTTAATAAAGAAATGCATGAAACCCGTGTGAAAGCTGATGAGCTTCTGGCAGAAGGGAAGATCGAGGAAGCTGAAAAATATATGGAAGCCAGGCGAAAAGTGTTCTGGGATCAAGGATACCAGATCAGAGTGCTCAATCAGGCATATTTTGCTTTTCATGGTGCTTATGCTGATGTGCCCGGAGGAGCTGCTGGAGAAGATCTGGTAGGACCGGCGGTGCGAAAACTTCGTGAAGAAAGCCCAACTTTGAAAGATTTTGTCAATAAAATTGCAAAAATGCGTACTTTTGATGAATTACAGAAAGCTGTGCAGTGATAATTTACGTATACATCTTGTACAGCATCTCTATCCGCTTTATAATCGAAAAATGTCTTTAAAAATGGAAAAGAACGAATCTCAAGAAACAAAGCCCAATGTTGATGATAATATGTATGATCCAACATTAGAAACTGTTGAAGAAACAATATCCGAAAAACCTGCAGATGGTAAACAATTTCGAAGATTGATCATCGAAGCCATTCAAACCCTTGTCCTGGCACTTATTCTCTATTTTGCTATTGATAGTGTAGTCGCGCGGGTTCAAGTAGAAAACATCAGCATGCAGCCTACTTTACATGAGGGCGAATTTATCATGGTAAATCGCCTGGCATATAAACATGGCAATTATCAGCGAGGTGATATTGTAATTTTTCATAACCCTGTCAATCCACGAGAAGATTTCATCAAACGATTGATCGGCATTCCTGGAGACCAAATAGAAATTCGGAATGGGAAGGTGTCGGTGAATGGTGTGATCTTACAAGAAGATTACATTGCAGAACCTGTCAGCTATCAGGGGCAGTGGACGGTGCCCGAAGGATATCTATTTGTTTTGGGAGATAATCGCAACCAATCTTATGACTCACATTCCTGGGGGTATCTTCCTCAAGAAAATGTAGTTGGAAAAGCAGTGGTAATATACTGGCCTCCAAAAGATATGCGGATTATTCAGCACATACCTGTTGGATCGACCGAGGTGACTCAATGAATAAAATCGATAAAATATTACAGACAGCAGATACATACGAACAAGGTTTACCTGCATTTCCTGGAGCAATTACGGTCGCGCCTCAACAAATCGCAGGATATCTGGATCATACACTTTTAAAAGCTGAAGCTACCCCTGGTCAGGTTGAGGTATTGTGTAACGAAGCTCTACAGTATCAATGTGCATCGGTGTGTGTGAATAGTATTCACACCCCTTTGGTATCACGGAATCTTTCAGGTAGTAATGTAAAGTCCTGTGCTGTGATTGGTTTTCCTTTGGGAGCAGTTCCCATAAGATCAAAAGTTTATGAAGCAGGGCTTGCTTTAGAAGCAGGAGCACAAGAGTTGGATATGGTCATCGCAATTGGATTACTGAAAGGGGGCGAGTACAAGGCTGTATTCGATGATATTGCACAGGTAACAGAAATTGCCCACCGGGCTGGTGGTAAGGTAAAATTGATTATCGAAACATGTCTGTTATCCACCTCAGAAAAGATTATTGCCTGTTTGCTTGGAAAAGAAGCAGGAGTAGATTTTGTTAAAACCTCAACTGGTTTCAGTACCGCTGGTGCGACAGTGGATGATGTAAACCTGATGCGTCGAGTAGTAGGCTCACCCGAAGAGATGGGAGTAAAAGCAGCCGGTGGGGTTCGGTCGCTCAAAGATGCCCTGGCAATGATTGAAGCTGGAGCGACTCGCATTGGAACCAGTAATAGTGTTAGAATTATGCAAGAGGTTGCAGTATTGAATGAGTGAGCAAAATGTTTTATTCCCTGAACCAGTTCCCACCTGTCGCGAATGTCAGGCAGGGCACTTACGCCGCAGGAAGGTAACATATTTTACCTGGCTGATGGATGAACTTATCACCGTGCCAGATTTCCCAGCGTGGGTGTGTGATGTCTGTGGGCGGCGCGTCTACGACCCCCAAGCGATCACACAATTGAGTACTTTACTTAATCCAACTGCAGGTAAACCTTCAAGTTCGGTAAAGCGGGTACATAATAATCACGATAAAAGCACTCCTCGACTAACACAACCATAACCTGATTAAGCAGTCTATACACACCAGAGTAGAAAAACTCTGGTGTGTTTTTTATTGATAAAAGAATAGAAAAGATTTTTAAAAAAATAATATATTCCCCCCTTATTATTTGTCCTAACGAAAAGCCTTGTTTGGTGATCCGGTTAAAGGGTGATGGAAAAAATCCCACCTTTCCGGTTTTAAATAACCTCAATATCATCAATGGAATTAAATACTTTTCCTGGTTGGTAGGGAAACTTAGAAATTGCTTCTTTTTGAGTAATTCCAGATAATACCAGGTAGGTTTCCATGCCACTTTCTACACCTGCAATGATGTCAGTATCCATCCTATCACCAATCATGACTGTATTTTCTGAGTGAACACCCAAATAGTTGAGAGCAGACCGCATCATGAATGGATTGGGCTTACCGATGAAAAATGGGTTCACACTGGTTGCACGCTGGACTAATGCAGCCATAGCACCACAAGCAGGGACAAAACCATCTTCTGAGGGTCCTGTAGGGTCAGAGTTTGTGGCTATGAAATGAGCGCCATTCATGATGAATCTGACCGCCTGTGTGATTAATTGAAAACTGTAGTTAAAAGTTTCACCCAAGACTACATAATCAGGATTTGTGTCAGTAATAATATAGCCAATATCGTAAATGGATTGTGTTAATCCACTTTCGCCAATCACGAAAGCGGTTCCCCCTGGATGCTGGTTTTTCAAGAATCGTGCAGTTGCCATGCTTGATGTGAAGATCTCTTTTTCATCGATATCGATGCCAGCCTGTTGCAGGCGATGAGCAAGATCACGTGCAGTGTAAATGGAATTATTGGTGAGAACAAGGAAATTTCGCTTCTTTGCCCGTATTTGATCGATGAATTTATCTGCGCCTGGGATCAGCCGTTTTCCCTGTACCAAAACTCCATCCATGTCAATTAAGTAATTTTGAATAACCATAAGTCAAATCTTTCTCCTGAAGTATTATACCCGTGAATTGATTTGTCTAAATATCTTTCTTAGAAAACAAAAAGCATCCCGGGAGTTATCCGGGATGCTAAGTTAATATGCTTTAAGTGGTTTAGTATTCAGGCATGGGTGGGGTTGCAGGTTTTTCTTTTTCTGGTACTTCTGTAACCAAAGCTTCAGTGGTCAGGATCATAGCTGCAATAGAGGTTGCATTTTCGAGTGCGCCACGGGTAACTTTCGCAGGATCGATAACGCCACCTTTGACCATGTCTTTGTAGGTATCACTGATAACGTCGTAACCAACACGATTGTTCTTTTCAGTTTTCTGGTGCTGTCGTACATTCTCGACGATGACAGAACCTTCTTTACCAGCGTTTTCAGCAATCTTGCGCATTGGAACTTCGAGGCTCTTGCGAACGATGTTGACACCGATCTGCTCGTCATCATCACCCATCTTGATGCTGTCAAGAACATGCATGGCGTTGATGAGTGCTACACCACCACCGGGGACAATACCTTCCTCAACTGCTGCACGAGTAGCAGAGAGGGCATCTTCGACACGATGTTTCTTTTCTTTGAGTTCGGTTTCGGTTGCTGCACCAACACGGATGATGGCAACACCACCGGAAAGTTTGGCAAGTCGTTCTTGTAGTTTTTCGCGGTCATAATCGCTTGTGGTCTTGTCGATCTCAATACGGATCTGGTCGATGCGACCTTTAATCTCAGCATCTTCGCCCTTGCCGCCAACGATGGTTGTATTATCTTTGTCAGCAACGATCTTTTCAGCACGACCAAGATCAGCTACAGTTACTGATTCGAGCTTTCGACCAGTTTCTTCTGAAATGACGGTTGCACCGGTCAGGATGGCAATATCCTGCATCATTGCTTTGCGGCGATCACCGAAACCGGGGGCTTTAACTGCTAACACATTAATCATGCCACGCAGTTTATTCAATACCAGAGTAGCCAGGGCTTCGCCATCGATGTCTTCAGCGATGATGACCAGGTCACGTTTACCGATCTGGACTAATTTTTCAAGGATAGGAACAATATCTGCTGCAGCGGAGATTTTCTTGTCGTGCAGGAGTAGATATGGATCTTCAATAACAGATTCCATGTGTTCGGTATCGGTTACAAAGTAGGGAGAGATGTAACCACGATCGAACTGCATACCTTCGACGTATTCGGTTTCGAACTCAAGACCTTTTGATTCTTCAACCGTGATGACGCCGTCTTTACCAACTTTGTCCATCACTTCAGCGATCAAATCGCCGATTGCCTTATCCTGGGCTGAAATGGTGGCAACGCTAGCAATTTCCTCTTTGGTGGTAATGCCAATGGATTGGGCGCGAATTTCATCAGCTACTGCTTTTGAAGCAGCTTCGATACCGCGTTTGAGAAGCATGGGATTTGCACCAGCGGAGAGGGTCTTTAAACCTTCTGTTACAATGGCATGAGCTAAAACGGTTGAGGTTGTGGTACCGTCACCAGCAATGTCATTTGTCTTGGTGGCTGCTTCTTTCAGCAGTTGGGCGCCCATGTTTTCGAAGGGGTTCTCTAATTCGATTTCTTTGGCGACTGTAACACCGTCATGAGTGATGGTGGGGGAACCGAATTTGCGGTCTAGTGCTACATTGCGACCTTTAGGACCAAGAGTAGTAGCAACTGCGTTCGCAAGAATATCAATACCGCTTTTTAAGCAACGGCGAGCTTCTTCTGAAAAAACTAATTGTTTGGCTGCCATAAAAAACTCCTTATATCAAATGAAAGATTTCAAATTGGCTTACTTTTCAACAATTGCCAGTAAGTCGGTCTCACGCAGGATTAGCAATTTTTTGCTATCGATCTTAATTTCAGTGCCAGAGTATTTGGCAAAAAGAACGGTATCGCCGACTTCGACATCCATCTTAATGCGGTTGCCTTTATCATCGCGATCGCCAGGGCCAACAGATAGAACCACACCCTTTTGTGGTTTCTCTTTTGCGGTATCTGGGAGAACAATACCTGATGCTAGAACATCTTCCTGTTCAACGGGTTCTACGACAACACGATTACCCAAAGGTTTGAGATTTATTGCCATACATTCCTCCTGTATCAAAGTATCACACAGTTTTTGTCAATCATTTAGCACTCATACTGCATGAGTGCTAACTGTGACAATATTACCTGTGTTCAATAACAAAGTCAAGAGGTTTATATTAGTTCTTATAAAATTCTGATAATTTATTGAGATGTGAAACCGCAAATCTCTTCATTGGTCTGAACCAATTGCATTACAACCGGTTCCGCAGAGAAATTCTCACGTAATTGTTTTAATATATCTTTTGCGATTGTGCAATAATCGTCATTTGATCGATGCATGCCTGCCAGGGCTGAACTGTAATAAAGATAATACTCAAGTGTCGAGTTTGAGAGTGGTAAACCCTGAATCTCTACCGCTTGATCGACCGTTGAATCGCATTGGCGTACTTCACAGCTTTCAGCTGCAGTACAACCTTCGACAGCACATTTTAATGCTGGAATTGCACCTTCATAATTCCGTGCTTTAAAGTAAATGACACCGATTTGCCCGTACACATCAGAATTGGTCGGGTTTAGTTGTAAAGCTTTCATCACATTGCGTGAAGCGACGAAAAACTCACCCATTTGTGCATAAGTACGTCCAATAGCCAGATATGGAATTGGATCATTCACCTGTAGAGTTTCATTGATGTCTGCCGCTTTGGCAAAATAGCTCAACGCCATTTCATATTGTTCAAGTTGACGATAATTTACGCCAATATTGATGTATAAAAAAGTAAGGTTAGGAGTGATCTCTGCAGCCCGTTTGTAGGATTCGATCGCCAGACCATAATTGCTGAGGGTTTCCTGAATCAACGCATTGACCCTGTGTACATCCATGATTGTAGGATCACGCTGTAAAGCTTGTTGAATATATTGTTCTGCCTGCAGCCAATTTTGCTGGTCATTCAAAATTTCAGCATAATACGCAAGAGCGAGTGTATTCTGGTTATCCAATTGAATTGCGGATACTGCTTCTTGATTGGCTTCCAACAAGAGTTTTTCTGACTCTTCTGCTCCCACAAGAGTAGGGTTGGAGTACCAATCCAATACAAAAGCTCTGACAGCCAGCACCATGCTGTTATCGGGGGCAACTTCTTTGCCTTTATTGATGGTTGCCAGTGCTTCTTCAAGTCTGTTTTTCTTCTCTGCATCACTGGTTAATGACGCAGATGAATATGTTTGAATACGTGCCAGTTCTGCTGCCAGGTCACCATTGGTTGGATCGATCTTTACTGCTTCTTGATAAGCAGTGATTGCTGCATTAAGGTCACCAGCAATAAAGAAGGTGTTCCCTTCTTCAGCATATGAGCTAGAGGTGCGTGTAGGAAAAGGAGTAGGAGAGAATAATGGTTTGATCTTCTGTGTCTCAAGACCTCGAAGGATAAAGAATCCACCCAAAACCGCTGCCAGGAGAATAAGGATGCGATAAGGACGGAGCGTGAAGCGCTGTTTTCGAAAGGTTAATTGCTTGCCATTCAGGTTCATTTGACTTACGGGGTGGGGGTTACTTCTTCTGATGGTTCGATCGTGGGGGTCATTTCAGCAACTTCAGAGCAAATGTTAATGATCTCATTTGCATTATACATGGCTGTTTCATCACTGGATAACCCCTGTTGAATTGCCTGGGATATCTGTAACGCTTCGCCACATTCACCTGTGCGTGCTAATGCCAGTCCATAAGTTTGATAATATTCTCCCACGCGGCCAGTGTCTAAAGGTAAACCGGCTACTTCCAAACCATCTTCTGTAGTGCCGCCTTTGATCGCTAACCGCAGATTATCTACTGCTTCAGCGTATTGGAGATTACGATAATACATAGTACCCAGATTTCCGTACATGTAAGGATCCTGAGGTGCATCAACAACTGCTGATTGTGCAAACTGGATTGCTTTCGCGAATTCGCCAACGGTCAGATAGGTTCTTGCAATATAGGTATCTGGCAATGGGTCAGCGGGATTCAGAGCATTTGCACGAGTGAATTCTTCAATGGCTTTATCGTAAATTTCCAATGCCCGATAATTTCTTCCCAACGCCAGATGCAGATCAGCAATATTTGGATTGATAGCGATCGCTGCTGTAAATTCTGTAACAGCTTCGCTGTAATTTTGGGTAAGTTCCAAAACAATACCTCGAGCCCTATGGCTTTCCATGAGCGAATTATCCAGCTGTTGGGCTTTTCGAGATGCATCGATCGCATTTTGCAAAGTAGTTAATGTTGACTGGTCAGACTCTGACTGTAAGGCATACACTTCTGCCTGATATGCATAAATGATTGCGCTGTTGGGATCCTGTTCTATTGCTCGAGAAAATGCACTTTCAGCTTCAAGATAACTTCCTTCTAGACCTAGTATCCAGCCAAGCATGGCATTGGCTGTGCTGTTATTTGGATTGAGTAAAAGGGCATTACGGGCATTTGTTTCTGCTTCAGAATAATTTCCGGTATAGACCAACAAGTGAGCCAGGGCAATAAAATTGGATGGATTTTTGGGATCCACATCGATTGCCTGTTTATAGCTTTCAATCGCTTGTGAATATTTGCCTTCTGCTTCGAGGCTCTGTGCTTCAGTGACATAAGATTCAGGTGAGCGGGTGGGCGTGGGAGTTGGCATAAAGAGAGGTGGAGTATTAGGAACTACCACCTGATTGAGGTAAATCGCACCAGCCACCAGAATGATCAAAATCAAGACACGCCAGGGATTGGAGCGCTTTTTCCGGCGCGTCATACTCCATTTGCTTCCTTGTAAGTACATATTTTCATATTACCATAATTTAAAAATAGCGCGGATAGCTTTTATCTTTCACTAATATAAAGACATTTTTCACTTGCGGATAGACAACCAAACATATAGAATCAAGCTATGCGTTTTGATGTATTTACTCTTCTTCCTGAAATGTTTCCACCATATTTGGGGGTAAGTATTTTGCAAAAAGCGATTGAAAAATCACTCATTGAAGTTCATGTGCATGATATTCGGGCTTCAACTCACGATAAGCACCATATTACCGATGACGCCCCTTATGGAGGAGGCGGTGGCATGGTAATGAAACCTGAACCTATTTTTGAATCAGTTGAATCCATTTTAGGTTCACCACCATGTTGCCCGGTGATTTATCTATCGCCACAGGGAAAACCATTCACTTCTGAAATTGCCCGCGATTTCACTCGATATGAACGAATAGCTTTGCTTTGCGGAAGGTATGAAGGAATCGATGAAAGGGTGATCGAGCATCTGGTGACAGAGCAGATCTCGATTGGTGACTTTGTGGTTACTGGTGGAGAATTGCCTGCCTTGATGGTTATTGACGCTGTTTCGCGATTTATTCCTGGAGTGTTGGGTGATCCAGATGGTGCATTCGATGATAGTTTTGGAGATGGTTTACTGGAATATCCTCATTACACCCGCCCTGAAAATTTCCGGGGGTGGGAGGTTCCCCCTGTGCTACTCTCTGGAAATCATGCACAGATCGCAGAATGGCGTCGCGAACAAAGTTTGATAAGAACCAGGCGGCAACGCCCGGATCTGCTTGAAAATAAATAAAAAAGAAAGACTTAACTCATCTTTACCATTAAGGACTAAAAGGAGGAATTGATGGAGAAGAAATCGTTTCCCTGGGGGCGTACTTTCCTGATTGGGTTTGGTTTTCTTGGGATCAGTGTATTATGGCCAATTTTCAACCAGTGGTTACCACTCATTCTTCAAGCTGGAAATCCAGAGTTTGAGAGACAATTGCTGGAACAGGGTAAAGAACTTCCCAATTTATGGGGTTTTGCGTTGGCACCTTCTTTGGCGATGTTCATTATGACCTGGGATAATTTGATCAATATTTTCGTACAACCCTGGGTGGGTGCGCGCAGTGACCGTACCTGGACACGATTGGGAAGAAGGAAAAATTGGATTCTGTTGGGTTTGCCAATAGCACTGGTTGGGTTTATTTCGATTCCATTAGCACAAAGTGTGCTTGCGATCGCTGTGTTTATTTTGATCACCAACTTTGGTATGGCATTATTCCGTTCACCCGTCATCGCTTGGCTGGGTGATCTTTTCAAACCAGAAGAACGCAGCAGAGCCAATGGTGTAATCAACCTGATGGGCGGGATTGGTGGTGTACTCGCCTTTGTCGGTGGGGGGGTCATCTTTAATAAATTTGGAAGATCAGGGCCATTTATTGCAGGTGCAATTGCTTTAACTGCTGCTATGATCGTGGTTATGCTGTTTGTAAAAGAGCATCAATATGAGCATACTGAAACTGACAAGAATGAGAGTGTGATGGGTCTTATCCCTAACTTGAAAGCAGTTTTCGCAAGTAAGGATAAATCAGCATTATTCATGTTGCTTTCTATTTTCTTCTGGTTCTGTGGATTCAATGCGGTCGAAACCGGGTTATCTAGTTTTGCGGTGTTTTCTCTTGGTATCAAACCCGGCACAGCTTCTATCCTCGCTTCCATTGCCAACCTTTCTTTTATCGCTTTCGCCGTTCCAGCTGGGCTTTTGGCTGTGAAAATGGGCAAACGAAAAACCATCATCTTTGGATTGGCAGCATTAATTCCTGTCTTTTTGATTAGCAAGTTCCTTGTAACAGGCATGACGACATTTATTATTGCCATGATCCTCGTTGGCTTCTTCTGGTCATGGGTCAATGTGAATAGCTTACCTCTCGTTTATGACCATGGTGATGAAAAACGGATCGGAGCTTTTACTGGACTCTATTACTTTGCTTCGCAGTCTGCTGCAGTTATTGGGCCCAGTCTGGCAGGTATCATTGTAGAAAAGCTTGGCTACAATTATTCGATCCTCTTCTTGTATGGTGCACTATTTTTGTTCCTGGCGTTTTTAACCATGCTAAAGGTGAAAGACAAAGCTCATGAAGAAAAGGTGAACGGTTTGATCAAGGAGACGATCACAGAGTAGAGCTAACTACTCTTAAAATATTTTCAGGTAGAGCTTATACACTTGCATACAGGAAATAATATAGTTATACTATTTTCTATGAGTGGAAATTCTTTTCCACTAATTCATATTCTCAGTAGGAGGAGATAAATGTCCAAAAAATTGTTAGCCGTTTTGTCAGCAATGCTAGTTTTAACTTTTGTGCTGACCTCATGCGGGACAAAAGCGACCGCAACAGAAGCCCCCGTAGTTGAAACTCAAGCACCTGAAGTCGCAACTACCGAAGCCCCAGTAGAAACAGAAGCCGCTGTTGAAACTACAGAAGCACCCGCAATCAAAGTCTGCATGGTTACTGATAGTGGTGGCATTGGAGACAAATCCTTCAATGACCTGACCTGGAAGGGTGTTCAACAAGGTATTGATGATTTCGGAGTAGAAGGCAACTATATTCAATCAACTCAACCTTCCGATTTCGCATCTAACCTTACCGCATGCAAAGACTCTGGTGCTCAGCTTATCATCTGCGTTGGTTTCATGATGACAGATGACTGCAAGAAAGCTGCAACTGAGAATCCTGATATCTACTATGCTGGTGTAGATATGGGTGGATTTGGACTGGACAACTTCCGTGGTGTTGGCGCAGAAATGGCACAATCGACTTATCTGGCTGGTTACCTCTCTGCTGGCATGACCCAGACTGGTAAATTGGGCTGGTATGTTGGTATCATGGGTCCTGCAGTCCAGATCTTTGGTGATGGTTGGTACTATGGTATGCAGGCCTATAATGAAGCTCATGGCACTACCGTAACCAACATCGGTTATGATGCCAACGATCCTGGCAAAGCTACTGCTACCGGTTCATGGATTGATGCAGACAAAGGTCGCGCTCTCGGTCAAAGCATGATGAACGAAGGCGTCGATATTATTCTACCCGTTTGTGGTGGTGTTGGTGCAGCAACCGCAGCCTATATGCAGGAACAGGGCAAGGGCTATGTAATCGGTGTTGACCAGGACTGGACTCAGACCTACCCACAGTACTCTGGCCAGATCCTCGCCAGTGTTACCAAACTGGTCAATGTCCATGTTTATGACGCGATCGAACGTGTTGTAAAAGGCACCTGGGAAGGTGGAGACTACACCCTCACGCTGGAAAATGGTGGAACCGACCTGACCTACAATCCTGCAGTGGAAGTTCCTGAAGAACTGAAAGCAGAAATTGCCGCACTCAAGGAAAAGATCATTTCTGGTGAGATCGTCATTCCGGCACCAAAACCAATTGAGTAATTTGCCTTGAAGGAAATGAAGAGCCAGGTTTTCACCTGGCTCTTTGCTCATATTAATGAATATTTTTAGTTATGGTAAAATGGCTAACACATTGTTTTTCTTTGAGTGAGGGTTAATGCCACCAATTCTTGAATTAAAAGGAATTACAAAACGATTTCCGGGTGTTCTTGCGAATGATCATATTGATATCTCGCTAAACAAAGGCGAGATTCTTGCTTTGTTGGGAGAAAACGGCGCCGGCAAAACCACTCTCATGAACATCCTGTATGGATTATACAAACCAGATGAAGGTGAGATTTTTATCAATGGAGAGAAAAAAGAAATTAAATCTTCTATTGATGCTATACGATCTGGTATTGGCATGGTCCATCAACATTTTATGTTGATCCCAGTATTTACGGTAACTGAAAATGTAATGCTGGGAGAAGAAGACACTCATATGGGTGGTTTTCTCGATCGGGAAAAAGCTGCAGAAAAGATCAGAGAAATATCCGATCTTTATAAGTTGAATGTCAATCCTGATGATATGGTCGAAGACCTTCCGATTGGTTTACAGCAGAGGGTAGAGATCATTAAACTGCTATTCCGCAATGCAGATATCCTGATAATGGATGAGCCCACTGCGGTTTTGACACCGCAGGAAGTGGATGAGCTATTTGCTATTCTGAAGAAATTAGTTCAACAGGGAAAATCGATCATCTTCATTACCCATAAACTTAGAGAGGTAATGGAGTGCGCTGATCGAATTGAAGTCATACGGTTAGGGAAAGTTGTTGGTGAGACTACTCCAAAAGACGCCACCCCTGAAAAATTAGCATCGATGATGGTAGGAAGAGCCGTTGAATTAAAAACTCAGAAGAAACCAAGCGAACCCAAGGATGTTGTTTTATCAGTTAAAGATTTAACCGTAACTGATATGCATTCACGCCTTGTATTGGATACGGTTTCTTTAGAAGTACGTAGTGGAGAGATTTTGGGCATCGCAGGTGTGCAGGGGAATGGACAAACTGAATTAGTGCGAGCGCTTACTGGTTTAAAAACCGCTCGTTCGGGCACGATTACCTTCCTTAACAAAGTAGTCACGAAAAGTAGTCCTCGGAAAATTACAGAACTTGGGAGTGCCCATATTCCTGAAGATCGACAAAAGGACGGACTTGTTCTCAAGAATTCTGTTGAAGATAACCTTGTTTTGAATACCTATTACTTGCCACCTTTTGCGAAAGGTATCATTTTACAACGGATGGCGATCGATGAAAATGCAAGAAAATTAGTAGAAGCATTCGATATCCGTACTCCCGATATATTTACACCGACTTATGCTCTTTCTGGTGGCAATCAACAAAAAGTTATTGTTGCGAGAGAGTTTTCGCGCCCAATAAAGTTATTGATCGCTGCACAACCTACGCGTGGGTTGGATGTTGGTTCCATTGAATATATTCATAACAGGATCGTCGAAAAGCGTGACGAAGGTTGTGCGGTATTGCTTGTATCCACTGAATTGGATGAAATCATGCAACTTTCAGATCGTATAGCTGTGATGTACAGAGGGAAGATCATCGCTACGGTTAATGCCAGCGATGTTACGAAAGAAGAACTTGGTTTGCTGATGGCGGGTGTTATGCCTGAGATCCAGAAGAAAAAAGAAGTGATTGGGCAAACTCGGGAATTGGTAACTTAGGAACAACCATGAACAAAGAAACTACCGGTCAAGAAAAAAGAAATTTTCTTTCCATTTTTTATGAGGAGCTCTCAAAGAGTTCCATTACGATCATTATTCTTTCCATTGTTAGTGGTTTCATTATGGGAGGGATACTGGTTATTGTCACTTCACCTGAAGTATATAAGGCATTTGCGGTATCTTTTGGTGAAGGACTTGCGACCTCCTGGAAAATGGTTGCAAACACCTATTCTTCGCTATTCTTAGGAGCATTTGGGGATCCTGCAAAAATATCTGCTGCTATCAAATCAGGTGATAATGCAAAAATCCTGAGCGCATTTGGACCGTTTTTTGAGAGCCTTGTTGTTACTACTCCCTATTTGTTCACAGGTGTTGCTGTAGCACTTGGTTTTAGGGCAGGTGTATTCAATATTGGAGCTGAAGGACAATTGCAGGTTGGTTCAATCGCAGCAGCATGGGCAGGGTGGACTTTTACAGGTCTTTCTCCCTGGATCCATATTCCATTAGCACTTCTTTGTGGAGCTCTTGCAGGCGGTTTGTGGGGTTTTATTCCCGGCTGGCTTAAGGTAAAGACCGGAGCGCATGAAGTCATCACAACGATTATGATGAACTACATTGGTTATTATTTGATCTATTATCTGGTAGCTGTACCATTTAAGGATCCCAATGAAGTTGTGCCGAAAACTCCCTGGATCCTGGAAAGTGCACATCTTCCTCGATTCTTCCCAGAGCCAATCCGATTCCACTTAGGTTTCTTTATTGCTATTGGGATCGCATTTCTTATCTGGTTCTTGCTGTTTAAAACCACCTGGGGGTATGAGATTCGTTCGGTTGGTATTAACATGAATGCTTCAAAATACGCTGGCATGAATATAACGGTTATTACAGTAGTAGGAATGGCGCTCTCTGGCGCAATCGCCGGATTAGGTGGTGCAAGCGAAATCATGGGTGTTTATTGGAGACAATCTCAAGCTCTCTCAACTGGGTATGGGTTTGACTCAATCGCCCTTGCTTTATTAGCTCAGAATCATCCACTTGGAGTAATTTTAACTGCACTTCTTTTTGGTTTCTTACGCAGTGGTTCTAAGGTAATGCAACTGAGAGCCGGAATTCCAATTTACATTATCAATATATTGCAGGCATTCATTATTCTTTTCCTTGCTGCTCCTGCAATTATTCGAACAATATACCGACTTAAAAAACCGAGCATTAAAGATTTGCCAATTTCATCTACAACATCACTTTCCGAGAAGAAATAATGGAAAAAAACACGTTAGCCCAAAAGTTTAAAGTTATTCGTGGGACAAAGACGGGAACTCAACAAAGAATAATCATTGGAGCCCTTTTCATCCTGTCAGCGATCTTTGTTCATTTCGTTTTAGCAAGTCCACTTGCACCAGATGTGAATACGACCTTCGGGACCAATATCAATGATCGCGCGATCCAGATCCCTGATTGGGTTTTCAATAGCAAAGCTTCGTTGGAGATTGTTGCTGGAATTTGTCTGGGTCTTGGTCTTTATGAGATCATCAGAGGCTTCAAAAAGGCAACCAGTATTGTAATTGCTATAGTTGGTGTTCTACTTGTGCTGGGCTTTTTGTTCTGGGGAGCAGCAGGCAGCTCAATCAGTTTTACGGGCATGCTGGCGTTGATGGTTGTCCGGTCAGTGCCAATTACAATTGGTGCATTGTCAGGTTTGATCACCGAGCGCGCAGGCATTGTTAACATTGCAATCGAAGGCATGATGGTTGCCAGTGCATTAACGAGTGCAATCGCTGGCAGTCTTTTTGGAATCTGGTGGGGAGTTGTTGCAGCAATATTTACCGGTGCAGCACTGGCAATGGTACACGCATGGTTATCCATAAAGTACAAAGTAGATCAAATCATTTCCGGTACAATGATTAATATTTTCGCTACAGGAATTACTTCCTACACCTATATTAAATTCCTGCAGTCAAGCACTCTAAATGAACCTGGTTTCTTTAAACCATTTCAGATACCTCTTCTTTACAAAATACCAGTTATTGGACCCATTTTCTTTGACCACAATCTGTATGTTTATATTATGTACCTTCTCGTGATTGTTTTAACGATTGCATTGTATAAGACAAAATGGGGACTTCGTCACAGGGCTGTGGGTGAACATCCAAAGGCTGCTGATACACTTGGCATCAACGTGTTCCGGACACGCTATTTTGCCTGTCTTTTAGGCGGTATGGTGGCTGGTTTTGCTGGTTCGTATTTTTCGCTTGGTTCTGTAGGACGTTTTGAACAGACCATGACCGCAGGAAGAGGCTTTATTGCTCTCGCAGCCATGATCTTTGGCAATTGGACACCAGTAGGTTCAATTGGAGCTGGAATGCTCTTTGGTTTCTCAGAATCGTTGACAACAAAGTTGTCTTTATTGCATTTCCCAATTCCAGCAGAATTACTCTTAATGCTGCCATATATTATTACCATAGTCGTTCTCGCTGGTGTTGTAGGCCGGAGTCGTGGACCAGCAGCAAGTGGCACTCCGTACGAAAAAGAAAGTCTTTAGCAATAAAAAGGAGAGAATTATTCTCTCCTTTTTTTGCATTGGTTAATTTTATTTTAGTGGGTAGGTTCCAAATTCCTGTACTGCATCTACCATCGCAAGAATGTTTTCTGCCGGTACTTCGTTCATGATTGTGTGAACACTTGCAACCATGTATCCACCACCCTGACCGAGAATATTGACCACTCTTCTTACTTCCTGCTTGACCTCATCCGGTGTGCCATGAGGGAGTATCTTTTGAGTGTCAATTGCGCCACAAAAAACGATCCGTTGACCGTATAACTTCTTTAATTCTTCAAGGTTTGACATTTTACCTGCAGAAGTCTGCACTGGATTGAGTATATCCACTCCAATCTCAATGAAATCTTCGATCAGGTTGAACACATCTCCATCAGTATGGAAAAAGACCTTTGCTTTGGTTTTTTGCTTAATCAGTGAGATCATTTCGGCGTGCAAGGGTTTTAACATTTTTCGGTACATGCGTGGTGAGATCATGAGGTTTTCTTGGGTGCCAAGATCGTCGCCAATTTTGATTATGTCGAGTACATCACCGCATTGATCAAGGAAATGACTCATGTTTTTCATGCATAATTTGTTTGTTCGGATCAAAAGCTCCTGTGCAAAATCGGGTTCTGTTGCCATATTGGTAAGAAATTTCTCCAAACCCTGCAATCCTATTGCTCTCTCGAATGGAAACATCAACCAGGGTGCCCCCATGATGGCATATTGATTTGCATTATGAAGTTTCAATGCCTGTTCACGAACATGAGAAGTACGAAATGGGTCATCCATGTCTGGCCAGGGATAGGAATCCAATTCTTCGATCGTTTTGGCTTCTGGCATGGGATGGATCCCAGGGTACCAATCATCAGGTCCGATTTCCATTTGCCCATTTCCCCAGTCATCAATGAAAGGGGAGTGGGGAGCACGATTTTGATTTCTCTCATAGACAGCCTGTGGAAACCGGTCTAATACTCCTCGCACATCGCTGTGAAGGCGTTGCAATATCTTTTCATCTGGCAAAGCGGTACCAAGTTCTGGCCAATTATAGATGTACTGGTCTTCACTTTCTACTCCAAGTATCTTCTTGAGTTCTCGATAAGGCCGAATTTTTATTCCGGTAGCATTGCTTACCCCTAAAATGATCGGTACTCGGTCTGGTTGTTCATGTTGTAGAACAGCTTGAACTCTTTCACGAGAGGTCATAGTCATAAAGCATCTCCTGAAATCTTTTTTATTATTGTACATGGAAAAACCTTAAGAGAGGATGAAGAAAAGCTTTTGGAAATGGAAGAAGATAAATGAAGCAACCAGGTAAGGTTTTACGCAAACCATAGTAGATGAACCCCATATTTTCAGGGGTATTCATTAAGAAATATCGGGTATCATATACTTGTAAAAATATTGGAGGGACGTGTCATGCCAGCTATACATGTAAATGAAATCACGAAAAGTTTTGGCTCAATTAAGGCTGTGAACGGTGTCAGCTTCGAAGTACAACAGGGAGAGATCTTTGGATTACTGGGGCCAAATGGCGCAGGAAAAACTACATCCATTCGCATGATATTGGATATTTTTAAACCCGATTCTGGAAGTATCAGCGTTTTGGGTGGTGCAATGAGTGAAGATAAAAAGGATAAAATCGGGTATTTACCGGAAGAACGAGGTTTGTATCAGGATATTCCGCTGGAACGATGTCTGATATATCTTGCATCGCTTAAAGGAATGGAAATGAATGTGATTAAAAAACGAATGAACGAGTATCTTGAACGCTTCGATCTGGTACTATCCCGCAAGAAGAAAGTTAAAGAATTGAGCAAAGGTATGCAGCAAAAAGCTCAACTGATCAGCACATTGATCCATGAACCTGATCTGATCATTATCGATGAGCCATTTTCAGCGCTTGATCCAGTGAATACACAAATCGTACGTGAGCTTTTAATGGAGCAGCGTGATAAAGGGAAAGCGATAGTGATGTGCACTCACCAGATGCATCAGGTGGAAGAACTTTGCGACAGGTTGGTTTTGATCGATAAAGGAAAGACAGTGCTTTATGGGAATATTCACGATATTCGGAGGCAATTCGCGAAGCGAGAGATCAGTGTCTGGTCTTTAGATGAATTTCCTTCTCATGTGTTTGGGGTAAAAGAGATCATACAGGAAAACCATGAGATACGGCTGCGCCTTGATGCAACTACCAATCCACAGGATGTACTTAAGGATCTGGTGAATTCGGGCATTAAATTGGAACGCTTTGAGATCGCTATGCCAACTCTGGATGAAATATTTATTCGTGTAGTTCAGGGTGAGGAGATGCACGTATGAAGAAACTTTTACGTGTGTTCAAATATGAATATTCGAGGCACGTTTTCCGCAAGCGTTTTATTTTTGCATTATTAGGTATGCCATTCATTCTGATATTAATCGCGGCGTTTGGGTTTATCTCAATAGCGATCCAATATAAAGATACTCCAGTAGGGTATGTGGATAATGCAGGTGTTATTGTTGATGAAACTATAATCCTTCCTTCAGGTTGGTTTTTCAAACCAGTTGAATTGATTCGTTTTAATGATGAATCAACGGCCAGATTGGCTGTCGACCAGGGAACTATCCAGGGAGTCTACATAATTGATGAGAATTACATCGATACTGGGAATGTGCATTTGATTGCCCCAAAGACAGTGAGCTCAAATGCCCAGAGTGATTTTCAAGATTTTCTGCAATTGAACCTGTTGGCGACACAATCCCAGGACCGCGTAGATCGCCTGTTGGATGGTCCAAAGATTGAGATCTTTTCTATCGATGGTAGCCGACATGCATCATCTCAACGCATCCTGGATATTGTTATCCCTATCGCGGTAGGGGTTTTATTCATGGTCATGGTCAACATCACAGGTGGATATCTGCTACAGGCATTGCTGGAAGAAAAAGAAAACCGCACAATGGAAATTATTGTTACCTCCATTTCTCCCAATCAGTTAATGATTGGGAAAACATTGGCGGATATGTGTGTGGGATTGACTCAACTGGCAGCCTGGCTTGGTTTTGGAATTCTTGGACTGGCAGTAGCAAAAGTATTATCACCCTGGGTGGCAGGGCAGCAATATAGTTTGGGAAATCTTGGGCTTGTCATGGCTTTAATCTTCCCCGCATTCATTATGATCGCGGGTTTGATGGCAGCTGTTGGCGCAATGATGACGGAAGGTCAGGAAGCCCAACAAATGGCGACGATTTTCACTCTACCCTTATTTGTGCCCCTTTGGTTTGTTGGACCTCTTATGACCAATCCCAACAGCCCATTGGTAATTGGAATGAGCCTTTTCCCTCTTACCAGCCCTATGACAATGCCTTTACGGACAGCGTTTACCACTGTACCTACCTGGCAATTGGCAATCAGCCTTGTTATCCTTTATCTTTGCGCGGCTGGGGCTTTGATCCTGGCTGGGCGTGCGTTCAGGATTGGGATGCTGCAATATGGAAGACGGGTTAAATGGCGAGAGGTTTTTCAAAGAGGAAAAAGCTATGAATAAAATTTCATTGATCTTGAAAACTGAGTTTATCAATACCGTCACGAGACGTTCGTTCATCCTGACTTTATTCCTAGTTCCATTGGTAGCTTTTGCGGTGGGATGGTTTTCCACTTTTGAAATGCGAGAGACACCTTCGCCTGTGGCTGCTATTGTTGGAACGCAAGATTCCGGGAAACCAGAAGGCTTTATTGACCTGTCTGGCATGGTGGTGACTGTACCAGAATCGGTGCAAAGCGCACTCATAAAATATGATGATATTGATGCTGCAAGAACTGCTTATAAAAACGGTGAAATCAGCGCATTCTATGTTATTCAGGCTGATTATATTGAAAGCGGTAAAGTACTATATTATCGTCCTGATTTCAATCCCCTTGGTGGATTGGAAAATACTGGTCCAATAACCGAGCTAATAACTTATAACATACTCGATGGACAAACTTCTCTTGTCAATCGTGCTCTTGACCCAATGAACCTGGCGGTGGAATATACCACCAACCAAACTGCACGAGATCCTGAAAGTGCAGCCACTTTCTTCATTCCGTACATCGTGACACTCATATTCTACATTGTCATTTTTGGCTCTGCTTCACTCATGCTCAATTCGGTGACGAATGAAAAGCAAAATCGAGTGATCGAGATTCTGGCAACCTCAGTAAAGCCAGTAGATCTGATGACAGGGAAGATTATTGCGTTAGGCGGAGTTGGGCTGTTGCAGACCATCGTATGGGGAGCTGTTGGTTTGCTGGTGATGCAAGTGACTGGCAAGTCTATTCCAGATGTGGCAGCGTTTCAACTGCCTGCATCCTTTTTTATCTGGGGGATCATCTTCTTCATCCTGGGATACCTGCTATTCTCGGGGTTGATGGCAGCAGTAGGGGCATTGGTGCCTGGGTTACGTGAAGCATCACAAATGACCACGTTCATGATCATCCCACTGGTCATCCCATTAATGTTCATCAATGAACTGGCGACGAATCCCAACGGAGTTTTTTCAATGATCCTTAGTCTGTTCCCTCTTACATCACCTGTAGCGATGATGGCACGTCTTACCGCAACGGCGGTGCCCTTCTGGCAGCCATTACTGGCAGTAGTGCTTCTGGCAGCAACGGTTATTTTTGTCCTGCGAGGTGCTGCTGGTATTTTCAGGACACAGAACCTGTTGACGGGCAAAGTAGTGAATTTAAAGGTTTTTGCTCGCGCATTAGTGGGAAAAGAATAAGAATACGGTATAATAGCTGTAACGCCCTCGTAGCTCAATGGACAGAGCGCCTGACTTCGAATCAGTAGGTTGCGCGTTCGAGCCGCGCCGGGGGCGCCAGATGTACTAGGTAACACATCCAGCACCGCCACATATACCGATCGAAACCCGAAATTTTTTCGGGTTTTTGATTTAAGG
>DAOUGQ010000005.1:0-226000 GCA_034429195.1 Anaerolineaceae bacterium
TTTGGATGCCCTTGCGCTGCGCGCAGGGTGCTTCGCAAAACTCGCGAGACGAGCGGAGTTACCCCCACAAAGTATAGATATACCGGGCAGTTACTGGAAGCGGAGGTAGGACTTTATTATTACGTTGCCCGTTGGTACGACCCTGCGATAATGCATTTTGTTCAAGCCGATAAATTTATACCAAATGCCAACAGTTCGAAAAGTTATGATAGATATACATATGGGTTGAATAATCCATTGATTTACAATGATCCCACTGGGAACGATCCCTGGTACATCGAGGGTTGGGATGACATATATAAACAAGAACAAGATGGTAACACCTGTGCAGTAGTATCAATAGCAGTATCGCTTAGCATTTTATTGAGATATCCGTATAAACAAGAAAATATTCAGAGAGTATTTCCACATACCAATAATTTTTATTGGACAATCATTTCACATGATCCCGAATCGAGCAATCCCTATAAAATGGAAGTGAACCGTGAAAATTTGGCTATCGGTGTTGTACCGGATGAGCAGGCGATAGGTATCAATACTATGTTTCCTGGAACCATTAAGGCGACCAGCACAAAAGGAACGAGGGATGATCTACTAAATAATTTAAAAAATGGGAAACCTACAATGATAACAATTGCACTGCCCATAAATCAAGGTGTCGGTCATGTACTTGTTGTGATTGGATATGATGAATCAACCGAAGAATTCTGGTTTTTCAATCCAGCATCAGGAAAAATTGAAGATGAAAAAACTATACTTGATACATATAATTGTGATCGAGGATACAAATCATTTGATGAACTATGGGGATCATCCAACGGTGTAATTGAAAGTAATTCCATGGTAACAGTAGAAAAGGTATCATCCCGTCCATTTAATAAGTGGGGGTGGTTCATACCATCTGATGAATTTCAGGTAGAGGATACAATAATGCGAAAATTCCAGCAAACTATTTTCTTGTTGTTTGGCATTTTCTCTCTTGTATTAACAGTCGGTTGCATTGGTTTTAGTTCAGCGTCCTATCCAGAAGCTATACCGGATTCGGATATTCTTTTCCAGATTGAACATCATGGTCCCTATGTTCTTGGTATTATCCAAGCCGATGCGACAAATTTTCAGGCGCTAGATATTCCCAATAACTTTGTCAGGGTAACCTGGTCATCTTCGGGGGAATATCCTTTATGGCCTCTCCAATCCACAAGGGATGCCACCTTATGCTGATATTGGATATCCAGCATATTGGGATATAAAAAACAACAATTTTCAAGCCTGTTTCTCATCAACGCAGTATGATGAACAGAATAAGGTATACAAATACGTATCATTACCACATTACGAGCAGATCGAGGAATATGTAAATGAAAAATATCCTCATGCTGTAATTTTATATACATTTGAAGAGATCATTATTTTTGATGTTGATTCTTGCCAAACCATCCAATATCTTGTAGATAATTCAAAGACTCCTGAACATCAATTTATCAGTGGTTTTTCAT
Organism: Anaerolineaceae bacterium; assembly: GCA_034429195.1. Taxonomy (GTDB): domain Bacteria; phylum Chloroflexota; class Anaerolineae; order Anaerolineales; family Anaerolineaceae; genus UBA4782. The sequence continues at coordinate 1,497 of DAOUGQ010000005.1, forward strand.
TCTATTCTGAAAGAAATGAACTTTTATATGGACAAGTAAATGAATCGAATGATCAAAGATCTTATCAACTATTCAAGTTGAATTTAAATACTGGCGAAAGTATTGAAGTAGCTGAGGGGATTAACCCTGCCTGGTCACCTGATGGCACGGAGTTCGCTTATCTTGGAATGGATGGTATCTACATATCATCAATAGGAGAAAAAGAACCCATCCATTTATACAATACAATCTTTTTTAACCCCTGGTCTAGTAGTAGTTCCTGGAATGGTACACCCCAACCACGTTGGTCACCAGATGGAGAATGGATTGTTTTTCACCAGTGTGTTACTGGTGATTCGTGCTCTGAAGATGAAGCTGCTATATATAAAATTCGTGTGTCCGATGGACAGTTGGAAAAGATATTTACAGGAGGTATGTTTCCCATTTGGAACCCGTAGTGAGAAAGAATGATGGCGAGGAGCTAGCAGAAATTTCGTGCGAAGCGTATGAAGCCGGTTGTGGTACCCATGATGGAGCGAATGCGATGCAAGTGTTTTATCTAGTAAGGTCAAGAGGTTTTAACGTATTTATCGGTGCGGTCAAAGAACGACTGCATCTACGACTGGTATGAAACCCGATTTTCACAACAGTTGAACTCTTTCCTTGACAGTTAAACCGCCTTACCGTATAATCCCAGAACCTTAACAACCAGGGGCCTGTAGCGCAGTTGGGAGCGCGCCTCAATCGCACTGAGGAGGCCAGGGGTTCGAATCCCCTCAGGTCCACTAAAGGCTGACCTGAGTTGGAAGTTAGGTAAACAGGGGCCCATAGCGCAGTTGGGAGCGCGTCTCAATGGCATTGAGAAGGTCGCGAGTTCGAATCTCGCTGGGTCCACCAAAAAATGAGTCACCACGGATTATGAAATATCAAAACGGGTGACTCTCATATTTTAGAAGCCTGGTTGGGAGTAGTAGACCATCCGTCAGAGAGCTGAGTAGTGGTGAGAAACAGCAGTGGCAGCGGACCACAAAGGTTGAACTCGCCCATAATGTAGCAGGCAGCACGAATGTGCAGGGTTTCGCCCGATATAGCGAACCAGAGCGGTTCAGGAGACTGAACAAGCAGGGTGGTACCACGGAGTAAAAAAATCCTTCGCCCCTGGTTTGGGTGAAGATTTTTGTTTAAGGAGAGAGAATGACAACAAAAAAGGAAGTACCATTTTATAACCCGGGTGAGATAGAAGCCAAGTGGCAGGCGCGTTGGGATAAAGATGAGATCTATCATTCTGATGTTGATCCAGACCGCCCCAAGTATTATGCACTGACGATGCTCCCATACCCATCTGGTGATCTGCACATTGGTCACTGGTATGCCATGACACCACCGGATGCGCATGCTAGATACCTTCGAATGCAGGGATACAATGTTATGTATCCCATCGGGTTTGACGCCTTTGGGCTTCCTGCTGAAAATGCTGCAATCAAGCGAAACATTCATCCCCGTGAATGGACATACAAGAATATCGAGCGCATGCGGAAGCAGTTGCGTAGCATGGGTGCTATGTTCGATTGGCGTCGCGAAATGATCTCGTCAGATCCGGAATATTACAAATGGACGCAGTGGTTTTTCATCAAGTTGTATGAGAACGACCTGGCATACCATAAATATTCACCGGTAGATTGGTGCCCCACCTGCAATACAACCCTGGCTCGTGAACAGGTGTGGGGAGAGGATCGCCATTGCGAACGCTGCGGTACCCCAGTGATCAAGAAGAATCTGGACCAGTGGTTCTTCCGCATCACAAAGTATGCGGATGAATTGCTCAAATTTGACTCCATTGACTGGCCGGAGCGTGTGCGTACGTTGCAAACCAATTGGATCGGACGTTCTGAAGGCGCTTCAGTAACTTTTACCACCGAGCAGGGTGATAAACTCGAAGTTTTCACCACCCGCCCGGATACTTTGTGGGGTGTGACCTTTATGGTGTTGGCTCCGGAACATCCATTGGTTGCAAAGTTGACTACTCCGGAGCAAAAAGCAGCCGTGGAAGCTTACATTCAACAAGCTACCCGCCAGACCGATGTGCAGCGTGAATCTACTGATAAAGAGAAAACCGGTGTCTTTACGGGTTCGTTTGCCATCAATCCCGTGAATGATGAACGTATTCCCATCTGGATTGCTGATTACGTATTAATGACGTACGGAACGGGTGCCATCATGGCGGTACCAGCCCATGACCAGCGCGACTTTGAATTTGCCCGCAAGTTTGGCCTGGATATTCGCGTAGTGATCCAGCCCGAAGGTACTGATATTAAAGCAGATGAAATGACTGCTGCGGTACCTGCATCCGGCAAGATGGTGAATTCTGGTTCATTGACTGGAACACCCGGTGAAAAGGCTTTTGATGCAGCGATCGAGTACATTGAGACACGAAAGCGGGGACACAAATCGGTCAATTATCGCCTACGCGATTGGTTGATCTCGCGCCAACGATATTGGGGTGCGCCTATTCCCATAGTGCGATGCGAGCATTGCGGAGTGCAGCCAGTACCTGAAGATCAGTTACCAGTATTGTTGCCAGATGATGTTGAATGGAAACCTACTGGTGAAAGCCCGTTGAAATTGCATCCGACCTGGCGTTTAACAACCTGCCCCCAATGTGGCGGTAAAGCAGAACGCGAAACCGATACGATGGATACTTTCATGTGTTCGTCATGGTATCATCTGCGTTATCTCAGCCCGTGGTATAACGATGGTCCATTTGATCCCACTGAGTATGATTATTGGATGCCCGTAGATAACTATACTGGTGGAATAGAGCATGCCACGATGCACCTGATTTACACGCGCTTCTTCCATAAAGCACTGCGCGATATGGGAATTACGAAGGGTGATGAACCCATGCTGCAATTACGTAATCAGGGAATTGTATTAGGCAGCGACAGTGAGAAAATGTCAAAGAGTCATGGTAATGTAGTGGCACCGGATGACCTGGTGAATGTATATGGGGCGGATACAGTACGCGCTTACCTGATGTTTTTTGCCCGATGGGATCTGGGAGCTCCCTGGAGTAACAGTGGCATTGATGGAACTCATCGCTGGTTGAGAAGAGTATGGTCAACGATTCTCGAGGAAACAGAGGGTGGAACTGCCAGCAATGAAGTGATTCGTAATTTGAATCGAAAAACACACCAGACACTGCGGTCTGTCAGCCATGACTTTGAAAATTTTGAATTCAACACCATCATTTCATCTTTAATGGAATTATTAAATGAAATGACAAAGGCAAAAGCACAAGGAGCCTGGGGCACAGTGGCATGGGAAGAAACCGTCAATATTTATCTACGCATGCTGGCACCGATTGCACCACATATCAGTGAAGAGCTGTGGGAGTTAACGGGAAATCGTTACTCTGTGCATTTGCAGGCATGGCCAGTTGTTGATGAAGAAGCAGCTGCTGAAGAGCAGATCACTCTGGTGGTACAGATCAACGGAAAGCTGCGTGACCGTATCGAGGTACCGGTAGATATCACTGATGAAGATGCAAAAAGCAAGGCATTAAGTAGCGAAAATGTCATCAAGTTCCTTGAAGGGAAGACGCCACGACAGGTCATTTATGTCAAAGGGCGCCTGGTAAATATCGTTGTTTAAGAAATTGAAGTAGAAGACCAAGTTAATGAAGAAGCCGCCAGAACAGGCGGCTTTATTTTTAGCTCCTTTAATTCATTCTGCCATCACAGCCATGTTACCCAGCACTCCCCATGAGTTGAGGAAAACCTCATTGGGAACTTCGTAAAAACGCCCGTTATTCATGTAGCGGATAGAATCCTGGTCATAACCGGTTAGAATGACAACATGCTCATACGCGGCGACGATTGTCACATTGCCCTGTTTATCCACGTATTCAGCGGGCACTCCACCAACCATGTTGCCGATCACCCAGGCGATGATGGGTTTGGATTGGGCGAGTTTCTCACGTACCTGATCGAGAGTGAACCCTTTACCGCTAATCGCAGGTAATCCATATTCTCTGAGAAGAGCAGCCACTGGATCAGCGTGAACTCCATAGGCATAAGGTGGAACCTGTCCCCAGGGACCAGTCACCAAGCCAACGAATCCCAGATCTGGGTTATCCGAAATGGGTAATGCTGCTTGAAAATTGTATTCGTAGATAAAAACGCCAAAATAGTTCGCCCAATCTACGGCAGCGCTGGCTTCGCATCCCAATGCAAAGTACTGACCCGTGCCGGTGATATCCATAATGTAAAAAGATTCTGGAATGGGAACTATGGTTGCGGTTGGAGGAATTTCGGTTGGGGTAGGTATTTCTGGTGTAGTAGTAGCTGTTGGAGGAATGGAGGTCGATGTTGGTGTGATTTCTGTTGGCGCTGGAGTACTCGAAGAAATATAAACCTGTTCTTTTGCCTGCAGAGATGGTTCCACCAGGATGAACAGGATGATAAATCCGATGAGGATCATGGTTGATAGAATAATGATCCAACGAATATTTTGAGATTGTGACATTGATTTCATTCCTTTTCCTGTTGGGCTTATGATACCTTATCTTAGGTAAGAATATGGTATTTTTCCGAGTTGACTTGAGCTCCGCTTTCAGGCAAAATTAATCCATGTCTTCACCAAAGAACCTTAATCACCTGGTCCTGTGGGCAAAACCTGATTTCGCCGGTACGGTTATTACCAGTCTTATCGTCGGAGGTTGTATCATCACGCAGGCATATCTCTTCAGCCTGGTCATTAACAGGGTGCACCTGGAAAATGCAAAACTGGGAGATGTGATGTCGATTTTATGGCTTATGGCTGGAATCCTTGCAGCCAGGGCAATTTTTACATGGTTGAGTGATAGTTTTGCGGGCAGAACTTCATTTGAGATTAAAGTGAAATTACGTGATGTGCTCCTTAGAAGCATCATCAAGCAAACTGAAAAAAACGATCGTGATGGAAATACTGGTAATCTGAGCAATATCGTTATGGAAGGGGTGGATGCACTGGATGCTTATTTCAGTCAGTATCTTCCTCAACTGGTTATTGCAGTGATGCTGCCCATGGCTATTTTATTTGTCGTATTCCCGCTGGATTGGCTCTCGGGGCTTATTTTTCTACTGACCGCGCCTTTGATCCCGATCTTTATGATCTTGATTGGAAAAACGGGAGAAGCTATGACCAAACGGCAGTGGAATCTTCTCTCTCGTTTGAGCAGTCATTTTTTGGATACGATCCAGGGTTTGGAAGAATTAAAGCGATTGAACCAGAGCCTGAAAAGGGCAGAAGAGATCCGTCAAACCAGTTACGCCTATGCCAAAGCAACCACAAATGTGCTGCGAGTGACATTTCTTTCTGCGCTGGTGTTAGAGATGGTGGGAACGATCAGTACTGCCCTGGTGGCTGTACAGATCGGGCTGCGTTTACTGAATGGAGGGATCTCTTTTCAGCAGGCATTCTTTATTCTTGTGATTGCACCAGAATTCTACTTTCCTTTGCGTCAGTTGGGTGTGAGATTCCATGCCGGCATGACTGGAAGAACAGCTGCAGTACAGATCTTTTCTATGTTATTGAAGGAAGATGATAAGAAGACGATTGATCAAGTTGCTTCTCTTCCTGAAATTAGCGAACCTGAAATTATTTTTCAGAAGGTCAGTTATCGTTACCCTGACCGAGAAATTGACGCGCTGAGCCTGGTAAGTATTGTCGTTGCTCCCAGGACAATAACTGCTCTGGTTGGAAAAAGCGGGAGTGGCAAAACCACTCTGAGTAAACTTCTCCTCAATTTCCTGTTACCAGATGAGGGTGACATTCTCATCAATGGCATCTCTTTGTCGCAAATCCCCAATAAATTGTGGCGTAAACAGATCTCCTGGGTACCTCAACAACCAACTCTGTTTGCTGGAACACTTCGCGAAAATATCAACCCTGCGGGATGGGTTGTTAAAGAAGAAAGGTTGTGGGAAGCTATCCGCAGAGCAGACCTCGATGATCTTGTCAAAGAACTTCCATCAGGATTGGATACCCATGTTACGGAAGCTGGAATGAACTTCTCCAGCGGACAGATCCAAAGAATAGCACTTGCAAGAGCTTTTTTCCGGGATACACCCATCCTGGTGATGGATGAACCAACATCGCATCTCGATCCTGATCTTGAATATTCTCTTAACAAAGCGATTCGCGATCTGGTAAAGAATCGAACAGTTCTTGTCATTGCGCACAGGTTTTCGACGATCCTGAATGCCGATCAAGCAGTTGTTTTAGATGCCGGGCGGGTGGTCGAATCGGGAAAACCAGGAGACCTTTTAAAAATTAACGGGGAGTTATCCAGCTTTTATCGTTATGTTCAATCAAAATTTCACCCAGATAAGGCAATTGGAGGATTGCAATGAAGTCTTTCCTCAAGTTGCTTGAAATGGTGAAAAGTTATGCGGGCTGGGTGGCTTTATCGGTTCTGTTGGGGTGTGCGACTACGATCAGCAGCATAGGATTGTTAGGATCATCTTCTTACCTGATCACTATGGCGGCATTGCAGCCATCTATTGCGGTTCTGCAGGTCGCCATTGTAGGAGTGAGGTTCTTTGGCATTGCACGCGGAGTTTTTCGATATTTAGAGCGTCTTGCCAGCCATGATGTGACCTTCAGATTGCTGGCAGACCTGCGGGTGATGTTTTACCAGGGGTTGGAGCGCATTATTCCTGTAAGAAACCAGGATTTTCAAAGCGGTGATTTGCAATCTAGAGCAACAGCGGATATTGATGTGCTGCAAAATTTCTATGCCCGAGTAATTGCACCACCATTAACAGCAGTGATCATCTCACTTGTTATAGGTTGGTTTACAGGAACGTACACACCAGTTGTTGGCGCAATCATTGGCGGGGGATTGTTGGTCAGTGGTACAGGTATCAGTTTGCTGGCATATCATGTCAGCAAAAAAGCTCAGTCTGGTCTTCAAGAAGCACGGGGGCTTCTCAATGCACAGGTTGTTTCGCTAATCCAGGGCAGTCAGGAATTAGTGAGCCTGCAGGCTGAGGAAAGATTTCTCAACCTTTCCAATGAACACAATAAAGCATATTGTATGAGACAGCTTCGTTTTAACCAGATTAGTGCGATGGTAAATGGATTGAATATTTTTACAATGAATCTACTTCTGTGGCTGGTATTGTTGGTTGGCATTCCGCTGGTAACCGGGCAGGAGATTACCTCGATAGAGCTGGCAGTTCTTTCCATGATAGCTTTGGCAAGTTACGAAGTGATTACTCCCCTGGGGCAGGCAGCCCTAAATCTGGAGAATAGCCTGAAAGCTGCCAAAAGGTTTTTCCAGATTGCGAATGCAGAACCAGAGGTTGTGGCAGGTAAAGAACCGCATGTAATGCCAATGAAGCCTGACTTGCGACTTAAACACATCAGCTTTACCTATTACGATGAAGCTATCTTGACCGATTTTTCGCTGGAGATTCCATTCAAGAAAAGAATTGCCATCGTTGGACCGAGCGGAGCAGGGAAATCAACCTTGTTGAGAATTCTTGAAAGGTTTTATGAGGTTAATCAGGGAGACTATTTGATCAATGAGTTCTCTGCAAAAGAGTATTCGCCTTCTGATGTCAGAGAAGTTATGGCATTTCTGGATACAAAACCCTATATTTTCCAAAAAACCATCCGTGAAAATTTGAAACTGGCAAATATGGAAGCCAGTGACCAGGAAATTTATCATGCGCTGGAACAAGTGGATCTTGTTTCCTGGCTAAACCAGCAAAAAGGGGATTTGGATAGTCTGATGGGAGAACAAGGAAAGCAAATGAGCGGGGGAGAACTACAACGTTTTGGTTTGACAAGGTGCATCTTACGTAATAGTACCATCTGGCTGCTCGATGAACCTACCGCGAATCTGGATGCAGCTCTGGAACATCAAATAATATCCTTGATAGAAAAAGTGACATGGGGAAAAACTGTTGTCTGGATTACCCATCACATCACCGGATTTGATTTCATGGATGAGATTATTTTTATTGAAAAGGGAAAAATCGTTGAGATGGGAAAGGAAAAAGACTTGCTTGCAAGGCAGGGGAAATATGCCGCTTGGGTCAAGCGGCAGGCAACGCGAGATTGGGAAATGGAAATCCTAGACTGACTTGAGTCCCAGGGTCTCTGCAGTAAGGGCACCTACCCTTAAAATACGCGGTTCGAACGTGGTGCAATCTACAACAGTGGATGGGATTCCGCCGGGAGTCTTTCCGCCATCGAGGATCAAATCGATCTTGCCATAAAGCTGAGAAATTACTTCCTCTGCTGTAGTGGGATTTTCTCCTCCAGAGATATTTGCGGATGTAGTTGCTAAGGGACCCATCAAGCGAAGCAAATCTTTGGCAAAAGGATGATCTGGCATACGGATGCCGATCGTGGGGAAGGGGCTTAAGTTTTGTGGCAGGTCAGGATGAATGGGAAAAATCAGTGTAAGGGCACCAGGCCAGAAACGTTGTGCAAGTGAAGCTGCCAGAGGTGGAACAGAGACCGTCAATTGCTGCAGATCAGCAAGATCACTAATCAAAACGGCGATTGCTTTACTTTGCGAACGTTTTTTTACCTCATAGAGCCGATCAATAGCCTTGCTATTTTGCACCAGGCAGCCAAGTCCGTATACAGTGTCAGTAGGAAATGCGACAAGACCACCTGAAAGAAGAATTGTTTTGGAAATTTCAAGAGTTTTTGGGTCACAGGTGGAGAGGATTTGAGTATTCATTTATTGCTCAATTCGAAGCACACGTGGTTTACTGGCAAGGTCATTGAGAATGGAAATATTTGCGTTAGGGAAGATAAGACCCGCATCAGCAAGAACGGGTTCTTTCAGGGTTTCTTCAATTTCACAAAGAAGTAAACCTGGAGTATTCAACCGCTCAACGGATTGCTCTAACAGTTTATGGATCATTGTCATACCATCCCAACCACCATCAAGTGCCAGACGTGGCTCCCACTGGGATACAAGTAAGTTTACAAAGGTTGGAGTTGGAATATACGGCGGATTGGCACAGATCAGATCGAATTGACGATGAGTAGCAGTAAGAAGATTAGATTGGATCAGATCGATGCGGTCAGATAGACCATGTTGCTCGATGTTTTTTCTGGCAATATGTAGAGCTGGTTGAGATAAATCCACTGCCAACCAATGAACAGGTGGATGGTTTATTGCGATGCTGATCGCAATACAGCCAGTGCCAGTACCTACATCCAGAGCATAGGTGGCAGTCTGATGTGACTTCAACCACCGGAGAGATTCTTCAACGATCAATTCAGTTTCGGGCCGAGGAATTAAAACCGCTTCACTTACCTGAAATGGTAATCCGTAGAATTCCCAGGAACCAAGAAGATAGGGGAGAGGATATCCAGCTTCCAGAAAGATAAGTTGCTCATCCAGTTTTTGCATGGCTTCATCATCGATTTCGGTTTCGGAGTGGGCAAACAACCAGGATTTATCTTTATTTAATACATTTGCGAGTAGCACTTCAACATCAAGAGCTGCTGTAGCACTTGTTTTACTGATTTTCTGTCGTGCATGAGAAAGCCATGCGCGAATGCTAATCATCGTTTTCGCCCAGGCCAGTAGCTGCCAGCCTGCCAGCTTCATCTTGAACAGCCAATTCTTCAATGAATTCGTCAATATTACCATTCATGACAGAAGGCAAATTGAATGACGAATAGTTGATTCGGTGATCGGTCACCCTAGACTGTGGGTAGTTATAGGTGCGAATTTTTTCTGATCGTTCTCCTGTACCAACCTGAGACCGACGGGTTGCATCCTCTTCCTGTCGGCGCTTTTCTTCTTCGATTTCGTATAGGCGAGCACGGAGAATGCTCATAGCACGCAGCTTATTTTGCAACTGAGAACGTTCATCCTGACAAGCGACTACCATGCCTGTTGGAATATGTGTGATGCGAACAGCGGTCGAGTTCTTTTGTACATTTTGCCCGCCTGCACCGGCAGAACGATACACATCAATCTTGATGTCTGATTCTGGTATTTCGATATCCACATCTTCTACTTCTGCCAGCACAGCAACTGTAACAGTTGAGGTATGAATTCGCCCTTGCGCTTCAGTAACAGGTACACGTTGAACGCGATGGACACCTGATTCATATTTTAATTGTGAATATGCGCTTTTCCCTTTGATCATGAATATGATCTCTTTAAAACCACCAATGCCGATCTCATTTTGAGAAAGAACTTCTACTTTCCATCGACGTTTTTCAGAAAATAATGAATACATGCGAAAAAGATCTGCTGCAAACAAGGCAGCTTCATCACCACCTGTACCTGCCCGAATTTCCATGATCACATTTTTGTCATCCCGCTTATCTCTGGGTAACAACAAGTTCTTTAACTTTTTTTCTAATTCATCCACCTGTGGACGAAGCATTTCAAGATCCGCCCGAGCAAGTTCGCGCATATCTTCATCATCGCCATTAAGTAATGTCTCTGCCTGCTCTATCTGCTCTAATACATTTCGATATTCTTTTGCCGCCGTAGCAACAGGCAATAACTCAGCTCGTTCACGAGCAAGTTCTGCAACCAATTGGTAATCTGCAGCGTTTTTTTCTAGCTCGGCATTAATTTCATCTAATCGGTTTTCGATTGCTACCGTTTTTTCTAGCATAAAACCATCCATTCTATCATTCAATATCAACAAGCAAACAATTATACCAGAGGCTAAAAACCTCTGGTGAGAAAAAATGAATCACCTTCGCTGTATTATTCGTAAAGCGAAGGTGATTCAAACACATTCCGTTATCTAGATAGATCGTTTATTCAGTGCTGCAAGAATCTTGTCAGGTGTAACAGGGAGGTCTTTAAACTCAAACCCAACCGCATTGGAAATCGCATTAACGATTGCTGGTACAACAGGCACCAGGGAACACTCGCCAATACTCTTCGCCCCAAATGGACCGCCATATTCAAGCTCTTCGATAAAACCAATATGGAGTTTCTCTGGCATTTGACCTGCATGGATCATTGGATAAGATTTAAAAGAAGTATTTCTCACTCTTCCCTTATCATCCAAAACAATACCTTCACAAAGAGCCCAACCCATTCCCATTTGAACAGCTCCTTCGATCTGTCCTTCAACACCTAAAGGGTTAAGAACACGCCCAACATCATGCACGGCAGAATACTCCAATACTTTTACCTCACCGGTTTCTGTATCAACCTGCACCTTGGCAAAATGAGAACCATAAGAATGAGCTAAAGCAAATGATTTATGAGTAACGGCAATACATAAATCTTCAGTGTATTTTGTGCGTGAAAGCATCGCAACCTGACCCAGGGTGACGCTGCCCTTTGAAGAATGGACTGCATTGTCATGGAAGGACAAGTCGGATTCATCGACCCCTAACAACTCTGCTGCCAATGGCTGAAGCTTACTTCGAAGCGCTTTGGCGGCAGTCAGGGCGGCATGACAACCTAAAAATGCACCGCGACTGGCATAATCACCCATTTGATAGAGTGTAGTATCGGTGTCAGCCTGTACAAATTCGATACGATCAAGGGAAACTCCCAATTCTTCAGAGATCATCTGGCTTTGCGTTGTGATGGCTAAATTACCCATCTCATGAGAACTGGTAAACAGCACTACTGTGCCATCATCATTCATTTTGATAATCAATCCCTGAGTATCTGTACGAAAACCATAAGTACCGTTCCCGTGTACTCCTACAGCAAGGCCAACTCCAATACGGTAACGCCCGGTAGATGACTTCTGCTCCTCAACGGAATTTTCATATCCGATCAGGCTTGCAGCTTTCTCCAAACATTCCAGGGGATGTGGGTTTCCATGTGAAACACCGTTACGTGCGTCCACGCCATCTATGCTGGTAAGATTCTTGCGTTGCAAGTCGATCATATCAATGCCCAACTTTTTAGCTATCTTGTTCATTTGACATTGTTGGGCAAAAAACAATTGAGGGGATCCGTAGCCACGCATCGCACCAGCAATGGGTGTATTAGTGATGACAGGCAGTCCTGTGTATCTCAAGTTTTTCGTCTTATGAATCTTAAAAAATTTTCCGCATTGAGCCCAGACAACTGTGCTGCTGCCACTGGCGTAAGCACCTGCATTGCAGATCATTTTAACTTCTTCAGCAGTAATCGTGCCATCTCGTTTTACACCCGTTTTTAAATCAATGATCATTGAATGGCGGGTCCGTGTTGAGCAAATGTCATCATGCCGATTCAACTGAAGTTTTACTGGTCTTCCTGTTTTCATAGCCAACAGAGAAGTGATATGTTCAAGGATCACATCAACTTTACCACCAAAACCACCCCCTATACCCGGCACAATGACACGTACTTTACTCATGGGTAAATTGAAGATTTTCGCAAGGTTGTATCGAATAGCAAACGAATCCTGCGAAGCTGCATAGACGGTGAGTTTACCCATGCTGTCATAGTTTGCAATACAGGCACGGGTTTCTATTGCACCATGATGAATGGGAGGCAGTGTGTAACGGTCTTCAAAAATTTCGTCAGCTTCGGCAAATCCAGCTTCAACATTACCGGCTTCCTGAAAAACTTTCACTATAAGGTTACCTTTTTCAAGATCTCCAGTATGGTGAATTACATACGCATCATCAGCCAACCCTTTTTCAGGGTCAAAATTAGCAGGAAGCTCTTTGTATTCAACTTCGATTAATCTGACAGCCTTTTCAGCAGATATTTCATCTTCTGCAGCCACTGCAGCGACGATATCACCTACATAACGCACAGTATCATCAAATAACCGTTCAGTCTGATATTCTTCAATTGTTTCACCGCAACTATTGAAGTAAAGCCGGGGAGCGTCCTTATAACATACAACAGCTTTTACACCTGGAACTGCCCATGCTTTTTCTGTCTTGATATTTTTAATCTTGGCATGAGGTACGGGACTTGTCAAAATCTTTCCATAAAGCATGCGCGGAAATTTTAGATCAGCGACGTACTTGAATTGTCCGGTTGCTTTTAGGTTTCCATCGCGGACTGGAACCCGTTTTCCAACCATCCCGTTATGGGGTTCGTCTATCCTGCTATCTTTACCAATAACATAAGTTTGACCATTGGATATCAAGGTTTCAGTTTTGTGATCAATTTCGTTCATTATTACGCCACCTCAATTACGCTGATTGCTGTATCTTTTCTGAAGCTAAAATAATTGCATCAATGATCTTCACATAACCGGTACAACGGCATAGATTATTCGAAAGGGCAACTCTAACCTCATCACGAGAGGGAGTTGGGTTCTTATCTAAAAATGCTTTCGCTGTCATTATCATTCCTGGAGTGCAATACCCACATTGGATTGCACCAATTTCGACAAAAGCTTGTTGGATGGGGTGAAGGGTTATCCCATCAGATAGTCCCTCGATTGTGAGGATCTTCTTCCCGACCGCTTTCCAGGCATGAATTGTGCAAGAGTTGACAGCTTCACCATCGATAATAACCTTACATGCACCGCAGTCACCCGTGCTGCAACCACACTTTGCTCCAGTCAGGTCAAGAGTATCGCGTAATACGTCTAGCAATGTGGTTTGTTTTTCAACTGCTATTGTAAAATCACATCCATTTACATTCAAAACTATGCTTTCCACGTCGTATACCTTTCTTAATGAGTTATTCATTCAGGTTTGTTAAAAATTTTCAAGCAATAGAAAACGGGAAATAATTAGAGAAATAAAGAGTCTTTTAAAATGGATTTTTGCAGATACAAGTAATGATTGCTTTAACTGCAAAGTAATACTATTTTAGCAAAGAATCTAAAATACTACATTTGGTTAGTTGTAATTGCAAACCTCCTTGTCAATGATACTCTGAAAATTGATTGTATTTCTACAAGAAAAATGTTGGGATTTTGCATCAAGAATTTACTCTCCTCATCGTAAAAATGTGGAGAGTAAACAAGAAACCCATTTTGCGTAAATGAGGTATAGCCCCCAAAATTATCCATCAATTGTTTTATTGCTTAAATTACCATCCAGAGCAATAGCCAGGATATTGCGTTATGATGGGGGTCGAATACCCTGCTGCAGTGTTGATATAGAGATCTTCACCAGCGGTAATTACGGAATTATTCTTGATGAACGATTTGTAGATGATCAGTTTTGCCGTAGAGTATGTTCCCAGGTAATCAAACCAGATGCCATGATACCCATTTCCTGTAACACTTGAGCAATTGATCTTGATCACAGAGGTAGGAGAGGTGACATAAAGGTTCATACCGCTTCGTGCAGCGGTTGGGTCAAGAACACCATTTCCAATCGCTGTAGCGCTGGATATGGTGATATCTTTACGGGCAAAGACGTGGAGTCCATAATCCCGATTATTGTCAAACCGGTTTGCGCCAAGGGTCGAAAGGATAAAAATGTTTGAAAGTGAAGTATTCCATGCGCCAGAAGAATCTTTGGTGTTCTGCAGATAGACACCATCAACCCGAAGGTTGACGTTTGGAGTGGCATCAGCAGTACGATTACCATTTGCGAGGATGCCATTGATTGTGATATTTCCAGTGGAATACACTCGCAACCCGGTAGTGAAATTATCGATGAACTGGCTACGGTATACCAGAACAGTTTTCGAACCAGTAGTACTGGAAGAGTTGGAAAGATAGACAGCTGCAGCAGAATTGAAAAAGGTCTGAGTGAAGTCTTCATCGTTCAATGCGATGCCATTGTGGTTGGCAGTTAATCTATCAGCATAAATATGACCTTTGCCTACAATGTATATACCCATTTGTGAGTTGCCATTTGTTTGAATATTTCGGAGGGTCACCTGGTTTGTATTGGATGCATTCACATAGTAGATACCAAAAATCCCATTTTCATCTGCAATTATGTTGGTAAGTGTCAGAGAACCGGTGGTTTGAATATTTAACCCTGTTGCCAGGTTGTTATTGCTAAAGCGATTTGCTTTATAGTTCCCGGTGATAGATATTCCTGCAGATATTTCTGAAGGGCTATTGATGTTGGAGAGGTAAACTCCATAAGGATCGGAAACAGCGTTACTTGTGTTGTTTTCTGCAGTAATATTCACCACTCGTATGATTCCATTTGAGAAACCCCATAAACCCACGCCATAGTTGTCATTGAAACGACTGTTAAGGATTGTAATTCCCTTTGTACCAGTAAAATCAAGCAGATTGATAAGGTAAGCTCCTGTACCCTTCTTTCCACTTTCGAAAAGGGTGGCACTGTTTGGATATGTATCTGCTTCATAAAGTTGACCGGTTTGAAGATCAGTACTTCCTGCGGTCACATTGGTAAGGCTAATATTGCCTAGAGTTTGTACCCATAACCCCGCCAGCCGATTCGATTCAAAACAAGAATTGGTTATAGTGACATTGTTCAGGGCGGAATCGCTATTGATGAGATAAGCACCCACTTTACCATTGCCTGAAGCGCTTATCCCCTGAATGATCAAAGGCCCATATGTTGAGGTGAATAACCCAACACCTGAAGGGTTGGTTGTTGTAGTGTCAATTGTGTTGATGTTGGTATTATGGTTGAACTGGCTGGCATAGTAACTGCTTAAGATTGTGATCCCAGCAGTACAGTTTATGCAATTGTTAAGGAGGTAGGCTCCGCTCATCACACCAGCTAATGCTGGATCGGCATTCAGGGTGGGGTTATAAGCATTCCCATTTGCAAGAATTGAGTTAATGAAGATCTTTCCAATTGCGTTAACAATCAGCCCAGTACCGGAATTTTGATTGAACTGACCACGAATGATCGAGACAGCAAGCGAGCCACCACTTAAATAAGCTCCATTTGTGTTATCAGTACCATTGTTATTCGATGCGCTTACATCGGTAAGAGTAATGGCTCCTGATGATTGAATAATTAACCCAGTATCTCCATTGTGGTCAAAGAATGAATTGCTCACTCTGACATTACCTGTTCCAATAATGCCATTTGGTAAATTCATTCCTCTGGCGCCATTGTAAGCTGCGGTGACTTCGTTAATCGTGATCGCTCCACCTGAGTTAATTTCCAGAGCATCTCCAGCATTATAAAGGAAGAGATTTTCGCCGAGAGTATTTAATACATGAACACCCACGTATGTTCCTGGAACATTGCTCAGACGTACTGCAAGATTACCCTGGTTTCCTATAGCTGTAAGGTTGTTTACTATAATTTCACCATACGAGGTTGCCGATAAACCGAATAGCGTGTTGTTATTGAATATGGATTGGTTGATCCTTATCCCCACGGATGTAGATTCTGACGAAAGGTTGTTAATATCAGCTCCCCAGGCGTTTGAGCTTGCTGTCACTTTGGTTAAGGTGATCTTACCATTTGTCCTGATGAGTAATCCCAGGGTCGATGCGGTATCATTGTAGCTTATATTTGCACCAGTGATGGTCACTGAACCATTACCTGTTGTATTATTGATGATGACCCCGCCTTTGGAATTGTTATTGGGATCATCATTACCTGTTGAAACGAACAAATTTGCATTTCCTAGAGCGATGATCCCACTTAAGGATATAGCTCCACGAGAAAGAATATGCAGCCCTGTATCACCATTCTCAATAAAAGTATTATCACCAGAAGTAGCTGCCAGTGATACATTCTTGACTAGTGAGTTATCGTTATCAAGGTATGCGCCATAAGCTGAGTTTTTACTCGCCCCAATGCGGTTTAAAGAAATCGTTCCATGTGAGTGTATGTATAGACCGCTTCCAAGATTCCCATTGAAATCACTATTCATGATCGCAATATTGTTCGTGCTTTCTGAATTATCAAGATGTAATCCATCACCAACCGCCTGGTTATTACTTGCTACAACATTCTCTACCTTTACAAATCCTTTGGTCAATATCATTAGCCCTGTACCACCATTTAAGTTGAATTGACCATCAGATATCAAGACGGAAGAAGTACCGGTATTATTGGTCAGTATTACACCACCAGTACCATTACTGTTTGCTGTCAGACTTCGAATTGTGATCCCTGCATTTGTGGCAACCACTAAACCATTTGTTGTTGAATTTCCTGTGGCGCTATTAACACCTGCAGTATTCAATATCTGCACAGCCCCTGAACCAGCAAGATTATTCAAGGTAATTCCATTACCTCCTAGATTCCCATCAGCAGTAATATTGTTTAATATAATTGTGTTTTTCGAAGTAACCGTTAACCCTGAGATAGTATTGCTTGAGAATGAAGACGAAGTAATGGTTACAGTGCCATTCGCTGTATCATTCTTAATATCAGCTCCAATGTTATTCAAGGTTGAAGATAACCCTTTTATCGAGACTGAACCATTCGTACGGAGATACAAACCAATAGCATTGGTGTTGCTGCTAATGTTGCTGTTTCCAAGAGCGTTGGTGATCGATATTCTACCGGTACCTGTAGTATTTACAAGTGAGACTCCATAATTTCCAGCGTTTCCTGTCACTGTCACAGTATCCAAAAAAATACTTTGCGGGGTAATTATGCTCAAACCTGTGCCAGTGTTATTGGTAAAACTGCTTCTCTTGAGTGTGACCGTACCAGATGCACTTATTTCTGCCCCAGAAATATTGCTGTTTGATTCCGATACATCGACAAAATTGACAGAGCCAATTTGACCCGTTATCTGGATCCCATTTGCATCCGTTTCGTCTTCATCTGTCACGGTTACATTTTGAATTGTTAGATTTCCAGTATTGTTAGTGAAATTCAGACTTCCATCAAGAAAAATGCCATTAAGGATGAAGTTCTTCATGTTCTGTATTGTGATCAGACCTTTAATCACAGTGCTGACTGACGGGTCATTGCTGCTTCCTGCACCACTGATGATTAATAAAAGAGGGGCAGAAGTTGTCCATTGTGATCCATTGATTGTGATCCCTGGAATTGATGAAATGGATGTATCATACGTACCGGTTTCAATGTAAATCTTTTTATCATCGGGTGTAAGCCCATGTGCTGAAAGGTAATCGATAGCCGCTTGAATGGGGTTATCACAGGCAGCAACATTTTCTGAAGGATCGCAATCTAGAGCAGAAAACTCGTATTTAACACCAGCAATATAGAAGTATGGATCAGGATCTTCTAATGCATCCAAAGCAGCTTCAGATGCCAAGGGCTGAGGATTTCCATTTTCATCAACAATGACGATCTCGGTTTCTGAATTACTGGATACCAATTCCGATACTACAGGCGTTTCTGTAACTGACACTGTGGTGTTTTCCTCAGTTACTTCATTTGTGGGTTCTTCTGTATTTGACGCGGTTGGTTCACTTGTTGGAGAAGGTGTACCTTCTTGTATTTCACCTTCGGCCAGCACCAATGTGGGGGTTAGCAATGAAAAACAAAACACAAGAATAACGGCTGCTAACAAGGGTATTCTCAGAATGGATAAGATTTTCATAACTAACTCCCGTCTTGTTAATTGTCCTGGCTATTCTTTTAAGATAATAATGGTATCTCAGCTTTTAAACTGTTATTTGACTGGGTTTCCAAAAGCAAAAACACCTGTAGAATTTTGTTGAAAACAAATTTGATTACCAATTTGCTGTGGTTCCAATATCTCCCATGTCGTACTTTTTGTAGAAAGAAAGGCTATCTTGGTGATCTTGTTCGAAGTGACATTAGTGTAGCAGAATGTGAAGGCAGGATTGATTTCAGTTAAAGGATTTCCATTAATATCAGTTGCTGTGATCTGCAATCCTTGTGAATTCCATGTTCCGCTATCTGGTGGAGGAGTGGAGCTTGTATTAATATCGAGTATGGATGCATTTACATTATTTGTAACGCTTATTTCTGAAACCGGAAAAATTATGCGTGAGTAAGTGAGTGGGGGTGTTACACTATTGTCTTGAAGGAGAACCAGGGTAGGGATGTTCTGCAGGAAGCTCGTTTTGAAAGCATCCTGATTGAGGATAATAACCCTTTGATATAGATTTCCCTCGAACCCTGAAACAAGAAAAGGTCCTTCGTTTTTGTCTACACAATCATAAACTGTGCCTACCCGAATGTTGCCCATGAAAAAGGCTGACCCGACGATATTTTTGCAGCTTGTGACATGGCTGGTGGTCAATATACTTTCGGCAGGCCAAAATAATCTTAATCCATACATTCCATTTTTGTTAAATATACTGTCAGAAATAAATATATCTCTTGATGTTGAAAAAATGAGTATCCCATCTCCAATATTGCTATTGGAACTTACTTTACTAATGACGATGGGTCCTTGTGCAAGCACTCCTAATCCAGCTACACCAGTACCCTGATTTCTTAAAAATTTACTATTGAAAATATATACTGAATTGGCATTGAGAATTTCCAATCCCGAATTTGCATTTTCACTCATGGTGGAAGCTTCGATATAAATATCACCGGTCGTATAGATACTCGCACCGGAGGAATTATTGCTAAAAATACTGTCTTGAATAAATATCGAACCTGAATTACCTCTGATGCGCAGTCCATATCCTTCTGAGGAGGTCACATTGGTGGTATTGATAATGATATCTCCTGTATGATTAATCAACTCAATGGCGTTTCCCTGAGGATTACTAGCCTGTACATTTGAGATGGTTACCGTACCGCTTGAATTATCGAAAGATATACCCCCCTGAATATTCAAGTTTTGCAACAGGAAACCTGATTGTGCTTGTAAGAATAAATTTCCATGGATAGATGTCAGTATGTATGGATTCTCGCCAATTATCCCCGTTAGATTTGGTATATTGGTGATCGTAATATCTTCAGTAAATGTGCCTGTTTCTAAAGTAATTATGCCAAATCCGTTCCTTATAATGAAGTCATTGATCGCTGCCTGAATAGTGTTATAGTGACAAACTCCATCAATCGTGCCATCAATATTGTCATTTACGCAAAGATACCATGGATCAAGGCTTAAAATTCCTTTTATTGATGTCTCTGATGGTGAAGGAAAGACTACCTGTACTGGAATGATTATGGGGTTTTCAGATCCAGATACACTAGTGAAATTTTCTGGCAGACTATCTGCAGCTTCAATTTCAGGAGTTAAGGGAGCGATAGGATTTTCAGGAACCTCTCCCTCAGCGCAAACAATCGATGAAAAACTCCCAATTGCTATACCTGTCAGACAGCAAGCAATCATGAAGTGAATTTTTATTCGCCATAATCTTTTCAGCATTTAATTACTCCACTGAAAATTTGGGATAAAAATACTTTTTAGCTATTGATACCCACTAGAAATATAAGTAAATTGTACATAATTTTAGAATAGTTGCAACGCATTAATCTCATTTATGTTATAATCCAAAATAGATAATATTAGTCGTAATACAATCAATTTTTTAGAAAAGCTGAATACCTGGCGATAATCACAGGAGGTGTGCTGCATGGATACTGTTACGCTATCACAATGGCAGTTTGGGATTACCACCGTTTATCATTTTTTCTTTGTACCGCTGACTTTGGGGTTAAGTGTTCTGGTTGCAATCATGGAATCGCTTTTTGTTGCAACTGGTAATGAGTTATATAAGAAAATGACGAAGTTCTGGGGTAAGTTATTTTTGATCAACTTTGCCATGGGTGTAGTGACAGGAATTGTCCAGGAATTTCAATTTGGGATGAATTGGTCAGACTATTCCCGATTTGTTGGAGATATATTTGGTGCACCTTTAGCAATAGAAGCTTTATTGGCATTTTTTCTTGAATCAACTTTCCTTGGGATCTGGATCTTCAGTTGGGATAAGATATCTAAGAAGCTTCACCTGGCTGCTATCTGGTTGGTAGCAATTGGAACGAATCTTTCAGCATTCTGGATTCTGACTGCAAATTCGTTTATGCAGCATCCGGTTGGGTATGAAATCATTGGCAAACGGGCGATGATGAGCAATTTCTTTGATCTGATCAAGAATCCCTATTTATGGGGGCAGTTCCCACATACATTATTTGCAGGTTTCACAACAGCTGCCTTCTTTATGCTTGGCATCAGTGCTTATCATATTTACAGGAAGAAGGATGAAGATGCGTTTAACCGTTCGTTTAAAATTGCAGCAATTGTCGGATTCATCTCCATCCTAGGTGTTGTGTTTGTAGGGGATCGACAGACGAAAAACCTTGAAATTTTCCAACCGATGAAATTGGCAGCCGCAGAGGCGTTAACAGAATCTGAAGATCCTGCAGGATTATCCTTGATTTCCATAGTGGATGAAAACGAAACAGTCGTAAAGGAATTATATTCGCTCCGAATCCCCAAGTTGCTTTCGTTTCTCACCTATAACAAATTTAGCGGAAAAGTACTGGGAATTAACGAAATTCAAAAAGAATATGAAGCAAAATATGGATCGGGAGATTATTCACCCAATGTATTTGTCAGTTATTGGGCTTTCCGTATCATGGTAGGATTGGGCTTTTTGATGGTATTCATTGCAGCCCTGGTATTACTGTATATTTATATTTTCAAGAAGCCGTTACCTAAAAAGATTCTATACTTTTTCCCTGTTGTTATCTTAATGCCATATTTATCGAATACTACAGGCTGGATCCTGACCGAGATGGGTAGGCAACCCTGGGTAGTTTTTGGTTATCTAAAGACAATAGATGCAGTATCTCCCAATATCAACCCTGGAATGGTGCTTACCTCCTTGATCACTTTTGCATTCGTATACGGTGTACTGATGATTGCTGATATCTACCTGCTGCAGAAATTTGCACGGGAGGGATTATTGCATGAGACTATTGAAGCAGAAGAAAAAGAGTATTAGGAGGATGCCATGAACTTAAACACTCTCTGGTTCATTTTGATTGCCGTCCTCTATACAGGATATTTTATTTTGGATGGTTTTGATCTTGGAGTCGGGATATTGTTGCCTTTCATTGGCAAGGGGCAAGATGCGCGGAAACGGTTACTGATCAATACTATCGGACCACATTGGGATGGCAACGAAGTGTGGCTAATCACAGCAGGCGGTGCAACTTTCGCGGCTTTTCCACAATGGTATGCAACCCTTTTCAGTGGGTTTTACCTCCCATTGCTGATCATCCTAGTAGCACTGATCTTCCGCGGCGTTGCATTCGAATTTCGGAGCAAAGATGAAAATCCCATCTGGAGAAAGTTATGGGATGCTGCAATCTTTTTTGGATCACTCTTCCCAGCTTTTTTATGGGGGGTGGCATTCGCCAATATATTACAGGGTACACCAATTGATGACACTATGAATTTTGTGGGGAGTTTCAGTGATCTACTTACCCCTTATTCACTTTTAGGGGGGGTAGTAAGCCTGATGTTGTTTGTTCTTCACGGTGCAGTTTTTCTGACTCTAAAGACGACAGGTGAAATAGAAGAAGATGCCAGAAAAACTGCGATGCGGTTATGGTTTCCGGGATTGATCCTGTTAATTGCTCTTTTGGTTTTTAGCATTATCAATAAACTTCTTCCATTATCGATATTGATACCCGCTATTGTGGTATTCATCGTCATAGGATTCTTATTGCGAGCCAGGAGGACAGGTTGGGCATTTCTTTTAACCGCATTAACTATCCTGTTAATGACAACATCTCTATTTACTGGCTTATTTCCTAACGTGATGGTTTCCAGTATTAATCCACAGTATAACCTCACAATCATCAATGCTGCTTCAAGCTCAAATACTCTGAGGGTGATGACCTTTGTGGCAGCGATCTTTATTCCAATTGTGGTGACTTATCAAGCCTGGTCGTATTTAATTTTTAGAAAACGTTTAACAGCAGAGCCAAAAAATCTTGAGTATTGAGCATAAAAATTTGATCTAAACATTTATAAGAAGGGATCAATAATAAATCATTCAGATCTGATTTATTTTGCACTTTACCAGGATCAAATCTTCACTTACAATCATAGTATCATAAAAAATAAGAGGATATTATGGCTTGTAAAGAAAAGAAACAAATCATAACCGCTGAAAAAGCGCCAAAAGCGATTGGCCCGTATTCTGTTGCAGTACGCGTAGGGCATTTTCTCTATTGCTCTGGGCAATTAGGTTTAGATCCAGAAAAGGGCGTTCTCGTTGCAGGTGGAGTTGAAGCTGAAACTCGTCAGGCTTGCGAGAATATCAAGAATATCCTGGAAGCAGCAGGTGGCAAGTTAGAAAATGTTGTAAAAACAACCGTGTTTTTACGCGATATGAATGACTTTGCAAAAATGAACGCGATCTATGGCGAATACTTTGGAGAAGAAAGCCCTGCCCGGTCTGCTATTCAGGTAGCGGCATTACCCAAAGCGGGTGCGGTTGAAATTGAAGCAGTCGCATATTTCCCATGTGATGATGACGATTGTGACTGTCATCACGAAGAACATCATTGTTGTAAGGATTAATGAACCAAAATTTGACCGAAAAAGAAGCAATAATTGAGACGGCTCCCCCCGTCTCGATTATTGTTCCCTGTTATAACGAACAGAATACTATCAGTGGATTATTGGAAGCGATTTGCCAACAGACTTATCCACTTGAGAAGATAGAAGTGATTATTGCTGATGGTATGTCAGAGGATCATACCAGAGAGAAAATTCAAGAATTCCAACACTTACACCCACAAGTCCGCTTAAAAATAGTCGACAATCCCAGAAAAATCATTCCCTCTGCACTCAACCTTGCTATTCAAGCTGCCTCAGGTGAGATCATCGTGCGGTTGGATGCACATTGCAATCCTAAGCAAGATTATGTAGCGAGATCAGTGGAAGACCTTGTTCAGAAGAAAGGGAAAAATGTTGGCGGATTATGGATAATCCGCCCAGGTGCAGAAACGTGGATAGCAAAATCAATTGCTATTTCTGCATCTCATCCATTAGCAGTTGGAGATGCCCGGTATCGTTATAGTAATCGAGAAGGCTCAGTAGACACGGTGCCATTTGGTACGTTTTGGAAAGATTATCTAGTTGACCTTGGTGGATACAATGAAGAGCTTCTGACAAATGAAGATTATGAGCTAAACACACGTATCCGGAAGCGTGGTGATATTGTGTGGTTTGATCCTGATATCCAATCCATTTATTACTCTCGATCTACAATAAATGGATTAGCTAAGCAATATTGGCGATATGGATACTGGAAATGCAAAATGCTCAAAAAATTTCCAGGTTCCCTTCGATTGCGCCAGGCGATTCCCCCATTTTTTGTCGTGGGTTGGATTTTACTGTTTATTGCGGCTATCTTCAGCCAGATATTTCAAATATTGCTGGCTTTGATGGTATTATTATATATTCTGGCTTTGATAGTCATTTCTTTGCCAGCAATATTTAAAGAAAAAGACTTTACCCTCATTTTAGGGTTGCCAATTTCCATTGCAACCATGCATTTCTGCTGGGGATCAGGTTTTTTATGGAGTCTGTTTAGGTGAATCAACGTCCAGGGCTTTGGCGATTAAAAACCAACGAGCGACGTTTTATTTTGTTAATCGGCGACTTGTTGATCGCATTTTTTTCAATGGCTATAGCATTATTGCTTTGGGCGAGCAAGGATTGGTTAAACCTTTCGTTTGAGTTCTTTCGAGCCCGGGTACCCAGTTGGTTCATTTTCCTTCCCATTATATGGATATTGCTGCTGGTTGAATTGTATGATCTACGAAGAGCAAATAAGTTCTCTGAGATCATAAAATCAATCGCTTTTGCTGCAATCATCAGTATTGTTTTATATTTGATAGTCTTTTTCCTTTCTGAACCCAATTCACTACCACGCCTGGCTGTAGCATATTACATTATCATCTGCTCTTTGCTGACCTTACTCTGGAGATTGGCTTTTGCGCGTGTTTTTACAGCACCCTTATTCATGCGCCGTATCCTCATCATTGGAGCAGGACGGGCGGGAGGGGCATTGGCTGAAGTTTATTCGCTCGCCAATCCAAAGCCATTCTATGTTGTTGGTATGATCGATGACGATCCTAAAAAGATCGGGACTTTTATTGGTGGAATTCCAGTACTTGCAAATGGCGATGCAATCCTTGATGTGGTTGAACAGCAAAAGGTAACTGACCTGGTTTATGCAATATCGGGTGAGATGCGTCATGAAATCTTCCAGACCGTTTTACGTGCTGAAGAGGCAGGCATTGAAGTTCATACTATGCCTGCAGTCTATGAGGAACTGCTCAACCGTATTCCTATTCAATTATTAAATTCTGATTGGCTATTGCGTTCATTCCTGGATGAAGCGCATATGGGTGATTTCTATGAGATCGCAAAGCGACTGATGGATATTGTTGGGGCTTTGATCGGATTGATATTTTTTATCTTTCTTTTCCCATTCATTTCATTGATGATTATCATAGATTCGGGTTTCCCAATTTTCTATTCGCAGACTCGATCCGGTCGTAATGGACGCAATTTCAATGTCATAAAGTTCCGGACGATGATCCAGGATGCTGAAAAAGATGGCAAACCTCAATTGACCGTTGAGAAGGATGAAAGGATCACACGTGTAGGACAATTCTTGCGAAAAAGCCACCTGGATGAATTTCCTCAATTTATTAATGTGCTTAAAGGAGATATGAGTCTGGTAGGACCACGTGCGGAACGACCTGAAATTATCAATGATCTGCAGCAAAAAATCCCATTTTATCGGGCACGATTGCTGGTAAGACCCGGTCTTGCCGGATGGGCTCAAATCAACCAGCGTTATGCTGTCAGCATTGAAGACATGGCGATAAAATTGGAATACGATTTGTATTATATTAAGCATAGAAATTTGATCATGGACATGTCAATTATTCTTCGCACACTTGGTGCAGTAATTGGCTTGCGAGGACAATAGTGAATCAGAAGTACAAACCAAATATACGAAACCGATATATTCTCCTGGGGGACCTTCTTCTTATCGTAATATCTGTTCTTGGCTCATACGTATTAAGGCTGGAATTAGGCCCAGCGTTAACTTTTTACATGCCTTCTGCTTATTGGATGATTTGCGTTTCCCTTATCATAAAACCTTTGGTATACACCTTTTTTGGTCTGTATCGAAGATTATGGGTCTATGCCAGTGTACAAGAATTGAAGCAAATTGTTGTTGCTGTATCGACAGCGTCAATCCTGGTTGCTATCGTAATCATTGGTTTATTCAGTTTTGGCGTTTTTACAGGCTTTCCTCGCTCTGTGCTGATCATTGATTGGTTAACATCTGTATTCCTGGTTGGTGGGCTTCGATTTGCCTTAAGAGTCTTTGCAGAAAACCTATCGATCGCTTCTGTAACACCCAAAGCAGTCCATAATAAACGAGCATTGATCATCGGCGCTGGTGATGCAGGAGCTTTGATGGCGCGTGAAATGCAGAAGAACCCACAGTTAAATTTACAACCTATCGGTTTCTTGGATGACAACCCATCAAAGCAACACCAGCAAATTTATGGTATTCCGGTTATTGGTACGATTAATGATCTTGCCAAAGTGCTGGATAGCCATAAGGTAAATGAAGTCATCATTGCAATTCCCAGCGCGCCAGGCAAAGTTGTTCGAAAAGTAGCAGATATTTGCCGGTTAAAATCTATATCCTTCAGAACGATGCCAGGTATTTATGAATTATTGGGTGGGAAAGTAAGTATCAGTAGATTGCGCGAAGTAGACATCGCTGATTTATTAAGACGGGAACCTACACAGGTTCAGGATGATCGAGTTGGCAGTGTGATCTCGGGTAAAACCGTATTGGTTACAGGTGCAGGTGGATCGATAGGTAGAGAATTATGCCGCCAGATCCTAAGATGGGGTCCTTCAGAATTGATCCTGTTGGGTCATGGTGAAAACACTATCTTCGAAGCCTTGCTTGAACTGCAGGAAAGTTATCCGACCCTGCCCATACGTCCTGTGATCTGTGATATTCGTGATTATCAAAGATTAATTTCTGTGTTCAAACAGCATCGACCTCAAGTAGTATTTCACGCTGCAGCACATAAGCATGTACCCTTAATGGAACTCAATGTTGAAGAAGCTGTGACCAATAATATACTGGGAACGTGGAATGTCGTTAAGGTTGCTGTAGAAATTGATGTTGACCAATTGGTGATGATTTCAACGGATAAAGCCATCCGTCCAATAAATGTAATGGGTGCTACAAAGCGGATTGCTGAATTGATCGTTTTAGATGCGGCAAACCGGACTGGTAAACCGTTTTCTGTCGTTCGATTTGGAAATGTATTAGGTAGCAGAGGAAGTGTTGTGCCTCTATTCAAACGTCAGATCGCCAGAGGAGGACCAGTTACCGTCACCCATCCTGATATGAAGCGTTACTTCATGACTATCCCAGAAGCAGTTTATCTTGTTTTACAAGCTGCCAGCCAGGGTGATAGCGGAGAAACTTATGTACTAAATATGGGACAGCAGGTGCGCATTCTTGATCTGGCAGAAGACTTGATCCGGTTATCTGGATTGCAACCTGGCAAGGATATTGAAATTGTGTATACGGGTATCCGTCAAGGAGAAAAATTGAGTGAGGACTTGTGGGATGAACAGCATCCATTTACTCCGACTACACATCCAGATATTTTCTGTGTGGATGGTCAAGAGGAATTATCTGGTGAGCCGTTGAAAAAAGCAGTACATGAACTAATCCGTCTGGCAGAAGAAGGGGATGCTGATACCATCATGCAAATGTTCGATGAGTTGATCCCTGGAGCTGCTGTAAGAGCTACTCCACCTATGGAGATGGATTCCATCCCATGACACAGGTAAACGAGCACGATTGGAATGAATTTCTACAGAGTCAGAAAGATGTCTCTATTTTGCAAAGCAGTGAATGGGGGGTTTTAAAATCAACTTTTGGATGGGAGACAGTGCGGTTAGTAGTTGAAGGAACCGGGGCGCAGATCCTTTTTCGAAAAATTTTTCCAGGTATCAGTTTTGCGTATATCCCCAAAGGACCTGTTGGAACTGGCAACCCCAGTTTTTTTCAGGAATTGGATGAGATTTGCCGGCAAAAAAATGCATTTTTCTTGCGTGTCGAACCTGATGCATGGGAAGGAAGTACTGAAGGGGTTCTTGACCAGGGCTTCAAGGAAGTAGAACGCTCGATACAACCTCGAAGAACAGTCGTTATTGACCTTATTGGTACAGAGGACGAGTGGTTGTCTCGTATGAAACAGAAAACTCGTTATAACATTCGGCTGTCGAAAAAGAAAGGGGTTGAAGTATATCAAACATCTGATGTTGTGATTTTTTCTAAATTGATGGAGCTGACCAGCCAAAGGGATCAGTTTGGTGCTCACTCGCTGGCATATTACCAGAAAGTTTTCGATCTTTTCAATCCAACAGGGAACTGCCAATTATTCGTAGCGCAGTTTGAAGGGAAACCATTGGCAGCTATTATGGTATTTGCGTATAGAGGACGTGCTTATTATTTCTATGGAGCTTCTGGAAATGACAGGCGTAATCTGATGCCGAATTACGCTTTACAGTGGGAAGCGATACGTTGGGCATCACAGCAAGGATGCACCCTCTACGATATGTGGGGAATTCCTGATGAAGATGAAGAGGTATTAGAGGGTCAGTTTGACAGTCGTACCGATGGATTATGGCCAGTTTATCGATTTAAGCGAGGCTTTGGTGGAAAGGTTCTTCGCAGTGCCAGCCCGCAAGATAAAGTTTATAATCCCTTTTTCTATCGGATTTTTCACCGTTGGATCTCATAATGACACAATTTGAGGGGTAGCACGTATGAACCTGCATTGTTTGAAATGTGGAAATGTTTTAACGCCCATAGCTTTGGATGGAAAAACTAGAGATATGTGCTTGAAATGCGGGTGGGTTTATTATCCTCAACGGAAAGTTAGCGCTGGCTGCATCATCGAAAAAGAAAATCGATTATTGATCGTTTGTCGGGCTTCGGAGCCGTGGCGCGGATATTGGTACCTTCCTTCTGGTTTTGTCGAAGTTGATGAAAGCCCTATCCAGACCGCAGTACGAGAAGTTAAAGAAGAAACTGGTCTTGACGTAAAAATTGAAAGTCTTTATGGAGTTTACTCATACGATGATGATCCACGCGGAAATGGTATTCTAATCTTATATAATGGAAAGGTCACAGGTGGGAAATTCATTGTGAATAATGAAGTTTCCGATATTGCTTACTTCTCGGCTGAAGCGATCCCTGAAAATCTGGCAAGCAGCAGTCATAGGGCTGCGATCAAAGACTGGATGGCAGGTCATAATGGTCAAAAATGAATGGAATAAAATTATCATTTCATTACCCGGCGCACATTTGCTTCAATCGCAACAATGGGGAGATATTAAGCATTCCTTTGGATGGGATGTCATCCAGAAGCTTTGGCAGGATGAACAGGGTACTGTTGTTGCTGCTGCACAGGTATTGTGCAGGAAGATCCGATTTGCAGGATTATCCTTTCCATATTCTGTGCTCTATGTGCCGCGCGGCCCTATCCTGGATTGGAGTGATGAAGCTCTGGTTAAACGGGTAGTTACCGATTTAGAGAAATTAGCGGTAAAGGAAAAAGCAATTCAAATGAAAATCGACCCGGAAGTTATTACCGGCAAGATAGTTGCAGGTGTGGAAACGAAAGAAGTCAATTGGGTGACCCCCTACCTCGAAAAGCAGAATTGGCATTATTCACCGGAACAGATTCAGTTCAAAAATACCGTTATCGTTGACTTGGGTGGAACCGAAGAAGATTGGTTATCACGGATGAAGCAAAAAACTCGATACAATATTCGGTTAGCTCAAAAAAAAGGTGTGACAGTTCGACAAATCGAGCTGGATGAACTTCCATTATTCTACCGGATGTATGTTGAGACTTCTTTGCGAGATGGTTTTGCGATCAGAAGTGAAAAATATTATTGTCAGGTATGGAAAAGTTTTATTCAACAGAATATGGCAACGGGTTTGATTGCTGAAGTAGAAAATGAACCTGTTGCTGGATTAATGTTGTTCTATTTTGCGAATCGCGCCTGGTATCTGTATGGCATGTCAACTGATAAACAGCGGGAAAAAATGCCCAATTATCTTCTTCAGTGGGAAGCTATGCGGCTTGCAAAAACAAAAGGGTGCAATGTGTACGATTTGTGGGGTGCTCCAGATAATTTTAATGAAATGGATAGTATGTGGGGAGTCTACAGATTCAAGGAAGGTTTAGGTGGGGATGTCATAAAAACTATTGGTGCTTGGGATTTTACACCACATCCAACTTTATATAGACTCTATACACGCATCATACCTAAAATAATGAAATATATGCGAAAATTAGGGAAGAGAAAAACATTACAGGTAATGGAACAATAGATTTAAAGAAAACCTAACATGGTTTATGGCTGCCAGACGGGAGAGAAATCCAATTCAGGATCAGTAGTCATTCTCAATAGATTGGTACCATCCATTTTCATCAAGTAGATATCATGATTGTTGCCATCTGGCCAACTTTCAAATACGATCCATTGATCGTCAGGCGATAGACTTGCATGCGCAATTGGTCCTAAGCCAGCTACCTGCACTGAAGGTATACGTTTTTCCTTTCCAGTTCCACGGTCCTCATAATTCAAAGATACTAACCAGGGAATGGCTGGGTCTTCTTGCATCCGATTGAAAATCAAGAATGAACCATCTGATGACCAAACTGGCCAGTAATCGTTTACAGAGCCTGGGCTGCTAAAAGCAAATTGTGTTTGCCCCAGGTTTGACATCATGTAGACGTGGAAAAATATCTCTTGCCTGACAAAAGCGATCTGTTTCCCTGATGGATTCCATGCAGGATGCATATCGGGATGATAGGTATCCGAAAGCTCTTCGATGGTTTCATCTGCAAAGTTGTAAGTAAAGATGTGAGAAACCCCAGAACGTAAAGATGTAAATGCCAGTAAAGTCCCATCCGGTGACCATGCAGGATCAAAATCTCCTGGCGGGTCATTTGACATTAACATACGAGAACCTGAACCATCCAGATTTACGATAAAAATTTTTGCTTCTGGATATATGCCATATTCGCGTTCATCACAGGGAGAAATGACAGCCAATCGTGTTCCATCTGGTGACCATGCTGGTTGACAGGCACCATCAGAGAAGGATGTAACCTGCTGCTCATTGGAACCATCATTATTCATTGTCCATACCTGAAAAGTCCCTGTTCGTTTTGAAACAAACGCGATCAATTGTCCTGAACCAACTGGGGTAGTTGGAATGATGATCGGTGTGAGCAAGGGATCGATGGTTGGCTTGGTTGTTGGGGTTTCCACAGCAACGTTAGCTGCTGATGTCGTTGATTGGATTGCAATGGCAGAGGAATTAGAAGTAGGTGTAGGTGTAGGTGTGGATTCTCCTTCTACTGAGAAAGGTGGAATATATCCTTTAATAATTTGAGCAGGCAAGGAAGTCCATAAGAATATTATTAGCAGACTTAATATGAGGGTACTTGCCAACGCATACAGAAAATTTAATTTCTTTTTTCTGGGAAGAGGTTGAGATGGTTGGCGAAATGGTGGAGTGTAAGGTTCATCATAGATCCATTCTGGACTTATATTTGGATTAACAGGAACTTCAAGTTTACCTTCACCCTCTACTACCACCGGAGGAGGTTCTACAGTCAGGCGTGGTTGGTCATAATGCGAGAGTTCTCCTGCGTAAAGGAGAGCTTTCTTAAATTCCTTTGCACTTTGATATCGATCATCAGGATCGACTTCTAGTGCTTTTTCAATGGCAGATGATAGTTTTCGGCTTATTTTTGGTTGAATATCACGGATGTGGGTAAGTTGCACTTTTCCAGTTGCCCGCGATAATCCATCCTCTGGAATGATACCTGTAAGAGCTGCATACAGAGTAGCCCCAAGTGAATAGATGTCAGTGCGGGTATCTGTTTTTCCTGTTCCATATTGTTCAGGCGGAGAGTAGCCAGGGGTCATTGCTCTTGCGCCTGTTGAGGTTGCCTGCCCACCCCGCATCACCTTTGCCAGACCAAAATCGACAAGAAAAACATCACCTTCTGGAGTGATTTTAATATTGCCGGGTTTGATATCACGATGCACGATGGGAGATGGGCGGGAATGCAGGTAATCCAACGCTTCACAAATCAGGGAACCAATAAGTACTGCTTCTCTTTCCGAAATTGAGCCTTTCCGCTCAATTCGCTGGCGTAAGTCTTCTCCTTCGATGAAATCCATCAAAAGGTATTGTCCCTGTTTGGGAATATAGAAGTAATCGCTGACACGAGGAAGATGGGGATAACGTAATCCAGCTAGAATACTGGCTTCTCTTTGGAATTGACGGGCATATTCATCTGAGAGAAAGAGATTTTCTTTGACAGCAACATATACTTCAAGGTTTTCATCGAACGCTTTATATACCGCCCCCATTCCTCCTTGACCGAGAGTAGAAACAATGCGGTATCGCTGTCGTAATAGGGTACCTTCAGCTAAAGTCATGGACAATTACCCTGTATTATTGTACCAATAACTAGAATACATGCAAAAAGAATGCCATAATCCTAATTGTTTTCTCACCTTTCTTTAATTAGACAAAGAAGGATTATCTGATGCTATAATGCACTTTATGAGCCTGGATATTCATACCGCTGTCATTACCGCAATCGTATTGATCATCCTGGGAATGGTGTTATCAATTCTGACAGGGATTAAATCAATTCAAAAAGGTCAAAAACTCCTTTATTATAAAAAACGCCAAAAAATCATGACGTATGGCTGGCGAATGATCCTTTTAGGATTCATGCTGGCGGTCACTGCGATTGTTTTTGGCAAGTTTGGTGAGCCAATGATCTATCAATATTTTCCACCAACCCCGACGGTGACTCAAACACCTACTATAACTTTAACCCCTACGATCACATTAACACCTACTATATCCCTAACGCCTACCATCACAGATACACCCTCTGTATCCCCAACACCTGTTATCCCGCCAGCACTTGAGGTTCAATTTACGGGTGTAGTTACTCCAGGGCCTGATGCTGCTTTTAGCCCAATCCAATTTGCCCGAGAGCTCGCAGACTTCAATCAACCAAAAGATCCCGCAACAGAATTCGAGCATCCCATTGGAGAGTTATTCGGTACTTTTGATTACAACAACATGCTTGATGGAACCCAATGGTCGGCATTATGGTATCGATTGAATGATATGAAGTTGATCTGTTATGAAACTGCTCCCTGGAACGGCGGAGCAGGTGGATATGGCTATACAAATTGTAATCCACAATCAGACGAATGGCAGGCAGGCGAATATGAAGTGCAGATGTTTGTTGGCACTCAATGGATGGTTTCCGGTCGGTTTACCATCGCAGGAACTCCTCCCACAGCAACAAGAACACCAACAGAGACACGCACTCCTACTATTACAAGGACACCCACTTTTACCAGGACATCAACACTTACCAGAACTCCAACACCCACGCGTACCAGTACGGTAACACCTGGGCCTTCTTTAACCCCTACACCAAAGCCTCCAACTGCGACCTATACAGTGACTAAAACACCGCTGCCTACTTCAACTATGCGCCCAACACTTACGAGACGACCTACAGACACACGCTGGCCATCACCTACAAAGTAAATAACCTTAAGCTGAAGGTAAGCCTGAGTTACTCAAAGCTTTGGCAATATTTGCTGCCAGGCGTGCGTTATTATTGAGTAAAGCAATATTGGTATGCATACTATCGCCGCCCGAAAGTTCGCTAACTCTTGCTAGAAGGAAGGGAGTAACTGCAGCGCGTGATATGTGTTGCTTTTCAGCTTCTTCAAGAGACTGTTTAATCCACTTTTCCACCCGTTCTGAAGGGATGGCAGA
Organism: Anaerolineaceae bacterium; assembly: GCA_034429195.1. Taxonomy (GTDB): domain Bacteria; phylum Chloroflexota; class Anaerolineae; order Anaerolineales; family Anaerolineaceae; genus UBA4782. Next base: position 35,177 of record DAOUGQ010000005.1, read on the forward strand.
GTCAAGTGGAGGAGGATTGCCTACTAAGATACCACTTTCTAGACCCAAACCCCAATGTGTAAGAGCGATGTTCGCTATTTCTTGCGGGGTTGCAGCGTTGCAATCCACTGGTAATCCACTTTCTCGAGAATAAAATGCAGGGAATTCATCAGTTTGAAAGCCTATGATGGGAACCCCCCAGGTTTCCAGAAATTCGACGGTAGCTGGAAGATCTAATATTGCTTTTGCTCCTGCACATACTACAAGCACGGGAGTCCGGCTTAATTCAGGTAAGTCGGCAGAGACATCCGTAGGATGCCCGCGATGGATGCCACCAATCCCACCTGTGGCAAAAACTCGAATTTTTGCCATATGTGCAGCTTTCATTGTCGCTGCGACTGTCGTTCCCCCTGTTATCCCTTTTACAAGAGTTGCACCAAAATCTTTGCGGCTGACTTTCTTTTTTTCTGTGCCAGGTGCGGCTAATAAATGGATTTGTTCTTTATCAAGACCAATGTGTATCTTTCCATCTAACAGTGCAATGGTTGCTGGGATAGCTCCAGAATTTCGGATTTCTTCTTCCATGGAAAGGGCTAGAGTTTCATTTTCGGGATATGGCAAGCCATGTGTGATGACAGTAGATTCAAGTGCCACTACGGGAAAATCATGCTTGATTGCATATGAAATCGAAGGGTGGATGGTGAGAAATTTATTCATGATCTATCCTTTATTTAAAATCGGTACCTGTTTATTGGGAATCAGTTTTTTAATAAAATGTGCTGCCATGGAACCAAAATGTACCCAATAAGGAGAAAGATGTGTTTGATATGTAGCCTCACGGATCGCTGATCTCAATTCATCCGTGTTGGAAAAAGATGGCAAAACCGTAACAGTTCTCCCAAGTTCTGCTGAAAGATGAGCGTCTGTGCCTGCTGTACCCGGCAGATTGTATAAATGAGCAAATTCAACAGCTAACTGGTTTTGTTTTAGTAATAAACAACGAGCGTTGAAAATCTCGATGGCGTCAAAATAGGGAGCAAGTTTTTTTAGTGTTTCGAGTTTCCACCCAGAACGGGTAAAATCGAAAGGGTGAGAAACCGAAATAAAAGCATTTTGGGCTTTTAACCTTTGGATGGCTTCCATCGGATCAAGCCCTTTGGGAACTTTTTCAGAAACAAATACGGCCAAGAGTTCGCCTTCAGAAGTTTTTACCTCTTCTCCAATAATAACCAGATCTGGAGCAATTTGCTTTGCTTCGAGTGCACCTAAGATCGAGTTGTGATCTGTTACGACAACTTTTTGTAGACCTTTGTTTCGAGCTGTCTTCACGAGTTGTGCAGGTGTTTGCAGGCTATCCGATGAATAATGTGTGTGGCAATGAAAATCGACCTTGATCATCTCTCTTTTTCCTATTATCTCTGCTTTGATTATACTAGACGGGTATTTAAAAAATTCATATATATATATTAAAAATCTTGACGCATTTTCGGGTTGGTGTACAATTCTATTGCTGGGGCGATGGCGGAATAGGCAGACGCAACAGACTTAAAATCTGTCGATGGTAACATCGTGAGGGTTCGACCCCCTCTCGCCCCACAAGATAATGAAATACTTAAAACATTGACGTTAATTCATGAATTTTGTGAGACACACAGAAAAACCTGTGTGTCTCAAATATTTAACCTTGTAGTAATATTTATAGGGATAACCTTTATTGAAAAGATTTTTTCACTTCATCTGTTTCAGAACCGACGATCCAAATGAAAACCATTCGTAACTTCTTCCCTTCTCCAAAATTTTCCCCCATCAGCTTAACCATTGTATCAACGATGGCAGCCTTTTTATATGTATTTATGGAATGGCTGTTCATTATTACAAAGCCTTCTTTTTTGGATCTGACTTCTTTTGGCGAAAAAGTACTCATATTCTTCTCAGCTGCATCTATTCTTGCTGCAGTATGCCTTCTTATCTTTTTGCTCAATTTTTTGGCGAACTTATTTACTCTACCTAAGAAGTTACAACTTTTCTTTCAATATTTTTTTGCAATCATTCCGACGTTAATTCTGACTGCGATGGTATTAATTCTGGTTGATAACTTCACCTATACTATTTTTAAATTTGGTATCGTAACGACATCCGGCGTATTCAGGGCAATTTATGCACTTGGATTTATTGTGGTTGGGGTTTTCCTTTATAAAAAGGTATTGCAATTTACCAATAATATAAATGAAAAGTATTTCAAGACTTCAAAGATAGCAGATGAGCTTATCCTGGGGATTCTGGCAATATTTCTGGCTATCTGGGTATACATCCCAATAAACAACAATTCTCAAACAAATGCAAGTCTATTGCCTGATAGAACACAGACGAATATAGAAAAGCTACCGAATATTGTACTGATCACTGCTGATAGCTTGAATGCAGAAAGAATGTCATTGTACGGGTATTCGAAGAATACGACACCATTTCTTAAGGAACTAGCCGATACATCGCTGGTGTCAGAGAATGCGTTTTCAAACGCACAAGGAACGATCGGGTCTATAACATCGATCCTCACCGGTAAGTATCCAGCGGATATCCGTATCCTTCATTCTATTGATATTCTTCAGGGGAATGATACTTTTCAGCACCTTCCTGCAATCCTGCGTAGTAATGGATATTACACTGCTCAACTCAGCTATTCTTATTACGCCGATGCATACAGGGTGAATTTCCAAAACGCATTTGACTATGCAAACGGAACCTCAATTGAAAACAATCCATTTTTTGCAGGAATTGCAGCAGTATTGCCTTCGAATTATTACTACTTCATACACGAGTTTACAGTACGTTTGAGTGACCGATTGGGTCATATCTTTTTCATAAGAGATATGACGAATCCTTATAAAAGGGTTACTGAAGGAACAGAGAAATTCAACGATCAGCAAAAACTCGATTATGCTATTTCATTACTAAAAACAACCGAACAGCCTCTTTTTCTCCATATTCACTGGCTGGGTACTCATGGACCAAAGTATGCACCTGCACAGCAGGTATTTTCTGCTGGTATGGATCCCACAACACAAGTGAAATATGACGATAATTTCTATTCCGATACAATCCTGGAATTTGATACTGCAGTATCGAATTTCTATCAGACATTAGCAGCCGAGGGTTTTCTGGATGACACAATCATTGTTATTGCAAGTGATCATAGCCAAAAATGGTCTGTTTCTCGCTTGCCATTGATTATCCATTTTCCAGATTCAGTAAACGCAAAAGAAATAACAACAAACGTGCAGAACCTGGATATTGCTCCAACTTTGCTCGATTATCTGAATATCGATCAACCCGAATGGATGCCAGGACAATCGCTCCTTACTGAGCTTGACCCTTTGCGACCTATTTTTATCGCTGCAATTCCGAGTTCAAAGAAGGATCCAGTAACTGGAAAGGTTACTTTTCCTGAGCCAGAAGCGCCATTTTATCAATTTGGAAAAGTTACTGTTGTTATATGCGATACCTGGTATCGTTTGAATCTGACTGAATTGAAAATGGACAAAGGAACTGTAAAAAATTATATTGGTACCTGTGAGAACGGTAGAGGCTCTGAAGCTGAAGCGTTGCAGCTCATCAGCCAACACCTTGAAAAGTATGGATTTAACATTTCAACTTTGCAGAACGTAACACTGAAGGAATAATTAAAATTTTACTTGTCAATCTCCTTTAATTGTCTGATAATTGGAATACTTATTAGAAGTTAAAAAAGGAGCAGAACCATGACAACAAGCAGCAAGGTTTCAGGTGCAAAACCATTTATTCCTACACCCCTTGATCGGGTAAACCCTGTACCATCGGATATTGATATTGCTCAAGCTGCCCATCTTAAGCCCATTACTCAGATCGCAGAAGAGCTGGGGCTGCTGCCTGAGGAACTGGAGCTTTACGGACCTTACAAAGCAAAAGTAACGCTTAGTGTACTTGATCGGTTGAAAGATGTTCCCGATGGAAAGTATATTGATGTTACTGCCATTACTCCCACTCCTCTAGGAGAAGGAAAAACTACCACAACCGTTGGTTTAAGCCAGGCATTAGGGGCACATTTGGGCTACCGCGTAATGACCTGTATACGGCAACCAAGCCAGGGACCCACCTTTGGTATTAAAGGGGGAGCTGCTGGAGGTGGATATAGCCAGGTCATCCCTATGGAGGATTTCAATCTGCATTTAACTGGAGATATTCATGCGATTACCGCTGCGAACAACCTGATGGCAGCTGCCATTGATGTTCGCATGCTGCATGAATCTGAAGCCACCGATGACCAGATGTTTAAAAGACTATTCCCTCTAGATAAAACCGGGAAACGTCGTGTCGGTGTTTCTATGTTGAGCAGGATGAGAAAACTAGGTGTGGAAAATAAAACTCCTGAAGAATTGACCCCTGAAGAGATTCATAAACTATGCCGTCTGGATATTGATCCAGATACCATAACCTGGAGAAGGGTGATTGATACCAGTGACCGTTTCTTGCGTGGGATAACAATAGGAAAAGGTGCTGAAGAAACAGGGCATGAGCGAGAGACTGGTTTTGATATAACCGTTGCCAGTGAAATCATGGCAATTTTGGCACTAACCACCAGCCTGGCTGATATGCGAAAACGTCTTGAAAACATTGTCATTGGTATCAGTAAATCCGGGGAGGCAATCACTGCGGGTGACCTGGGTGTTGCAGGTGCTTTAACCGTTTTAATGCGTGATGCCATCAAACCGAATTTAATGCAGACTCTGGAAGGTACACCGGTCTTTGTTCATGCAGGTCCATTTGCAAATATTGCTCATGGCAATAGTTCTATCATCGCTGACAGGATTGGATTGAAACTGGCCGACTATGTGATCACGGAATCTGGCTTTGGTGCTGATATGGGAATGGAAAAATTCCTGGACATTAAATGCCGCTATTCAGGTTTGACCCCCAATGTAGTGGTTTTGGTTGCGACGGTGCGAGCTCTCAAAATGCATGGTGGTGGTCCAAAAGTGACGGCCGGAAGGCCATTAGATTTTGCTTATTTAAATGAAAATCTTGATCTTCTTCGCGCAGGGCTTCCAAACCTGGTGCATCACATTCAAACTGCCCGAAAGTACGGTATACCTGTGGTAGTAGCTGTAAACCGATTTGCAACCGATACCGAAACTGAGCTTGAAATGATTCGGAAAGCTGCAGTTGAAGAAGGTGGAGCGGAGGATTCCGTTGTATCAAATCATTGGGAAGAGGGTGGTGAAGGTGCGATCAAACTGGCTGAAGCGGTTGTCAAAGCTGCTAATAAACCTTCCACATTCAAATTCTTATACCCATTGGATTGGTCGATCAAGCAAAAAATTGAAACAATTGCCCGAGAAGTCTATGGTGCGGATGGAGTTGATTACTTACCAGAAGCAGAAGAAAAAATCGAGGAATATACCAGACTTGGATTTGATAAACTACCCATCTGTATGGCAAAAACTCATTTGAGCTTAAGCCACGATCCTGAATTGAAGGGTGTTCCTAAAGGATTCCGCATTCCCATTCGTGATATTCGTGCCTCGGTAGGTGCTGGTTTCATATATCCATTAATCGGCAAAATGAGTACTATGCCAGGCTTACCTACTCGTCCAGCTTTCTATGATGTGGATATAGACCTCGAAACAGGTCGAGTGCTTGGTCTATTTTAACAATATTGAGAAAAGAATTTGCAGACAACACAGCGAGACAGAACATGCCTCGCTGTGTTTTTTCATAGTCGGTGATCATTAATCTATAAGATTACATCTTGAGATGAATGGCGGTTTATTATTATAAGTTTAGCCAACGGGCAATTTCAGAAGGGAGAAGTTCCAGGCTACCCTGTTTTACTGTACATTCGGGTAGAGATTCGCGGAAGAGGCGCCCATAGCGTTTTGTCAAAATCCGTTTGTCAAGAATAACGACTGCACCATGATCAGTTTGTGTACGGATCAGACGGCCAAAACCCTGACGGAAGCGCAATATAGCTTCGGGAAGCTGATATTCATTGAATGGATCCTCATACATTTCTGAACGAGCAGCGATGATCGGGTCTGAAGGAACATCAAAGGGAAGTTTGACGATCACCAATACAGAAAGAGCTTCACCAGGCACATCAACGCCTTCCCAAAATGCACGTGTTCCTAACAGTACCGCTTTATCGCTGGTACGAAATGATTCCAGAAGTGCATTGGCAGAAGCCCCTTCACCCTGTTCATAAATTTGGATGTCATCTTTCGCCAAGGCGGATCCGATGGCCTGGGAAGTTTTCTTTAGCTGTGCATAGGATGTGAAAAGAACCAGCATTTTCCCTTGGGTAGTTCTTGCCAATCTTACGATGGCTTGTTCCACCTGCCGTTGATAATTTGAGGCATCCATTGGCTCTGCAATATCATTTACATAGTAAAGGAGAGCAGAAGTTTCGTAATCAAAAGGAGAACCTAATGCCAGTTCTTCGGCATCTTCTGCTCTTAATCGTTGACGTAAATAATCAAATTCACCATGAGTGGTCAATGTGGCTGAGGTGAGTATCACCGATTCCTTTTCATGCCACAAATATTCTTCCATCAGTGGACCAACTTCGAGAGGAGCGATCTTGATAGTAATTGGTGCTGCTTCAGAATTGATTTCAAACCAATAAATCTCATTTTTGTCTGGCTCTGCTACCATTTTCATTAACCGATTCTGTACTTCAATCAGTAAATTGATTGCCCAACCGAGCCGGCTCTGAGTATCTTCGAATTGTTGTGGATCTTTTTGGACGATTTCACCAAAGGACTTAAAGATCTCTCCCAGTAGATCAAGGATCAAGCTTAAGGTTTCATTGACATCTTCCCATTTAACTTCGATCGATTCCCAATAGGGAAGGGTGCGCGTCGCAGGGACGATCCTTTCCTGCTGACCGTAAGAGTTGACCGGGCGACCTTCTCTTTGCTGATAGAGAAATTCATCAATGGCAAAGAAAAATTCTTTAAAATCATGTTCGAGGCGAATCGATAGATCATTTGCTCGGCGAATTAATTTATCAAATCGAGCAAAATCTGAGGGCTTCAGATAATCCCGCAGGGATGTCAACATCCAACCTAATGTGCCACTGGAGACTCCCCCTAACTCTTTCAGAATGCGGCTGATATCATTTTGAGTGACATCATATCCAAGAGCGCTAGTAGTAGCAGCTTCGAGCTGATGGCCTTCATCTAAAATTAGATATTTATATTCCGGAAGAACCCTATTCCTGGTTGCTACATCTGCCAGAAGCAGAGCGTGATTAATAACAATGATATGTGCTGATTGTGCTTGTTGTCTGGCGATATAGAATGGACAGCGACCACCTGTTCGTTCGACACAAACATCACTACGACATCCTTCATCTTCCGCAGAGATGCGATAATAAATTTCTCGTTCAATGGGTCCATTGAGGTTGATCTCATTACGGTCACCTGAACCATTTTGAACCATCCAGACCATGACTTTTGCTGCAACACGCATTTCCTCTGCGTTCTGTGGCCCACGGGTGATCAGTGCTTCGAACCGGCGGGGGCATAAATAATTACTCCGACCTTTTAGAACTGCCGCACGTATATCGAGATTGGTGATCGCACAAAGATCTGGAATATCTTTTCGGATCAACTGGTCCTGTAGGTTGATTGTATTGGTTGAAATAACTACCCGATGATGATTCTGGTATGCCCATATTGCTGCTGGAATGAGGTATGCAAAGGATTTTCCTACACCAGTGCCGGCTTCAACCAACAGATGTTGGCTATTGGATAATGCATGAGCGACAGCTTTTAACATTTGAACCTGTTGTGGACGTTGTTCGTATCCACTAAAGTATTCCGAAAAAGACCCGCCATATTCCAGAATTGAAGCAAGCTCATCTTCATCCAAAGGAATTATTTCATCGTTTGGTTCGAGTGGCTTTTCAGGTATCGAAAGTGGATTGTTCTGGTATCGAGTTCCGTAAATATAGGCTTCACGGCTTATCCGGATGGGTTGGTATACCTGGCTTTTTAATATTTGTTGAAATACCCAAGAAGCTTCCCAATCAAATGGCTCACTCATGCGAACAAATTCTTCGATGAGGTTTTTGGGTAATTCAAAAGCTTTATCCACTAATCGGAGGTAAACCTGACTGGTCATTTCTGCATCATTTGTTGCGCGGTGAAATGGCTCAGTAGCAAAAACGCCGAGTTGTTGACATAATGATGCCAATCCATACCGGCTTGCTGTTGGCATAAGGACTGATGCAAGCTCGTAGGTATCAATCACCGGGTTGTAAGGGAAGGTGTGCCATTTTTTCAGAAACGCAAGGTCAAATTGGATTCGATGCCCCAAAATGGGGCTATCCCCAATAAAATCTACCAGGTTATGAATGACTGCACTCATGGTGGGTTGATTTCGCACCATGTCATTGGTGATACCTGTCAATTGGGTAATCATTGATGGGATTGGACGACCAGGGTTGATTAGTTGCGAAAAACGATCTTCGATTCGCTTGCCGTTGAACCGTACCGCTCCAATCTCTATTAATGCATCTTTTTGAGGATCTAATCCGGTTGTTTCTACATCGAGCGCTACGATTGAAGTCATGCCAGGATTATACCATCTGGATTGAATCTGATATTGAAGCTTAATAAGAGACTGCCAGACTATTCAACCGGAAGAATGTCTGGCAGCAAAATGATCAGGCTAAATAATCATCAACCTTGTGGGGGGATCGGCGTTTGCGATGCGGGAGGTATTTGCGAAATGCTTTTAGGTGCTTTGGGTTTAGGTTTGAAAACTTTACGGATGATCCAGATGATCAGGCGAACTACCATGTAAATCACCAAGGCGATTGGTAGAACGAATATGGCTATCCAGATGGCTGCATTTACCAGGAACTTGAAAGCTTTGATCAGCGCTTGAACCGCATCACGCGCTACACCAACAGGTTGCCATTTTCCGATGGTCACTGGTTGAATTGCTGCCTGTGCCTGGATCCGAACCGTAATGGCAGAAAGTTTCGATGATTCATCGTAGTATTTGATCTGACCTTTTAAGACTTCAATTTGTTCGTTGATGGAAACCAATTGGTTATAAACCATCATTACTTCTTCAGTTGTTTTTGCTTCATCCATGAATATCATCAATTGATCGCGTGTAGCTTCAAGGTTCTTAAGACGTGATTGAAGATCGGTATATTCCATTGTGATATCCTGACCTGAAACCTGTTCAGTCAAGATATCTGTTTCTGGATTTTCGACTTCAGCTTTGATCATCTCGATCGCTTCATCCAATTTGTCAGATGGAACTCTGATGGTAATACTTACCTCAGGAACTTCAAGTCCTTCACCTGTCTGAACTTTGTATAGATAGGAATTGACGACGTACCCCTTCATTTCATCTGCCATTTTCGAAATTGCTGTCTGTGATTCAATGGGATCGACAACAACAATAGATAGATCTGCATTGCGGATTACAATGCGATCTTGTCCTACCGTTGTTTCTGCTTCATATTCACCACCTGTTGAGACAGCTACTTCCATGACGGGTGCTTCAGCTATCGGTGTGGCATATCCTTTTTCATCCCTGATAAGTGAATCAACCTGATTGGTTGCAGATTTCGCAGCACAGCCGGCGAATAACAATGTTGCAATTGTGAGAATTACCCAGATTTTCTTTTTCATGGATTCCTCCTTAGGATCTTACTTCAATGACGATGTGGATAAGGGAAACGTTCCCGTTTTTATGCACCTGAAGCAAGGCGAATTGCATGATTGCGTGGTAAGCCAGCTTTGATTATTCTTTTTTGTACACCTTTGATGTCATAATCTACACGGAAGTTTTGCCAGGTGTTCTTCTCAGGTTCAAAAATGGCATACGAGGCACGTGGATCGCCATCACGCGGCTGTCCTACTGATCCAGGATTAAGAATGGCTCTTCCATCTAATTGTAGAATACTTTCATGCTTTAGCAAAGACCATACAATTTCACCGTCTGGTTCGCTGCTGAAAAAGGCAACGGGAATGTGTGAATGACCAACCAGGCATAATTGGGTGTTGAAGGATTCAAAATTCTCCGTTGCAGTCCAGGTATCCAGGATATATTCCCAAATAGGGAAACGCGGGCTACCATGAGCCAGAGTTGCAATATCTATCGTAAGGCATTCGGGAAGATTGAGAAGGTATTCGCGATTGGATTCATTCAGATGTAAATGGGTCCACCGGGCAGATTTTCGGGCATCAGAATTAAATGATTCGTCTGGAAGCATACCTAAAACGGCAGCTTCGTGATTACCTATAATGCAGGTTAGATTGGGTAAAGAACGAATTCGTTCTACACATTCATTGGGATCTGGGCCATAATCGACCAAGTCACCCAAACACCAAACAGCATCGAAAGGATCAGCAGAGATAAGAACAGCTTCGAGTGCAGTGAGGTTGGCATGAACATCAGAGATGACAAGAATGCGCATAGTTTATGGTATCGCAAAATTAAGAATGTAGTGATCTATAGATAAACTCGAAAAACTCGAATTCAACCCAGCAATTATAAACCAGGTGGTGCCTGGTCTCAGTGTCATTGGCTGCATATTTTTGTTAAGCAACCTGACAGGTTTGTAAGGGTCGGATGTCAGCCAGGTACCTTCGAACATCAATCCATCGCGAAAATAGATCGCTCTCTGACCAGAAGTGTTTTGCCAAATATGAACATCATGATAGGTGGGACTAAATTCTTCATATTCTGCAAAAAGAATGACGACATTTGAAAAACTTACTTGCTTACCATTTACTTTATCTATCAAAGGAATAAGGGGATATGTGTTTGTACCATCCCATGCTTCGATAAGACGTAAATAGTTTCCTGTTTCAGGATCATACTGCCATTGTCCATGATTCCAGCTGATATATTGGATATCAAGAGTATTTACTTGAATACCATCTGATGGAGGTACAGAATCAAATACTATTCCAGATAGGTCAGGACGGTTATTATCCATTCCTTGCGAATTTGCCCATTCAGTCACCGCTGCTGTGTCCACCCAAACACCGGTTGCACTATGTGTTGCCTGTCCACAAACAGGTGGACATTCGGAGAGAGAATAAGAAATGGCCCGACGGGGCAGATCACGTGTAATGATAGTCTCTACCCGGGGATCAGCATCTCCGTAAACCAGGATACCACCGAACATATTGGTGAGTTGGGTATCGATCAGACGTCCTGAACGTAAAGGCCAGGCTTTTGGCGTATCCTGGCTGTAATACAGAGCTAAAAAACGATTCATATATTCGCCAATATAGTATTCGAAAACTATATCGGCAAAAGAAAGACCTGCATGTGGGCGACCTTCAGGAGGAAAGTTGGATATTTTCGTCAAAACAGGACGACGGTTTAGTTTAGATATATCGGTTACTTCAAGGCCGGTGAGAGGGTTGATATTGCTATCAAATCCATAGATTCCTCTCATTCCGGTGCTGGCGTGTAATCCTGTAAGGACTATCTGGGTTATTGCGAGATCGTTCTCAGTAGGAATGACAGTTGACGTGAGTATTGGATCAGGAGTGTTTGTTGATAAAGTAGTGGGTGTAGAAGTTACCGCCTGGCTTGGTATGATTGCTGGATTCACACACCCAGAAATGAACAGCAGGTACGCTGTTGCCAGAATGCAGGCTCTTTTCATTCCCAACCCAGGATCACTTCTATGATCTTTTCAGCTACTTCCTGTTTACTTAATAAGGGCAGGGATATTGATTCCCCTTTTTTGGGAATGAGCACAACCCGATTATTATCTACCTCAAACCCGGCATCTTTTGCCAATATGTTGTTTGCAACGATCAAATCAAGGTTTTTTGTTTCTAGTTTACGCTGTGCGTTTGCAATTAAATCCTGACTTTCAGCAGCAAAACCAATCAATTTCTTTGGAAAGCCAGTAATGGATTTCTTTTCACCGATCAATTTTAAAATATCTGGTGTTGAACGCAATTCAAGAACTGGGATGCCCGTTTCTTTTTTAATCTTTTGAGTCTGTTCCTGTATTGGTGTAAAATCAGCCACCGCTGCTGCCATGATAAGTGCATAAGCATCTTTACTTTCTTCTTCCACTGCTTTTTGCATTTCTGCAGCAGTTTCAACAGATTTTATTACTGCACCTACAGGTGGAGTTAATTCTGAGTTGGTGGTAATCAAGGTGACGTCAGCGCCGGCGTTCAAAGCTGCCTGTGCTACGGCATATCCCTGCTTTCCTGAAGAACGGTTGGTTATAAAACGAACAGGATCAATAGGTTCTCGAGTTCCGCCTGCAGTAATCACGAATTTTTTCCCCTGTAATGGTCCCCCACGGCTGAAAAGAAAACGCACATTATCAAAAATCTCTGCCGGTTCCACCATGCGACCTGGTCCTGTCAATCCAGAAGCCAAATGTCCTTCAGCTGGTCCAACCACAATTGCTCCGCGCTCTTTGAGAATATGCAAGTTCGCCTGTGTTGCGGGGTTTGCGAACATGCCTCCATCCATTGCAGGGGCAATCATCAGTGGGCAATGAGAAGCAAGAGTGGCTACCGTCAGTAGATTGTCTGCAATTCCATGTGCCAAACTTGCCATGGTATTAGCAGAAATAGGAGCGATCAGAACAAGTTCAGCGGCACGACCGAGTTCGATATGAACCACATGCCCTTCTCCACCCCATAGGTCATCTTCAGTGTATGCTTTTCTACCGGTGACTGATTGAAAAGTGAGAGGATTCATGAAATGGAGAGCTTTTTCCGTCAGAATCACATCGACCTTTGCGCCTGCCTGGGTTAATTTGGAAGCCAGATCAGCAGCTTTATATATAGCAATTGAACCTGTTACGCCTAAAAGAATAGTTCTTCCTTCGATGGGATTCTTCATACTATCTTTCCTTTATTAAATTAATGATTATTTTCCCAAAGGATACGCATGCCATCTAATGTCAACCAGGGTGCACGAATCTGTATGGCAGGCACGTGGGGAGCGATAAGGCCCACTAATCCCCCGGTAGCAATCACTTTAATATCATCCCCCATTTCTTTTTGGAACCGCTCGATCATTCCCGTTACCATGCTCGCATATCCATATACCAATCCAGACTGTAAAGCATGTATGGTATTCCTGCCAATTAAAGCAGGTGGCTCTTTCAGTTCAACACGGGGAAGTTTGGCTGCATGGGAGAATAGGGCTTCGGATGATAAACCCAATCCAGCTGTGATTGCACCACCCAGGTAAACACCTTCTTTGGTAAGGGCATTGAATGTTGTGGCAGTGCCAAAATCAATGATACAGGCTGGACCGCCATAATAAGTATTTACGGCGACAGCGTCAGCGATACGGTCAGCTCCGACAGCATTCGGATCCTCATATCCTATGGTAATGCCCAATTTTAAGTTGGGAGTTATGATTAGCGGTTCTTTGTTTAAATATTGCTGGCATGCTTCAATGATACGATGCGTTAACGGGGGTACTACGGAAGACAAAACAATACCAGACAGTTCGAGATGCTCAACATTGTAATGTTCCAATAAACTCGTCAATTGGATTCCGTATTCATCGGGCATACGGTTATGATCAGTAGCCAGACGCCAATGTGGACCAAGAGTGTCACCCTCATATAAACCAATTGTTAAATTCGTATTTCCAAGGTCTATGGCAAGAAGCATACTTTATCCCTTTTTGCTCACTGATTCTATGATCTCAGCCACGTAATCAAACCGACTGAAGGCGGGCATTATATATATGCCATTAATTGAAGGTTTGATCTTCTCGATTAATTCTACTGCAATTTGAATACCAGTTTTTGGTGAATCTTCACCTGCTGCTTGCATTCGCTCACGGATTTTGTCTGGAATAACTATACCTGGCACCTCATGATGCAGGAATTCAGCATGACGGTAGTTTATGAGAGGAAGGATGCCTACAATAAGTGGAATAGGAAGTTCACCAGAAATCGAGTGATAACGATCAAGGAATATTTCAAGGGTGTGTAGATCGTAAATTGGTTGTGTCAGACAAAAATCTGCACCTGCCCGGATCTTGCGATTGAGATTCTTGATTTCATCATCGAAATTTGACGGAGCAAGATTGAGGGCACAACCGACAAAAAATGTGGTGGGTTGACCAATATCTGCTCCTGCATGATCAACGCCGGCATTGAATCGCTGCTTTATCAATTTGATTAAACCAGAAGGAACCAGATCATAATTATCCATAGCATCAGGGTAATCACCAATTGCAGTGGGATCACCCATGACGACAAAGACATTCCGTACACCCATGGCATGGGCTGCCAGCAGATCACCCTGCACGCGGAGTAAATTTCTTCCACGGGTTGGGAAATGGAGCACTGTCTCGATCCCCACCTGTTTTTGAATGAGGGAGCAAACAGCCCAGGGACTCATGCGCATGCGAGCCATCGGGCTATCTGCAACGTTGATTACATCTGCACCGGCTTCTGCCAACAGACTGGCACCTGCAAGTAGTTTATTGGTGGTTAATCCTCGTGGAGGGTCCATTTCGACCGCAAATACAAATTCTTTACGCGCCAGTTTTACTGCAAGTTGAGTCGGTTGGAGTGCAGGGGCAGTCTCTTCTTCTTCGACTACTGTCTGAGTTAATCCGTTGTGATAATTCACCAGGTCAGCGGATTGAATGGCTTTATTCATGACAGCAATATGTTGCGGGGTAGTACCACAGCATCCTCCAATGACTTTTGCGCCTGCTTCCCAAAATGCCAGGGCATAATCACTGAAGTAATCCGGTGATGCTGGATACATGATACGACCGCTCATGTGCTCTGGCCAACCAGCATTAGGCATAGCAGAAAATCTTCCATCTGGAACTGCCTGGTGCATTTGTTTCAGTACTCGTAAAATTTGCGAAGGTCCACCAGAACAATTCACCCCCAGAATATCAGCGCCATATTCTCGTAATTTATACGCAACTTTTGCTGGTGAATCGCCAAGGAGTGTACGGTCATCGCGCGTGTATGTCATTGAAGCAATTATTGGAATATCAGCGTTCAATGTTCTGCAGGCATGAATGGCTTCACGAATTTCATATAGATCGGTGATTGTTTCGATGATAATGAGATCGACACCTGCATCGAGAAGAGCAGCTATTTGTTCTTTAAAAACCTCAAAAGCTTGCTCAGGTAATACTCTCCCAAAAGGGGCAAGGCGCACACCCAGAGGTCCAACATCTCCAGCGACCAGAACATCGGAGAATGAAGCCAGAATGACACGGCGTGCAAGCTCCACTCCTGCATGATTGATCTCAGCAACGTTATCCTCCAGGCCAAACCGTGCCAGTTTATACCGGTTTGCACCATAGGTATTTGTTTGAATGATCTGAGAACCCGCTTCAATGTATTCACGATGAACTTCAGCTACCAACGCTGGTTTTTCTATGTTGAGGTTATCGAAACATTCTTCAAAACTCACATTTCGTTGGTTAAGCATTGTTCCCATCGCACCATCTGATAGAATAGGGCGTTCACCTTTCAATAATTGGGTAAAACGGTAAGTGGTCATAGTAAACTTTCCTATCTATTTTTCATTAATTGTTCTATCCGGCTTTCACCAATATTGAAATACTTTGCTGCGGGGTGATGAATAATGATGGCAGCGGTAGATTGCTCTGGGATGAGCTGATATGCTTCTGAAAGATGCATTCCCAGCTCGGTTTCGACGGGAAGCAATTTAAATACTTTTTTGTGTTCAGCAAGATCCGGAATAGCTGGGTAACCCCAGGAGTATCTTTTACCCTGGTCGGAAGGGAGGTTTAATTCGCGGCGAATATGTTGGTGCAGATAATCAGCTGCAGCTTCTGCCATTTGAACTGCCAATCCATGAGTGAAATATGCTTCACTGTAATTATTTTCTGCCTGCAATTTATCAAACTTTTCAGTGGCAGTTTGACCAACGGTAACAACCTGAATAGCAACCATATCCATGATTCCTGAATCAACCCTGGCAAAATAATCTGTGAGACTTAAATGCTCTTCTTCTGCCTGGCGAGGAAAAGAGAAGCGGATAATTTCAATTGGTGAATTTGAACTAATGCTGGTTGGCTCATAGATAATGAGCTCGGAATCTGTCGACTGAGCTGGCCAATAACCATACATCCCTTGTGGAAACAACCAGGGATCGCTTAATGCCTTACGTCGCATATCATTCAATCGTTCTTCATATTCTTGCTTTAATTTATTCCAGGCTTCGCCGTGTGTATTTTTAGCTCCCCAGGAAAGCCTGAATAACTCATTAATCGACAGGTGTTTAAAGACAGCATCGAGTGGCATAGATTTGACTAACCGCGGTCCCCAATGAGGTGGTACAGGAATCTCGTTGGCGGGTTGAGTATTTGATCTGATAAAGGAGATAGAATTATTTCCGACAGCGTCGGATTTTTTTTCTGATTCCAAAAGCGCTTCGCGGTGCATTCTTTCATATAAAGTTTCACGTTTTGAATCTGTAGATAGACCCTCCATCACCTGTAGCCCCTCAAAAGCATCCTTACAATAGAAGACACCCGGCTGATACCATTTACCATCATCTGTCTGAAGGATCCTTCTGCCAAAGCGTGGATTGATCGCAGCTCCTCCGATCAGTACCGGGTAGTTCAAGTTTCGCCGGTGAAGCTCATTAACGATCAAAGGCATTTGTTTGCTGGTGGATACCAGAAGTGCACTCAATCCTATGGCATCTGCTTCATTTTCAATTGCGTTGGAGATGATCGTTTCTGCAGGAACCTGCTTTCCAAGATCGATCACTTTATATCCATTATTGCTCAAGATGGTTTTCACCAGGTTTTTGCCAATATCATGAACGTCTCCGTACACAGTTGCTAAAACAATCGTACCTTTACTGACACCTTCTGCTTTTTCAAGATACTTTTCCAAATGGTTGACGGATTTTTTCATCACCTCTGCAGATTGAAGAACAAATGGAAGGATGAGTTCTCCACTACCGAATTTATCACCTACTTCTTTCATGGCAGGTAACAATATGTCGTTCAGAATACCAATCGCTGTTTCGTGCTTGCTCAATTGTGGATCGTTGTGGATTATCTCATCAATCGCAGTTTCCACTGGCTCTTTCAACCGGTGAAGGATACAATAGTGCAGTTTTTCAGCAGGGTCGAGAGCTGCCAATAATTGCTGTTGATTGGTTATTTTGGCTTGAACTTGCAATCTGTTCTGTTCGAAATGCTGGATCAATCGCTGCAATGCATCTGGAGAGCGATTGAAGAGAAGATCTTCAGCTAATGTACGCTCGAAGGAATCTATCTCAGCGTAAGGTTTGATTTGTGCAGGATTAATGATTGCCATATCAAGACCCGCCTGCACGCAATAGTACAACATCACACTGTTCAATACAGCCCTGGCAGGCTGTGATAATCCAAAAGACACATTGCTGACACCCAATGATGTCAGCACACCAGGCAATTCTTGCTTGATCCTGCGAATACCTTCCATTGTCTGGATTGCAGCATCCGCATATTCTGGGTCTCCGGTCGCCATAGTGAAAGTCAGATCATCAAATACTATGTCACCGGGGTGGAAACCATACTCATCGATTGCAATGTCGTAAATCCTTCTTGCGATTTCAAGTTTTCTGTCAGCAGTTTTTGCCATTCCTTTTTCATCAATAGTCAATGCAATAACTGCTGCGTTGTACTTCTTTGCTAGAGTGAATACTTGATCAAGTTTTGTACGTCCACCTTCAAGATTGGTTGAATTGACCAAACACCTGCCTGGAGCTGTTTGCAAAGCAGCCTCCAGTACTTCAGGTTCAGTGGTATCAATGATAAATGGTGACTGAATAGTAGGTGCCAGTGTTTTGATTAGGGTGTGCATCATTTCAGGTTCATCAGTGCGTTCTGTAAGAGCAACACAAAGGTCTAACCCGTGAGCACCACTGTCCAATTGCTGGCGGGCGAGATCGATTGCGCTATCAAAGTCATTTGCCAGCATAAATTTCTTGAATTTTGCGCTTCCCTGTGTATTCAAACGTTCACCAATCAAGAAAGGTTTCGGTTCTTGCTGCATGGGCACTGCAGAGATAGAAGACGCCAACCGGGGAATGAACTGTCGAGGGCGGGTATCTGGCGTTACATCTTGCAGTCCTTCAACCAATAAACGGATATGTTCAGGAGTAGTACCACAGCATCCCCCAACCACATTGATCTTGTATTCTTTAACAAATTCGATCAATTCGTTAGCGAAAGGTTCAGGAAGCATGGGATAAACTGCCTGTCCATCCACATTCATGGGTAAGCCAGCATTTGGGATACAGGAAACAGGAATTGTAGCATTTGCTCCCAGATACTTGATGGGTTCACGCATATGGTCTGGACCTGTAGAACAATTCAATCCTATAACACTAATTCCCATACCTTCGAGAATTGCAAGTACAGCAGGAGCATCAGTTCCCAACAACATTCGCCCAGTAGTATCCAATGTAACCTGGGCTTGAATGGGTACTGAAATATTGGTCTGTGCAAAGGCATCGAATATGCCCAGAATGGCTGCTTTTACTTCCAGAATATCCTGTGATGTTTCAATGAGCAGAAGGTCAACACCACCTTCCAACAAACCTTGTGCTTGCTCTCTAAAAATATTTGATAACTCGGTAAATGAAATATTTGATAATTCTGGATCATTCATAGAAGGAAGTTTCCCTGATGGTCCCATTGATCCTGCCACAAGGCGAGGTTTGCCTTCGGTACTGTAACTGTCTGCAATTCTTCTTGCAAGATAGGCTGCTTCACGGTTAATGTTTAGCACCTGATCGGAAAGCCCGTATTCGCCCAAGGTAATGCGGTTGGAGCGAAATGTGCAGGTTTCGATGACATCTGCACCTGCATCTAGGTAAGAACGATGTACTTTTTCTACCGCATGAGGGTAGCTAATGACTAAATAATCGTTGCAGCCATTGGTCTTTTCGCTGCCAAAATGATCAGGCGTCAGGTTCATCTTCTGCAGACTGGTTCCCATAGCGCCATCGAAAATCACCACTTTCTGGGAAAGGAGGTCAAGATATTTTTGGTTTGTCATGTTAGTTTTCATATATCCTCATTAATGAAATCCACATATAAAAACAAATCCCTCTGATAAGAGAGGGAAGCTTTGCGGCCCTCATCTTCCAGGAAAAAACTTCCTGCCGGAATTGGCACCAGCATAAGCGGTTGCCGAGGTTTCTCAGGGCCGGTCCCTCCACCTCTCTTGATGAGTTGATTACAATTAATTTTATCACATTTAGACTACTAATAATTAAATAAACGCAAAGGTAACAGACTTATGGTATAGTAATTCCGTAGTTTTTGGAGGAAATTGTGCCATCTTTTAAAAGAGTGTTGTTGACCGGAATTATTATCACTGTTATTGGTTGGGCGGGATTGGTGGCGCTCATCCAACTCACTACACCTACTCTAGGTCCTCGATGGTTGTTCTTCTTTCTTCTCTATCTGGCAATTAGTGGAATTGCGCTTCCAATAGTTGCTTTTTTGAATATCAGATTTCCTTCTACACCGCCTATTGAAACACAGGGAATTGTGCGTCAGGCTTCCTGGTTTGGGGTTTATGCCTGCATTCTGGCGTGGTTGCAGCTGGGACGAGTGATGACCAGTTTTCTTGGAATTGCCATTGCAATTGGTTTTATTTTGATCGAAATGTTCATCCGATTGCGTGAACGCAGTCGTTGGCACCCTGGGGATGTTGAGAATGACTGATTTACGATCTATTCCACCCGTCAATTCATTATTGGCAAGTGAAAAAGCAATAGAATTGACCAAGGAATTTGGCAAAGAGCAGGTTTTAGATGCCATAAGGCAAACATTGGATGAAATTCGGGAACAAAAAAATCCTGGAAATATCAGTGAGTCTTTTATTTTCAAAAAGGTAGAGCAAAAACTTGATCGATTGTTCCTGCCAACCCTGAAACCTGTGATCAATGCCACTGGTGTGATACTTCATACAAATTTGGGTAGAGCACCTCTATCTCATAATGCCATTCAAGCAATTCATGAGACTGGAGGGAGATTTTCTACACTGGAATTCGATTTGGAAAGTGGGAAAAGGGGATCCCGTTCAATCCATGTCGAAGATCAATTAAAACGGTTGTTGGGCGTTGAATCAGCTTTGGTAGTTAATAACAATGCTGCAGCGGTGTTGTTATGTTTATCGGCACTGGCGCGAAGACGAAAAGTAGTAATCTCTCGGACCCAGTTGGTGGAAATTGGTGGGGGGTTTCGGGTACCTGACGTGATGCGCCAATCAGGAGCAGTATTGCATGAAATCGGAACTACCAACCGTGTTCATATTGAGGATTATCTAGAAGCGCTGCAGGAAAAACCAGCACTGGTATTAAGAGCTCACCATTCCAATTATCAGATCATCGGATTTCATAGCGAACCACCTCTTAGAGAAATTGTGAACGCTGCGCATAGCAATAATATTCCAGTAATGGATGATCTGGGTTCTGGTGCAATTCTAGATACTTCACGATATGGTTTAGGTCATGAACCAATGGTACAGGAAAGCCTGGATACAGGTGTAGATGTTGTTTGTTTTTCGGGTGATAAGTTATTGGGGGGTCCACAAGCTGGGATCATTGTTGGGCGAAAGATTTATCTTGATAAGATCAAAAAGCATGCATTGGCAAGAGCTGTAAGAGCGGATAAACTTTGCCTGGCTGCATTGTTTGCAACAATCACAGATTATTTACGCGGAGATGCAGAAAAGTCAATTCCTGTCTGGCAAATGCTGTTAAAGAGTGAAAAAGAGCTAAAAGATACTGTTAGTAATTGGAAAAATATATTAGGGATAGGTGAAATCATTCCTGGAAAATCAACTGTGGGTGGTGGTTCACTTCCTGGCGAGACTGTACCCACATGGTTACTAGCAATTCGTATAACCAAACCGGATAGATATTTGGCTGCTTTACGAGAAGGTGACCATCCAGTGATTGCCAGGATAGAAAATGATTCAATCGTTTTTGATCCGAGAACTTTAATGAATTTTCAAGAACAAGAATTACTATCAAAAATTAGGACTGTTTTTATTGAAAACGAAAATAGCAAGGGAAAGGAATAACAATGAAATCTGATATTGACATCCTTATGAAAAAATACTCCATCGATGCCATGCTTGTTACAGGAAGAGCTGATCATAACCCTGCGATGGTATATCTAACCGGTGGTGCTCACCTGACAAATGCTGATCTATTGATCAAGCCGGGGGAAAAAGGGATTTTGTATTGCAACATGATGGAGCGCGACGAAGCTGCGAAAACCAATTTTGAAGTAAGGTTATTCACACAAATACCAATGGAAAAATTATTGACAGAAGCAAAAGGCAGCCAGCACCTTGCTATTGCGCTTCGCTACAAACAAATGTTCGAAGCTGCAGGGATCACTACTGGTAGAGTGGCATTATATGGTGAGCAGGATCTTGGGGTGGGGTATACTCTTATGCGCGATCTACAACAATTGATGCCTGACATCGAGTTAGTTGGTGACCTTCCACACGATGTTCTCCTACTGGCGCGAGAAACAAAATCTGAAGAGGAACTGGTACGTATTCGTCAGATGTCAAAGGTAACACAAGAAGTAGTTGGCAATACACTAGATTTCCTTACCGGGCATAAGATTAAGAATAATCAATTGGTGAAATCCGATGGTTCACCTCTGACGATTGGCGAAGTGAAGAAGCACATCAATTTGTGGCTTGCTGAACGAGGTGCTGAAAATCCTGAAGGAACCATATTCGCCATAGGAAGAGATGCAGGTGTACCTCATTCCAGCGGAAATAATGATGACAAAATTGAATTGGGAAAGACGATCATTTATGATATCTTCCCTTGTGAACAAGGGGGAGGGTATTTTTATGATTTCACTCGTACATGGAGTCTGGGTTTTGCTACAGATGAAGTATTGGGGATGTACGATCAGGTTAAAACTATCTACAGTGAGTTGCAAAAGAGC
Source organism: Anaerolineaceae bacterium (assembly GCA_034429195.1). Taxonomy (GTDB): domain Bacteria; phylum Chloroflexota; class Anaerolineae; order Anaerolineales; family Anaerolineaceae; genus UBA4782. The sequence goes on from DAOUGQ010000005.1 coordinate 57,152, forward strand.
ATACGATTGGGCGAACCATTTTGCACATACCAGAAGCAGACCTGTGAATTTTTCGAGAAACATGGGCATAAAACTCTGCTTTCTCAACCGGATACAGAGGAAGGGTACATTCACTCTATTGGGCATGGACTTGGATTAAATGTTCATGAACGGCCATTCAGCGGGGTATTGACAACACCCGATCATCTAATCCAACCCGGATCAGTTTTCTCCATCGAACCAGGTCTCTATTATCCTGAAAAAGGTTTTGGAATACGGCTTGAAGATACCTACACTGCCAGATCTGATGGAAGTATTGAACGTCTTTCGGACTTTCCATTAGACCTGGTAATTCCGATTAAATAAGGCAAGGAAAAATATGGCAGAAACATCTCTTCCACCTGCACGAATCCTGGGGATCGAATCATCCTGCGATGAAACGGCTGCTGCCGTTATCGAAAATGGACGCTTCCTTTTATCCAGTGTGGTTGCCAGCCAAATCGATCTGCATGCGGCTTATGGTGGAGTATTTCCAGAAGTCGCTTCTCGCCAACATATCAAGACAATATATGGGGTGGTCGATCAGACATTGCAGCAGGCTCATATTGGTTTAGGGGATGTAGATGCTATCGCTGTAACAAGAGGACCGGGTCTGGCTGGTTCATTAGTAGTAGGGTTGAATATGGCAAAAGGCATTGCCCTGGCTGGGAATGTCCCTTTGGTGGGAGTAAACCACCTGGAAGGGCATATCTATTCAGCCTGGGTGACCAAACCAGATGGCAAGGAACCCCCACCTGCACCTAAATTTCCTCTGATGGCTTTGCTTGTTTCTGGTGGTCATTCAGAGCTTTATGTGATGGAAAAGCATATCCAATACACCCGTCTGGGTGGAACTCTGGATGATGCTGCGGGAGAAGCTTTTGATAAAGTGGCCCGGTTATTAGGGCTGGCATATCCGGGTGGACCATCGATCGAAAAAGCTTCAAAAGAGGGTGATCCACAGGCTTTCCATTTTCCTCGTGCCAGGCTTGAAGGTACATGGGATTTTTCATTCAGTGGATTAAAAACCGCTGTTTTGCGTCTGGTAAGAAAATTCGAAGAAGAAGGCAAACCTATTCCGGTAGCTGATATGGCTGCCAGTTTTCAAGCTGCTGTGGTCGATGTGCTGGTCGAAAAGACACTTTATGCAGCAGAAGAATATAGTGCGAAGGAAATTCTGGTTGCTGGCGGTGTTTCTGCAAATAAAGCATTGCGCGAAGCTTTTCTCTCGAAATCAAAGTTAAAAGTTAACATTCCACCTTTATCTCTCTGCACTGATAATGCAGCTATGATTGCAACAGCAGGATACTACCGGTTTGTAAATGGAACCCGCGACCCATTGGATCTGGATGCTTTGCCAAACTGGCTTTTAGTATAGAAACGTTATTATTTTCGGAGGTTTCATTGAATGGCTAATTTATTGAACAAAGATATCCTTAGGCAATTATCCGAAATCTTCAAGGCGTTATCGAGACCTGTTGTTTTATTATTTTTTAATGATAATAGCGACCATTGTGAAACTTGCGAACAAGTGAGTCAATTACTTGAAGAAATTGCATCTATTTCGAATATGATCATTGTTAAGCAATTCATAATCGAAAATGCTCAACAAGTCGCTGAAAAGTATGGTGTCGAAAAAACACCCGCCATTGTTGTCTGTGCCCAGGAGGGAGAAAATCTGGTGGATTATCACATCCATTTTTATGGAATCCCCTCTGGAATGGAGTTCGAAACATTTATCCAGACTATAATGATGGTATCCAATGGAGAGACTGATCTCGAAAAGGAAACCATTGCATTTCTACAGGATTTGAAGAAACCCGTACATCTGCAAGTTTTTGTTACACCTACCTGACCATATTGTTCATCAGCCGTGATGCTGGCGTTTCAAATGGCAATGGTTTCGGATAAAGTTCATGCAGAAATGGTACAGGCGAGAGAATTTCCTGAATTATCTGACCAATTTCACGTTCATGGGGTACCCCATACCAATATTAATCAGGGCAAAGGGGAAGCAATTGGTGCAATTCCAGAAGCAGACCTTGTACATGAGATCGAAGCTGCATTGAAGAATTGAGGAAAGTTATGAATGCTCAACTTGTTTGGAAAGAAGGAATGAGTTTTGACGGCACCGCTGACACTGGATTTGTTGTGCCAGTTGGCACTACACCGGAATTCGGGGGCAATAATGATGGATTTAAGCCTCTGGAATTGCTTCTTGTTGGATTAGCAGGGTGTACAGCAATGGATGTTGTATCCATTTTGAAAAAGAAGCGGCAGGATATAACCAATTTTGAAGTCAAGGTGCATGCTGAAAGGGCTGAAGATCACCCAAAGGTGTTCACCAATATTGTAATGGAATATATTGTGAAGGGGAACAATATCGATCCTGCAGCAGTCGAACGCGCGGTGGAACTTTCTACGACGAAATATTGCTCTGCTCATGCAATGTTGAGCAAAGCAGCGCCAATAACTCATATGATCACGATTCAATAATTATTCTATACTGAAGATTATCAAGAGCAGCAAATGCTGCTCTTTTTATTGCCCTGCTTGAATTTGGCTGTTGATGTCTGAACAGTCACAGGCGGTAACTGTACGGCTGAATCGTTTTAATTCGCCCAGGTATTCAGCTGCTCCGTTGTAGGCGATCCACCCTTCCAAATTAAAAGCAAGAACACCAGCAGCAGAGATCCATTCTCCATTATATTTTCGGGCAATATGGACGTGAGTTCCGGTTGCCCGTCCGCCTTCACAGGAAGGGATACCGATTGGATCTCCTTTTTTCAAGGTTGTTCCCACTTTAGGAAAGCTCCCATTTGCCAGATGGAGGTAAAGAACCACCCATCCCGTACGTTCATCCATGTCGCCATCCAGATCTAACACAACAAGCGCGTCGCCTGTTCTGGCTATTACTCCATCTGCAATAGCTGTAGCATATTCATCTGTGGGGGAGCAGCCCCCCACCACATTAGGTGGTGCAAAATCAAGTGCAGCCAGAGGGACACCATTTCCCCAACCTGTATGAGGGCCACCCGTAAATGCCCAAGATACACCTTTAGCAAAGGGAAAGCTCATTTCAGGCTGGTTCAAGCTACCTGGAATATGGTCAGAATTGCTTTGCCAGGGATCTCCGAAAAAGGAAGCATAAGTCTTGGCAAGCCCTTCACCAGAGATCGCCAGGGTATATGCGTTGGAATCCATTACTTTCGCGTAATATTGCTGTAAAGCCACCGTTGCAGCATTTTGCCAGGGATCAGGATATTCCAGGCGTCCATCATTATGTTCAAAGGAAATCAATTCTCCAGTTCTCCAACCATAGTAACCATTGTTTAGAAAATTAGCGATATAGAGAAGTTCCTGCACAAGACCTGCACGCATAGGGTCATTCAATCCTAAAGGAGAATCCTCTGAAACCTTCATTACTGGGTCGGACAACCCTCCTGTCTGGTATTCGATCAAAGCTAACAGTAGTCTGGGTGAAATACTGTAATTAGTTGAAAAATATTCAATGATTTCTCCACCCTGATACCAGGCATCCGCAAACCAGACACGATAATTCTTCAGCCAACCTGGTGTTGAATTCACAAAGGATACTGGATCGAAACCTATTTGAGCGGGTCCGTTGACATAAAGTCCATCTGGAATGATCTGGTAGGAAGTTCCCCAAAGCGCTCGATAATAGATTGGGATCTTCAAAGGTAATCCTGGCGGTAGTGTTGTGACATCTTTTGGGAGAATGTCATTCGCCTGACGGATCTCTAATTCAGTTGTATTGAACCTGGCTGCCAAGGCAGGAAGGTTATCTCCTGTCTGGCAGACATAATCCACTAATTCACCTGGTGTGTATTCGGGTCTGGTGGGAAGAGGAGTGGGGAGGTTTGCAGTCGTCGATAAAACAGTGGGTGTTGGAGCAGTTGGCGGAATACCATTTTCATCAATGGCTCGAAAACATCCTGATGATGTGATCATGATAAAGATCACAAATAATAGGATCAAAATTTTCTTGGCAAATGGAAAATAATATCTAGCGTGAAATGCGGCTTTCATATGAACCAACTGTGCTGGCTGTGACAATCAGATCACCTTTTGTCAGGTTACCTTTATAGGGGGCCAGCCCATTGTGGGCGGTCCAACCACTGAGATTAAATGGCATGGGTCCGTCAGCAAGGATCCATTCTCCATTATATTTTCTTGCAATATGTACATGAGTACCTGTGGCGAGCCCACCTTCGCAGGAAGGATGTCCGATCTTTCCTTCCAAAGGAAGTCTGGTACCTACTGCTACTCTATCTTTTGTGGCGATATGGAGGTACATAATTGCCCAACCCGTTTGTTCATTTCCGTCACCATCCAGATCAAGAACAACCACTCCATTCTCAGAGCGGGTAATCACACCCGGTGCTGATGCTGTAACCCACTCAAGCGATTCTACGCAACCATTTTCATTGGCTGCAGGGGCAAAATCAAGAGCTGAAAGAGCACCATCTTTCCCCCATGCAGAGTGAGGACCTCCGGTCAAGCTCCAAAGGGTTCCTGCATAAAACGGCAGTTCCAATTCAGGTTGGCTGAGATCGGTGGGATAGAGAGGTTCAACAGACTGGGCGCGTATCCAATAGTTCCCAAACATTCTTTCATGCAATCCAGTAATTCCATCTGGTGTATATAAATTGCCAGCCCATTGCTGTGCATAATACAACTGCGAAAACAGGTATTGTATGGCAACAGTACCGGCATTTACTGTTGGTGCGATACGTAAAGTTTCACCATTTGGAAAACATAATTCGGTTAGTAAGCCTGCTCGCCAACCATAATACCCAATGGATAACTGTTGTACCGCCCAGGCAAGCTGGTGATAGAGGTCTTTGTAAGCATAATCAATATAACCCATTGGGTATTCGGTTTGTGCCATGTTTGCTGGCTGCCCATAAACCCAATTGCTTTGATATTCCAGCAACGCCAAAAGTAATCTGGGATTGATGGAATTTTCAATGGCAACTTTTTCGATCACATGCGCACCTGTGATGTTACCAGTCGATAACCATTGAGAGTAAGTGGAAAGGTAACCACCTGCTTCATTGACAAATGCCTCTACATCAAAATCAATGGCTGAAGGTGAAAAAACAACTTCACTATCAGGGAATAAAATATCTGCCGGGGTGGTATCCCCCAACCGGTTTGGAATGATCAACAGTAAATTTGGCTTAAGCAGTGAAGTTACTGGCAATGTTTCAGGGGAAATGATCTCATCTGGATTTACGTTGAACCTGACTGAAAGCACAGGCAACGTGTCTCCCGCTTGTGTGTAGTAAAGAACCGGTGGTATTGGAGTGGGCGAAGTAGTGAGATCAACGGTTGGAGCAATAGGGTCGATGGTTGATGCGGGAGAGATAGTAGCATCCTGGAAGATACCTTGAGTCTGTGTGGCTGGAAGGGTAGAAATGGGAAGATCTGTGAAGGGATCATCGGGATATTTGACGCTGCGGGTACATGCCAAAGCAGGTATACACCAAGCGAAAAGAAGGAACAGGAAGATGCCCTTCTTTTTACCGTTGAATCTGATTTTCTGGTTTTCGACTGTCCCAGGCTTCAACAATTTTTTCATTCTTTACCAGGTAACCATTATATTCTATCCCTGTTCCTTGCGAAACCCAGCCATCCAATATGAATGGGAGATCTTGGTCAGCAGGGATCCACTCACCATTATATTTTCGTGCAATATGCACATGTGTGCCATTCGATACTCCTCCTTCACAGGAAGGGTGCCCGATCCGTTCGCCCGCTTTGACCGGAGTGTTTACAGGTATACGATCACGGGTTTCGATATGAAGGTATAGCACAGTCCATCCGGTTTCTTCATATCCATCTCCATCCAGATCAATTACGACCACGCCATTTTCTGATCGAGTGACCCATCCATCCGAAACAGCTGTAACCCAGGCGTCATTCACCACACATCCCAATGCATCTCCAGGAGGTGCGAAATCCAATGCTGCCCATGCAGAACCTGTACCCCAACCACCATGGGGACCACCTGTGAATGACCAGACAGTTCCATTCTCAAAAGGGAGCTGCAAGACAGGCTGCGTCAGGTCAGTCGGTAGGAGAGGATCAATCGAATAATCGAAAGCCTGTCCAAAATAATTGTTAAAAATTTTGATAAAACCATTTTTGCCAACAACTTCACGCCATTTATCCTGGTTATAGAGTAACGATGCAAGATGCTGTACTGCAGCGGTACCAGCATTGATCGTTGGGTCGGGTGGGATGATGGAATCATCAGGTAAAATCCATGCAGCTACTGCATTCACCTTCCAAAGGTAATATCCCATGTTCAAATTGTTAGCTGCCCAAGCCATTTGAAGGTAAAGACCTTCGTAATACTGGTTGATATAACCGGCGGGGTATTTTTGCTGAATTTCTGTGGGGGCAGTGCTGCTAATCCAGTTTCCCTGGTATTCTAACCAGGCAAGCAGAATATGAGGATGCACCGAAAATTCTTTGCTGACGCGGTCGATGATCTGTGCACCAGTCATTTCAACATCATTTACTTTTTCTTTGTATACCGCAAGGTATCCACCCGTTGAATTCACAAAATTGTTTAGATCAAAACCAATTGCAGAGGGACTGCGTACCAATTCGGAATCAGGAATGATTTTGAAAGCTGGCCCTTGAGAAGCTGGATTGGGTGGAGGAAGGATCAGCTCCATCCCAACATCCAACAGATCGGGATTTTCAATCTGGTTGATCTCAATGATCGTATTCAAGGGCAGAGTATATTTTTCAGCAATGGCAGCCAGCGTATCACCAGGCTGGACAATGTACGTCACGGTATCTGTGCGGAGAGCCGGTAACTGCCGGCCTGTATCGGGCGTGGGGCTGGATAAGGGAAGGGCTGGATTATGGGTGGGTGCAATCCATCCTGTTTGAGTTGGAACCGGTGTACTGTCATTTTCCGGTGCACGAAATGCATTCTCATCTGCAGGGCGAATGCACCCTACCAGCAGGTTTACGAGAAGCAGTCCAATGAAAATACGGAAAAATGGTTTCATTATTCTTCAAACCGGAAGGGCATTCTCCTTCCGCCAATCAAATGCAGGTGAAGATGGTTAACAGATTGCCCTGCATCGGGTCCGGTATTGAAAACCAACCGGTATCCGCTTTCTTTCAAGTTAAGCGTAATAGCGAGCGCTCTGGCGACCATGACCATATGACCTAACATGTTCTCATCCTTGGCTTCAAGTTGGTTCACCGATACAATATGTCTGTTTGGTACGATCAATACATGCACAGGAGTGATGGGGTGAGAGTCGTAAAAAGCTGTTACTTCATCATCCTGGTGCAAGATTTTTGCCGGAGCGAGCCCTCTAACGATATTACAAAAGATACAGTTATCCATAATCAGGGTTGCTTCTCTGGATATTTTCCATAAATTGGTGCGCAAACAATGTCGTAATATTCCAGCTCAATTGCTTTATTGCTTTGCGCATACTGTGCTGCTTCATTTCCAATCTGCCTTACCGTATCGATATGAATTGAAGCATCCGTATCCCAGTAGCGCGGGAGTGTCATCAGTGGATCGCCAGCGTTTATCTCAGGAAAGTAAGAAGGGCGCTGTGGATCAGACACATCACTTTGCGGGACCCAATTGTACATAACCGGTCCGCGGGGATTAATGGTGAAACCTACTTTGTAACCTGCTTCACGGGCAATTTCAACGCTGCGTTTCGTGAAAACACCCCCTGGCCAGATGATGGCAGAAGGGGTTTTTCCAAAGTGATCGTGGATGACTGTAATTGAGCCGAATAACTCGTTTTTGATGAAATCATCAGAAGCATCTGCGGTCATGTTGATATTATGGATCACCCCATGCGCCTGATGATCGACATAACCCTGTGCTTCCACCCATTCATTTTCCTGCCAGAGATAATCCGGAGTGTCGGGAGCACTGATCCAGGCATTCACCACCACCCAGCCATATTCGTCGTACAGGCTTCGGAAATGGTCTTCGAAGTATTCAGATCGTTTGCGGTCATCCACGATTAAAAGTGCGGATCGTTCAGGTATTTTTGCATTGTTTTCCATAAAATCAACAAATTGGGTCATGGAAATTGCTTCAAAGCCCTGGTCTCGAAGATCCTTGACCAATTGCTGAAATTGATCGACGGAGATCTGGTTCGCTTCTGTAACAGCGCCTTTGGTGATCGAGTGGAACATGATAGGCATCACCACTGTTCCGGGGCTGCTTTTATTGGGATCCCATTTGTTCAGCAAGTAAGTGCATTCATCCTGAATATAGGAAACAGGTTGATCGACAGGGTTGAGCAAGCCCGTGGTGTATTGAGCCGGCAGGTCAGGTGGGGTGCGGACAATGGTCGGCGTAGGGCTGGGTTCAGAGGTTGGAGTGAAGGTAACTTCAGGCGTTGCTGTCGTATTAATCCCAACACCATAAGTGGCGGTCAATAAAGCGTCCTGAAAAACGCGGGTTTGCTGTTGCGCAGCTTCTTCCGCTGATGTAGCACTGCATGCGGTGAGGAAAAGCAGCAAGATGATGATAGGATAAATACGTTTCATAAATGGATTTGTCCTGTTTAATGGTGTTCGATATACATCCACTGCCTTGCATTTTAGCATATTCCTGCTAACCCAAACGAAAAGCAGGGCTAAAACCTACCATAGAAATCCTAAAGAATATAATGGAAATGGTATAATGGGATTTATTCGGGGCGTGGCTCAGCCCGGCTAGAGCACTCGGTTCGGGACCGAGAGGTCGGCGGTTCAAATCCGCCCGCCCCGACAGTCCGCAAAGCTACTAAACAAGAGCAAGAGATTAACGGACTATGAAATTGTTAAAGTGCAAAAACCAACCTTACGATTGGCGAGTAGCAAAGATTGAAAATAGGGGGCAAGCAAACTAAATAAGCCATTACAGCCTCGTGCTGTTGGTGTCCCCTCCTGTGAGTGTCCTGGCAGACGGTACAGAAAAGGGACGGTCGGGTAAACGCTCTAGCTACTGTTGGTGGCTGGGGCGTTTATCTTTATACTTCCCCAACCACCAAAAACGCAATTATTCTTTTTGATACTCGAGCAGATCGCCAACACCCACCTCAAGGTATTCGCACAGCTTTACCAGAACATCGAAAGTAATACCCTCCATGAGGGCTACCCTTCTCTCGTCACTCAATTTATACGCTGTTCCTGGGGCGATGTCTGCGTTGCGGACGAAATCAAACGGAGTCAAGTTGCGCTCGTTGATGATCTGGGGAATTCTTACTGCAATTTTCCCAGTCATATCCAACTCCTTCGCGTTTACTTTCCAATGATTACCCTCATCTTCCCTGTCATATTGGTGTCATAACCAATTAGTTTATCGATTCTGTTCTTTGCAGCGGGGGATTGGATGTAATTGATAAAGACCTGCAGTCCTTCGTTGGTTTCGTAATCATTCTTCATTACCAGGTCGTACTGTTCCAGCGCAACAAATTGAAAATCAAGATGGAATGTCTGGGCGGCTGCTTCAAGTCCAAATGCCACATCTGCTTTGGATTCAGCAACAAGTTGAGCTGCCTCTGAATGTGTCCATACGACATTCGAGTAACCGCGGATTGCTGCCTGGTCGATATGTTGTGCTTCAAGCATGCTGTCCAGTAGCACTCGCGTTCCAGAGCCAGATTGGCGGTTTACAAAATTAATATCACCCCGCTTTAGATCATGAGTACCTGTAAAGTCTTTTGGATTTCCTGCAGCCGTGATCCATCCAATTCGTCGCCGTGTGAGCGTGACTGCGACAGCTCCCTGAGGAAGGATCTTTTTAATGAAGGGATCATTGTAGGTATTTGAAGCTACATCGAATAAATGACATCCTGCAATATCAGCCCGGTTCTCTGAGAGGGCGATCAATCCCCCTAGACTGCCGGTGAATGTCATTTTAAGAGGAAAAGTGGGGTGGAGTTCGTCAAAATTCACCACCAGCCAGATGAGAGCGGGGTCATGGCTGCCATTGAAGCGGATATTTGCCTCAGCTTTTTGAAGTTGTTTGTCTGTTGCTGAAGCCTGTTTCCAACGGTCAAGTGCCACCTGTAATGAAGTTTCGATTTCATCCATGCTATATCCCAGAGTAATTGATTCTAATAAGAAAGATTCAGCATTGTGAACAAGGTTTACCGAGCGAAGTGTTTGTGATTGAGAAGAGGGGATTCGCGCCACCACCCGAGTTCCCTGACCATGCCGACTAACTACCAACCCTTCTTCTGAAAGTTGTTTATATGCTCGCTGTACTGTACCAGGGGTACAGCTCCATTGTTGTGAAAAATCCCGAATGGCTGGCAAACGGTCGCCTGGCTGCATTTCGCCTCGGAAGATGAGCTGCCTGAAATGTTCTGCAATTTGTTGAAATAATTCGCGTTGCACCATTTTCCCTCGTATCTAGTCAGGGGATTTTATTAATAAATATTCTCTTTGATAGGCAATCGTACCAATAAGAATAATAAACTGAATGAAGGTATTAAATATAGTCGAAAATTGATCGAAATAGAACAATAATAAATTATAAGTTGTCAGGCTAAGAAGCAAAGCCCAAAATCCCATTGTAATTGCCACATGGTCTTTTTTGAAGAAAAGTAGGATAGAGGCAATGATCATAATCAATCCTAAAGCTGCACTAATCCCAATTCTCAATTGGAACCAGAATAATGTCGTTGTACCGTGAATCAATTGTGCTTCAATGAAATCTTCGATCATTACTCGTAATAAGGTGGCATCCTGCCGATTCCACAATAATTGAATGGGATAGATGATTGACCAGATACCCCAACCCAGCCAGGCAGCAGAGAGAGCAATTCGAAGGCGGTTGCGGGGGAGCCAGACATGTAACCATTTTTCTTTAAATAATTTCCACTTTTCAAATAGAGAATGCCTGTGGGGTTGATGGACGATTCCACCCTCGTTGAGAAATTTTAGAAGATGTGTAGCCAGTTTCGAAAGTTCTTGCTGGTTCTTTTGTGTTGAAATTTGTTGCAGTTTATCTTCTATTTTCGCTGCTTCTTCTGTGGAAAGATCGTGATCAAGATACTCATCAAGTTCTTCAAATACCTGATACATAAGCGCCCGTGCATCAGGTTTGCGCGATCGACGGACAATGATATAGACCAACAAAGTAAGGAGGAAGAAGACATAAATGATAGGTGCAGCTATGGGATAAAAATAATCATTTTCCTGGGTGATAAATTTACCCACTTCATCGATGAATAATCCAACTCCTATCCCGCTGAGGCATGCTGCAAATGTATGTATATGGCGATTGCTGTAGAGCAGCAGGATTAATAATGCCAGGAACATGATTAAACCACCCCAAAGTACGTGAGCAATATGGATCTCGCCTCCTCCGACCTGCGGGTAGCCTGTCAGATATAGAAAGGCGCGTGTAACTGTGATACTGGCAGCGAAGCTGAGAAGCGTAAGAAGGAGATTATTAGCAGCATCTGTACGAAAAACGAGCGAACGTACCTGGGCTTTATTCTTCATTCCCGAAATATCTATAGTTTTGGCAGCACAATGGATTGTTGTTTCTGGTATTTACCTTTCTTATCGGCATACGAAACATCACACTCTTCATCTGCGATAAAGAAAAGAACCTGAGCCAGGCCTTCATTGGAGTATATTTTCGCAGGGAGTGGTGTGGTATTTGAGATTTCCAGGGTAACAAACCCCTCCCATTCCGGTTCAAAGGGGGTCACATTCACGATAATACCACAGCGGGCGTAGGTACTTTTTCCAAGACAGATGGTTAGCACATTGCGCGGAATCCGAAAATATTCTATTGAACGAGCCAATGCAAAAGAGTTGGGTGGAATGATACAAACATCCCCTTTAAAATCAACCATCGAACGGGTGTCAAATTTCTTTGGGTCAACGATCGTAGTGTTGACATTGGTAAAGATCTTGAACTCATCTGCTACTCGAATATCATACCCATAAGAAGAAACACCAAACGAAATTACCCCATCCCGTTTTTGCGAATCGACAAAAGGTTCAATCATTTTGTGTTCTAAAGCCATTTTTCGAATCCAATGATCAGGTTGTAGTCCCATTTTTCCTCGCTAATTTATATTGATGTTTGCCAGGGTCAAATTTCCTGGTTCAATTGTAACTGTTGCCCGATAGTATACGCCATTTTTTTCGAATACAATTTCGTAATTACCAGGTGCAATGTTTCCAAAAACGATGCTTTCATCCCAGGGTTCAGTGTGAGGGATGCTTTTATCGTATATTTCTCCATAAACAGGCATGTCTATGTCCGGTTTCGAAGACACTGGTCGGAGTGTCACCTGGACAGAATTCAATGATATTCTTTGGGGATTGTCAATATGGATCGCCAGGATCCCCAATTGACCAAAATCAGATGTTGTGACTGGAGTAAGCCATAATTCTGGATTGCTCGTCGATGTATATTCCATGTCCTTCAGGCGGACTTCAAAATGAAGATGGCTTCCAATTGCTGCACCACTTGCACCTACCAGACCAATCTGGTGCCCTGCTGTTACCATTTGCCCAATTTCAACATCAATCCTGGATAAATGTGCATACAAGGTATAGATAGGAAAATCAAATTCTGGAAGGTTATGCTTCAGGATGATCAGGTTTCCATAAAATTTGATATAAGGATGGTATCTGGTTTCATCATCGTTACCGGCAACAATCACTTCGCCATCAGCTGCCGCCAATACCGGAGTACCACTGGCATTTACCAGTTCGATACCCAAATGTGGTTCGCGTTGGCCCATCTCTGTGGAACCATACCGGTAAGAAACATCTGCTATTTGTCTCTTATCAACCGGTATTGGTGACTGAAATAAATCTGGGGCTGGATAAATACAATAACCCGGTTCACATTGCAGCGCTGTGAAAAAACCGGGTTGTTTTGGGGTTTGAGTATTATACAGTTCCAGCGAGGGTGTAATGGAAACCGGTTCTGTGATCCTTTCCACTTTTGGCAAGGTTACGGTTTGATTAAGCACCTCAATTGTCGATGAATCAACCGCACATGCACAACCCATGCTGATGAAGAAGAGAATACCAATTCTGGTTAGCAGCCTTCTCATCAATAAGGCGAAAATCCTCCCCGCTTTGACAAAGCAGCACGGATATCTTTTTCAAGCTGATGAGCTTCTTTTTCAAGTGTTTCAAGTTGAGCAAGAATTGCTTTCGCCTCAGCATCATCTTGATATGATGCAATATTGATTTTGACATTCATTCCAGCACCTGAAAGAGCTGCCAGGCTTAACATAGCAGCACTTCCGCCATCAGAGATGGCGTTTATGTTACCCTGTTCGATAGCTTTATAAGCTAATTTCAGCACTTCGAGACATAATCCGGCTGTTTTTAATGGGATTTGCGCAGCATGAAGGGTAGCTTTTTTCTGTGCTGCTGAACGAATATCTATTTCTTCCTGGTTGTTTTTTGGCATCCGGTTGGCAGTAAGGATCCCTTCAAAAGCCTTCGCATCCTTATCCACTGCATGAGTAAGATCTTTCTTCAAGGTTTCCGCCTGTTCAACCAGTTTCCACATTTCCTGTTCAACGGCTGCATATTTTTTCTTTCCTATGGTAAGACGACCTACCATCGCAACCAGAGCAGCAGCAAGTGCTCCGGTATGTGCTGAAGCTGAGCCTCCTCCAGGAGTCGGAGTTCCAGCAGCAATTTGTTCGATAAAAGACCATTCCTGAGGAGTAGTGGCGGAAGGTGCCATTGATGCAGCCATTACTTCATACAACTTCCTCTCGAGAATCTGTTCTCTATCAAATTGATCTAGTTGGAGATACCAGACCGCAGCATCGACCAATGCTTCCTGAGGTGTTAATCCCACCAACTCGGATGACAGAATTCCAACGCCATAGCGTTTCGCCTCGTTTCGAATGGTCTCGACTACCGTAGCTAGGGCTGAAAGGTGAAAATTGGTAAAGTTCATCGAGACTTGAGCCTTACCATTCACTAAAACGCCCATCGCTTTTACAAAACGAAAACCACCGGAAGAATTTCGCACTGTTTTTGCGATCCGTTGTGCGATTGAAACGTCGTCAGTGGTGAGATAGACGTTGAAAGCGATCAAGGGTTGGCGTGCTCCAATGACTGTTGCTCCAGCACCACTCAGTTTTGGAGGTCCAAAATCAGGATACCTTGCAGGGTTTGACGATATTTCAGTTTTTAATACTTCATATTGTCCAAAACGGATATTTTCCAAATTTTGGCGTTCTGGGATCGTTGCTGCTTCTTCATATAAGTAAACAGGGATTCCTAATTCACTGCCAACCCGTTTACCCAACCTGCGTGCCATTTCGATACATTCAACCATTGTCACATCTGTGATTGGTACAAAAGGTACTACATCCGTTGCACCTATACGGGGATGTTCACCGTGATGATTTTCAAGATCTATCAATTTGGCTGCTTTAGCAATTGCTAAAAATGCAGCTTCTTCAACGGGTTCAGGTTCACCAATATAGGTGACCACTGTACGATTATGATCAAGGTCAGAATGACGATCTAAAATATGTACACCGGGTACACTTTGAATTGTGTTAATGATTTCTTCCACTACTTCGGGGCGTCGCGCTTCAGAAAAATTGGGGATACACTCAACTAAACGATTTGCCATGGAAATCCTCGAAAAATGTGATAGTTAATTATAACTCAGGGCGTACGTTATAAGAGTTGTAAGTGCTTTTTGAATACAGTAGAATATTGTAGTGTAGTAATGAGGAGGAAAATATGTGTGGGCAATTTTCTCTTGATCTGGATGCTTTTTCTGTTCAGGATGAATTTGGCCTCAGTGAGATGCCTGTTGATTGGGAGATAAGACCAAATATTTTCCCCTCTCAAATGGTTGCTGTCATTAAAGCACCTGAAATAAGGCAGATATCTATGATGCGATGGGGGTTAGTACCTAGTTGGGCAAAAGATGAGTCGATCGGGAAGAAAATGTTCAATGCCCGTTCTGAAACGTTGACGGAAAAACCCTCTTTTAGAAAGCCGTTCAGATACCAGCGATGTTTAATCCTGGCAAATGGATTCTACGAATGGGAAAAAAGAGAAGATTCTGAAAGCCGTGCTATTCCATATCGATTTGAGTTGGCATCAGAAAAACCCTTTGCCTTTGCGGGTTTATGGGATGTTTGGACGAAAAAAGAAAACCCTCTACTGACCTGCACCATCATCACATGTGCTCCAAATGAACTGGTGGGAAATTTTCATAATAGAATGCCGGTGATTCTTCCAAAAGAAAATTATCATGAGTGGCTCACAGGTCATGATACACTGAATCTTCAGCAAATGTTAGTTCCATTTTCTTCTGACTTGATGAAGGTTAGGAAAGTAGATAGGCTGGATGCACCTCTTCCAATAATCCCGCCTTCTGATTAACTTAAAATCATAATTTCCTTAAGCCACTTTCGATTTCTACCAACCATCGCTAGCGGTTACTGATTTTCTTTAAAGAGTATATTCTTAATAATCAAAACAAGTCTTGACATTAGGATATACGAGCAATTAAGGTTAAATGCTCACTATGGTATAATTTTTTGAAGCTTTTTTGAGCAAAGAACTATGATACTATTTGACATCATTCAAATCCCAGGAGCGTAACTTGGCGTTCAATCCATTCAACTGGTTATGGGGTTTATTCTCGTTAGATATCGGAATCGATCTTGGAACTGCAAACACACTGGTGAATGTGCGTGGAAAAGGGATCGTCATCAATGAACCCTCCTGGGTTGCCATTGATAAGAGAACAAAAGAACCCCTGGCAATAGGAAGCCGTGCCAAAGAAATGGTTGGTCGGGCTCCAGCAAATGTCATTGTCATCCGCCCTATGCGTGATGGCGTAATTGCTGAATTTGAAATAACCAAAGCGTTGCTAGGATATTTCATAAGTAAAGCACATCAGCAAACGATCGTACCCATGCCCCGCCCGCGCGTGGTGGTTGGAATACCCTCAGGCGCAACCGAGGTCGAGAAGAGAGCTGTATACGATGCAGCTATGGCTGCCAATGCCCGTGAAACTTATTTGATAGAAGAACCCCGAGCAGCGGCCTTGGGTGCTGGTTTGCCAGTCTCCGAAATTCGTGGAAGCATGATCGTAGATATTGGTGGCGGAACAACCGAAGTTGCTGTAATTTCCTGGCGTGGAGTGGTAGTTTCGCGTTCTCTTCGCGTAGCTGGAGATGAAATGGATCAGGATGTTATTACTTACATCCGTAACAAATATAATCTTTTCATCGGTGAGCGCATGGCTGAACAGGTAAAGATCGAAATCGGATCTGCCTATCCTTTACCTGTGGAAAAAACGATGATGGTAAGAGGTAGAAATCTGGTAACTGGGTTGCCAGAAGAAATCGAGATCTCTTCAGTGGAAATCCGAGAAGCAATTTCTGGATCTGTTCAGGTGATTATTGATACCATCAAAGATACACTCGATGAAGTTCCTCCAGATATCATTTCCGACCTGCTGGATAGCGGTGTTTGTCTGGCTGGAGGGGGGAGTCTGTTGCTTGGTCTTGTAGACCGTCTTTCTGATGAGTTGAAATTGCGGGTATGGATGGCTGAAGACCCGTTGACCTGCGTTGCTCGTGGAGCAGGGATGATCCTGGAAGACCTGGACCGTTTCAGCGAATTTCTGGTGGGATTGGATAGGTCTGGGAACCGCTAGTTGGGGTTACCCGAGATGAACCAGCAAATAAACCGTAATTGGCAATTAATCGTTTTTTTCCTTGTCGTGGTTGGCATCATGGCAATGGCTCTAAGTGGATATCTAAATCCATTGGTCAAAGCTGCTACCAGCCCATTCATTGGCATCCAACGTTGGATATCAACTCGATATACCGCTATTGTTGAGTTTATTACAGTTCCAAAAGACGCTGCCAGCCTCAGGCAAGAAAATGAAAATCTTAAAGCCGAAGTCAGTCAACTGCAGACGCAGGTAATCGAATTGCAGCAGCAGGTGAATGAAGCACAGATCATTTACTCGCTTTTAGATTTTGCCCAAAACCGACCAGAAAATACCTACGTGGCAGCATCGGTAATAGGACGTGACCCAAGCCCATTTTTGCAATATGTGATTATTGATCACGGATCTGATTCAGGAATAAAGCACGGTATGCCCGTTGTCAATCAAGATGGACTGGTCGGAAGAATCGATGCTGTAACTGCAAATGCTGCACGAATTCAATTGATCACTGATGCAGGATCATCTGTGAATATTCATTTGCGAAATGCGGGTGTTGATGCAGTGATGTCTGGCTCATTGACTGGCGATATAAATCTTGATATGGTGTCAACAGATATCACTCTTGAAGCAGGTGATCTGGTGATCACCTCAGGGTTAGGAGGTAATTACCCTCCTGATGTTGTAATCGGGCAGGTGGTAAGTGTTCGTAAAACTGAAACCGACCTTTTCCAAACTGCATCTGTTCAACCATCTGTTGATTTTGCAAATTTGCAAGCAGTACTCATTATCACCAATTTTAAACCGGTAGATACTTCTCCGCTTATTCCTACCACGACTCCTTAAATTGAAAACACTCTATTCAGTACCAGTGCTTGTGTTTGTAACAATATTGCAATCAACCATCATTAGCAGGATCCACTTGATGGGAGGTGCAGCCGATATCATGCTGTTGGTGTTGATTGCCTGGGCTTTGCAAGAAGAAGTTGATGATGCATGGCAATGGACTTTGCTGGGAGGTCTACTTATTGGACTTATCAGTAAATTGCCTTTTTACTTTTACATACCGGTCTATTTTGTGATTATTGGATTTGCCAGATTTTTACGAAGTCGATTCTGGCAGGCACCTGCAATTGGTATGTTTATCACCACTGTGCTTGGCACGCTGGTATTACAGATGGCAACGCTTGTAGTGTTACAATTATCTGGTATGTCTATAAAATTAAGTGAATCTTTTGGATATATAGTCTTACCAAGCGTTTTATTAAACCTGCTGCTATCTATTCCAATGCAGGCGATCGTATCTGATCTTGCACAATTTGTTTATCGGTCTCAAGGAAAGAATGAGAGAATTTGAATCACAAAATCCCGACATAAGATGGCGATATTGGGCATTTTATGGTGTAGTTGGAATCGTTATTGTAATTTACCTTATAAAGCTATTCTCTTTGCAGATAATTAATGGGGCTGATTATGTTGCCCAGGCTGATGAGAACCGTCGATCCATTATTAATGTGCAGACACTGAGGGGAATCATTACCGATCGAAATGGCTATGTACTGGCGAAAAATGTAGCTTCCTATAATGTTGTGATCACTCCTGCTTATCTGCCAACTGATGAAGGAGCCATACAGGGTGTATATAGAAAATTATCTGAGTTGATCGATTTACCTGTCAGCAAAGGTGAACTTAATGAAGAAACAGTATCTTATTTCACTCCATGCGATAACGACTTGGGCATAAGCCAGATCGTATATATTGCAGATTCGCTTGCCCCTTACGATCCGGTCAGGGTTAAGTGTAATATCGATGAAGAAACAGCAATGATTATCAAGGAAAACTCCGATGATATGCCTGGGGTGGATATTGAAGTTGAATCAGTTAGAGATTACCCGACTGGGGAGTTGACATCAGAAATCATTGGCTTTCTTGGGCCTGTGCCTGCTGCATATGAAGAATATTATACTGAACTTGGCTTTGAATCAGGCAGAGATAAAGTCGGCTATGCTGGCATTGAAAGTTGGATGCAGGATGAATTGGGCGGGAAAAATGGTCAAAGGACTGTTGAAGTAGATTCTGCTGGAAAAATCATTCGTGATCTGGTTGCACCGGTTGAGCCAATATCAGGTTTAAACGTCGAATTGACTATTGATACCCGCCTTCAAGCTGCTGCAAAAGCAGCTCTGAAAACTGAGTTGGATAGCTGGAATAAATATCTTGGTGAAGACAGGATGACAAAAGGGGCGGTCATTGCGATGAACCCAAAAACCGGAGAAATTCTGGCACTTGTTTCATACCCAACTTATGAAAATAACCGTATGGCGAAGATAATCCCATCAGATTATTATGAGCAGCTACTAAATGACCCTGATAAACCATTATTTAATAAAGCTATCTCCGGTGAATATCCTCCGGGTTCAGTATATAAAATGGCTTCAGCAATCGGTATTCTAAATGAAGGTGTTGTCACTGTCGATCAACTTATCGAAGATCCCGGTAAGATCACCATCATGCAGACTTATTCAGTTAATGACCCGGGCACACCACGTGATTATGTTTGCTGGGATGAAGCCGGGCATGGATTAGTGGATTATGTCCATGGCATCGCCTGGTCTTGTGATGTATATTGGTACAAAGTGGGTGGTGGGTATAAAGATGAAGTACCTGTTGGTTTGGGTATTTGGCGGATGGATGAATACGCAAGGGCAATAGGATATGGTGCCCAAACAGGTATAGAATTACCCGGTGAGGCTGATGGGCTTTTACCAGACCCTGATTGGAAACGTATCAACCTGGCGGAAAACTGGGCAACAGGCGATACTTATATAGCTACCATGGGACAGGGATATGTTCTCGCTACACCAATTCAGGTCCTGGTATCTGTAGCAACACTGGCAAATGACGGCAAACGGATGAAACCAACCCTAATTCACCAGATTACCGATAGTGAAGGCAATGTGGTTCAAGAATTCACACCTACATTAGTCCAAGATATAACGACAGATAAAGTGATCACGGTGTACGATGAAAATAGCTATGCTACTGATGAGAAAATTTCAGTAGAACCTTGGGTGATCGAAAAGGCACAAGAAGGAATGAGATTGGTGACACTGCCAGGTGGAACTGCTGGAACGATATTTGCTGATGAGGCGATCCCTTCAGCAGGGAAAACTGGTACTGCAGAGTTCTGCGATGATCTAGCAAGAGAAAAGAATCTATGCAGTCCAGGTAACTGGCCAGCACATGCATGGTATGTTGGATATGCACCTTATGACGACCCTGAAATTGCCATTGTTGCATTTGTGTATTATGGAAACGAAGGTTCTACGGTAGCAGCTCCAATTGTGCGTAAAGTAATGGATGCATATTTTGAAATTAAAGCGATGGATACGGCAGGTAGCACAAAATGATGAATTTTAATGAAAACAAATCCATCCAGATTAAAGGTATTAATGAGGGCTTACTCATTACTATGGGTGAGGGTAACTGGGTGGATTTGGAAAAGGAATTACTTGCAATCCTTGAAGAAAAGGCAAAGTTTTTTAATGGAGCAAAAATTGCCTTGGATGTTGGTGGTCATGTATTGAGAGCTGCAGACCTGGGGATGTTGCGTGATCGATTTTCTGATAAAGGGATAACCATCTGGGCAGTGTTGGGTAGTTCTCCTTCTACAGAAATGAATGCTCAAATGCTTGGGATGGCGACGCGTCTTTCTGCACCAGCTCATGAGCGGAAAATCCATTCAATCAATACGGATAACATTCCGGGTGAAGAGGCGATTTTCATTCATAGGACATTGCGTTCGGGATTCAAAGTTGATTATGATGGCCACGTTGTAGTACTTGGAGATGTAAATCCAGGCGCAGAGATCTATGCCAGTGGAAGTGTGGTAATCTGGGGAAGGGTTCGAGGTTCAATTTTGGCTGGAATGCCCGAAAACCATGCTGCTTCTGTCTGTGCGTTAGAATTAACTCCAACGCTGTTGCGCATAGCTGGAGTCACTTACTTACCTTCGAAGCGAAAAGGAAAAAACCAACCCGAGATGGCCAGAATAGAAAATGGTCAGGTGGTTGTGGAAAGCTGGAAGATCAAATCATGACGAGGAAGAGATATGACCGCTAGAGTTATCACGTTTTCATCGGGTAAAGGAGGGGTAGGAAAAACAACAACTACCGCCAACCTTGCTGTGGCATTGGCATCCGCCAATCACAAAGTAGTATGTATCGATGCGGATATTGGATTAAGAAATCTCGATGTAGTTTTAGGACTTGAGAACCGTATTGTATATGATCTGGTAGATGTGATCGAAGGTAGATGCCGAATTCGTCAGGCTATGATACGTGACAAGCGATATGAGAATCTCTTTCTCATACCTGCTGCACAAACAAGAGATAAGACAGCTGTTTCTCCAAGTGATATGGTCAGGTTATGTAATGAATTGCGACCGGATTTCGATTGGATATTGATCGATTCGCCAGCAGGAATCGAGCGGGGATTCCGAAATGCAATTGCACCTGCAGACATTGTTGTAGTGGTCACCAATCCTGAAGTCTCCGCTTTACGTGATGCAGACCGTGTCATTGGACTGGTTGAGGCAGAAGAAAAAGGTCCTGCCCGGTTAGTGATCAACCGGTTGAACTCTGTCATGGTCAAACGCGGAGAAATGCTGGATACCAATGATGTGCTGGAACTTTTAGCAATTGAGTTATTGGGAATTGTCCCTGAGGATGAACAGGTAATCATAAGCACTAATCGTGGTCAACCTGTGGCTATGGATGAAAAAACCAAAGCTGGAAAAGCATTTCACAATATAGCCCGACGATTGAATGGTGAAAATGTTCCCTTCCTTCCCCTGGGCGACGACAACAATATATTTAATAAGATTGGAAAAATGTTCAAACCGGGAGGGAATTAATCATGAGTGGTTTTGTAGATAAATTACTCAGCCGAAATTCCAGTAGTGCCAGTGCTGCAAAAGAAAGATTGCAATTAGTTCTGATTCATGATCGCACTGACCTGACTCCTTCTCAATTAGAAACTCTTCGAAATGAGTTGATCGATGTCATCTCAAAATATGTCAGTATTGACCGCCAGGCAGTACGAATAAATATGAGTCATGAGGGTAGAGAGCAACGGTTGATTGCAGATATCCCCCTAAAATCTGCAACAAAACGTAGATGATCTATGGTAAAGCGAGAATTCTGGAAATATTTTGATTTCTGGCTGTTGGGGGCAGTATTGGTACTTTGTGTTTTTGGTATCGCAATGATCCGCTCTGCAATCGCAGGTAATACTGAGCTGGCAGGGTTAGTGAGCAGTCAGACGAAATATGTGATTATGGGGTTGGTGGTGATTATCATTACAGCTCTGATAGATTATCACTACTTTGCCTCATTATCCAGAATCATGTATATAGGGACGATTCTTTTCTTGATCGTCATTTTCGTGGTTGGTGAAGTTGAGTTTGGTTCTGCTCGTCGTGTAGAATTTGGTTCAATATCCATACAGCCATCAGAATTGGCAAAAATTGTCATGATCCTTGTGCTGGCAGATTACTTTGCAAAATCACAGAAAAAACCAAAAGATTTACGTTGGATCATAACGGGATTTCTGATGACAATGGGAGTAGTCGTTTGGATCCTCCTACAACCCAATCTGAGTACTTCTATCGTGATTATGGTAATCTGGTTCTCGATGCTGTGGATCAGCGGACTGCCACCCAAATATTTGTTGGTATTTGCTGTTGTAGGAATCGTTGCAGCTGCTGCAGCATTTCCATTTCTCGAACCATATCAGCAAGAAAGAATCATCAACTTTTTTTTCCAGGATCCCAATGCTCGACATGGAAATACTTATAATGTTGAGCAAGCAATTATCACTATTGGTTCTGGAGGATGGTTTGGAGAAGGTTATGGTCATAGTACTCAGGTACAACTAAGATATCTTAAGGTAAGGCATACCGACTTTATTTTTTCTGCAATTGCTGCTGAGTTTGGTTTTGTCGGAACCGTTCTTGTGATTGCTCTTCTTCTTTTTGTTATTTACCGGTGTGTACGTATTGCTCGTAGAGCAGCTGACTCATTCGGAACATATATTGCATTTGGCTTCTCTGCCTTGCTTTTCTTTCAGATGGCGGTTAATATTGGGGTCAATCTTAATGTTATCCCTGTCACTGGTTTGACACTACCTTTCATCAGTTATGGAGGAAGTTCATTATTATCCCTTGTTTTAGGAATTGGATTGGTAGAAAGTGTAGCTGCGCGACAAAAGTCTTTAGAATAATGGAGTACTATGTCTGAAAAAATCCTTCCTGCCCGTGTCCGTTTTGCCCCATCACCAACAGGACATGTTCATTTGGGCAGTGCCCGAACTGCATTATACGATTATCTATTAGCCAAACAAACTGGAGGTCAATTCATCCTCCGGATAGAAGATACTGACCGGAAACGATATGTTGAAGGTGCAGAAGAAGAGATCATGGACCGCCTTCGTTGGCTCGGGATAGAATGGGATGAAGGTCCCGATATAGGAGGACCTTACGGGCCTTACCGCCAATCAGAACGAAAAGAAATCTATCTGGATTATGCCCGGCAGCTTGTTGAATCAGGGCATGCCTATTATTGTTTTTGCACTCCCGAACGCCTGGATAAAATGCGCCAGGAGCAACAAAAGCGAAAAGAAAATTACCGTTATGATGGTACTTGCAGAAATATAGATCCTGCTGAAGCTGCAGCAAGGGTTGCTAACGGTGAACCTCACGTCATTCGGTTCAAAACACCATTAACAGGAACAACAACTGTTCGAGATCAACTTCGTGGCGAGATCACTGTAGAAAACCATCTCATTGATGATTATGTTCTAGTAAAAACTGATGGTTGGGCATTATATCATCTTGCAGCTATGGTGGATGATCACTTAATGAAGATTACCCATGTCATTCGTGGTTCAGAATGGTTATCTACTTTTCCATTACACTGCCTGTTGATCAGGGCTTTTGGTTGGGAAGAACCTGTATGGGTGCATTTATCTGTTTTTCTTAAGCCAAGTGGCAAAGGAAAAATGAGTAAACGCGAATCCGCTGACCTCGCAAAGGATGGATATTCCATTTTCTTGAAAGATATGGAAGGTTTAGGATACCTGCCAGAAGCAGTTGTGAACTGGGTTTCTTTAATGGGTTGGAGTTATGACGATCATACAGAATTTTTTAATATGAAAGATTTGATTGATAAATTCAGTCTTGATCGATTAAATCCTTCGCCTGCAGCTATTAATTTTACGAAGTTTGATCATTTCAATGGTCTTCATATCAGGAACCTCGAAAAAGAAGATTTAGCTCACCGTCTGGTACCATTTTTCGAAAAAGCAGGGTATAAAGTCGATTTCAACGTTTTGTTGAATGTTATCCCAATATTGCAGGAACGAATTGCTTCTTTAGAGGAAGCCCCAGATATGGCTGGGTTCTTCTTCCGTGAGGAGGTAAATCCACCAGTTCAAGACCTGGTGGCAAAAGGTTTGACTGCAAAAGAAAGTGCTGTAATTGCAGAAAAATGCTTGAAGGAATTGCAAAGATTAGATGATGTCTCAAAAGATATCGCAGAACCTCATATGCGCGAAGTGGTAGAACAGATGGGGTATAGTGCAGGGCAGGTGTTTGGTATAATGCGCGTAGCTATTACCGGGCAAAAAGTGAGCCCTCCCTTATTTGAAAGTATGGAGATTATTGGAAAAGAGAAGGTTTTTACACGATTGAAAAGCGCAATCATATTACTAAAAGAATTCGAATCTTAAAATCTTGTAAAAGATTTGAAATCATCGTGAACTACTGGTAAAATATGGTTTCAACCTTTGGGGGTTGGTCCAATGGCAGGACGGCAGACTCTGGATTTGCTTATGGAGGTTCGAATCCTCCACCCCCAGCCAACAAAAAGAGCAGTATTGATTAGGTTCAATACTGCTCTTTTATTCTCTTCAGGGGAGATCATTCTCCAGCCAGTGTGTCTTTTTCTGGGTAAACTCGATCGATGATAATTTCTTTTGCATCAGATTGCATCTGATGGTCAAGGATTCGGGGCGATTCGTCCAATCCAACATGATCCAGGGATTGGATAATCGTTTCTTGTAAGGTGGTTTTATCTGGTTTCTTTTTTCCAAAATTTTTCAATTGTGCTAATAGAAAATTCGTTAGGCTTTTCGATAACTTCCGGATCTCTTCACCGGTTAATCTTTTACCGCGTTCAAACAGGAGCACCGCTGCATAACCCATTACTACCGTCATAGATGCCGCAATGGCAGCAGCCAGAAGCCATCCCGGTACGCCACCAAATTTGCTCAATTCGATGAACAATGTGCGACCAAGAAGACCAAGCCCAAAGGTTAAAACTAATTCTCTTGCACGAGCCAGGTTCATTTTTTGGTTATAAATTTTAGCAATGCTTAATACCATGACTGATTGTGTAATGATCAACGGAGCAAAATCAATGATGGGGAGGGGTGTGAGAGCTATTGCTGCTGATAATGATGCAGCACTCGCGATTGTCCTCCAGGCTAATTTCCAACGATATTCCGGAAGAGCTTTACCTAAAGCAGTTACCAGAGATGGTTCTGCTGCAGCGATCGCCATGATGATATTCGACAGAGATTTTCCATCTTTTGCAATGATGGGAATGATCTGAGTAGTTTGAATATGAAGATTAATAGCTGCTTTTTGAAGAACCTGATCTGCATCTTTCCTAACCAGATCCATTTTATTCATTACAATAATATAAGGTTTGGATAGGGCTTTCAGGTCATCTAAAAGTTGCAATTCGCTTTGTTTGATACCCTGAATGGCGTCAAACATAATTACTAGAAAATCTGCTTGATTGGCGGCTGACATTGCTTGCATTTTTTCTTCTTCACCAACATTTCCAACAGCATCTGCACCGGGTGTATCAACGATCGTAAATAATCCGGTATCTGCTTCTTTATTAGCGCGTGTTGTACCAGGAACCGGACTTACTACCGCACGATCCTGTTTTTGCTGGATCAGCTGATTATAGAGGGTAGATTTTCCTACATTTGCTGGTCCTACTATTGCTACGACATGCTTTCTCCCGGAAATTACTTTATATTGCCTGGCAGCAAGATTTACTAAAAGACGCAGTAAATTAGAATCACTGGGTAGAGCAGATAGCATGTTCAGTAAAGTTTTCTGATCAGAACCAGGAAGAGCTTTCCAAAGAGATTCAACGATGTTTCGCGTATCGAGTGGTAATTCATTCAGAAAATCCTGTATCGTTGGCATATCTTCCTCCCACTAACTTAGGCATTGCAGTTCTTCTTCTTTATACCAGATTTCTTTTCCATTGTAAGCAGGATAAAAACTGTCAGAAGAGCGAAAATCGTCGAAACATAGAATGTTAAACGATACCCAGCCTGTTCAACCAGCCAACCACCCAATAGGGGTGCTAATGCTACCGCTGGTGCAACTAACGTATTGGACAACCCCACATAGGTGGGCTTCTCTGTATCTGAACCAAATTCCATGCTATAAGCCATTCCAATTGTCCAAAATGCAGAGTTTGCAATTCCAATAAAGAAAAATGCTGGGAAAAGTAACCAGGACTGATGAGCAATACTGGCACAAATGGCACCTAGCATCGCAGAAAATGCCCCTAAAATGAAAGCATTTCTTCTTCCCCAATGGTCTGCAATCCAACCTAATACGGGATTGGAAACCACCTGTACTATGAAAAGAATACTGGTGAGAGCTCCAACTGTAATTGTTGAGACTTTAATCTCATTTACTGAAAAAACAGTAAGAAAAGCCAAAGCCATCATTCCGAATTGGTATGAAATCCTTGATAGAAGAAAAACCATAAATGGACGATTGTGTTTGAAAATTTGCTTAATCAAATTCCACTGACTGATCGTGTTTGTTTCTTCTTGGGTTTCTAACTTTCTTTCGGGTTCCCTGTTCGCAGCGAGGCAGCCCCATGAAAGCATCATGGTAATAAAAGTAAGAAGGAAACAGAATGCAAAATTACTTGGGAATAGATATTTTTCAAGGATCAATCCACCTGTAAATGCACCAACACTGCCAAATAAATTCGAACTGCCGTTCATAATACCAAAGAAGGTTGCTCTATTTTCGCCAGGGATAACTTTTGCCAGAAGGTTTTGCCAGGGATTGCCAGAAATACCAGACGACAAACCATGCCAAGCAAGCAAGATGAAGGTGAATAATAAAACAAGTTGTGGGTTTAACCTGCTGCTAAAGAAAGCAACAATTGCTAAAAACAGAAAAGGAAGTCGCTCCTGAATACTAAAAGCAAGCAAAAACGGCTTAAACCGTTTTTGCTTGCTCACCATGTTTGCTGTAAATAATTGGGGGAAAAGCCAACCCAAAGAATGCATTGAGGGTATCAATCCAATCAGGATTGCTGAATCAGTAAACGATGATACAAATAATGGGAGCACTGCGCTAAAAGTTGTAATGCCCAGTGCCAGGCCAAAAAAAGAACTGTCTCCTAAATTTACTAAAAAGTTAAATCGTAAGTTCTTATGGATTTCCTGTTGAAAATCAAGTGATGAATCATTGATTTTTTGGCTGGACATTTCTATTCGTCATCTGGCCAGAAATCTTCATCCCCTTCGTCTTCTTCATCAGTTTCTTCCCATTCTTCTAATTCTTCTTCTTCCTCATCAAGCAATTCTTCATTCGATGAAAGATCCGCATTATCAGTAAATGTTTTGCATCCATCGTCGGGGTCCAGCTCAATTGATGCAGCACTGCAATAATTTTCATCGAGGAAGGCACAGTCAAGATAGTGACAGCGAATACGGGGCATAAAAAACCTCCAATAAAATTAGCTTTCAAAAGCTTGAGTTTTAAACAGACAAATAGTTGTCAAGATGAACATAGTTGTCATTGTTACAGCAGAAACCAGGCAAAATGGGCATATCTGGTGTAATAATCCAAATTGTACATAAATCAGATACATTGAAAAAATGAAACCAACAAGGGTGACCCCAAATTGAAATAAAATCGAATTTTTTCTCCCGAATTTATATCGAAGCTCCCATTGCATTAGGACAATCAAAGCAAAATATACTGCAATACCAAATGCAGAAATTGGTATTCCAAAAAGCTCAGAGTAAGAGGAGTTGTTAACTGACCAGCAATCCCCAATTCCTTTCGGGCATAATTCCTGATTATTGGTTAGTTTGATGATTAGTAAATATGTTGCATCCAATAAACCAAGAAATGCAATAATCATACGAGCTTTGTGATATCTTGGTGTCTTTTCCTTCATGAGTGCAATATTATATCACTGCTTATCCAGGACGCAAGCGATGAGCCTCAAGGACATTTGGCAAATTTTCAATTCTTGTCAAAATTCGGCTAAGCTGAGTAATTTCAGATACTTCAAGGATCAATTTAATCACAGCAAGATTATGTGAGGTTTTAAGAGAGATATCTGCCAAATTAATGTTTTCATTTGTCAGCACATTGGAAATATCCCCCATTAAGCCTTGCCGGTCATAAGCGCGGATCTCTACTGCGACAGGGTAAGTTTTTCTCGCATCTCCCCACGAAACTTTGATAATTCTTTCACCATCGGCAACTCGAAGCATATTTGGGCAATCACGCCGGTGAACTGTGACGCCGCGCCCTCGAGTAACATAACCTACAATATCATCTCCTGCTACCGGTTTGCAACAGCGCGCTAAATTGGTCAATATTCCCTTTAATCCGACAACGGTTACTGTATTATCTGGTACCAGCACTTCAGTGCTTGGATGAACTTCAAGAAAATCAGCTTCTTTGTCTTCAATGCTTAATTCGGTAATGATCCTACCCAGGGGAACATCACCACAACCAAGACCAACATATAGATCTTCTTCTGTTTTATAGTTAAATGCATTTGCAAGTTTTAGCAAATTGACATCTTGCAAACCTAATCTACGCAATTCACGATCGAGGATCAATTTTCCCTGAGCAAGGTTTTGCTCACGATCTTGCTGTTTAAACCAGGCACGAATTTTCGATCTGGCGCGTTGGGTTTTAACCAGACCAAGATTGATGTTCATCCAATCACGGCTGGGTCCGCCTTGTTTTGCAGTGAGGACTTCAACCTGGTCGCCAGTTTTTAGTGAATAATCAAGGGTGACAAGCTTGCCGTTTACTTTAGCCCCTCGACAACGATGCCCAATTTCTGTGTGGACACTGTATGCGAAGTCAATAGGGGTAGATCCAGCTGGAAGATCGATGATATCTCCCCGAGGGGTAAACACATATACTCTGTCACCGAATACATCACTGCGCATACCATCAACAAACTCTGAAGCATCATTTACATCCTGTCGCCATTCCATCAAACGGCGGATCCAATTAATTCGTTCTTCAAAGGTATCATCACGACGCCCTTTTTCTTTGTATCGCCAGTGTGCTGCGATACCAAATTCTGCATTCTGATGCATTTCAGGAGTACGGATCTGTACTTCAACCGATTTTCCATCATCATAAATAATGGCGGTATGGATGGATTGATAGAAGTTATCTTTTGGAGCAGCTATGTAATCATCAAACTCATGAGGTATGGGACGCCAATGGGTATGGATTACACCCAGAGCAGCATAACAAGAAGGGATATCAGGAACGATCAGGCGCATAGCTCGGAGATCGCGAACCATTTCGAATGGGCGTCCCTTCTCGATCATTTTTCGATAAATGGAATAAATGTGTTTTGGTCTACCAGAAATCTCGGCTTTAATCCCCGCCTGGTCGAGCACTTCTTTTAATCTTTCAGAGATCTGTTGTATCTGTAACTCTCTATCAGATCGTCTTTGGGCAAGGTTTTCTGCTATTTCTTTATATTTTTCTGGATTTGTGTAACGAAAACCAAGGTCTTCCAATTCCCATTTCATTTGCCATATACCAAGCCGGTTAGCCAGAGGAGCAAAAATATCCAAAGTTTCCTGAGCAATTCTTTTTCTTTTTGCTTCAGGCATATATCCCAGTGTTCGCATATTATGCAGCCGGTCTGCCAGCTTAATAATTACAACCCGGATGTCATCTCCCATTGCCATGAATGTCTTTCGTAAAGTTTCATCGCGCAGCTCTTTTCGCCGATCTTTGGCAAGAGTACTTTCTCCTCCGGGATAACCAAGGTCTTTGCCATTTTCTTTCAAGGTTTCTTCAGGGTGTTGATCACCTCTGGAAACACGGGGAAGGTTGGTAAGTTTTGTTACACCATCTACCAGACGTGTAACTTCTTCACCAAATTGAACACGTAAATCGTCAATAGTGATAGGGGTATCTTCAACAATATCATGTAGAAGACCTGCAAGAACAACCGCAGGAGGCATTCTCATCTCTGCCAGGATGGCAGCTACCGCAACACAGTGGGTAATATACGGCTCACCTGATGCGCGAAGTTGACCGCGATGGGATTCTTCCGCGAGATGATACGCCCGCATGATATTCTCTTTATCCAGGGGTGTATAAAATTCGGGAAGCATTTCCATCAGGTTTTCAATTTTCATTGAGAATTACCCATGTTTTTTTTGTACATGCTCAATAGTATACAGCTTTGGTATATGAACAATCAAGGTTTTCGAAAAGCCGGTCAGTACCATTAGTAAATAGATAAGAAAAAGTAAATTATTTAGGCAAATCGCTGTTGAAGATTCTGAACATGCACCTCAGTCATCGATTTGACAACCCAATCTGCCTGACTGAAATCCAGACGGGAAGTAACTTCATTGGGAATGGCAACACAATACAAACCAGCTTTCTTTGCTGATTGGATCCCAAGCTGTGTATCTTCGAATGCAACGGCTTTGTCGGGTGTAATTCCCAGACGATTTACTGCCAGCCTGAATAAATCGGGTGCAGGTTTAACATGCTCGACATCCTCAGCAGTACAAATTATGTTAAAGTAATCCTTAAGCTTTACTCTTTGGAGGTGACCGATAACCCAGTCAGCGTCACTGCTGGATGCTACTGCCAATAACAAGCCTGCTTTCTTTGCTTCGTGGATTAAATCAGTAACACCCGGCAGAGGCAGGTTATTGAGGGTAAGTTCTTTTGATCTTGCTCGCTGTTTTTCCAGCAGTTTGCATGTATCAAGATTTACGCCTGTTTTTTCAGATAGGTATTTGAGAGGATTAAATCTGCTAAAATCAGAGCCAAGACACTTTGACCACTCTTCAAACGGAAGTGTTAAATTATATTGATGAAATATTTCCTTCCATGCATCATATTCAGGTGTTTCGGTATCAATAATTAAACCATCAAAATCAAAAACAAGTCCTTCAATCATACTTATAGTTACAACCTTTAAAATGGGAATTTGTATTGAGATAAACCCAATTCCTGTTGCATTTGTTTCATTTCCTTTTGTAACTTAGGAATGATCTCAATGCCCTCTCTGGCTAATCTGATCTCATTTTCGTATTCTTTTTCGCCTGCCGTGTAGATACGCGACTGCCCGGGCTCTTTACGAGAGTTACGTAGTTCGCGAAGAATATCTCCTGTCGTTTTCTTGAATTGGTCTATTTCGACAAAACTTTCAATGTCGATTGCCATAAAGAAATGTCCCAGACCGAAAGGTACAGGTTTCCCTTGCTCATCAATTCCGATGGTGGCGGAGAGAAAGTTAGCGGTTTGAAGCGATGCACTGAGAATTTCCACCATTGTTGCCAATCCATATCCTTTATATCCGCTGAACTTTTCTCCTGAACCACCCAGGGGAAGTAATGAAGCTTTGTCTTTTCCCATTGCATGCAAGGTGTATTCAGGGTTTGTCAGGGCATTACCATTCTCATCAATCACCCATCCTTCTGGCATTTCTTTATCATATCGAGCATAGACTTCCACTTTACCTCGTTGAATGAGAGATGTAGCACCATCATAAAGGAAAGGAATTGCCTCATCGGTTGGGGCACCAAATGCAATTGGATTGGTACCAAGCTCTGGTTGTACTCCAAAAGTAGGTGCCACAGAGGGGCGAGCATTGGTGAAGCTCATCCCTATCATATTTTGCTTGACAGCCATTAATGCATAGAAGCCATCAATTCCGAAATGGGTAGAATTTCGAACTGCTACAGAGCCCATACCAAATTGCTTTGCTTTTGTTATTGCAAGGTTCATCGCTTTATATCCGAGAACCATTCCCACTCCATTGTGCCCATCAACTAATGCTGTTGCTGCACGATCACGTACTATATCAAAATGAGTAATGGGGTTATGCTGACCGATTTTCATCCGATCGTAATACATTTTCAGGCGTCCGATTCCATGAGATTCAATTCCTCGCAGGTCAGATGCGATAAGCACTTGTGAACTGATCTCTGCATCTTCTTCAGGTACTCCAGACCCGATGAAAACGTCTTTCATAAACTGTTTAAGCTGTGACGCGGGAATCCGCGGGTTATTCTGTATGGTCATTCTATTTACCTCTTAAGAACCCATGAACTTTTATTTTAATTGCTCATGACCAGAAAAATCTCTGTAAGGTGAAAGTATATCAAGAATTTCATTATCGAGAGTGGTTAACTTCTGATTTACCATCCTGGAGACGAGCTCACCGACAGATGGACCAAGCATGAAACCCTGACCGCACATGCCAATAGCATGTAGTAATCCAGGATATTCTTTTGACCATCCAACGATTGGACTTCCATCAGGTGTCATGGGGTATAAACCACGCCAGGTTCTTCGAACTCGAATATTTTTCAAGCATGGCATTAATTGAATAATGCGTTTGGCTGCCCAGGGTAAAAACTGGCTGGTTTCGTCAGTATCAAATCCCCAGATATTTGGTGAAGGCGTATAACAGAAGAAAATCTGACCAGTATAATGTTGATAAAAATAACAATTTTCTGAAAATTCATCTGAATGAATATCGACAATCATCGGTGTGAAGAAATGCGCCACTGGTTCGGTGATAGCTGCTTCATGCGAATCGGGATGTACCGGTATCTTCAGTTCTACCATTTCACCGATCTTGCCAGCCCATGCACCAGCTGCATTGACCACAATTGGAGCATAATACTCACCATATGTTGTTTTTACTCCTTTGATCTGTCCTCCTGTAATGATCAAACCTGTCACAGGTTCAGAAAAATGGTATTCGCAACCAAATTTGACAGATTGCTTCTTTAATGAAGCTGCCATCAATAAAGGCGAAGCACTGCCATCTTCAGGAGAAAAAGTTCCGCCCAGAAGGTTCACAGAGTTAAGGTCTGGTACTAGCTTTAAGAGTTCCTTGCTATCCAGCCAATCAATGTTTAACCCCAAATTTTTCTGGAACTTAACCAATTTTTGCAATGAGATCGATTCTTTTTCATGATAGGCAACAAATGAATATCCACCTTGAGTCCATTCAATTTGATCGCCTGTTTCATTCAACCAATTTTTATATATCTCGATGCTGCGATTACCTAAGGTGATCTTTGCTTTATCAGAATGTGTGGCGCGAATACCGCCAATCGCTTTTTTATTTGATCCCTGACCAGGGCTTGAGAACATATCTATTACCAGCACATGTTTGCCATCTAAAGAAAGGTAATATGCGGTTGGTAAGCCTACTGATCCTGCACCGATAATAATGACATCGTATGATTTATTCATTGTTGTCATGGTCATCCTGCTTCTCTTCAGGTAGAATTCCAGCAAAAATACCCAGTTCAACTTCTTTGAACAATGGGCGGTGTGTTCCAGGTGTTACTTCAGAAAGAGGTACTCCTTCTTCGCGGAAGATGCGCAGGATTAGACTGCGACATGTTTTCGAGCCGCATGAGCCTGCCCCTGCGCGGGTAATTGTTTTTAACTCATTCATATCCCTGACACCCCCTCTGATCAATGAACGAATTTCACCTGCAGTCACTCTCTCACAACGACAAATGATGGCATCATCTGCAGTGGTATTTGTTGGTGTTGTTTGAAATTCGAATTCTTTCGGTGATTGAATATGGATCCCTGCAACTTTCGTAGCAATTGCTTTTTCTACCTGTACTTCAACAATTAATGTATGGTCTAAATGAGGAATGGTATGAATTTTCTTTACGGGAGCCAATCCAAGATTATTGCCATCTATATCAGTAATGGTAACGATAGATAATTGATCAAGAATTTCTCGATCCAATTCTGCTGCAATGGAAATCAACGGTTTTTCTGCATCTTTCCGATAATCCACAAGAGTAATTGCTAATCCCGGGCAACCTGCGACGCATTTTTTACAACCAGTGCAATGTTGTGAGTCACCAGTATATATAGGTATTGATCGGATATCATTTTGATTAATTTTAAAATAACCTTTGGGGCAGAGCTGTGTACAGGGATCACAAGGTATCTCTTGTCTGCAATGAATTACGGGCATAACACCACTGGAGATTTCGACATCCTTTTCTTTCTGCACAATCCCGGGCTTTGCTTTAAGAATATTCAAGGTGGCATTCCAGGCTTCTGTATCCTGAGGTTGTATTTTTCCTGATTTGGCTGCGATGGAATAAGCTTTGATCTTCCCCGAGTAAATTGCTGCAGATGCTTCTGCGATTTCTTCTGCATCACCGGCTATGTCTGCAGGGATACCATATTCCTTTGCCTTCTGGTACAGTTCATCGATTGATTCAAGTCCCACGGCAATGAGAACACCATCTACATCGAAGGATTTTTCACTCCCGCCAATGGGTTTTCCGTCTTTTCCCAATTCAGCAATGGTAACTTTTTCGACAGTGGCATTTCCTGTAGCTTGAATAATGGTATGAGAGGTGAAAATTGGCACACCAAGCCTGGAAAGTTTATCTTTATGGACTCTATATCCAGAGCACTCTGGCAACGCTTCAGCAAGACCGACAACCTCAATTCCTGCCTGGATGGCGTGGTAACCAGCAATAAGCCCAACATTGCCACCTCCAACAATGAAAACTTTATTGGCAGGTTTTACTCTATCTCGATTAAGCAAGGTCTGAAAAGCCCCAGCTCCCATTATACCGGGCAGTGTATTTCCCGGAAATGAGATAAATCTTTCACGAGCTCCACAAGCGATGAGCAGATGTTCTGGCTCGATAAGAGCATATTCTTTTTCGTTTTTAAGAATGCCCACTTTTTTATCTTTGTATACCGCCAAAGCGGTAGAATTCCTCCAAACTTCGATCAAGGGCTGTTTGGCAATTTCTTGTGAAAGAATTTGTGCAATGTCAATTCCACGAGTCCCTGCATAAACTGTTTGACTTGATCCAAAAAAGCGGTGTGTTTGTAAAACCAGTTTTCCGCCGAGTTCTGCTTTATCATCGACCAAAAGCGATGAAATCCCAATTTTTGCTAATTCCAATGCCGCTGATAAGCCAGATGGACCTCCACCAATAATGAGCACTTGTACTTTTTTCTCTATTGCGGGAGAAAATATTGGAACTTGTGGTACTTTAGGTAATTTGGGAAGTTCATCTATGGGTTCCAGATGAACATTCTCGTGAAGGGGATGTACACAAGATTTTACTGGTCTTCCATCCATGAGTACCATGCATTGGGCGCATTGCCCATTTGCACAAAAAAGACCCTGAGGTGCATGATCTTTGATATGGTGACCAAATATTTTTATGTTATTTGCGTATAGAGCAGCACTGATTGGTTCGCCTTCAACCCCCTTAAATAATTCATTTTTCCAGTAAAAATCTACTTGTTTTGTTTTCGGTAGTGTAAGAATCGGATGTGAATGTAGCCTATTGTCTGTTGGCATATTCCTCCATGAAAATTGTGATTAACTGGCATGATGATTTTATTCCCTGTAGAATTATGGAGCAAGTGACATTGGTGGGTACTTTGCAATGATTCTTGTTTAGAATCGAGGTGATTTGTTGTAAAATCTAATGTATGGAAATTCAAATTGCAGTGAGTAAAGTAAATAAGCAGGCAATGGTCGAAAGTGGTGACACGCTGGAAGTTATTGAACGACCAAGCGGAGGAATATCTATTGTACTTGCTGATGGACGGGGGTCAGGAATTGAAGCAAAGAAAATTTCATCTATGATTGTACACAAAGTGATAAATTTTCTTGGCGAAGGAATTCGTGATGGCGTTGCTGTGCGAACTATTTCCGATTTTTTGTTTTCTCAGTTCAACGGAGAAGTAACTGCATTTTTGAGTATTCTCTCAGTTGATCTTGAAACACAAACAATCACTATCACAAGTAATAGCACAGTACCAGTGTTTATCTCACAGAAAGAGCAAATGGAATGTATTCAGAGTGATAGAACTCCGATTGGAAGTCGTAGAAACATATCACCTGCAATTACTCAGTTACCACTTGAATCTGGACTTACAATTGTTATGTATACTGATGGTTTAGCTAAAGCGGGAGAATCATCAGGAAGCCCCATCGATCTATGTACATTGCTCGAATCGCTTTTAGAAGACCAGGAGCCCAATTCTCAATCTATAGCAGACACTATTCTTCAAGAAGCAATGCGGTTGGAGCAATCGCAACCACAAGACGATATGAGTGTAGTGGTTCTTCGAATTGAATCAGGTACATCCAACATTGTAAGAAAGATAACGGTTGTAGTGCC
This sequence comes from Anaerolineaceae bacterium, assembly GCA_034429195.1. Classification (GTDB taxonomy): domain Bacteria; phylum Chloroflexota; class Anaerolineae; order Anaerolineales; family Anaerolineaceae; genus UBA4782. Next base: position 93,441 of record DAOUGQ010000005.1, read on the forward strand.
AGTACTTGATAATGAAGAAGTAAGTTTATAAACTTTTACTTCATAATAAGAATAAAGCACAATCTCTATTTCAGCAATGAAATAGAGATTATGCTTTATTTTAAAACTAAACCAGACATATTACGGTTGATGATTATTTTCAGGTGCAGACTTTTTAATGATTAATATACTGCCTGCGATCAATGCTGCCAGGAAGATCATTCCCAGGAAGCATCCATCTAAACCGTACAAAGGAACTTCTGCAGCAATTGATCCAGGTAATGCCAAGAAATAGAAAACTACCTCATTTGCTGCTGAATATAACAAATATGTCGTAGCAATGAAAACAACAATATATGTCAACTTTGTGAATTCTTTTAATAATTCTTTGATTTTAGGTTGGACGAGTACCAGATATGTTAATCCAGCAGCACCCAGAAACAGAATAGCGCGAACAATGGTAGAAATGATACTGACGATTATGGAAAGCGTATTATCCATGTTACCTCCAGGTTTCATATAAGAGTAGCTTATTAAAAATATTAAAAGCAGAGAAACATATTATTGTACTATTCAAGTTATTACGCAAGGAAAACTTTTATCACAAAACTTGGAAATAATATTATTCTTGCGACAATGAAAATCCCTACTCATCATTGAGCAAGCGGGGTATAATGGTGTGCTACGCCGGCTCAGAGCTGGCATTTTTGTGAGATTGGAGGTCGATTGCATGCGACACCGTTCTACCGCTTTGATTCTGATCGTAATTTTACTTGCACTCACCATTTGGGCGGTTTTACCATCAAACCCTGGAATTAAGATCGGTAAATTCGAACGTTCAATGGAAACAATTTTAGGTCTAGACTTGCAAGGTGGTATGCAAGTTCTCCTTGAGGCTGATGTTCCTGAAGGAACAGAAGTAGATGCTCAGGCAATGCAAGATGCTCGAACCATTTTGGAGAACCGCTCCAACGGTTTGGGTGTCAGTGAGGTTGTTTTTCAGGTGGCAGGAACTAGAAGAATTGTTGGAGAGTTCCCTGGATTAACCGACACAGAACAAGTTGTTTCTATTTTGAAAGAGACTGGTCAACTTGAATTTGTTGATATGGGTGATACCGCTATTCCTGTGGGAACGATTATTACAACTTCTCTTGGCGGTAAACAAAATAGCGAAGTTACTCCCACTGCTTCAACAACTGAAACCAGTGAAACGCCCACAGAAGTATCCTCTGCTACCGAAGAACCAACCGCTACCGAAACCCCTGCTGTAACTGAAGAAGTTGTATACAATACTGTTATGACAGGTTCCGATCTGAAAAGTGTTACCGTTTCTACTGATCAATTGGGACAGCCGGTCGTTGATTTTGTCTTAACTGCTGAGGGCAAACAAATATTTGCTGATTTCACGACAAACAATACAGGGAAAATCCTCGGAATTGTTTTGGATAAGAAAGTTATTTCTACTCCAAGAATTGATGAGCCAATTACAGAAGGTACTGGCATGATCAGCGGCAATTTTACTGTTGATTCAGCCAATGCATTGGCGGTTCAATTGAGATATGGTTCACTACCTATTGCTTTGAAAGTCGTTGAAACTCAGATCATCGGCCCAACATTGGGTGCTGATTCATTAAATAAAAGCCTCATTGCTGGCGCTATTGGTTTTGCGATTGTGATGCTTTTCATGTTGATCTATTATCGCATGCCTGGTGGAGTAGCAATTTTAGCAATCACTAATTTCGGTTTGATCACTTTGACCGTGTATAAATTGATTCCAGTTACCCTGACGCTGCCTGGTATTGCTGGTTTCTTGTTATCAACTGGTGGTGCATTGGATGCGAATATCCTCTACTTTGAGCGGTTAAAAGAAGAATTGCGAAGTGGCAAGAACTTGAAAACCGCTCTTGATATGGCATGGAAACGTGCATGGTCATCAATCCGTGATTCAAACATAGCAACGATCATAACCAGTGTTATTTTGTTTTGGTTTGGTTCAACCTATGGTGCCAGTATGGTAAAAGGATTCGCATTAACACTTGCCTTAGGTGTGTTAATCTCCTTATTCAGCGCCACTGTTGTAACCCGTACTCTACTCTCTTATGCAGTAGATATTTTTAAGCCAACGAACTTTAAGAGATGGTTCGGAATCTAGAGGATATGACTATGTTCGATATCATTGGCAAACGATATTGGTACTTTTTGATCTCTTTGATCATCATTCTACCTGGCATTGTTGTGATGGCGATCTGGGGTATGCCACTCTCGATTGACTTCAAAGGTGGAACTCTGATGCAGATCAGTTTTCCTGAGAATGTTCAACCTGCACCATCTGATATTGTTCTTTTGTATCAAAAAGTGGAAATCAACGATGCGCAGGTAACTACTTCTGAAGATGGTCAGTACATCATAAAATCAGCATTCATCGATGAAACGAAACGTATTGAAGTTGTGAATGCAATGGCAGATGAGTTTGGAGCTAGACCTACCGTAAATCAATATGATAGTGTTGGACCAACTATCGGTAAGGAAGTTACGAGCCGCGCTGGCATGGCAATTGGTGTAGCGGCTTTGGGTGTTATCCTTTTTATTACATTCGCTTTTCGTGGAATACCTCACGCGTTCAGATATGGTGTATGCGCTATCATAGCCATGGCTCATGATGTATTGGTAGTGATCAGCATATCTGCAATTGGCGGTCATTTCTTTGGCTGGCAGATAGATTCACTATTCTTGACAGCTTTATTAACAGTAATTGGGTTCTCCGTACAAGATAAGATTGTGGTATTTGATAGGATCCGTGAGAACTCGAATATCTATCGCCGGTTACCATTTGAAACATTGGCAAACCATTCCATTGTTCAGACTTTACAGCGATCCATCAATACCCAATTGATGACCTCCGAATTCATGCTCCTGGCAATGGCGTTGTTTGGTGGTGTCACTTTGCGTGAATTTTCACTCATTTTGTTGATCGGTTTATTAATGGGTACATATTCATCAATTTTTATCGCAGCACCTATCCTTGTAATCTGGGAAAAGAAGGAATGGCAGACCTGGTTCAAGAGGAAACCAAAAGCTGTAACACAAGGTTAGTCTATTTCTGGCACCTCGTCTTAATAGGCGAGGTGTATATTTTAAAAATTGGGTAATCAAATAACTTGACGCTCATTCCAACCCATGATAATATATAAGCCGTTCGGGGGCGTGGTGTAGTGGTTTAACATGCGGCCCTGTCAAGGCCGAGACCGCGGGTTCAAATCCCGTCGCTCCCGCTAAAGACACTCTTCCTAAGAGTGTCTTTTGATTTAAGATCGTGGGTTCCCCGGAAGGGGGTGGTATCAAAACCCGTCGGTTTTATTTTTCATATTGACGCACCTTACCCTCTCGCTTATAATTTTTGCTGCGGGGAAGTGCTGGAACTGGCAGACAGGCATGACTTAGGATCATGTGCCGAAAGGCGTGAGGGTTCAACTCCCTTCTTCCCCATATATAAAATCAGGCAGAAATGCCTGATTTTATTTTGTTAATGGATTGAATTTTGAGGATTACTTAAATCATTTACTCCCAGACTTGATTGACGATGTAATATTTTATTAGTACTATTTATTAGGATTGATTAATGCAGTACTTACTAAGAGTAATAGGAGTATGATATGGATACACATTCAATACCTGAAAACCTACTTGGTGATGTTGTCGCAAGCAATGAGCGAATAATTTCCACGGTAAAAAGAATTGCAAAAGAAATATATTATGGAAGAGATTATGTTGGAGAATTACCGATTCTTCTCTGTTTGTGTGAAGGGGCTATACCTTTTCATAGGGATTTGACTTTAGAGCTTGAAAAACTAGGCTTTGCTTTCGAAAGTGCATGGTTGAAAACACATCACCACTATTCAGGCATTGAAAGTAGTGGGCAAGTAAATATTTTCCCATATCAGGGACCGCCACTCAGCAACAGGTTAGTAGTAATAGTCGAAGATATTATAGATTCTTCTGAAACTATATTGCGGGTGTGTAATTATTTGGACAATCAAAACGTTGTTAAAAGAAACATATGTACTCTTCTGTTTAAGGAAAGACCAACAAACATTGAATGGCGAAATACTGGTCTCAATGGTTACCAGCATCTACCTGAAGTAAGACATGTTGGATTATTCATTGAACCATTGTTTGTTGTGGGTTATGGACTTGATTACAAAGAATTTGGCCGTGATGGTGAAGAAATCAGGATCCTGACGCCACAAGGTCAGGCCTGGGTCGATGAACAGGTTAATAGTAGCAAGTAATGCAAAAAGGTAAAAGAATTCGTCGAGACTAAAGATATGATCTCAGGCGCTCAATAAGTTGTTCGTCAATTGCAGGAAGATCATCATCTTTAGTGACCATGCTTGACCATTGCTTACCGGTGTTAATCATAGTAACTTCAACACCGGTTTGCTTTTCAACTTCACCGACCAGATTCTTCACTTTTTGTGTCAATTGTGACCATTTAGTGGCATTTGTAACCTGGCGATCTACCTGTTCAACGAAAGTAAGTGCGATCTGGTTGCCTCCATTGACCATGATGATCCTCTTTAGGAGGGAATAATCAATGCCTTTTGCTTTGCGCCGGATTTGATGTTTACCAGAGAGAGGATCAATGATCGAGCTGTACTCCAGTATACCGAGGGCTGTCATTTCTTCAACAGAGAATTCCTCAACGTCTCCCATCGGTCCTGTACCTTCTCGCGTGGGTAACGCTTTGACGCAAACGATCACATTTTCCACGGTTCGCCAATTTAGACCTACTCCAGCAATTGCAGAAGGTGCAGTAACATCTACTGATGTCACATTGGGATATTCACCATGATAGCGGGAGAGAAAAGTTCCCTGAGTGCTTTCAAGATTAATCGTGCCTTCCTCTGCCAGATGATTTGCCATCATCGGTACATCATCAAGATAAGGTTGTAAAGCTGGTATGTCTTTGGCTATAGGGGCAATTCTTAATGCCGCGTGAGACATAGCGATACCAGTACCACTTTTGGTACTGCCGATTGCATTCATATTGGTGCTACCAATTTCTTCCTGGACATTTTCTTTAGTAATAATTGGGCAACGGTAATCAACACGTACTTTTTCTGGTGTCAGACGGAAGCGATTTACTTCAGCGAGAAATTTTTCTGGGTCAATAGCTGTGCCAGGCCCAATTCCAATCGAACATTCTTGAAAGATGAACCCAAGAGGAAGCTGATTAACTTTAATGTATTTATTGTCGAAAAAGAGACCATGTTCCGGATTGGATCCCCCACATCCTCTAAAGACACCCAAAGCATGACTTCTGTATGTCTGCCAAGCACTAACGAGACCTTTTGCCTCATCTCCCCAAAATCCGCCAACAACAATATTTGCGCCCATAATTTACTCCAAAAATCCTGATTTTTGTCAGCAATATGAATAAGGCATTATAGCATAGCCACTTTTGACCTATACCATAAGGTTCTATACACTTACTGTAACGATTTCGATGTTTTTTTGCAAGTGGAAAATTAGTGATGAGGATCGAATTTAATCGCGATAGTTTCTAGGTATCAAGTCCACAATATCATGATCCATAATCGAGCGCTTTGATGTTGAGCTAAAGCCAATATTCGAATGGGAGGAATCTAACCGCCAATCTTACAGTCTCAAACTAGGAGATCAACACACTATAAGAAAAACAATTATGGTTGTCTGAAACCTATCCAATTATGTATATAAGACTTTTCTTAATCCTTCTGCTTCGTATGGTACAATTTTACGCATAAAAAGACAGTTTAAGGTACAATTTGTACGTTTTGAAATAGAATGAGAAGTTTGGAACGCTTTTATTTCACTCAAGCTTTAAGCTGAAAGGCGTGAGGGTTCAACTCCCTTCTTCTCTATAAAATATCTATCTTGAATTAAAGGATGTCTGACTTGAATATCGAAATTGAACAACTGGCTGACCATCAAGCAAAAATCACAGTGGAATTTGAACCTGAGGTTTTGACACAGTATCAACATAAAGCAGCAAGAAAAATTGCTGAAAAAGGAAAAATACCTGGATTTCGCCCCGGAAAAGCCCCATTCGACGTTATTCGCCGAACTTATGGTGAAGCTGCCATCAATGAGCAAGCTATTGAGATGATCGTTGATGACAAATATAGTGAAGTATTAGATCAAGCAAAAATCACTCCAGGAGCTCCTGGTTCTCTCGAAGAGGTGGTTTCAGTAGATCCACCCAAATTTGTTTTTATCGTACCAAAGGAACCTGAAGTTGAATTGGGTGATTACAAATCTGTTCGGTTGGATTACAACCTGGAACCAGTAACGGATGAAGATGTGGAAAAGGTTGTTAAAAACCTTCAATCCAGTTACTCGACTACTGAAAGTGTAGATCGCCCTGCTCAAATTGGCGATATGGTTTACATTCAGTTACAGGGTCGTATTCTGAATCCAAAAGAGGGTGAAAAGGAGAATTATCTCGACAACACATCTTTTGAAATTATCGTAGGCGGCTCTGATTCTGATCCGGACAACTGGCCATACGAGGGCTTTTCGAAAGTTCTTGAAGGTATGTCAAAGGATGAGGAAAAAGTAGTAACCCATACTTTCGAAAAAGAAGACAAGAATAATGAACTCCAGGGAAAAAAGGTAGAATTTACCGTCAAAGTGGAAGAAGTAAAATTGCTTAAGCTCCCTGAGCTTGATCAAAATTTCGCTCAAATGGTAGGAAATTTTGAGAGCATGGATATGCTCCGAACCCAGATCCGCGAACAGGCAGAACATCAGAAGAAACATGAGTATGAAGATAATTACTTTGATGAACTACTGGAAAAAGTAACTGCCACATCTGTAGTGAAATATCCGCCTCAGGTATTGGAAGAAGAACAGAAAGAAATCTTAAAATCGTTTGAAGATAATCTTAGCCGCCAAAAAATGGACTTGAATGCGTATTTGAAGATGCGGGAGCTTACAAAAGAGAAATTCATGGAAGATGAAGTAAAGCCTGCTGCGATAAAGCGATTAACCAGGTCTCTAGTTATGTCAGAAATTGCGAAGGCGGAGAAGATTGAAGTTAACCAAGAAGAATTGAAGAACGTCGTTACTATGCGTCTGGACAGTTTATTGCGTTCTCCAGCAATGAAGAAAGTACGTGGCGATAAAGAGATGCAAAACCTGACAACCGCCATCATGATGGATACCGCCAACCATCTTTATAACGAGAAAACGCTTGAATGTTTGAAAAATATTGCGACCGGAAAAGCAACGGAAAAACTTGATGCTGAAACCACCGGTAAAGCTTCTGAAGAAACAGAAAAGAATCAAGAAGAAAAGAGTTCTGAGGTGGCAAAACCTAAAGCATCAAAGAGAAGTACTAAAAAGGCTACCACGGAATCCAAAACGGAAGAATAATGGAGAAAGTTATGGACGGCAAATTTAAGGCAGTCATACCTACAGTGATTGAATCGACGGGTCGCGGGGAACGCGCATACGATATTTATTCACTGTTGTTGAAAGAAAGAATCATATTCCTTGGAACAGCGATTGATGATCAAGTAGCCAATCTAATCGTTGCACAATTACTGTTCTTAAGCCATGAAGATCCTGATCGTGAAATCCAGATGTATATCAACTCTCCTGGTGGACAAATTTATTCAGGTTTGGCGATCTATGACACGATGAAAATGATCCCCAACAAAATTAGCACTGTTGCTGTTGGCATTACAGCTTCGTTTGGTACTGTGATCTTGACTGCTGGCACAAAAGGTCAGCGATATGCATTGCCGCACGCCACTATCCATATGCACCAACCTCTAGGCGGCGTAGAAGGTCAGGCATCCGATATTGAGATTAAAGCCAAAGAAATATTACGTCTGAAGAGCCGTTTAAACGAGATTATGGCAACAAGCACTGGCCAACCTTTGGATGTCATTGAACGTGATACAGAACGTGATTTCTACCTCAGTGCAAGCCAGGCTGTTGAGTACGGTCTGGTGGATAAGGTGCTTACACCTTCAGATAAGTAATAGGGAATGAAAAAGAACGAAAAGCCGGATGGCGACTGCTATCCGGCTTATTTATAGGATAGACATGAATAATTTATCAAGTAATTCCATCCGCGGACTGGTTTTGGATATGGATGGAGTAATATGGAAAGATACCGAACCCATTGGAAACCTGCCAGAAATATTTGGTACGATAAGAAAACGAGGAATTAAGTATGTTTTTGCTACCAACAATGCGACAAAATCTTCAGAAGACTATGTAATAAAGCTGAAAAGTTTAGGTGTCGAAGTTGATATTTCACAGATCATTAATTCGGCTATGGCAATGGGTTATTTATTGAAGCGGTATTATCCACAGGGTGGACCTGTTTACGTCATAGGAGAAAGTGGTTTAAAGAACACACTCAAAAAAGCAGGATTTTATGAAGATGACAAAAATCCTCTAGCAGTTGTGGTGGGGTTAGATAGGAAGATCACCTATGATATGTTGTCAAAAGCGACATTATTAATTCGCTCTGGGAAGAAATTTTTTGGTACAAATCCCGATAAAACCTATCCCATACCTGCAGGATTAGTACCAGGTGCAGGAGCGATTATCACAACGGTTGAAGTATCAACCGATACAAAACCTGAGTATGCAGGAAAGCCTGCATCAGCTATGTTCCAAATGGCATTAGAGAGACTAGGGACTATTCCCAGCGAAACCCTTGCGGTCGGCGATCGTCTTGAAACTGATCTTGCTGGTGGACAAATGATTGGAATGCGGACAGCCGTGGTTCTATCAGGTGTAGCCACCAGAGAGAGTGTTGAAAAATGGAATCCAGCACCTGATTTTGTGGCACAGGATTTAACACAGTTGCTACAAATGATCGGGTAGAAAAGCTCATCAATGAGCAAGAAAAACATCTATGATCTAGATCTTGAAGAATGGCAACAATACTCAATTGCTGCAGGTGAACCTGCATATCGAGCATATCAGATATGGGAGGGGTTATATATCCATTTATTTGATTCTTCGGATCAATTCAGCACACTTTCGAAAACACTGCGAGAAAATATCTCACAAAACTTTTCTTTTATGAATCTCCGACTTGCACGTAAGCTTGAGTCTACTGATTTGATGACGCAAAAAGTTTCTTTTTTGCTGAATGATAATAAAGTAATTGAAACCGTTTTAATGCGCTATGACAAACGAAATACTTTATGTGTTTCATCACAATCTGGGTGTGCCATGGGATGCGTTTTTTGCGCCACTGGTCAGATGGGTTTCGGAAGGAATTTGACTGCAGGCGAAATAGTTGAGCAGGTGATATTCTTTGCCCGACAGTTAAACGCTATTGAAGAAAAGATCACGAACATTGTTGTGATGGGAATGGGTGAGCCGTTCAATAATTTTAATAATGTGATAAAAGCCATTGATATTCTCAATCATCACCAGGGATTTAACTTAGGGGAACGTCGATTTACTGTTTCCACTGTGGGGATAATCCCCGGAATTAAAAAATTCACATCTTTAAAACGGCAAATTAACCTGTCTATCAGCCTGCATGCAGCTAACGACGAACTTCGTACGACTATGTTACCTGTGGCAAAAAAATATTCAATTGTAGAGCTGATGGATATATGTAGAGAATATATTGGAGAGACAGGGCGGCGAGTTACTTTTGAGTACGCTTTAGTACAAGATATTAATGACACAAAAAACCATGCTCACGAGCTGGCAAATCTGTTGAAAGGGATGCTTTGCCATGTAAATGTAATACCGTTGAATCCAACAAAGAAATACCAGGGAAAGGCGACTTCACAGACTCGTGCGCGGCAATTTCAAGCAATTTTAAAGCAGGCAGGTATCCCATGTACTATACGACTACGCCGGGGAATAGAAATTCAGGCTGGTTGTGGTCAATTGGCATCTGAAACCGCTGTGATATAATCTACCCGCTATGGCAGATATTTTTTCGCGCTGGAAAGAAAGTCTCAATCGGACAAGAAAAGCTACCTTTAGTAGGTTGGCTTCAATATTTGGTACCAATGAGATCACTAATAATACCTGGGATGAGTTGGAAGAAACTCTGATTCAAGCAGATGTTGGAGTAGATACTACATTTTCCATAATCCAAAAATTACGGGATGTAGTAAAAAAAGAGGGTATTATCAGCTCTTCAGAATTGATGAGGAAATTACGAGAAGAGCTTTTATCCAGATTGGACAAAAGCCCCATATTAAATCTGGAAAAATTTAAACCCGCGGTCATTTTGCTTGTTGGAGTGAATGGCTCAGGAAAAACCACTACTGCAGCTAAACTTGGTAAACTTTGGCAGAACGAAGGAAAGAAAGTATTGCTGGTAGCCGCAGATACATTTCGGGCTGCCGCTACTGATCAATTGCAGGTGTGGGGAGAAAGGTTGAAAATTCCTGTCATTGCCAGTATCCCTGATGCAGACCCTGGAGCTGTTGCATATGATGGCATTCAATCGGCAATATCTAGAAATATGGATGTTGTTTTAATCGATACCGCGGGGAGACTGCACACCCGATACAACCTGATGGAAGAAATCAAAAAAGTACATCGAGTTTCTGGTAAAGCTTTACCGGGAGCTCCCCATGCCACCTTGTTGGTATTAGATGCAACTACCGGACAAAATGCATTGATACAGGCTCGTGCTTTTAAGGAAGCATTTCCCATCGATGGGATCATTCTGGCAAAGTTGGACTCATCAGCCAGAGGTGGAATGGTATTTGCCATACAACATGAATTAGGAATACCTGTATTTTACGCAGGATTGGGTGAGAAACCTGAAGATATCCAGGTTTTTGATCCTGAAGCTTTCATTGAGGGTATCTTTACCCTTTCATCATAAGGAGAAGAAATGCAAGATGTAATCGATCGTTTACAGGTGTGCAACCAGGTTCTCTCCGATATCCTGGAGCATCTTTGACCTGCCCCAAAAAGAAACAGAATTAGCCAAACTAAAAGCAGAATCAGAAAAAGAAGATCTCTGGGCTGATCCTAAAAGTGCCCAACGCTTGATGAAGAAACTTGCAACATTGCAAAATGAAGTAGAAGGGTGGAAAAAGCTATCAAAACGGATTATTGATACCCATGATCTTGCGGAAATAGGCGATGAGTCGATGCATGCTGAACTTGAACAGGAAACCCACAAGATAGAAGAAGAGTTAAAGAAACTCGAAATCGAGGTTCTTCTTTCTGGACCTTATGATGGTGGAAATGCCTTACTTGAGATAAACTCTGGAGCGGGTGGGACAGACTCGCAGGATTGGGCTGCCATGCTAGAGCGGATGTATATCCGTTGGATAGAGAAACATGGCTTCACTTGCGAAATACTGGATTCATCAGAAGGGGAAGAAGCGGGGATAAAAAGCGTGACCATGGCGGTATCAGGAGTGAACGCTTATGGGTTATTGCGAGGAGAAAAAGGGGTGCACAGATTGGTACGTTTGTCGCCATTTGATGCTGCCCACCGCAGGCATACATCCTTTGCGCAGGTGGAAGTGCTTCCCGAAGCAGCCGAGGATGATCCAGAAATTCAAATCAATCCAGAAGATTTGCGCATAGATGTATTTCGTTCGTCTGGGGCAGGTGGACAGAATGTACAGAAGAATGCGACTGCAATCAGGATCACTCATATTCCTAGTGGATTGGTTGTTGCATGTCAGAATGAGCGTTCACAAATGCAAAATCGAGAAAATGCCATGCGTGTTCTGCGTTCACGATTATTAGGAATTGCTCGTGAAGAACAAGAAAAGCAACTTGCCGCGCTACGAGGAGAATATACTAAAACCGAATGGGGGAGTCAGATACGCTCTTATGTGCTACACCCGTATCAGATGGTGAAAGATCATCGAACTGAATATGAAACTGGCAATACCCAGGCTGTATTGGATGGTGAAATTGATGGATTTATTGAAGCTTATTTAAAGTGGCATAAATAGCTTTTGAAAAAAATCAGCCGCTGTTTTTAAGCGGCTGATTTTTTTATGGGAATCAATCAAGAATTCGTTGTAATTCAAATAATGAAAGGTCAATTTTTCGGGTTTGACCAGCTACTTCAGAGAGGGGAGTTGTCTTGATCTCGCTTTTAATCATACCTACTAAAACACCAAACTCACCTCGTTTAAGCGCAGAGATAGCACCTGCACCTAAGCGGCTTGCAAGGATTCGATCATAGGCACTGGGAGCTCCACCGCGTTGAACATGACCAAGAGTAGTAGCGCGAATAGCAAAACCTAATCGATCCAGATGGTCAGAAAAATATTGGGTCAATCGTTCAGCGTTGTAATCAGCACCTTCTGCTACAATAATGATGGCATGATGCTTTCCACGAAGATAAGCATTTCGCATGACATCAGCAATTTTTTCTGGATCTGTAGGAATTTCAGGGATTACACAAGCTTCTGCACCTCCAGCAATGGCTGTCATCAGAGCAAGGTAACCACATCCACGACCCATGACTTCGACCAGAAAAGCCCGTTGATGAGAAGAAGCGGTTGTTTTAAGTCGATCAACTGCTTCTAGAGCAATATTCAGTGCTGTGTCTACCCCAATGGACATTTCTGTACCTACAAGATCGTTATCGATCGTGGATGCCACTCCTACAACTGGAACACCCATTTTGTGAAGAGCGAATGAACCAGTTTGGGAGCCATTTCCACCAATGACAACAACAGCTTCAACTTTATGTTTGTCCAACATTTGAAGAGCTTTTTGCTGCCCTTCGGGGGTTTTAAATTCTAGAGATCTTGCACTACCCAAAATGGTACCACCTGTCTGAATGATCCCACCAACATCTCTGGTACCCATATTTCGAAATTGACCATCGATCAATCCATGATACCCTTGTTCTATACCCATTACTTCCCAATCATTATCAATGGCTGTGCGAACAACTGCACGGATAGCAGCATTCATGCCAGGTGCATCACCACCACTGGTTAAAACTCCAATTCGTTTCATACTTCCTCCAAAAAATTGATACTTATTTTAGCACGAATGATAATGAAAAAGAATCGTTGTATAAGGAATTTCTAAAATAAAATTATTTAGGATGATAAAGCATGCAGGAGGATTTCCAATATACAATCAGAAAAACTATACTACTTAACTTCTACAACTGTTGCTAGTTTGCTTGACGAATTCTATCTCTGAAAGTATAATTTTTCGGCTTTACAAAGAACTATAAGTAGGAGAAACCGATGGTACCGCAACCGAAACGAAAACTTTCAAAGGGTCGTCGCGACCGCCGTCGTGCCCATGATGCAATTGAAAACGCAAATCTGGTACAGTGCTCAAACTGTGGAGAAATGCGACTTTCACATACCGTATGCCCAAATTGTGGCTATTATCAGGGACGCGAAGTTGTAGAAATGAAGAAAGAAGAGAAGAAGAAGTAATTCTCTTTCTGCATACAAGTGGAAAACAATCACTGATAAGAACTTTCAGGTTTTTAACATTGATTTTCTGCATGTATAGAAACATAGTCCTGAGTAATCAGGGCTATGTTTTTTAATCATTTATCTTCTATACTGAAGTTTTCTCCTTAACAGAAAAAATTATCACACAAAAATCTTTTCTGAAGTTAGTGGGTATTATTAGTCGTGATAAAAACGCTAATCCTCATCTAACTATAAAGAAAAATACCTGACTTTAATTATCTGAATTTCTAAAATCATTAAAAATCTCACGGCATGGAAAAAATAAAGATTAGAAAAATTGTTTCTCATCCCAGTATTGAAGGAATTGCAAGCAACGACATTTTACAAGCGAAATAATACTGGAATAGAGCAATTATTCAGCGGTTTAACTGGAGGAACTGTAATGAATCCATATGATTATGTTAAAAAAGAGCCATAGCATGCTTGCTATGGCTGATGTTTTCCACGAAGCAGGTTTTCCACAGGGAGTAGTGAATATCATAACAGGACCAAGCAGTTTGATTGGAAATGCCCTGGTTGACAACCCGTTAGTAAATATGGTATCGATGACCGTTGGAACAGAAACCGGAAGAGAAGTAATCAAGCATTCTGCAACTACGATCAAAGACCTGGCATTGGAATTGGGCGGAAAAAGCCCGAATATCATTTTTCCTGACGCTGAGTTTGAGCCTGCAGTTAGGTGGACTAGGTCTGGCTTTACAATGGGTGGTGGACAAATATGTGTTACTAGAACGCGGTTGATCTTGCACAAATCAATTTATGAGGAGTTCTTGAGTGCATTAAAAGTAGAGTGCGAGAACCTAAGCCCTGGTGATGGATTCAATCCTGAGCACACTCTCCAGGCAATCATTACCAAAGAACATGCTGCTTCTATCTGGAGATATATAGAAAAAGGGAAAGCAGAAGGTGCTCGATTAATTACCGGTGGTATGCCATACAAAGATCCTGTGCTAACCCAGGGAAATTATGTACCCCCAACGGTTTTTGTCGATGTAACCCCGGATATGACTATCTTTAAAGAAGAAATTTTTGGCCCCGTACTGACCGTTACACCATTTGAAACTGAAGACGAAGCAATCGAATTGGCAAATAAGACAGCATTTGGGTTGGCTGGATCGGTCTTTACGCGGGATATTGCAAGAGCTTTACGAGTGGTAGAGGGGATCCGCGGTGGACAAATATATGTCAATACTTATTACAGTAAAGCTATAAACGAATCTCCGGGTACTGGATGGAAAGAGAGCGGTCTGGGAGTCATGGCAGGAATTAATAAATACATGATATGATCCCTAAGACGGTATTTATTGATATGAATGATAAAACTTTCCCGCCTGGTTAGAAAAGAAAAAGTATCTGAATACAAAAAAGCCAACGGTTTACTATTGTTGGCTTTCTTCATGGTAAGAGGATGTAATTAGTGAATTATATAAGGCTCAAATTGTGTAAGGAATCTACCAGGGATCTGTCCGTGAAGGATGATATGATCTGATTTATGCGTGGCTGTCTTTACCTGCCCATAATCATAGAAAAGTGAAATGAGTTTTCCTTCTTTGTAGGGCAATTTCACCGTGATTTCGTTGAAAAGTTCGTAAAGATGGCTTTCGATGGCAGTCAGCAAAGCATTAAGACCATCGCCAGTTTTTGCAGATATCGCATAGGCATCTGATGATTCAACCAATGCATCTTGCGCAATAGAGGGATCAGGTAAGGTATCAATTTTGTTCAATGCCAGGATGGTTGGTATCTTACCAGCACCAATTTCATCCAATGTCTCTTGAACAGCCTGCATTTGCGCTGTGGAATTCGGGTGGGTTAAATCGACGACATGTACCAGAAGGTCTGCACTGCTGATCTCTTCTAAAGTTGCCCGAAAAGCAGCTACCAACTGGGTGGGGAGTTTCTGAATGAAACCCACTGTATCAGTAAACAAGACATTGTGATTTCCAGGAAGACGTACTCTTCGGGTTGTTGGGTCCAAAGTTGCAAATAACTGATCTGCCACATATACATCGGAGCGGGATATTCTGTTTAAGAGGGTAGATTTTCCCGCATTGGTATATCCGACAAGGGCAACAACAGGAATTTCAGTTCGTTGACGCTGTGTGCGGTAACGTTGACGATGTGCCCGAACTTCTTCAAGTTCTTCTTTAAGGGTACTGATCCTGCGACGAATTTCACGTCTATCAACTTCCAATTGGGTTTCACCAGGCCCACGTAAACCAACTCCGCCAACAGAACCAGTTCGTCCACCACCTCCACCAGCCTGTCTGGCGAGGTGAGTCCAGGCGCGTGTCAGACGGGGTAGTCGATATTCATATTGTGCCAGTTCGACCTGTAATTTTCCTTCACGAGTGTTCGCATGTTGAGCAAAAATATCAAGGATAAGCGCCGTTCGATCGATCACGCGGACATTGCTTCCCAGGAATTCCTCTAATTCACGCAAGTGCCGAGGTGAAAGTTCATTATCAAAAACGACAATTTGTGCCAGAGTCTCTTCTACCAGTACTTGAACTTCTTCAAGTTTACCCGGTCCAATATAAGTATCCACATGGGGATGATCCAGTTTTTGAGTGGCAATTCCCACTACTTCAAGGCCGGCAGTTTCAGCAAGCAATTCAAGCTCAGCAAGCGAATCATCCAAGCCCAAGAGGGTAGGCTCAGAGCGGAGGTCCACTCCAATAAGAAAAGCACGCTCGCGAGGTGGTAGAACAGGTTCGGGTTGTTTCTTAGACAAAAATCAACTCCTTTGCAGCCAATCATGCATCTTCTGCATGGCTTTTTGGATCAGACCGGTATCTTGCCCCAGGGAAATGCGAAAATATCCTTCTCCACGACTGCCAAAATTGCTACCAGGCGTGGTGGATACACCGGCTTCGGTAAGCAATCTATCGCAGAATGTCGCAGAATTTGGGAACCTGGCTGGATGTTTTGTCCAGATATAGAAAGCTGCCTTGGGAGGTATGGTCGGAATGCCCATTGCATTAAGAGCACCAACAACAATATCTCTTCTTTCACGATACACCTGATTGCGAGCTTGAAGCCAATCTTGATTTCCAGTTAGAGCGGATTCGCCTGCAACCATAAGAGGAATGAATGTGGAAGTATCTACCTGGCTTTTGAAGGTATGCACGATTCTGATAACTTCTGAATTTCCAAGGAGAAAACCTAAACGCCACCCTGCCATATTGTAAGTTTTTGATAGCGAGTTGAATTCAACAGCTACATCCTTTGCACCTGGTACTTGCAAGATGCTGGGTGGGCGATAACCTTCAAAGGTCACATCACAATATGGAGCATCATGCGCGACGAGAATCTCGTATTTATGGCAAAACGCAATTACCTCTTCAAAAAAAGAAAGTTCTACTGTGGCGCCCGTTGGATTGTTGGGATAATTCAACCACATTAGTTTTGCTTTTCGGGCAATATCTTCAGGAATATCACTAAGATTTGGTAAATATCCCTTTTCAGCATAAAGAGGTAGCTCAAAAATCTCTGCTCCTGCAATACGGGCACTTGAACGATAAACTGGATATCCTGGGTTGGGTATGATTACAAGATCTCCAGGATTGAGAATGCTTTGGGATAGATGATGAAGACCTTCTTTAGATCCAATCAACCCAACAATTTCATTTTCACTATCAATATCAACACCAAAACGGTTTTTATAATACTTAACTCCTGCCAATTTAAATGAAGAAGTTCCTCCAATGGGGGCATAATTATGTAAAGTTGGATTCCTTGAGGCTTCCATCAGAGCGTCAATGATGGAATTAGTTGGAGGCATATCAGGGCTGCCGATATCCAATCGGATAACTTCTTTCCCCTCTTGCTTAAGAGCGGTGATCTTCTTATTCAATTGTGCAAAAAAGTATGGTTTGAAAGAAGCTATTCTATCTGCAGGTTTAATAAAATTTTTTTCAGGCATTTTCTTATTTTTCCTATTCATGAGAATCTTTTTGCATCATTAGCCAGGTGAATATTACATTGCCAACTTTCTCAAGTGAGGCAGGTGTCACATGATTGGGTATATCTTGAGTAGTATGCCAGTATTCATAATCAAAGTCAATAATATCAACTGCTGGAATTCCAAGACTTATAAAAGGAACATGATCATCCAGTATGCTATAGCCTGTTTTTGATACAAATGTCTCAGAATAACCAAGTGAGGCAGCTGTATTCCATATGCTCTCTTGCAAATTCTTCTCCGAGTTTCTTTCAAGTAAAAACTCTTGATCTTCATCTCCTACCATGTCAAGCAGAATGACAGCATCTGGTTTGGCAGTCAAAGAATTCGCAAAGTAGGTTGATCCAATGATCCAGGGCTGACCATCGATCCCTCCCTGGTCTTCAGCATCAAAGAACACCAAAGAAACCGAATAGGGATAATCGACAGGCAGAATGCGTGCTAATTCTAAAAGAACAGCTACGCCCGAAGCACCATCGTTTGCCCCGGGTACAGGTTGATTTCGTTTACTATTTTCAGGATCGCGATCTGCATATTGCCTGCTATCAAAATGCGCAGCAATGATTAGCCATTTTTCACTTCCCTGTCGTTGCGCAATGATGTTTCGAAAAATATTATTGTTCTGGGTAAATTCTTGGGTAGAAACCTTCCAGCTATATGAAGAAAGCGTTTTATTCATGTAGCTAATTAGTTTATCATGGGCTTCAGACCCTGGAATTCGTGGACCAAGTTCATGTTGATAAAGTACATATTGATAAGCTTGTTCCCCATCAAAAAAATTTGATGATTCTGATGATGGGATTGGCAAAGATGTCCCCTTAAAAATGAAAATACTTCCACTTAAGATTAGTAAGCACATTATTGCAGTGATAAAGATTCTAATGGTTCTCATAACCAAACTAATTGATAAGTCTAATGAAATCCTGTATTAAAGCGGAAGATCTTTCGACTGCTTTTTGGATTCGCTCTCCTCGTGTACCCGTGCTTGAAAACTCATTATACAACAGACCAAAATTTGCTTTCATTGGTTGGAATCGCTTTGGATCAGCATGAGTTAAATAGTGGATCAATGCTCCAAACATAGTTTTTTGAGGTGGAATAAGCGGCGGTTGTCCAGATGCAATGCGGGCAGCATTGAAACCAGCAAACCAACCAGTAACAATATTTCCTAAATATCCTTCTGCGCCGATGATCTGTCCCGCTCCTAATAAATCCTTACGCTGTTGAAATTGTAAGGTAGGTTGTAGAAGTAACGGCGCATTAAGGAAGGTATTGCGATGCATCTGTCCATATCTGATGAAACGAGCATTTTGGAGACCTGGAATCATGTGAAAAACCCGCTGTTGTTCTGGAAAAGTAAGATTTGTCTGGAAACCTACCATGTTATATAGATCTCCAGCCAGATCATCCTGACGAAGTTGCACAATGGCATAAGGATTGGGAATGGTAGAGGAGAATTTTAAACCCGAGGGTCTCATGGTTCCATATGCCAATGCATCGGGGCTGTAGCCTGCCATTATTTCGACAGGAACACAGCGTTCAAAAAAATATTTCGAGCCAGCCTGTACTCCATCAACAATGGAGCTTTCATTTGGGTGAAGTGAGACCCTTTCCGCTTTTAGCAAAGCAGAAACAAAATTTGTATACTGCTCTTTTGTAAATGGGCAATTTATGTAATCGCCATCAGGATTTGTTCCCCGATCATACCGTGAAGCCCTGAATGCCACTGAAAAGTCGATAGAATCTACTGCAACGATCGGTGCCAGGGCATCATAAAAGAACAGGTTATCTTTTTTTGTAAATCTTGCCAGATTTTCGGATAAGGCGGGCGAGGTTAAAGGCCCGCTTGCTAAAATGCAAATACCTGTAGGGATTTCTTTTACTTCTTCTCGGATCACTTGAATATTGGGATGCTGTTCTACCCTTTGAGTGACAAGTTGTGAGAAATTTGTTCGATCTACTGCCAACGCATCACCAGCCGGAACTCGAGATTGCATTGCACATTCTGCTAAAAGACTCTTGAGAGTCAACAATTCATGCAGTAACAAGCCATTAGCCCTATCGATGAGGGTTGACCCAAGTGAGTTAGAGCAGATTAGTTCTGCAAGGTTGCCAGTTTTATGCGCACCGGTATTTACGAGTGGGCGCATTTCGTAAAGATTAACCTTATGTCCGTGTTCTGCAACCTGCCATGCTGCTTCAGAGCCTGCCAGCCCACCGCCAATTATGGTAATAACACTCGGTATTTCTTTCATTCTGAATTCATTTTACCACCCTGATAAACTGGCATGACAATTGCGTGGCACAAAACTTGCATCATATGGGAATGTCTACTATACTTTTTTTGGAGTGTGCGTATGTTTCAATCTCACCGTCAAGTCTTAAAACCTGTAACAACCGCTCATCTGGCGCAAACGATGACCCTTCTCAGCTTAACGGTAGATGAATTACGCCAGGAAATAGATAAAGAACTTTCAAAAAACCCTGCATTGGAGATGTCGGAAGAACGCCGTTGCCCAATGTGTGGGAAAGTTCTTCCTCCAACTGGTCCTTGCCCGGTATGCAGCACATCTCATGGCGAATTGGAGGACGAACCCGTAGTATTTATTTCTCCGAGAGAAGATTTTCAATACCATTCTGACAACCCAGATATGGAATATGATTCCGATGAAACTACATCATCGGAAGATGATCTTCCTACCTATGTACTAAAGCAGATCTCTCCTGAATTGGAAAATGAAGATCGGAAAATTGCTGCTTATATGCTGCTTAATTTGGATGATGATGGTTTTTTGTCTGTTTCTATTGCTTCTGTGGCACAATATTTCCATGTTCTGATATCGCGTGTCCTGGCAATTCAAAAGATTATCCAACATGCTGATCCTATTGGTGTAGGCTCGATCAATACACAAGAAGCTTTGTTGGTTCAATTGGAAGTGCTTTCAGAAACGCATGAGATTCCTGTGTTGGCAAAATCCATCATTGCTGAACAGATGGATCAACTCAGCAGGAGACATTTTAGTGAAATTGCACACGCTCTTGGGTCAAGCATTCGTGAAGTTGAAGAGACAGTGCACTTCATTAGCGAAAATTTGAATCCTTTCCCTGCCCGCAGTCACTGGGGAGATCACAGACAGCCTGGCGAAAGTACTAATCTTGGATACAGGGAACCTGATATCATCATCACACAAATGAATGATAAACCCGATTCACCACTAGTGGTTGAAATCGTTCTACCCATCTCTGGTACGTTACGAATCAATCCATTATTTAAAAGTGCACTTCAACAAGCTGATGATGAGAAAAAAGAAGAATGGAAGAGCGATCTTGAACGAGCCTCACTCTTTGTCAAATGCCTTCAACAGCGAAATCACACCATCCTTCGCCTGATGAAAAGGCTTGTCACTCTCCAGAAGGATTTTATTCTTTATGGAGAGAAGTACTTGCGCCCCTTAACTCGTGCTTATTTCTCTACCGAATTAGATGTTCATGAATCAACCATATCCAGAGCCGTATCAGGCAAAACAGTACAATTACCCAATCGACGAATCGTACCTCTGGATAAATTCTTTGATCGCTCGTTAAATATCAGGACAGTATTACGCGATATTATTTCTGAAGAAAAACATCCATTGAGTGATGCTGAGTTGGTAACTATTCTTGAGAAGAAAGGATTTTCTGTAGCAAGACGTACTGTTGCTAAGTATCGTGCTATGGAAAACATCTTACCAGCTCACTTGAGACAGGATGTCAGAAAGGCAGCATGAAGCAACCTGCACAAATTCAATCAAAAACCTCTGTCATCCGAGAAAATGAACCAGGCTTAATTGAGATTGGTGTACTGATCAACCTATTAAATGAACCCGCTGTTGTTCTTGATTATGAGAATAATGAAATTCTTTTACCAAACAGTGAATTATTACGATTGACAGCTTTTTCCAAAAATGAATTAATCGGAAATGAAATATCAAAATTATTCCCTGAAAACTTTCCAGAAAACGCTGTCTATGGGGAAGAATTTCCGATTGTTGTCAAACGGCGCAATCGTGAATCAACAAAAATGATAGCAAATTCGTTGAATCTGAATGTTGAGAGACATTTTCTTCTCATTCGTTTAAGAAATGTACCTGAAATTAATAAGGAAAATGAAGTAAACCCTGATGAACTTGCGCTAGAGTTGCTTGATCTGGGCTATGTATCTGAGGGAGAATCAATGCAATCTGTTTTAAAAAAGTTTATTGGTGTTTCAAAACAGATGCTCCAACTTGATAGTGTAGCAATCTATCAGGCAGAAGCCAGTTTTCCACAACTAACTCGAATCGTAGATGTTGGAGAAGTATTTCATTTTCCAGATTCTGTATCATCAACAGATTTGATTCGACTTGCATTGCCAGTTGAATGGGTACCTGGGCGAAGAGTAGTAACAGACATTCATCGGTTTAGCCGGATGAATAACCTTGGCTATGTGATATCTGCTCCAATTGGAAAAGACAGCGCCTATCTAGGTTTGATGGTTGCTGGTACTAAAGATAAGATACCTGAAAAAGATTATCTGCCAGTGTTAGAAAAGCTGGCTCAGGTAATTACAAACATTTTCCAATATTACCTGCTGGTCAATAATCTTTCAGAAGAAAATCGAGAACAACAAAAGCTGCTATCCCTTCGTGAAAGCCTTTTGAATAACTCTAAAGAAGGTATATTAATCTTGAACCAGGATTTTAGGATTACAGCAGTCAATACAGCAGCAGAAGAAATGCTGGGATATGCCAATCGTGAGATTATTGATCAGGCTGTGGAAAACGTTCTTATTGGACCAACCGGTCTTCTTCCAGCATTAGCGGCAGCAAAAGAAGGTATTCCTACGCATGAAATCGGAAATGAATTATTACACCGGAGGAATGGACAGGCTTTTCCGGTTAATTTACAAGTAATCCCTGTACTACCGGATAAAGAATTGCAAGGAATTCTGGTATTTATTAATGACATCAGTGAACATGAACAGATACAGGTTAGAACACAACAACTTGAGCAAAGAGCATTTTTGGGTGAATTGATGCAGGTATTTGCCCATGAAGTGCGCAATCCCATTAATAATATATCAACAGGGTTGCAAGTTTTAGGAGATCTACACAAGGAAGATAATACCAGCCAGACTGTCATTAATAATGCACAAAATGATTGTACACGCCTGATTCACCTTATGGAATCCATTCTGGCTTTTTCAAAACAAGTTGAGCAAAAATATGAACCGATGGATATTGGATTATTACTTCAACGACTTCTTGATCGTTGGCGACCCCGATTGATGAACGTAAATGTAGAACCTTTCTTTCAGGCAGAACCTGATCTTCCCAAGGTGTCTGGTGATAAACGATCACTTGAACAGGTTTTCATTAATTTATTTACCAATGCAACCGAAGCTATGAGCGAAAGTGGGGGAACGCTGGCGATTAAGATCAGGAAGAACATCGATATTACCAGCCAACCTCAAATCGAGATTTCTGTCTCAGATACCGGGCCTGGTATTTCCGATGAAATGCGAGCACGGCTTTTTGAGCCTTTTGCCACAACTAAATCCAGGGGAACTGGATTAGGTTTGGCAATTACCAGACAGATCATTAATTCTCATAAAGGCAGCATTAATGTCAGTACATTTCCCGGAGGTACGGTTTTTCATGTATACTTACCTGCAATACCTACACCATCCGGAGAATCATAAATGGGATTGACAATATTAGTCGTTGATGATGAAGAGAATGCAAGAACAAATTTAAACATTTACCTTACAAATAAAGGTTATGAGGTTGTTGGTGTTGCAACGTTAGCTGAAGCCCGGCAGCATATTCAAAGGGGTACAGGGGATGTTATATTACTCGATGTTCAATTAAAGGATGAGTACGGACCGAATCTACTGCATGAGACAGCACATATGCCGGTTAGACCGCCAATTATTCTTATCACAGCACATGGTGACATTGATATGGCGGTTGATGCTATGAAGAATGGCGCACATGATTTCCTTCAGAAACCGATTGAGTTTAGCCGGCTAGAACAATCCATACAAAGAGCAGCGGAAATGATCGCCATGCGACGCGAATTGGCCCATTTACGAGAAGCACAACAGCAAAAAGTGAATATGGTTGTTGGTGAGTCTCAGGTCATGAAAGATGTGATCAATCAGGCACTTCGGGCTTCTTCTGCTTCAGTTTCCGTACTAATTACTGGAGAAACGGGCACAGGAAAGGATTTATTGGCTCAATTCATCCATAAAAATGGCCCACGTGCCAGTAAACCTTATATTCCCGAAAACTGCGCTGCCATACAAAACACTGTGCTGGAATCGGAATTATTCGGGTATGAAGCAGGTGCATTCACTGGAGCTGAAAAAAGAAAATATGGATTAATGGAAGTTGCTGATGGCGGAATACTGTTCCTTGATGAAATTTCTTCTATGCCGATGGATATCCAGGCAAAAATATTACGTGCAATTGAAGACCGCTCATTCAGACGAGTAGGTGGAACGACCCAGATCAAAGTCGATGTTCAGATCGTGGCAGCTTCCAATCGTAAGATTCCTACATTGATCGAGGAAGAAAAATTTAGAGAAGACCTCTATTATCGATTGAAAGTGGTTGATCTTCATATACCGCCTTTGCGAGAACGCAAGGCTGATATTCCCGAATTCGTTGGACATTTTATTCGGCATTACAATTCCAAATTAGGAATGAATATTGAAGGAATAACCAGTCGGGCGTTAAATGCATTGATCGACTATCGCTGGCCAGGGAACATTCGTGAACTCAATAATGCTATTGAGAGAGCGGTTTTATTCTGCGATGGCAAAGAGCTGGATATTCAACATTTCTCTTCAGATATCATTAAAACAGCTTGATCGGGCTGGCACGTAACTTGCATCATAACCTCCTGAGGATATATTCAGGAGGTTTTCTTATGGCTATTTCAGACTTGATTGTAACTATGGTAATTTGCTTATTTGTGATGGGAGTCATTTCTATCGGTGCTGGGGTATACATCCTCCTCTCTAAGGTAGTAGGCGAAGATATTCGCACGATAGCCACACAAACTGCCAAACTTGCAGAAAAAGGTTTAGCTGAAGATATGGCTGGTCTGGTTGGCAATGCATCCTCCCTCGTTGATGCACTTAATCAGTTGGTGAAAACAACTTCTGGTGTAGGAGCATTCATGATCATCATTGGGTTTGTTTTCATCGGTGCTGCATATTATTTGATCGTCCAAATTAACTAAGAATTTTGGAATTGACATTGGGAGGGAGCTGTTATGACTCCAGATAATTTTTATTTCCAATTGCGAAAACACTTTAATTCCAGCCAAATCAAGGTACTGGTTCCTGCAATCATGCAAGAACCTCTGGTATGGAATTATGTCTCAAAAAACCTATCGGAATTGCTAGAAAACCCTCTCTTTGCAGATGTATCTCAGTGGACTCCTGAACGACTAGGCTTATTTGCGTTAGGGTATTTGCGTGAGGATAACTCATCTTTGGCAAAAGCAAATCAGAAAGCAGTTCAGATGATGAACATGGCAGAAAAACCTGTTCAGGTTGTTTTTTCGCTGGCTCAGGCAATAGCAATTATATTGTGCAATATTGATAGAACCTCCCAAAAACAAGAGAAAAGATATCTTCTCGATCTCGATAAAAACGATTTCGCGTTAGACAAAAATGGATGGAAAGCGGTTTATGCCTGTATTCCCATAGAGAAACTGACTTTAAAGAATTCTCCTCTCGAAATGGCAATACATTGCGCTTTATGCCAGCCAATTGAAGAGGAAAAACTTGCATTTTTAATCTCTGAGTTTGTAAAAGAAGCAGATTACACGGAAAAAGCCACCACTTTACAGCTAATTTCATTAAGTGGGCGGAAATCTTTGATGCAACAAGTGGCAAATAATATGATTGAAAATACGAAACAAAAAATCTCAATTGGATTGAATGAAATACCGAATTTACGCAGCCTTGCAATGATTTATCAAGCTGCTGGAAAAACCGATGAAGCCATTTCGATATTAAACACTTGCACTGAAGAGTTGGGAAAAGCTCAAACAAATATTGGCGAACAGCAAGAATCTGTTGAAAACGATCATACAACAGTTTTCTATGATGATGGAGATGATGGGATCAATACTGATCTAAAAACTTTAAAAGTATTGCAAGAGAACGGAAACATTGCTGATGCTGGAAATTTGATATTAGGCATAACAGCAAAATTAATTGAACGTGCAGCGAGTGGGAAAAGTGTTGTTCATATTCCGCAATATATTCTAGATTCGAATCCGACACTTTTGATTAACCAGCTTCAAGAATTGGGACAGGATCAGGATGCTCTCCAGGTGGCGTTATTATTCTTGAAATATCGGCCAACTGATGTAAGGTTATTAACTGCTATCAGTATTCTATTGGAAAGCCTTGGTGATTATTCCAATGCAGCGCTTTATGCAGAAATTGTTGCCAGCCTTGATCCAGAAGAAAAGCAGTTCCAATATCGTATGGCTAATCTTTTTGGAGCTATGAATGATTGGGAGGCCTCTTATCAGACCTGGAAGCAAGTTTTAACTGACAAAGATGAGATGGAAGAAATTCCGCTGCTGGGATTAGCAAATGCCGCTCTTCATACGAATAGAGAAGATGAGGTTCAGATTGCCACACAAAAGGTGATAGAGAAAAACAGCAATTGCGCTGAAGCTTACCGTATAAGGGGAAAATCGTTTATTCAAACCGGAAAGATTTCAGAAGCAATCGATACATTCAATAATGCGGTATTGTTGAATGCTGATGATCAAGATTCCTGGTTGGCATTGGCATCTGCATATGCCAGCACTGGTGAGGAGGGTACATCAGTTGAGGTATTACGCAAGGCTTGCACGGCTAATCCTGAATCTGTAGAGATTAATTATGCATTAGCTGATGCTCTTCTAAATACTGGTGAGCCTTCAGAAGCCATTCCTTTTTTAAAAAAATGTGTGAACCTTGCTCCCAAGCATTCAGATACTGCATTGAAACTAGGAAGAACTCTGGGAAGTCTGGGGAATTATGCTGAAGCTGAACAAATCTTAAAGAATGCTTTCCAAAAATGGCCAACAGATCTTTCTATTGCAAAAGAACTCTCGAAAGTTCTTATTAATTCAAATAAAAAAATTGAGGCTGTAAAGCCTCTTGAAGTTGTAACGAATTCTCAAAATGCAAGCATTGATGACCTTATGACATATGCGGATTGTCTCTTGGTGGGTGAAACTCCTCTATATTTAAAACAGAGCGAACCTGGCGAGGAAGTCCTAAACCGCGCTATTGCTGCATTGAAAAGGGTGTTGGCAAGCGATAAGTCAAATCAGAAAGCGATCATGCTGGCGGGAGAAGCATTTCTAAGCCTGGGCGAGCCAAAACTGGCAAAGGATTTGTACTTGCAGGTTATTGACCAGACACAAAAAAAAGGTATTTCTTTCAACTCTCCCCGCATGAAAACAGGATTAGGCCTGGCATGTATGCAGCTTGGTGATAATGAGACTGCGATCGCACTCCTTCAAGACGCCTCTTCTCTTGAATCAGAAAATATATTTTTGCTACAAAAGCTGGCAGAAGCATATGAGCAGGTGAAGCTGGGCAATGATGCCGCTCAGGCAGCCGAATGTGCGTTGAAGTTGGAACCGAAAAACATTAACAACTTAAATTGGTATGCCAGACTGGCGGAACGTCTGGGAAAATTTGATGAATCGATTCATGCTCATGAAACTGCTGCTGAAATGGAATCCAATAATCCCAGCCATGCATTAGAAGCAGCCAGATTATTAATCCAACAGGGAGATAGTGAACATGCACGGACTTGGCTTGAAAAAGCCATTCAGATGGAGGTTTTATCCCCCGAAGATTACAGAAATGCAGCCTATTGCTTTTTGAGATTGCAGGATACTCAATTGGGGTTTGATTGTTTGGAAAAAGCAGTTGTTTCAAGCAATGCACCATCTGCAGATATGGTTTTGGAACTATCCATTTTGACACGATCATTGTATGGCGATGAAAAAGCATTGCATGTCTTACAAAAAGGAATGAAAGAACTCCCAGAAGCAAGAAGCCTATTAACCTTCCAGGCAGATCTCTATCACGCTTTACATCATGATCAAGAAGCCCTTGCATCACTGGAAAAAGCCAAACAGATAAACATTGATGATAGAGTTTTGGAAAAGATAGCTCAAATCGGAACAGACGGGTTGTTCAATTCACCTTTGAGTGATCCATTGGATAGCGATGAGGGTATTGATATTCGAATGGCAGCACTATATATCCATCAAGGAAACCTGAAAGGTGGGTTGGAAATATTAGAAGGATTGTTAAAACAAAACCCTGATAATCTTTTATTACGAACTAAAGCCATAGAAACTGCATACAGTTTGCTCGATTTTGATAAGGTCGAGGAATTAAGTATTTCGGAAAGACCTGAAACAAGCGAAATTGGCACTGACCAATTGCCATTATGGATCGAATATCTATCATTGTTGACTGAAATTGCCTTGCATAAAAATAAAGATGTAGAAGCAAGCCTGATTTTAAATGATTTGATAAGCATCGATCCAAAAAGCGCACGCGTAAAGGCACTACAGGCGCGGTTATTAAATCGAAAAGGTGATACTACAATTGCAAAAATGGCATTCCAAGATGCAGATCAGTCATCAAGAATTGAATGGAAAGTATTGAGTAAGGATGATGCCTGGTTGTCGGGTCTTTCTACGATCTCATGCTCAAGTTGGTTGGCGGATGCCGCACTTGAATTGGGATATTTATCATACGCATGGAATGAGAGCGAGAAAGCCAGTAATAATCAAAAAGGATCACTAAAGAATATTTTGCAAGTGATCAAGATCATTGTGAATGCTGCTTACACTGACAGGTTGCGAAATGAATTGTTTGTGATCACTAACTCTGTTAGTCCAGCTATTTTGGAAGATGGAATTGGCAAGCTCGAGAATGCAAACGAGGAAGCAAAAAGCATCGGTAGGAATTCCGCAATCGAAGAATGGTACACGATTGGTAAAGCAATATTACATCCAATTCCAGCAAACGTTCATGCCATGCTTCAGTATCAACCTTCACCAGAAACAGCTATATATCATGTAGCTGTTTTGCGATGGATTAATAACCATGCTAATGCGCTAGAAATATGTGAGAAATTCGACAATGATCCAAATATTCAACTAAACAAGGCATTATGCAATTACCCAACGAATATTGAAGAGGGAGGGAGAAGCATTGCGAAGGCGATTTCACTCGCTCCAGGTCAACCCCTAAATTTTGTACTTGCATCCATAATTTCTGCTGAGAAGAAGAATCAAAAGAGCGCCTATTCAGACATTGAAGCTGCGTTGAAAATCTGGCAGGATGAACCAGAATGGTTATTCATGGCTGCGAAATATGCAGATGATCTGGGAAATAGTGAATTAGCCATCGAAATGTATAAAAAATCAGCATTATTCGAAAATGGAAGTGGTAAATATGTATTAGCGTATGGAAATGCTCTCTTGGATGCTGGAAAGGCAGCAGAAGCCGTTGAATTTTTGGAACCACATGTTGGGCAATATACCAATGACCAGGAAATTCGTATTTCATTAGGTACTGCTTACCTGAAATCTGGAAAACTCGAAGAAGCAGCAACAATTGTAAGGAAATTAATAGAAGATAATTGTGCAACTTCTGATTGCTATATGTTAATTTCGCAATTAGCATATCGTGAATGCAAAGATGATGAAGCCATAGTTGCTGCGCATAAAGCAGTAAATCTTAATCCAAAAGATAAAGCAGCGATCTATTTTTTGGTTCAATTACTTCGAACACTGGATAAACCCGTAGAAGCTCTTTCCAACCTTGAGCAGCATCTAAAAGAAGTTGAAGGTGAACCGGAATTTGATCTGCTTCATGCAGAACTTGTGTATGAGGTTGACGGTGCACATGCGGCATTACCGCTTATCGAAGAGATCAATAAAGTGAATAATAAATCGCTCAACGTTCTTAAGCTGATGGCTAAGGTTTGGAATGAGTGCGGTGAGACTGAAAAATTTATTCAAGCAGCCCAGGAAGGTTTAAAGATTAATCCTGCTGATACCGACCTAAATCTGTGGCTGGGAAAATCGCAAAGTAAAACAGGGCAATTGGATCAGGCAGTTCAATATTATTCAACTGTTATCCAACAAAAGCCCGAGAATATAGAAGCATATCTGGATCTGGCTGCTTTATTTCAGAAGAGACGAGAAGAGATTCAGGCAGTACAGGTTCTTCAAAAAGCTATTGAGGCATTCCCACAAGATCATCGCCCATATTATGAAGCTGGATTGATCTTGAGGGAAATGAAGGATTTTCCAGGTGCAGAAGTTATGCTACGAAGAGCAGCAGAGCTTTCACCTGCAGATCTTCAAATACGAAGACAGCTTGGCGCAATTATTGCACTAAACCTTGTACATCAGGTTTAAAGGATGAGTAGCATGAGCGAATCGAACATACTTCAAAGGCAAAACAGCATTTCACGGAATCAATTATTGCTATATTTATCTTCAGCTTTACAGGAGAGAAGCATCCGCTTTGGAAGGCAGACAGCATTATCCTGGCTGGCTAATTATCCGGGGGATTTGGTAGTAAGCCTTTATCTGGCAAAATTTCTCCTCATGGAGGGTAAGAATCGACAGGCGAGCACTATTTTAGAGGAAATTTGTAAACGGGATCCAGAGTATGTTGATGCACAAGACTCCCTTGCAATTGCAAATGCTGGAAGTGATAACAATATTTTTGAAAATGCGATATCGTGTGCATATGCGCTTGGAAAAACGGTAGTTGATAAAGACGTGGTGCCAAGCTGGGGTCTCAAATTAAGATCTGCCATCAAATTGTGCCGGACAAATCAATTCGAAGAAGCCCAAAAACTTATCGAAGAGATCATGGGATATAACCTGGATGTATCATTACCGGCGATTTATCACCTTTATATTATTAGGAAAACACAAGATGCTGATGCCGTAAATAATCTGGCAATGCTATACCAACAGCGATGGCCAGATACGCTGGTATTTAATTATATGGTTATAGATGGGTATTTTGATCGTGGTGATGATGCCAAGGCTGTAAATTTATTGCACCGATGCTCAACACATGATATTGTCGGGCAGGTAGCTACCAGGGTATGGGGGAAAGAAAATCCATATCAGTCGATATGGCCTGTTATTCGTTCGATACCTTTCAATATTCCACTACCAGCAGAAATCGCTGCTCTTTATGGGTGTAACAAGCTGAGTTCGGGAATACTGGTCAGCGAAAATCCCAGTGGGGAGAAAACTATTCCTGATATCTTGAAGGAAGAACCGGAGTACTTCAATTCAAAGACATTCGACGCTCATGAGGCGGTGGTAGAAAAGGAGACGGTCGAGACTATTCCGGTAATTGAAACGAGCGATGCAACACAAGAGGTTGTAATCGAATGCAAGGGGGATACTACCGAAACTGAAAAACCGGAATCTTCCACCAGAGTAACAAAGGAAAGAGTTATCAAGTCGGATGAGACTGTAAAATCTGTTGAAGAAGCTTTCGCCCGTCTTGCAAAACGATTGAATCAAAAGAATTTAGAGAAAGCAGATGGGCGATTCCCAATGTATATCATCCTTTCTACAAAGAAAGGGTTGAATCAACAATATGGTCCACAGACATCAGCTGTTATCGATAAGGAGATGAAACTTCTCGCAGAAGCGGTCAAAGCACAGAAAACCTGGGGATCCCTGGTTTATTATCCAGATGATGCAGAAAATAACCCTAAACTAGGTCTTCCCGTCTCAAAGTCTATCGATCCGTGGGAGATAAAACTGGCTCTGGCTGATTTGGATAAGATTCTTTCTGCCAAAGGTTCAATGGTTGGAGCTGTTTTGATCGTTGGCGGAGATGAAGTAGTACCTTATCACCGATTACCCAATCCAACGGATGATGGAGATACAGAAGTTTTCTCTGATAATCCATATTCCACGCTGGACTCGAACTACTTCATTCCAGAATGGCCAGTTGGCAGAATACCAGGAGAGAGGGGAAGTGATGCAAGCCTTTTGCTTTTAAAACTGCGTGAAGCTACAGCATTACATAACCCTGGAAAAAGTAAGAAAGGACTTGCAGAACAGCTTCGTCCCGGACTTGAAATCATTCAGCAGTTGATCAATTTCATTTTGTTAAAGCCATCTTACAATGGGAAAAAGAACTTTGGATATACCGCTGCTGTCTGGCAAAAGAGCTCATCATCAGTATTCAAGCAAATTGGCGAAAGCGATCAAATGCTGATCTCTCCACCTGAATATTCTGGCAGTTTCCCTGGAGAGAGGATCAATTATTCAGACCTTGGTTATTTCAACCTCCATGGGTTGATCGATAGCGGCGATTGGTATGGACAGCCTGATGCATCAGGAAGTGTTTCTGGTGTGGATTATCCTATTGCGATTAAACCAAAAGATCTGCATAAAAACAGCAAAGCGCCAGAAGTTGTTTTCTCTGAAGCATGTTATGGTGGCTATGTAAATAAAAAATCTGAAGAAGATTCACTTGCTTTAACCTTTTTGGCAATTGGCACTAAAGCTGTCGTTGGATCAACAAGCATATCATATGGTTCAGTAACAACACCACTAATCGGTGCAGACCTATTAGGTTACCTCTTCTGGAAATATTTAAAATCTGGTCTACGAGTAGGTGATTCTCTTGTAAAAGCAAAAATTGACTTTGTGAGAGAGATGAACAAACGCCAGAATTTCCTTGATGGTGAAGACCAGAAGACATTGGTGTCATTCGTTCTATATGGTGATCCGTTAGCAGTTTATAGTAATGCCCAAGCACACAATAAGAACCTGGCTCGTCAAAAAACTAAGGAAGATGTAAAAACAACATGCGACAGATATGATGAAAATGAAGAAACTGAAATCAAAATCAGCCCTGAGAAGATTCGTAAAGTCAAAGAAATGGTGGAGACTTATCTGCCTGGAATTGACCAAACAAAAGTAGTGGTCAGCAAACAATTATTGGTGAGCGAAGTAAATAGTGCTGAAGGTACCGAACAATCACAGGAGACAAAAGAAGCAAACACGAAGAATACAGGCAAAACTGTAATTACTATCAGTAAGCAGGTAAGGTCTTTCAATACCGTTCATCAGCATTATGCTCGAGCAACATTAGATTCAACAGGAAAAATGGTTAAACTGGCAGTATCCAGGTAAATTGTATGATCCGAGAAAAAGGCGGCTCGCGCCGCCTTTTTTATTTGCTACTATTCTCTTGTTCGCGTATAATCTCTAGTCTACGTTTGTAAAAGGAGAATCTATGGATCACCCAGTAACTGGTGCTGAAATACGCCAATCATTTATCGATTTTTTTGTTGAAAAAGGTCACACTTTTGTCCAATCGTCTTCTCTGGTTCCAGGGGGTGATCAGACTTTGCTGTTTACCAATGCTGGGATGGTGCAATTTAAAGATGTTTTTCTGGGTACAGATAGTCGGCCTTATACACGAGCAGTTAATTCGCAGAAGTGCATGCGTGTAGCTGGTAAACACAACGATCTGGATGAGGTCGGCAGAGATGATACCCACCATACTTTTTTTGAAATGCTGGGTAACTGGTCATTTGGTGATTATTACAAGAAAGAAGCAATTTCGTGGGCATGGGAATTATTGACAAATGTCTGGGGATTGGATAAGAGCAAACTCTGGGTTACTTGCTTCAAAGACGATAAAGGAAATATTCCTACGGATGAAGATGCCGCGAAGTACTGGAGTCAACAAGTGGGGATCGACCCTTCTCATATCCTGTTTTTTGGCAGGAAGGAAAATTTCTGGGAAATGGCTGAAGTTGGCCCATGTGGACCATGTAGCGAAATTCATATTGATCTGGGCCAAGCGTTTTGTAACAAGCAAGGACAACCAGGACATGTTTGTGGTGTAAATGGAGATTGCAAGCGATTTACTGAATTGTGGAATCTCGTTTTTATTCAATATAACCGACGAAATGAGAATGATCTTGATCCATTGCCTGCAACTCATGTGGATACTGGTATGGGATTGGAACGTATCGTTTCTGTCATGCAAAAAGTGTATTCTAATTATCGAACTGATCTGTTGATGCCCCTTATTGAGAAAGTATGCGAGCTTTCAGGACAATCAAAAAACCAGATGGAAGCCAACTTTACACCATACCGGGTTATTGCTGACCATGCCAGAGCAGCAGCTTTTCTTATTGCTGATGGAGTGGTTCCTGGTAATACTGGTCGAAATTATATTTGCCGCATGATCATTCGTCGAGCGAGCCGTTTTGGTGGAAAGTTAGGTTTGAATAAACCTTTTTTGGCGCAAATCGCTAAAGTAGTCGTTGAGAATTACGGCAAAGCTTATCCAGAATTAGTAAAAAATGAGCAAGCAATTTGTGACAGTATTACAAGGGAAGAAAAAAGATTCCACAGAACGATTGAAGCAGGTATGGAACGCCTGGATGAATTGATGGAAACGGTTAAACAATCCGGTAAAACTGTTCTTCCTGGGGATAAGTTATTCGATCTGTATGCTACGCATGGTCTCCCGCTTGAACTCAGTCGGGATATCGCTCTTGAGCATGATATAACTGTTGATGAAGAAGGTTTCAGAAATGCCATGGAAGAACATCGAAATGCATCAGGCGCGGGTAAGGCATTTGGTCCTCTGGGTGGTGAAGAGGTTGACCTTTTCCGCGAGGTGATTGAAGATCTTATTGAGAGGAAAGAGTTGGCTGATACGGGCGTCCATTACGATCCCTATTCCCGAACGGAGGTTACCGTGCCTGTACTTGCTTTGTTCAGGGACGGGCAACGAGTACATTGCGCATCCAAAGGTTCTCATGTAGATATTCTCGTTTCAGATACTTGTTTCTACATTGAATCGGGCGGACAGGTATCTGACCAGGGTAAGTACGTCTCTACAGGCAAGTGGTTAGTGCAGATCGACGATGTACGCCGTCCTGCAGCTGGTGCAATTGTTCACAGTGGTGTTGTTCTTTCTGGAGAGATCTGCGAAGGAGACACAGGTCAGTTGTGTGTTGATATCGACCGACGACGTGACATTATGAGAAATCATACCGCCACACATTTGCTTCATGCAGCCCTGCACAAAGTGCTGGGAGAACACGCCAGGCAAGCTGGTTCATTGGTTGCGCCTGATAAATTAAGATTTGATTTTACTCACCCTGAAGCAATGACTGCTGACCAGATACATAAGGTTCAGGATATTGTTAATGAAGAAATTCTGCATGGGCTTCAGGTTCACTTTGAAAGTAAACCTTTAGC
Organism: Anaerolineaceae bacterium; assembly: GCA_034429195.1. Lineage (GTDB taxonomy): Bacteria > Chloroflexota > Anaerolineae > Anaerolineales > Anaerolineaceae > UBA4782. Next base: position 128,193 of record DAOUGQ010000005.1, read on the forward strand.
AATTGCTATCAACGAAGGAGCAATGGCACTTTTTGGTGAAAAATATGGGGATGTTGTTCGAACGATCACCATACCTGAGGGGGATGCGAATTTCTCTTATGAGTTATGTGGTGGAACGCATGTAACTACAACTAATGAAATTGGTTTATTTTTAATCATCAGCGAAGGAAGCGCTGCTGCTGGAATCAGGCGTATCGAAGCAGTCACTGGAAGGGTAGCATATGAGGTTGCCAGGAATAGGTTGCGGACATTGGAGCATGCCGCACAAATCTTGGATGCTAAAGTAGAAGATGTCCCCGAAAGAGTTACTCATATTTTAGATCAATTGGACGATCGGAAAAAGGAAAATGCTCAACTACAACAGGAAATGGCACTCAATGATTTCCGTGATAAACTGAATAATGTTCAGGTGATTGGAGATGTCCACGTTCTGGCGCTACACATCAAACATGCCAATGCTGATATTTTGCGTCAGATGACTGATCGTTTTCGCGATAAGGTAAAAAGTGGTATTGTTGTTTTAGGTACGGTACAGGATAATCGTCCATTGATCATTGCTGCAGTGACCGATGATATTGTAAAGCGTGGTATTAGTGCAAATGACCTCGTGAAAGCAATTGCCCCTACAATTGGTGGCAGTGGGGGCGGTAGGCCTAACATGGCTCAAGCAGGCGGGAAGGATCCTTCTCGTATGGATGAGGCTTTGCAACTTGTTTATGACAAACTACGTAAAGAATTGATGTAGGGCTTATTCCGAAAGTGCACTGACCAATTCTTTACAGAAAAATGGAATATCGGCAACTACCCGACCCCAGACGATGTTCTTGCTGCGGAAGGCGGGCATGTTATGCCATTCGGCACCAGCATTGATGAGGTCATCTTTTATCCCTTCACTGCCTACTGCTTTGTGACCTTCAACAATTCCAGCGCTGATGCCAACAAGCCCTGCATGGCAAATCATGCCAATGATCTTTCCTTGATCGTACATGGTTCTCACAATGTACTTAACATTTTCGTATCTGCGAAGTTTATCTGGCGCCCAGCCTCCAGGAATGACAACGGCATCGAATTCATCAGGATTCACGTTGTCAAAAGTCAGATCGCTCAGGGCAACTATACCCTGCTTCCCTTTATAGACTTCTTTTGCCTTTTTGCCAGCGATGATCACCTGATGACCTTCTTCTTGTAAACGCATCAGGGGCACCCAGAATTCAAGGTCTTCAAAATCCTGTGCAATTAAAAAAAGAACTAATTTTGGAATCATAATATCATACCTGTAGAATAAGATACCCCAATGATAATTGAAAAACACCCTTTTGGGGTGTTTTTCGTTATTGTTATTAGATACTACTTATTATGTTACTGTAAGTTGCCCCCAGTTGATCGCCAAAAATTGAAAGAATGACGATAACTACTAAAGCGATTAAAATAATAATTAATGCATATTCAACTAATCCTTGACCTGGCTCAACTTTTTGGACAGTCAATGCTTCTCACCTCCTAACTTTATTGGAGTATATAAAAATATTATAGGAAAATTAGAAAAAAAAGCAACTATTAAAGGTAATCCTTACAGAAAATTAATACTCGAACAAGTTTGTTTACAGTAATTTTGCGGTTAAATCATGCACCAATGCACCAGTAATCTGTGCATTTACCAGGGTTCCTGGTTCCACTTTTTCATCCAAAAAGACAAGGCCATCAATTTCAGGTGCGTCTCTGAATGTACGACCGATAGAATGAGTATCGTCGGTACCTTCTATCAGAACCCGCATGGATTTTCCCACCCATTTTTGATTAAGCTTCAATGAAATATCTTGCTGCATCATCATCAATCGTTCGACTCTATCTGCTTTTTCTTCTTCAGAAATCGGATCGCCATACTTTTCACTGGCAGTGCCTTTTTCAAATGAAAATGGGAAAACGCCAACTCGATCGAATTTCACTTCTGAAATGAAATCCAATAGTGTCTGGAATTCTCTTTCGGTTTCACCAGGGTATCCCACAATAAATGTTGTACGAATTGCCAGATCAGGCATGGCTTTTCTCATTTTTTCGATTGTCTGGATAGTCTGATCGATATTTGAAGGACGCTGCATTTTCTTGAGTATTCCCGGATCTGCATGTTGTAGGGGGATATCAAGGTAGTGAAGCATTTGGGGTAATGATGCCATCCTATTGATGAGACGATCGGTAACAAATCCAGGATATGCGTATAGGATGCGAATCCAGGGAATTAGTGGGGCTTTCTCACAAATATGATCAATTAGAGTAGTTAAGCCGTCTCTCATACCAAGGTCTGAACCGTAATCTGTAGTATCTTGAGCGATTAGGTTAATTTCCTTAATGTTCATTTGCTGCAAAAATTGTACATCATTCAAGATATTATCGATGGGGCGACTAACATTTTTCCCTTTGATCAGTGGAATGGCGCAAAAAGCGCATAAGCGGCGGCAGCCATCAGCAATTTTCAAATAAGCACTCGCACCCTGCAAAGAAACACGCGCAAGATTTTTATAATCCATGCGAAGGGACGTTTCTGGGATATTGAATCTTTGTACTGGGGGATTTCCTGCTCGAAAATCAGCAATATAGGATGCAATATCCATCCAATTTCTTGTTCCAATTATGCCATCTATTCCCTTGACTTGATCTAGCAAATGAGCGCCATATCTCTGTGGAAGACATCCTGTAGCAATCAATAATTGATCGCTTTTCTTCTTAGCAGACAGGTTTTTTAATTCTGCAATCGATTCTTCTCTGGCTGGAGCGATGAAACCGCAGGTATTTACGATCAAAAAACGAGCTTGCGATGGTTTTAAAACTGGCACCATTCCATCATTGATTAAAAGTGCTGCCATGGAATCTGCATCAACACTATTCTTAGCGCAACCCAACGAAATGAGATAAAAAGTATTTTCTTTCATGTAAACTTCTTAAGGAATATAAGGTGTAACTGTGGGTGTAAATATTGGTGTGGGCTGCAGGGTGGGTGTACTGGTAACTGCGGGTGTATTTGTTGAGGTGGGTAGTGGGGCAATTGTTGGTGTGATTATGCCTGATATGTCAAATGTCAGATGTAGTACTTCGCCAGTGTCGCCTGATATGCCCAAATCCCGTTCGTTAAAAATTATTTGAATGGAGGATGCATCACCTGTTGTTAGTTCTAGAGATTTAGTGGCATAAAAGGGATAAGCATTCCCTGGAGTGATCCTACCATTAAAAACTTCTTTACCATCTGCCGTGATTTTTAACCAGGCGCGCTGACGAGCAATGATCGAAACTTGAATTGGAGATCCCTCATTGCCTTGCTGGGTTGCCTCAACAAGTTGCGTGGTGACAGGAACCACAATAGATCCATCATCAGGATGCATTGTTGAGATGTCTGTTTGCATTACTGCAGTTTCAAATGGCTTAGCAGCACTCTCTTCAGTATTCAAGAGAATTTCTGAGATTGATATTGGTGTTTCAATGGTATCTGCTTTACGATAACGAGAAACACTGATTGCAGCCCAGATTGCAAAGCCAAGTAGAACAAGAATGACACTACCACTGATTAAAAGATCGGCACTCAGGAACCTGGACCATTTCCCAGCATGTTTGAGAAGAGTTTTCGTATGAGGGGGTAATCCCCTATTATCTGTAGCGATCATTGCCTGTCGACGAGCTTGCAATCCCTCAGCAAATTCCAGCAAAATATTATCAATATCCAATCCTAAGAATTTTGCGTAATTACTGAGCATTCCCTGACATTGAACTCGTGAAGGGATGTCATCAATTCTTCCTTCTTCAAGCGCTTTCAGGTAATATTCACGCACATGAAGGAATTTTTCGATGTCTTTAAACTGGAGATGAAGAATCTCTCTTCGTTCTTTTAGCTTTTTACCCAATTGCTGAAAGTGCCAATCTGCAGCATGCATTCCATTCGATAAAAATTCTTGTTGAGAAATCTCATGTACTTCGAATACTTCATGTAATTGGTCGTCTGAAGTATTAGTATCAGAATTAATTTTTTCTAATTGTGTTTCTTGGGAGGATGTATGTTGAGGAATTTCAGTTTTTGTTTTTGTCTCATCTACCTCAAGGATTGGAGAAGCTGAAGTTTGCGGTGATATGATCCCATCCCATTGATCCAGCAAAGGTTGAATTTCAAGGTTGAGATAACCCGCGTATAATCTAAGGAATCCCTTTGCCTGCACTTTGGAAGGCAATTGATCACGATCATCAGCTTCGAGAGCGAGTAAATAATCAGGCTTTATATGCGTAGAAAAAGCGGCTTGCTCAATCGTAAGCCGCTTTTGTTCGCGAGCTTTGCGTAATTGCTCACCTATCGAGCTATACATCGCAAAACTTAGTGAAATTATTCTTTGGCATCATCCGTTGCGGCAGAATCAACAACGGGTGATTCTTCTGCAGCAACTTCCGATTCACTGGTCTTCTGCAAGGAGGCAGGCAATTCACCTTCTCGGTAGACAATGACCTTAACTTTTGGATTAAGATCCATGGTAAGTCGGACAGTTGCTGTGTACTCGCCAAGAGATCGAATTGGTTCACATTCGATCTGGTGGCGATTGATCTTTGTGATGCCTAATTTTGTATTAATTGCATCTGCAACCATCTGAGTGGTAATCGAGCCATAAAGCTTTCCAGTTTCTCCTGCTTTCCCAGCAAAACCGAAAACCAAACCATTTACCTGATCAGATAAGCCACTGAGCTCGTTATTCAACTCTGCGCGTTGAATAGTAGCTTTCTGGCGAATACGTTCAACCTGTTTTAAGGCACCAGCAGTAGCTAAAACAGCAAGACCTTGTGGTAGAAGGAAATTACGTCCAAATCCATCTGCAACTTTCTTTACATCACCAGCACGCCCCAGTTTATAAACATCTTTTACAAGCAATACTTTCATGATCTAAGCCCTTTCCTGAAAGGAATTAAAGATATGGTGCGAAGGGTACAACGCACCGGGTAAGTATTTTACCAGACTGGCATGGAACCGTCAAACAAGACGGCAAATGGAAAAATGAAAGGTTATACGCCATATAAACGAGCTACTGGTAGAACTGCCAACACTCCAGTATTGGGTTGGCTCAGATCACCTGTGATTTTTTGAGTTGTTTCAACGATTGCATCTACCATTTCTTCCCCATGCACAAGCGTGATCACAGTCCGATTAAGAACCTCTTCGTGGGATAAGAGGTCGTCCAGGCTGGGAATAAGAGGAATGTCTTCGCGCAAAGCAGAATACTTTTTTATCCTTCCCAATCCTGTTGAAGCGAAAATCGTCATTCCTCCGACGCCTAAGTTATTCCATGCTTCGAGCACTTCTTCCAGTTTGCTAACGTCATTCAAGACAAAGAAAATCATGAACATTTAATCCTCCTGAGAGGTTAATAAACTCTCTGCTGCTTTTCGTTTATCGCCACGAATGAATGATGCTCGTAGAAGAGGTGGCGTAAGAAGTGTTGTGAATAATACAACTGCAATGATAGCAGAAAAAGTATGGTTATTTAGCAGGGCGTTATCTATTCCAATCTTCGCAATGATTAAACCAACCTCCCCGCGCGAGATCATGCCAATCCCCATTTGAACGGAATCAAGAGCTGGTAATCCAGCTAACTTTGCTCCTAATCCGGCGCCAAGTATTTTTCCAATGATAGAAAGGGTAACAATGATCAGGATCATCCAAATATACGATCCGCTGATTTCTCTTAGATTCATACTTAAACCGATGGAAACAAAAAAGATCGGGACAAAGAAACCATAAGAAAGAGAAAGTATACCAGGTTCGAAGCTCGTTTTTTCAGTTGTGCGTGAAAACATCAAGCCTGCAATGAAGCTGCCAGTAATGGCAGCCATACTGCCAACGATTTCTGCTGCTATACCATAAAGAAAAATGATCACGATCGCTAAAGCAAGACTTCCCTGGCTGATCGGCAACCTGGATACTTTTCTGCTGATCCAAGGAAGTAAAAACAATCCAAATGCAACTGAGAGTATCAAGAATCCTGTCATCCGAATAATCACTATCAGGATGGCAGTAATACCAGATGCGCCTGATGTAAACGCAAGAAAAATCGAAAGAAGTAAAATCACTAAAATATCATCAAAGACTGCAGCCCCCAATAATCCAAGACCAACACGTGTTTTTAGCTTTCCCATTTCCATGAGTGTTTGGGCTGAAATGCTCACGCTGGTAGCTGAAAGTGCAAGCCCAAGGTAAATGGCATGCGAAGAAGGCATGCCTGTGATTATTCCGATACCAAACCCGAACCCTAACGGAAAGATCACACCCAGGATCCCAGTAAATACTGAGACCTTGGTGTTTTTTACTATTTCGCTGATATGAAGTTCTAAACCAGCAAGAAACATCAGCAATAAAACGCCAATTTCGCCTAATTCGTAAATCATATCGCCAAGATGAGTATCTGCAATGAATGAAAGATGGGTGATATTTAGCAGGCTAGGACCTAACAATACACCGACCAGAAGCTCGCCAAATACAGATGGTTGCTTAATTCGAGTTGACAAGTACCCGGCAAATTTGGCAGCAATCAAGATAATCGCCAGCATGAAGATAAGCTGCAAGAAAGGCGTCATAATAAATCAATTCTCCATGTAAAATATCCAAAGTTTACCATATCTAAATAACTCTCAATTCTTTTTCATCTGTTGTATACTCATGCTATAACCAAACCTAAGGGATATATTCTATGGATCTTGAACAAGAAAAAAAACGTTGGGAAGAAAAGAAATTACAACCCGTTTTGCAAAAATTTCCTGAAAGAAAAAAGCAATTCCTCACTTCTTCGGAAATACCAATCCCTGTAATCGGCATTCCAGAAGATATGAATTACCTGGAGGAGCTGGGATTTCCAGGGGAATATCCATTCACTCGAGGTATTCAACCTACAATGTATCGTGGACGATTTTGGACTATGCGCCAATATGCAGGCTTTGCCAGCGCAGAAGAATCCAATATACGGTATCGTTATTTATTGGAGCAGGGACAGACCGGGCTTTCAGTCGCATTCGACCTGCCTACTCAGATAGGTTATGATGCGGATGATCCAATCGCAATTGGTGAGGTAGGTAAAGTAGGTGTTTCCATCTCTTCTCTCCATGATATGGAAACATTATTTCATGAAATACCCTTGGAAAAAGTATCCACCAGCATGACTATCAATGCACCTGCTGCTGTTCTGCTTGCAATGTATATTGCTGTAGCAAAAAAGCAAGGTGTGGCCCCTGGGAAGCTACGAGGAACCATTCAAAATGACATATTAAAAGAGTACATTGCACGTGGTACTTATATTTTCCCTCCAGCGCCTTCCATGCGATTGATCACAGATATCTTCCAATATTGTGCACAAGAAGTTCCCCAGTGGAATACGATCAGCATCTCTGGCTATCATATCCGTGAAGCAGGTTCTACTGCAGTACAGGAAGTAGCTTTTACCCTGGCAAATGCAATTGCCTATGTTCAAGCTGCTATCGATGCGGGTTTAAAAGTTGATGACTTTGCTTCGCAGCTTTCATTTTTCTTCAATGCACATAACAATTTCCTAGAGGAAGTTGCAAAATTCAGGGCTGCTCGAAAAGTATGGGCAGAGATCATCAAAAATCGGTTCGGTTCCAATGATCCACGTTCACAAATGTTGCGTTTTCATACTCAAACTGCTGGATCTACTTTAACTGCACAACAACCTGAAAATAATATCGTTCGTGTAACCCTACAGGCACTTGCTGCGATCATGGGAGGAACACAATCACTTCACACAAACAGTATGGATGAAGCGTTATGGCTACCAACAGAAAAATCAGTTCGTGTGGCATTACGTACACAACAGATCATTGCTCATGAATCGGGTGTGGCAGATAGTGTTGATCCTCTGGGTGGTTCTTATCTTATCGAGCAACTTACCAATGAGATTGCAAGAAAAGCAAAAGAATACATCCAAAAGATCGATGACCTCGGTGGAGCGCTGGCTGCAATCGAACGCGGATATATTCAATCAGAAATTCAAGATGCCTCTTACAAATATCAAAAAGCGGTAGAAAGTAAAGAGCAGATAGTAGTGGGGGTAAATGCTTTTGAAACAAAAGAAGAAATGCAATTAGAACGGTTAAAAGTTGATCCTGCAATAGAGGAAAATCAACGAATGAAACTACGGAGTCTACGAGAGCAACGGGATGAGAATAAGGCTACAGAATTGAAGGTTGTGCTGGAAAAAACAGCAAAAAGTTCAGATAACCTGATGCCAGTACTGGTAACCTGTGTGGAAGCAAACCTTACTCTCGGTGAGATTTGTGGAGTACTTCGAAAAGTGTGGGGCGAATATCAACCCCCGGCATGGATATAACAAGGAGGAGAATAATGGCAGAAATCAAAAAAGTAAATCATGTGGGTATTGTTATAAATGATTTGGAAGAATCATTAAAATTCTGGCGAGATACATTAGGGCTTAAATTAGATCATATTGAAGACTTACCCAATCAGAAATCTACAGTTGCTTTCTTACCAGTTGGAGAAACTGAAATTGAGCTTGTTATACCATCTGATGAGACAACTGGATCGGGCAAGTTCCTCAAAGAACGGGGGCCTGGGATCCATCATCTATGTTTGGAAGTGGATGATATTGAAGGTATGCTCCAGCAATTGAAAGAAAAAGGAATTCGGCTCATAAATGAAACACCAATAGTGTTAGAAGGCCGAATGATGGCTTTTGTGCATCCAAAAAGTGCAAATGGTGTTCTGGTTGAGTTATACCAGCTGACTCATTAAACCTTATGCCTGGGTCGTAACTCAGCAGATTGCAAAGATCAACCCCCTCATTAGCACAACCAGGGATAAGTATGCCTGTTTGTGCTAATGAATTTTATTGTATGATTGATAACCAGATGTAAGGTGTATAAAGAAAGATTGCTGGACATTTATTCAGCATTCAGGTATTATTTATCATTTGGAATGTATATATATTTTTAGGATAAAAATTCATTTCGAGGGAAAACATGGATAAAACTGCTTCCTTTTTAAAAGCAATAACTGAAGCTCATGGTGTATCTGGTTATGAAGGTCCTGTTCGACAAGTCGTTTGTAAATATATGGAACCTTTGGGTGAAGTAAGTCAAGATAAAATTGGAAGCGTTATATGTAAAAAAACTGGCAGCTCAGAAAGACCTCGAGTGATGATCGCTGGTCATATGGATGAGATTGGCTTCATGGTAAAGCAAATCACTGATGAGGGGTTTATAAAATTCCTCCCTCTTGGTGGTTGGTTTGATCAGGTTCTTTTGGGACAGCGTGTAATTATCAAGACGCATAAAGGTGATATTGTTGGCGTTATTGGGGTAAAACCACCTCATCTACTTTCTGCTGAAGAAAAAGCAAAAGTGATTATTCGAAAAGATATGTACATTGATATTGGCGCTATCAGTAAGGAAGAAGTTACTGAAGCCGGCGTGCGCGCAGGTGATCCAATCATCCCACGAGCAGATTTTGTTGAACTGGCAAATGGAAAAAGTTATCTTTCCAAAGCATGGGATGACAGGATTGGTGTGGCTCTTGTGATTTCAGCGTTAGAACAATTCCAAAAAGAGAACCATCCAAATACCGTTTTTGGTGTTTCCACTGTGATGGAAGAAGTGGGCTTACGAGGGGCAACGACGAGTGTTAATGCTGTTGACCCAGATGTTGCGATTGTTCTAGAAGCTGATATCGCTGGTGATGTGCCAGGGGTAAAACCTGAAGAATCATCAGTGAAATTAGGAAAAGGTCCAAGCCTAGTTTTACACGATGCGCGCATGATACCCAACATCAAATTACGCGATCTGGTCATTTCCACCGCAGAAGAATTAAAAATACCTTTACAATTTTCTTCGTTAGAAGCTGGCGCAACCGATGGCGCCGCAATCCATCTTCATAAAATTGGTGTTCCTACAGTTGTTATTTCTATTCCAGCCAGACACATTCATTCTCACAGCAGCATTATCCATCGGGATGATTATGACAATACTGTTGCTCTCCTTGCAGCAATGATTAAGAAACTTGATGAATCGACTGTAACCAGTCTTACTGAATAATTTATTGGATATCGGGAGGATTCGTGTCTGAACAAATTCTTGCAAATATTGCTTCAGATCTGAAACAGAAAATAGAATCGTTTGAAACGGTCTATGAAACACGTTCTATTGGTAATGTATCTGAGGCATCTGATGGTATTGCCAGCGTATATGGATTATCGGGTGTTCGGTCACAGGAACTGGTTGAATTTGAAAATGGCGTTATGGGTATCGCATTCAACCTTGAAGAGAAAAAAGTTGGTGTGATCATCATGGGTGAATACTCCCATATTCATGAAGGCATGCAAGTACGAGCTACTGGTAAGATTGCATCCGTTCCTGTGGGTAAAAATCTGATTGGTAGAGTAGTAAACGCTTTGGGAATGCCACTTGACGGCAAAGGTGTGATCAAATCAGAAAAATATCGACCCATTGAGCGCATTGCCCCCGGTGTAGTTGAAAGAAAAGGAGTAGATACTCCTGTACAAACTGGCATCAAAGCAATCGATGCCATGATCCCAATAGGACGCGGACAGCGTGAACTGATCATCGGCGACCGTCAAACTGGAAAAACCGCCATTGCTCTTGATACGATCATAAATCAAAAAGGGAAAGACCTGATTTGTATTTATGTAGCGATCGGGCAGAAAATGTCACAGGTTGCGCAAGTGGTGGCGACCTTGGAAAAGTATGGCGCTATGCAACATACCATCGTGGTTGCAGCAAGTGCCTCTGATCCTGCTGCTCTTCAATATATTGCACCTTATTCTGGTTGTGCAATGGGAGAGGAATTCATGGAGCAGGGGAAGGATGCATTGATTGTCTATGATGATTTGAGTAAGCATGCCTGGGCGTATCGTCAAGTTTCCTTATTACTTCGTCGTCCACCAGGACGTGAAGCGTATCCTGGTGATGTATTCTATCTACATTCCCGTTTGCTGGAACGCGCTGCCCGACTCAGTGATGAATTGGGTGGAGGTTCTTTGACTGCTTTACCAATCATTGAAACTTTACTTGGTGATGTTTCTGCTTACATCCCAACGAATGTTATTTCCATTACAGATGGTCAGATATATCTTGAGAGTAGTTTGTTCAATGCCGGTATTCGTCCAGGAATCAATGTGGGTATTTCAGTTTCCCGTGTAGGTGGTTCTGCGCAGATCAAGGCAATGAAACAGGTTGCAGGACGGCTTCGCCTGGATATGGCAGCTTATCGTGAAATGGCCGCATTTGCCCAATTCGGTTCAGAATTGGATAAGACAACTCAAGCACAGTTGAATCGTGGTCAACACCAGCAAGAAATATTGAAGCAAGCACAATACTCGCCTGTTTCTGTAGAACATCAGGTAATCCTTCTGTTTGCAGGTGGAAATGGCTTTACCGATTCAATTTCTTTAGATAAGATGGCTGCCTGGGAGAAAGGCTTGTTCCAGTTTATCGATTCTTCTTATCCTGAAATCATTCAGGATATTTCTGCAACAAAAAAGCTTTCAGATGAAAATCGAGATCACTTAGTTCAAGCGCTGAACGCATATAATGCTACCTGGAGTGCATAAGCGATATGTCATCAGCTCGCGAAATGAGGATTCGTATTCGAAGTGTAAAAAATATTGCACAGGTAACCCGCGCTTTGGAGACTGTAAGTGCAAGTAAAGTCAGAAAAGCTATAGCAGCATTGAATTCAACCAGACCATATTCGGAAAAAGCCTGGAAATTACTGCTCCACCTTGCCCGCCAGCCAGGACACAATAGCTTGCATCCCTTACTTAATGAAAGAAGCAAGAAAGAAAATACTCTGATGTTGTTTATCAGTGGAGATCAGGGGCTTGCGGGTGTATATAACATGAATATTACCCGAGAGGTATTGCATTTTGAGTTTGATCACCCGCTTCCAATTCGCTACATCACGGTTGGTAAAAAAGGGCGAGATATGTTGCTGCGTAGAAGAAAGAATATAATCGCAGAGTTTTCAAATCTTACTGTACCTCCAACCTATGCGGAAATTTCTGCATTGGGGCGTATGGTCATTGATGAATATCTTTCTGGAAAAGTAGATCAAGTATTTCTTGCATACACTAATTTTAAAACGATGGCGAGTCAAACCCCTCTGATAGAAAAAATCGTTCCTCTTACAGTCGAGACCGAAGAAAGTCAGAAAAATCAATATAATTACGCTCACAAGACGAATGCAGTATTTACTTACGAACCAGATGAAGCGGGATTCTTGGAGGAAGTGATTACTCGATTTATATCGGTACAGATTTATAGAGCTGTACTAGATTCAATCGCGAGCGAATTTTCAGCTCGTATGTTGGCAATGCATAACGCTACACAAAATGCAAATGACCTTGCAGCTTTGCTCCAATTGGATTACAACAAAGCCCGCCAAAGTAATATTACTAAGGAATTATTAGATATTGCTGCAGGTGCAGAAGCATTAAGGGGTGCACGCCAGGCAATTTTGGAGGTTGAATAACAATGACAGAACAAGGTATAGCAAAAGTAATACAGGTTACAGGACCTGTGGTCGACGTCCAATTTGTTAACCTGGCTTTACCCAATATTTTTGATGCTCTTGAAGTAGATACTGGTGAGGGTACTTTGGTATTGGAAGTACAGCAACATCTTGGTAATGATCGGGTTCGATGCCTGGCAATGGATACAACTGACGGTTTAAAAAGAGGATTACACGTAAAACAAACTGGTTTGCCGATCATGGTACCTGTAGGAACAGAGACCCTGGGAAGGGTATTCAACGTATTGGGGAAACCAATTGATGGATTGGGCGATGTAAATGTGAAAACCCGATATCCCATTCATCGAGAAGCACCTACTCTTGAAGATCAAGTAACCCGTCCCGAATTCCTCGAAACGGGGATTAAAGTGATCGATTTGATTGCACCGTTTACAAAAGGTGGTAAAACTGGCATTTTTGGTGGTGCCGGTGTTGGAAAAACAGTGATCATTCAGGAATTAATTCGAACTTTTGCAGAAGTTCACCAGGGTTATTCTGTTTTTGCAGGTGTTGGCGAACGCTCACGTGAGGGCAATGACCTCTTGCATGATATGCGCGCATCGGGCGTTATCAATAAAGTTGCTATGGTATTTGGACAAATGAATGAGCCACCTGGAGTACGTTTGCGTGTAGCATTATCTGGCTTGACCATGGCAGAATATTTCCGTGATCAAGGGCGTGATGTTCTTCTTTTTATTGACAATATTTTTAGATTTGTAATGTCTGGCGCTGAAGTTTCAGCATTATTAGGACGTATGCCATCTGCGGTAGGATATCAACCTACATTAGCAACAGAAATGGGCGAATTACAAGAAAGAATTGTCAGCACCCGAAGAGGTTCAATCACATCTATGCAGGCAGTGTACGTTCCTGCAGACGATTATTCCGATCCTGCACCTGTTGCAACTTTTGCCCACCTGGATGCAACTGTAGCTCTGGAACGATCTATTGTAGAAAAAGGTATTTACCCTGCTGTTGATCCTCTGGCTTCAACATCCCGCATTTTGGATCCATTGGTGGTTGGAGAAGAGCATTACAACACAGCAAGAGAAGTACAGCGTGTATTACAGCGTTATAAAGATTTGCAAGATATCATAGCGATCCTTGGTATCGATGAATTGGGTGAAGATGATAAACTGGTTGTTTCACGTGCACGAAAGATCGAACGGTTTTTCTCGCAGCCTATGTTTGTTGCAGAACAATTCACTGGAACACCTGGTAAGTACGTTACGATCAAAGATACAATCCGCGGTTTTCAGGAAATATTAGAAGGAAAGCATGATGGTGTCCCTGAACAAGCCTTCAATATGGCTGGTACTATTGAAGACGTAGTTATCGCTGCAAAAAAGATGATAGAAGGATAGAATTCCATGCCAATTCGATGTGAAATTGTTTCACAAGATAGACAGGTATTCAGCGGAGAAGTTGACATTGTTGTTCTACCAGGTACTGCAGGCCAGATGGGTATATTACCTCACCATACTCCATTATTGACTACGCTTCAATATGGCATCATCACAGTTCGACGAGGAAAAGAAGAGATTTTGTTCACGGTTGCTGGAGGTGTTGCTGAAGTTCAACCTGACCAGGTAACAGTATTAGCCGATGCAGCTGAAAATATTATGGAAATTGACATTGCCAGAGCTGAAGAAGCGCGAAAGCGTGCGGAAACTATGCTAAAAAATGCAGATAAATTACCTCGCGATCAATATCTAGCTGAACAAGCTGCACTACGTCGTTCTGATCTGCGAATAAGAGCAGCCCGCCGCTATCATGGCAACAAGCGATATCCAACGACACATTAGAAAAATCAGGAAGACGTATGCCGATTCTAACCCATGAACTGGGTATTGATCTAGGAACAAAAAATACTATTGTAATTGAAGGCAATCAAGTTCTAATTGAAGAGCCTACGGTTGCTGCTGTGCTTGTAGACGAGCAAAAAATGGTTGAATGGGGACAAGCAGCTCATGATATGGATGGTAGAGTGCCAGAATCCATTGAAATTGTTCGTCCTATGAATCATGGAGTAATCGCTGAGTATGAAATAACTGAAAAATTCCTTGGAATTATTCTGAAACGAGTTAGTGGTTCAATGCGTTTCTTTCGCCCAAGGATTATGCTCACTGTGCCGTATGGCGCAACCAGTGTGGAAAGCAGGGCAGTACATGAAGCAGGCTTGGGTGCTGGAAGCCGGGAAGTTTATCTAATCTACCAACCACTTGCAGCAGCATTGGGAGTAGACTTGCCCATTTCTTCGCCTTCTGGCAATATGGTGTTATGCCTGGGTGGCGGTACTTTTCAAGCTGCAGTTTTAGCGATGAATAATATCATTCGAGCGGAAACTTCGCGGACCGGTGGCATCATGTTGGATGAGGCCATTATTACCTATATTCGAAAGAAATATGGCGTTATTATCGGACAACCAACTGCGGAGCAATTAAAAATACGGATCGGTTCAGCTATTCCGCAAGACCAGCAGCAGATCATGGAAGTACAGGGGCAGGATCAAGTGAGCGGATTACCAAAACCCATCGCATTAACTTCCGATGACATCTATGATGCTTTGCAGGAACCTCTATTGGAGGTCTTAAAGACCTGTAAATCAGTCCTTGAAAAAACTCCACCTGAATTGATATCCGATATCATCGATCGTGGAGTTGCTGTCTGTGGTGGAGGTTCTTTGTTAAAGGGAATTGACAAGTATTTAACGAAAATGCTTGGAATTCCTGCCTATCTGGTGGATAATCCCACAACCTGTACTGCAGAAGGCGCTCAACGAGCGTTAGGAATGCGCGAAGCGTTAAAACGTAGCCTACTGGTATCTTAAAACAGGAGATTTCTTTTCAGTGAACAAAAGTAAGTTCTACTGAAAACGATTTGTCATTTTCCAGCTTAATCAATGAAAATGGGATAGGAAGATAATGCCCAGCTGGGTATGCCAGGCTGGGATTTTCTGAATCTTTTAATAAATCAAGCGAATCTAAAAAGGAGGTGATTGTGATGGAGGAATCATACAAGTTGATCACCATTTTGGAAGGGGCATTATTGTCAGTATTTTCAGTGATATTGATGGTCTCATCAATTTGCTCAATTTTTCCGAAAAAAGGTATCGTATAAGAAGATGCCATATTAGCTTCGAGTGCAAAGACCAATTGATCATCTTTTAGCATATATGTTTTCTTTTTATTGCCATCTGGCGATGAGAAGACGATTTGATCTTTTGTCCAATCTATCTGATAAATAACATCAGGATCTATTGTTTCAATAAATGCCCCTTCTATCAGGGATGGATCAGATGCAGTACCAGCAGCATAATTCCACAAAGTGGGATCTGATAAACCAATTATCTCTTGTGAATAAGGTGCAATCCATTGTATTACTCTGCCATCGAAATTTGAAAAGAGCATCAGTAATTTACCCTCTATTGATGAGAAAATTGCCAGGATATTCTCATTTGCGAAATAGCAAAGTGTTTGTGTGATAGATTCAGCGCAGGTTTGCATTGGATGTGAGTTTGCAGCCCAAGTTGCAGCGATTAAAAGCGCATCGAGCGTTTCTTTATATTGTGATCGTAAAGCAACTAGAGAGGCATTTTCAGAGGGAGAAGTTAACATGGAGAAGGTATTCCAGGCAGCTGTGGTAATTGAATTCGGAGGCAATCTTAACAACTGCGCATAGACATCGTTTTGCCAAATTTCCTGCTGATCGTTTATTGATTCTGATTGCTCATCAGTAATACACAATAAATTAGAACATTTTTCAGAATAACGAGATATTGGAAGTGATGGATAAGTTTCGAGTTCAGATAGAGAAACGGGTTTTATCCAAGGGTGGGTAGAAATATACTCAAAAGCTTTTTTTACAGCAGTGGGGTCACCCCATAGGGTTTTGGGGAAATCACCGCCCATAAGCATTAAGGCAGAACTATTTTCTGAACTTCCTGTTTCAGCGAGCATGGAAATGGCAGAAGGAGTCAATCCATCTTCGGTGATAATTTCGCTCTGATCAGAAAAAGGAACTGGAATTATTCGGTATTCGGCAGTTGAATAAATAACATTTTGATCATTCAATGATCTGTAAAAATACGTATCGTAACCCGCAATTGTTTTTGACAAGGCACCATAAACAGCATTAGAGGTTGAAATCCCATATTTCAGACCTTCTTTTTTACTTTCCAATACTGTAAACGCCTGTGTATATATGTTTCCTGAAGCAACATCGGGTAGAAAAAGAAGCTGCTTTACTACAAGATCATGGATATAGTCTGTCAAACCCAATAATGACAAGGCATAGAGAGACTGTGGCTGTTTTAAGTCAATAATCGTGATAGGAATATTGAATTCATCTGAATTCTCAAGTAAATACTTCAATCCATGGCGACTCCCTATAGGTCCAGTATGGGCTCCATCCCATCGCCGCAATGCCTGTGCGGGCGTGCCTGCAGGTAAAGTATTATAAAAAGAAAGAAACACATTCGCGGGTTGTGCCACTGTACGAAGATCTACATGGTCGATACGATCTACTACATTCGTCTTTTCATTGAGTAGAACGGAAACCTGATCAATAATGGTAGGATCAAGTCCAGTAATCTGGAAACTCAACCAATCTGAGTTTTTTTCAAAAAGAGAAATCGTAGTTTGCTGATTATTTGCATGAAGAATTTCAATGTGCGAATCTGAAGAAGTAAAGGAAAATTGAAGGGCTCTCTCTAATTCATACGCTAGTTTAGGAGAAGCTGGATTGTCCCAAAGGACGACCGTTATATCATCATCGAAACAAAATGATTTGAGAAAATCAATGCGAAGATAAAAAATATCCTTCTGCCATTGTGAAAAAACAGCCAGTATATCTGTACTAAATGTGCTGGAATCTACAGGATCGATTGCACGCAAGTAACCTTGATGCCAGGATACAGATGCTGGTTGTGTGATAAAAAATGTTGAAAATGGAATACAGCCTGTCAATAAAATGACTGCAATAAGTAGGAATAACCTGGCAGATTTACCCAGAGAGGACTTCATCCTTTTATGATACCGTCATTATGCCTGTTTGAGTACTGCCTACCACTTTTCAAAATGAACAAGATCAGATTGGAATCTTTCCTCCGTTGTCCTATCCTCACCTTTATGACCAATGGAGATTAACCCTATAGGCACGATATTCTTCGGTAGAGACAAATATTCGGATATTGCTTTAGTGACCTTTGGCAAGGGATAGATACCACACCAGACACCGCCCAAACCGAGACCATGTGCTGCAATTAACATATTTTCAAGGGCTGCAGAACAATCTTCCACCAGAAATCCAGTCATTTTCTCTTTCAATTTGTCTCCACAAACAATAATACAGCAATAAGCCAGGGGAAGCATTTTTGTATAAGGCTGAATAGTGGTTATGAAATTGCGAGTTTCTTGCGAGAATATTACGATGAAATGCCAGGGCTGTCTGTTTTTAGCTGAGGGAGCATAAAACCCTGCCCGTAAAATTGTGTGAATATCTTCATCAGTAACTGGCTCACCTGTATATTTCCGAATACTCCGCCGAGTGAAAAGTGCTTCAATGGTATCCATGAAAGTATTTATCCCTTTCTTTGAAAATTTATTAATATCCAGAAAAATACGATCAATCTCTTCTTCTGCCAAATAATAAAAAGGCGTAGTAGAAGATCGTACTGATTGCTTGTGCTGCACCTGCAACATACGTCCAGGCGGCTGCACCCAACACCTTGCCAACTCCATCCAACTCCGATTGCATGATCAATCCGGAATTTACTAGTTGTACCTGTGCCTTTTTACTAGCATCAAGTTCAACGGGTAATGTAACAAGTGCAAAGACTGCTGTTGCAGAGAAAAGAATTAGTCCTACCGTTGCTACCTGATCACCAAATGTTGAATTTAAGAACAAACCTATCATAAAAACAATCGGACCAATCCAGCTACCAATCTGTACTGTAGGAACAATTGCAGTTCGGAATTTGAGCATTGCATTTCCTTCTTTATGTTGGATCGCATGCCCTGATTCATGTGCAGCAACTCCTGCAGCTGCAATGCTATTACTCTGATAAACTCCCTGACTTAAACGTAACACTTTTGAAGCAGGGTCATAATGGTCAGACAGAACTCCTCGTGTCTGCTCAATTCTGACGTCCTGTAATCCATTTGAATCGAGAACTTTACGGGCAATTTGCGCACCGGTCAATCCTATATACGTACGAATCTGTGAATATTTGTTGTAAGCTGATTTTACTTTCGATTGTGCCCATAATCCCAAAATCAAAGCGGGTAAACTGAATAATAGATACAAACCATAACCTGCGAACATTTTTTTCGTAGCTCCTTGAAAAACATTATACTTGATGAAAATTGGAATAATATATAATTTCTGTTAAGTTGGAATTAGAAACATTATTGACTGGAGGAATATCTATGGATTCCAAGACCATTGAACAATACAAAGAATTTTGGATCGATGAACAAAATAGCGCATATCTTTATAATCTTTTGGCAGACATTGAAAAAGACGAAAAGATATCCTCAGTTTACCAACGAATGGCTGATGTGGAACTACATCATGCCGCCAAATGGGAGAGACAATTAGAGGAAAACGAAATCCAATTACCGGTTTACAAACCAGGAAGCCGGACAAGGATCCTTGGTTGGCTGGCAAAGAAACTTGGACCGGCAGCAGTTCTGCCAACTTTACAATCAATGGAACAACAGGGAACCAAATCCTATTTTCTACAAGAAGGAGAAAATGCAGCAGCAGGAGATGAAAAATCTCATGCATTCTTGCTTAATCAAATTTCAGGAGCATTACGCGGTGGAATTGAGGGACCTGCTCTTGCACAACTGGAAGGCCGACATAAGGCTGCAGGTGGAAATGCTTTACGTGCTGCAGTTCTGGGAGCAAATGATGGGCTGGTCTCCAACCTTTCTCTGGTAATGGGTGTAGCAGGTGCTGATATTGGTGGTTCAAGTGTGATGATCGCTGGCATTGCAGGTTTGTTGGCTGGAGCATTTTCGATGGCTTTGGGAGAGTGGTTATCTGTCCAGAGCTCCCGTGAATTGTTTGCCAATCAAATACAGATAGAGAAACTAGAAATCGAGCAAAGTCCTGAAGAAGAAGCAGAAGAATTGGCTCTAATCTATGAATCACGTGGGTTAAAATCTGATCAGGCACTAGCTTTAGCAAACCAGATCCTGAAAAACAAAGAAAGTGCTGTTGAAACAATGGCGCGTGAAGAATTGGGTATCGATCCGGGTGAATTGGGCGGTTCAGCTTGGGAAGCAGCCATTACTTCATTTTTGTTATTCTCGATAGGTGCGATTATACCGGTGTTCCCATTTTTCTTTCTCCACGGATATACAGCCGTTTTCGTCAGTATTGGATTAAGTATTTTAGGTTTGTTTGGTCTTGGGGCAGGAATCACCTTATTTACCGGCAGAAAAATACTTTACTCCGGAATGAGAATGGTGATCTTCGGGCTTCTCGCTGCAGCAATCACATTTGGAATTGGAAAATTGATTGGGGTATCAATCGAAGGATAACAGGCGTCCCTGGGCAGACTCGAACTGCCGTTTCTGGCTCCGGAGGCCAGCACTCTATCCACTGAGCTACAGGGACGTGTCTGCGATTATACCATAATCAAATTCCTCGCATGATCAAGCGTGTTCGAGAAATCAAGGTATCAGATGGGTCAATCCCAAGTTCCAGAAGGACTTCATCTGGTCTACCCGTTTTACCTTCGGTTGCTGTCAGGTGCATCTGAAGAATCGGTTGATGCATATCATTCTCTGAAATACTTATCTCAATAATTAGAGGGCGCAGGTCATAAGTTTTATTACGTCGGATTCGAATAAGCTGCGGTGATGATAAAACAGTCGATATTTTATCTTTCAGGTCATCCGTGTTGATCCCTGTTGATAATTCAACACAATACACAGAAGAAATAATCATGGTTTGTATTGGGGGCTCTTCTGGTGAAATCTCTTCAATGGTATCGATATCAATTCCAGGCGGTATTGAGTGATCTAACAATTGCTTAAGGTGATCGATATTCTGTGTTTCGTGAAGCCAGATATCCACAAGTTCAACTTTTGATGTCATACCTAACGGCAGGGGACACGCCAGGTTTATTTTTGGTTGAGGATGAAACCCCTGACTGTAAACAACAGGCAATCCTGCTCTGCGAAGTGTTCGTTCCCATACCCGGTAAAGATCAAGATTGCTGGTGTATTTAATAGCTTCATTTTTTTGATATGCGATTCGATAGCGAACCATATTAACCTTTTGTACCTTTTTCGTTAACCGGGCAGAACCAATCTCTTGTCTTCTCATAATTGACCTGTCGAGTGACCGAAGGGATGATGCCACATGCATGGCACGATTGGCGGCAGTCACTGGTGATCAATTCTTTCTGGCTATTTTGGTATTCATGCCAAAGAAATTTTTTCGAGATTCCGGGGTCGATCATATCCCATGGGAATATTTCGTCTTCACACCGTACGCGATATGTGTAAAAATCTGGATCTAGCTTACATTCTTTAAAAGCTTGAAACCAGATATCCGAATGATCGGATTCATGCCAGGCATCAAATTTTGCTCCATTTTTCCAGGCTGTAAAAATAACCTCGCCCAGTCTTCTATCTCCCCGTGATAACAGAGCTTCAAGTATTGTCTCTTTGGGATCCGTCCAATTGAATTTGATGCCAGGTCCCTTCATCGTTTTCCTCAAGAGTTCCTGTTTTTCTTGAATCTGTTCGGGGGTATTAACTGGCTCCCATTGAAAAGGCGTGTGTGGTTTGGGTACGAAAGTACCAACACTAACGTTCAGTGAGGCTCTTCTGCCCATCACCTGATGACCAATTCTCATCACCTGCTTGCATAGATTCGAAATAGCAAGAACATCCTCGTTAGTTTCTCCCGGTAAGCCAATCATGAAGTACAGTTTGATAGTTTGCCAACCCCGCTCATAGATTTCTCGAGTAACAGCCAGAAGCTGTTCAGAGCTAATGGGTTTATTAATCGTGTTACGCATTTTTTCGGTAGCTGCTTCTGGTGCGAGTGTAAATCCTCCCTGACGTGAACCTTTCAAACTTTCCAATAGATCTAGAGAGAAAGATTCAATCCGCAAAGAAGGGAGCGCAATGGTGAGCTTTTTATTTACAAATTTTTCGCTTACTTCATTAATTAGCTCAACAATATGCCTGTAGTCAGAAGAGGATAGGGATAACAAACCGACCTCTTCATATCCTGTGGATGCAATTGCCTTATCAATTGCTTCAACAATTTCATCAACCGGTCTTTCACGTATGGGGCGATTTACCATGCCTGCGTGACAAAAACGACAGCCACGTGTACAACCACGCATGATCTCGACTGTTACCCGATTATGAACTATATTAATTGAGGGTACCAGAAAATTCGTTGGTGGAGGTGGCAAAACTGGAACTATGCGTTTTTGAATTACCGATGGTAAATCTGGTGAAGAGGTTTGGTGAGATTCTAGCGTTCCATCAGAACGATAGACAGGATGATAAAATGATGGGATATATACTCCCCAAATGGTAGATAACTTCTTTAATAATTTGATCTTTGGAAAGCCACTAAATTTCCATTCCTGATAAACTTTAGCGATTTCTAGAATTACCTCTTCCCCTTCTCCAATGACAAATGCATCAATGAATGGCGACATAGGTTCAGGATTAAAGCAGGCATGTCCTCCCGCGATCACCAAAGGATCATTTATTGTTCTTTCAGAAGCGGAGATTGGAATGCCTGCAAGGTCTAGCAGATTTAATGCATTGGTGTAGAGAGTTTCGTAGGGAAGAGAGAGGCCTAAAATATCAAAATTACGAACAGGCTGCTTGCTCTCAAGTGCGTATAGGGGTATATCTCCTGTACGCATTTGTTCTTCCATGTCTTTCCATGGATGATAAACCCGTTCAGCCAGCATATCTGATTGTTTATTAATGATGTCGTACAAAATGGCAAGACCCAAATTGGATAAGCCAATATCATAAATATCCGGAAATGCGAGCGCGATATGGGTTGATACACTCCCCCAATCTTTATTCACCTGGTTATATTCTCCACCAACATATCTACCGGGTTTTTCAACTTTTAAGAGAATTCGATCCAGCATCTTGCTGATTTCTTGTGAAGTAAGTGATGAATTATGCAATTTAGAATGTACCTTTTACCATACCACCATCAACCGATAATGTTGTTCCAGTAATGTAAGAAGCAACTGGAGAAACAAGAAATACAGCAGCCCTTCCAAATTCAATAGGTTCAGCTATCCTGCCAAGAGGCGATTCTTTTATTTGGCTTGCAATTTCATCTTCAATGGTAGTGCCGTTTTGCTGTGAGCGGGCTTTCATTAAATCTATCACCCGTTCTGTCCTCGTCCACCCCGGGAGGATCGAGTTAAAACGGATTCCTTCATTTCCCAATTCAAGAGCAAGACTTTTTGTTAACCCAACTACTGATGCACGAATGCTATTTGAGAGGATCAAATTAGGAATTGGCTGTTTTACTGAATAAGAGCTAATTGTTAGAACACTCGCGCAAGAAGATTTTCGCAAATAGGGCAATGCAGCCCGAATCAACCTCACCTGGCTCATCAATGATAATTCTATTCCTTTATACCAATCTTCATCTGTTAAGGAATCAAATTTACCTGGAGTTGGTCCACCTGCATTCCCTATCAGAATATCCAAACCTCCAAAACGGTTCACAACAGTCTGAATTGCATTGGCAACTGTCTCATTAAGGGTGATATCTCCTGTAATTCCTATCACCTCTGCACCGGTTTCTCTGCGTATAGTTTGCACTGCATCCTCGACATGTTGGGGGTCGCGACTATTAATTACCACTCTTGCACCTTCTTCAGCCAGAATATGCGCAGTTGAATAACCCAAACCCTTGCTGGCACCAGTAACCAATGCAATTTTATTTGAAAGTTGTAGATCCATATTGTCCTTTCTTTTAAATAATTTCGATCTTGTGCTCAATAATTTCGAGCTCTCTAAAGTGAAGAGGAATGAAATTTATGACTGACTGTAACACTTTTTGGCATTGAATTCCATCATTTGCAATACAAGCGCAATTAATTCCCGCTTTACTCCATGCATCTTGAAAATTCACTTCAGCAATAGAAATATTGAATTCTCGATGCAAGCGGTGAATAAGTGGTTTTATTGCACTCCGTTTTTCCTTTAAGGACCTACAGCCAGGTATGCACAAAACAAGATATAGAATTCCGACCATTTGGTAATCTCGTAATCTTGTGTTATAAGCCGTACACACTTGCACAATGACTTGGCAAAGGTTACAATCCTCATCCGAATTATAACGTAAGGAATAAATAAATGGACTCTGACACCCGTTACCAACAAGCATTGAATTATCTGTACAGTTTTGTTGATTATAGTCTGACGAGAGCATTGCGCTATAGTCCAGAGAAGTTCAATCTTAACCGTATGATGAAACTGGCTGAAATTTGTGGAAACCCCCAGGTAGCTTACCCCGTCATTCATATTGCGGGTACAAAAGGAAAAGGCTCTACCGCTGCAATGATAGCAAGCTGTTTAAAAGCAGCTGGATTTCGAGTTGGTTTATATACATCACCCCACCTATCTGAATTCACTGAACGAATTCAAGTTGATAGTGAACAGATCAGTAAAGCAGAGATGGCAGATCTGGTTGAATGGCTCAAACCCTATGTTGAACAAGTACCAGAATTGACCACTTTTGAATTAACTACATTATTAGGTTTTAAATATTTCAAAGAAAAAAAAGTTGATTTTGGAGTAATTGAAGTGGGTCTGGGTGGAAGATTAGATGCGACAAATATTGTGGATCCATTAGTTTCAGTAATCACAGCGCTTTCTATGGACCATATGAGTGTATTAGGGAATACATTGGAAAAAATAGCATTCGAAAAGGGTGGGATCATCAAACATGGAAAACCCGTTGTGCTTTCTCCACAGAAGCCAGAAGCAGAAGAAGTTATTCAGTCAATTTGTGCAGAAAGAAACTCCTCTTTGATACAGGTAAATAAGCAAATTCATTTTTGTCCTGTTAAGCATGACCTGAACAACCAGATAATCAAGATATGGAGTGAAATAGAGGTCAGTAATAAATATGAATCTGATCATCCGATCGAATTGACTATACCTTTATTGGGCTATCATCAAATGGAAAACGCTACAACAGCTTTTGCAGCGTTATTAGAGGTGGAAAAAGCTGGTTATAATATTCAGGAATCAGACTTAAAAACGGGGTACGCAACTGTAAATTGGCCGGCGAGGTTTGAAATATTGCGGAATAATCCTCCCGTCATTGTTGATTCTGCCCATAATCGTGACTCTGCGTTAAAATTACAAAGAACACTTAAAGACTATTTACCAGGTACACCGTTTATTTTAGTTTTTGGTGCGTCTGAAGATAAAGATGTGGAGGGGATGTTTGCAGAGTTATTGCCTGAAATGGTTCAAGTGATTGCTACCCAATCTGTTCATCCGCGTGCTATGGATGCAGATGAAATTGTTAAGATCGCCGAGAAGTTTGGGATTCCAGCAAAAGCGATCAAGAATGTGACCGATGCGGTCAACACTGCATTAGATACCGCCGGAAACACATGCGGCATTTTGGCTACTGGAAGCCTCTTTATTGCTGCTGCCGTCAGGGATTATTGGTTTTCAATAAAGAAAACATATTAGATAAAAGGAATGACCGAGGAATACATGAAATTTGATGAATGGTTCCCCAAACAGGAAATGAATGAAGAGTTTAGTTCATCTCTTCACCAGCGTACTGATGAGCTTTATCGTATTCCTGACGCAGAGCCTGATGATGACGGTCTAATTGAATGCCCAGTCATTATTCTGCGTGATATTGTCGTATTTCCACGCATGATATCTCCAATTTTCGTAGTTCCAGGGCAAAATATGCTGGCTATCATGGAAGCCCAACATAATATGCAGACAATGATTGGCTTGGTGCAGAAGGATTCTGAAATCGAAAATCCGGAACCAGAAGATTTATTACCCATTGGTGTTGAACTGGCTGTTGGACGATTATTGAATATGCCTGATGGGAATGGTTCAACACTGGTGCAAGGCCGACATCGTGTTCAAGTGATCGAATTCATCCAAAAAGAGCCCTTTTACATTGTCAAAGCTCGCCAGATATTTGAGTCAACAGATGTCAACCGGCAAACAGATGCACAGATGCGGACTGCACGTGACCTTTTTGAACGTTGTGTCCAATATGACCGCAGCCTGCCAGATGAGGCTCATTTATTCTCTATAAATATTGCTGAACCAGGCTGGTTGGCGGATATGATCGCCACCGCATTATCACCTGCTTTCAAAGAAAGACAATCACTTCTTCTACTACCAGATCCTTTGGAGAGATTGAAAAGGGTCAACAAGCTTTTAGCTCAAGAGCTTGATGTTCTACAGCTAGAAGATGAAATCCAGAATAAGGTACAAAACGAAGTCGATCGATCACAGCGTGAATTCTATCTTCGTGAACAAATGAAAGCCATCCAAAATGAATTGGGTGAGGGTGATATATGGGCTAGAGAAATTTCTGAATTACGACAGAAGGTAATGGATACTGAACTTCCCCAGTCTGCCAGTGATCAGGCTTTGAAAGAAGTGGAACGGTTGTCTCAAATGCCACCTATGGCTCCGGAAGTAGGGATCATTCGAAATTATCTGGATTGGATATTGGAATTACCATGGGTAAAATCCACAGAAGACAATCTTGATGTTACTCATGCTGCGAAAATACTAGAAGAGCATCATTTTGGTTTAGGTAAAGCGAAAGATAGAATCCTGGAATATATCGCTGTACGTAGCCTGAAGCCCAAAAAGACCAAGCAACCCATCTTGTGTTTTGTTGGTCCTCCGGGTACAGGAAAAACATCATTGGGAAAATCGATCGCAGATGCTTTGGGCAGGAATTTTGTCAGGTTATCTTTGGGTGGAGTAAGGGACGAAGCTGAAATCCGAGGTCACAGGCGTACGTACATAGGCGCGCTACCTGGTAGAATATTGCAGACGATGCGCAGAGCTGGCACGATAAATCCATTATTTATGCTGGATGAGGTTGACAAGTTAGGCACTGACTTTCGAGGGGATCCAGCTTCAGCGTTGTTGGAAGTTTTAGATCCTGAACAGAATCAGGCTTTCTCTGATCATTTTCTTGAGCTTGATTACGATCTGTCACATGTCATGTTCATAACTACTGCAAATGTGCTTTCCACTATTCCTGCAGCGTTGATCGACCGTATGGAAATCATTGAGTTTCCAGGATATATTGAGGAGGAAAAATTAGAAATTGCACGGCGGTTCTTAATCCCACGACAGATTGAAGAAAGTGGGCTTGAGGATACTGAATTAAGATTCAAAGATGCTGCCTTGAGGCGTATCATTCGTGAATACACATATGAAGCAGGTGTACGTGACCTCGAACGAGAGATCGGGATGATTTGTCGAAAGACCGCCAGGTTAAAATCCGAAAAGAAGAAGTTCGCACATGTACTTGAAGTTGATTCACTGGAAAAGTATCTTGGACCTCCTCAATTCTTCACAACGGAGAAAGAGCGCGAAGATGAAATTGGTGTCGCTACAGCCATAGCTTGGACAGAGAATGGTGGCGAAATAATGCCCGTTGAAACCCTGATAGTTGAAGGAAAAGGGAATCTACAAATTACCGGGCAAGTGGGCGATATCATGCAAGAATCAGCACAAGCGGGTCTTTCTTACTTGAAATCTCGGGCAAGAGGATTTGGAATCGATCCTGAATCTTTTGAGCATCTGGATATACATATTCATATTCCAGAAGGTGCAATCCCCAAAGATGGTCCAAGCGCAGGGATAACGATCGCAACAGCTTTGATTTCTTCATTTACCAATAGGAAAATTTATAAAGATATTGCTATGACAGGAGAGATTACTTTACGTGGAAAAGTACTGCCAGTGGGAGGGATACGCGAAAAAATACTGGCTGCTCATCGGGCTGGAATTAAAACGGTAATGATCCCAGAGCGAAATATGAAAGACCTTGTAGATGTACCAAAGAAGGTAAAGGAAGATCTGAAGATCATCCCTGTGGAGCATATGGATCATGTATTGGAAGTAGCTATGTATCCGGCTGAGATAAAAAAGGGATGATCAGATACCGATAAATAGCATCTGTTTGACTCAATTCTTATTTACCAGAAATATGATTAAAAAAAAAGAGCACTTTTTGTGCTCTTTTTATTGCTCGCTAGCATGTTCATTGGTTTTTTGCTGGGTATCTGGATAGTAAATTAATCCCTCAGATTGAAGAGTCTTTATACCATTTCGTACCTGGTTTAATATTCGTTCTAGCTGAACTTCAAAATCATGCAGTGTATCAACAACATATTCATCGGCTTCGCGTCTCGTTTGATTTGCTTCCTCACGTACCTGCGCAAGTATCTGCTCTGCGCGTGTTTGAGCAGCCTGAACAATGTTGTCACGCTCGACAATTTGCTCACCTTTTTCTCGTGCGAGATCAAGAGTGCGTTTCGATTCTTCATTTGCCTGAGCCATCAGCCGATCTTTTTGTGCAATGATTTGTTGAGCTTTTTTAATTTCATCTGGGATTGAAACACGCATCTGGTCAATGATATCCAACATGCGGTCTTCATCAACAATCACGCTATGAGTAAAGGGTATTGATCGGCTTTCGTTAAATAATTCTTCAAGGCGGTCAACGAGATGCAGAATATCCATACCCACTCCTAATGTTATTGGACAACGAAATCAAGAATATTTCTAATTGTACAACAAGTTGACAAATTAATCAGTCTCTCATGGATGTGCTTGGTACTACTTGTTGATCATTTCCCAGCATTTTAAAACTCGATGCCAGGGCCTTTTCCACATGAGGAGGGACCATACTGCTGACATCTCCATTAAGCGATGCAATTTCCTTTACTGTGGAAGAAGAAAGGAATGAATGCTCTTCATTCGTGATAAATGCTACAACTTCAATGGATGGATCTAAACGATGATTAGCCAAAGCTATTTTAAATTCATATTCGAAGTCTGAAAATACCCTCAATCCGCGAACGATCACCTGCGCATTACTTTCTTTACAGAATTGAACTGTAAGCCCTGAGTATCCTACTACTCGGATTTTCTTTTCATTTTGAAATGCTTTTTCTGTAAGTTTAATACGCATTTGCGGGTTAAAAAGTGCATTCTTTAGAGGTTTGTCATATACCGCCACGATCAATTCATCAAATAAACGAGCAGCACGTAAAGCAATATCAATATGCCCATAATGAATGGGGTCAAAAGTACCTGGAAAAATTGCTCGTATCATTAGCTGATATCTCCCTCTCCGCTTTGCCAAAAGCGGTTGACCATTTTTAGTAATGCCTGATGCTCTGGCATCGCTAAATCAGGATCAATTTCAAAAATTTGATAAGCCTGTTTCCGTGCTTCTTCAATTAATGAAAGGTCAGTGATCTGTGCCATTCGAAGATCCATAAAACCGGCCTGACGAGTTCCAAGAAAATCTCCTGGACCTCGCTGCTGAAGATCGCGTTCTGCCAAAACAAAACCGTCATTCGTCTCAGCCATTACTGCAAGGCGTTCGTTTTCGAGATCATCTTCATTCTCTGGAATGAGAAGACAGTAAGATTTTTGAGAACCACGACCAACCCTGCCACGAAATTGGTGCAATTGCGCCAGACCAAATCGGTTTGCTCCTTCGATAACCATAACAGTAGCATTGGGTATGTCAACACCTACTTCGATAACTGAAGTCGATACCAAAATATCGTACTTTTTGTCCCGAAAATCGGACATTACTTTATCTTTTTCCTCTGGTTTCATACGCCCGTGTAATAAACCTAACTTGTGGTTTGGGAAAATCTCTTTTTGTAACCTTTCATATTCATCAACAGCTGCTTTGTTTTCATCACTATTATTTTCGCCCAATTCAACCAGAGGACAGATAATAAAAGCCTGAAAACCTTTTTGTATTTGGTTTTCGATCAGACGATAGACCCGCTCGCGATCAAGAGGGTGAACTACAAATGTCTCTACAGGTTGTCTTCCTGCGGGCATTTCATCCAAAATTGAAACATCCAGGTCTCCATATAAGGTTAATGCTAATGATCTAGGAATGGGTGTTGCTGTCATCACCAATAAGTGTGGGTTTGTTCCCTTAGAGCGCAACTTAGCACGTTGCTCTACACCAAATCGATGTTGTTCATCTATTACTACAAATTGCAGGTCATGAAACTCGATAGGATCTTCTAAAAGGGCGTGTGTACCCACAATTATCTTAATACTTCCATCGGATAATTCTCTACGAATATCTTCTTTATCTGATGTTGAGGTATCACCAATGAGTAGACGAACTTCATCGGGCTGCAGAATTGGATTTTCGCCAGTGGTTAATAACCGCAATATCGTCTGATACTGCTGTTCAGCCAGGATGCTCGTGGGAGCCATGTATGCAGCCTGTGAACCGGCATGTGTGATAAAAGCAATTGCCAGGGCTGCAATAACGGTTTTACCAGAACCAACATCGCCCTGGATCAAACGATTAAGGGCTCGCCCTGAATCAATATCGCTGCGAATTTCATTGAGAACCCTCTGTTGTGCCTGCGTTAAAGAATATGGTAAATGACTTATGAGCTGCGCTAAGAAAGAATCATCACTGGGAAATCTTTTCCCTTCTATTAATTGCAAATTCTTCTTTTGCCTGATCACACCCAATTGCAGCAAGAAGATTTCATCAAAACCCAACCTTCGTTTTGCTGATGTCAATGAATCTTGAGAATCAGGGAAATGAATTTGTTGGATAGCTTTTTGAAGCTCCATTAAATGCGCATCTTGAAGAACGGTACCAGGGAGGAATTCATCCAAACGTGGAGCCCAAAAACTTACAGTTGTATTCATTACTTTACGCAACATTTTATTGGATAACCCTGCAGTAAGTGAATAAACTGGAACAATGCGATTGGTATGAAGGTGCTCTTGATCTAGAAGTTCCCATTCAGGGTTACTCATCATGAGACGACCCAGATACATATCAAGCTTACCAGAGGCAGCGATCTGTGTACCGGGTTTCAAGCGGGCTTCGATCCAGGGTTGATTGAACCAGGTCAATCGCAGGCTGCCCGTGCCATCGCTGACAATAGTTTCAGTAAGCTGCAGTTTTCCTCCCCGGGCAACCCTGTTGGCAGTATTCATTACGGTTGCCATTATTGTTACGGTATCTCCATAATGCAGCCGGTTGATAGGTTCAAGTTTACTGAAATCTACATAGCGACGCGGAAAATAATAGAGTAGATCGAGAATGGTACTTATACCGAGTTTTTTGTAAAGCTCAGCATTTTTGGGACCAATCATGTTGATATGAGTGATTGGAGCATAAATACCGAGCTGAGCTTCACCTTTTGCAGGTTTAATCGGTAATTGTTTTAAGGTTTTTTCATTGGAAGTACGAACAGGTTGAGGTGATGATGCATTTCCTGTAGTTTCAGGTATTGGTACAACGGATGAAGCATCTTTTGTTTCATCTTTTTTATTCTGAACAGGTGCTTCAGGTACTTCACCAGATTCTTCAAGGAGGGCAAGGATTTTCTCAACAGCATTTGCTCTCTCTTCAGCTGAATAATCTCCATAAGAAGCCAGATGGGAATAAACTTGATTGATCGTTTCGTTATTGACTGCAAAGGTCTGTGCTTCGGTACGCCAGGTGTTCGCAAAAAGGGGAAACCCTCCAAAAACTGCACGATTGTCATACTTTCGAGTAATTTCTAACTTTAAAATTTTTCGTAGTTTTTCAAATGGTGGAATCATAGGTTTATTTTACCCTAATCTAATCTATATAAATCTTCAGTAGAATTCTCGGGGCTGTCACTCTTCTACAGCTATTCCGAAAGCTTTTTTCCCCCATAATGTAGAAAAGCTAGTATTAGCCGAAATTTCAAAAAAAGGTACAGTAGGAAATAATATTGATGTTTGTTCTTTTAGAATAGAAAGATCATAATCTTGATGTTCAGCAGATTTGATAAAAACGATATTCTTTAGTTTGTCAAACTCACCAATAAATTCAATGAAGAGTTCCAATGCCATTTGAGGGGATTTCGCTTTATCAACTGAAGTAAGAAACCCTTCTTCGATCCCAAATATTGAATGAAACCCTATCATCTCTCCTATGATGGCTTGTGAGGTATCAACATGGTTATTTGCTCGAAGTGCAAGAATATCTGGTGTACAAAGTAATGTAAAAGTGTGAGGAATCCTGGATCGAATAATTGCTTCGGTTTCTTCCGGATTATTATTCTTTGTATATTCCTGATGTGCAATTTTCACCAGGAATCCTAAACCAACTGCAGTGTTCAATGAATCAATCACTTTAATTTTATGGCTTCCCTTGCAGGCATTTGCAGCTTTTACGGTTTTTTCATACAAGGGGTTTAGTTGTGATGAAAGAAAAATGCAAAAGATATCGTCATACTCGTCAGTGATGTGGGAGAAAAACTGGTATAGACTTTCAAATTCAGGTGTTAGCAGTTTCTTTGTTGAAAAATGTTTAGCCATCCTGCTTTCACCTGAAGATGTTTGATCAATGACAACGGTAATTTGTTCTTCTGATGGAGAAAGATCAATTTCAAGTACAGGAATGTTGGACGTATCCAGCTTTCCAGGAAGTAAACATGAAGAATCGGTGACGATGCAGCGTTTCATTTATTACTCTACAGCGATTATGAATTGATAATACGGCTGTCCACCTGAATGAATTTCCAATTCATGTTTGGGATACTTTTCTTGTACTTTCTCTATGATCTCATTTACTTTTTCTTCCGAAATATTATTGCCATAGAAGAAGGTAATCCTTTCACGTTCTTCAACTTTTGCCTGTTCAAGAACTTCCAAACATGTTTTTTGTAGATCATCGCTTGAGGCAACCAATTTCCCATTCAATAAGCCGATGACGCTCCCTTCCTTGACATCAACCCCATTAATTTCGACCGAACGAGTAGCAGTAGTAATCTCACAAGTGTCTACATCGTTTAAAGCTTCATTCATTTCCTCGACATTTCTGTCGAAATCTCCATCGGGAATAAATCGCAGCATTGCACTGAGGCCTTGTGGGACATTTTTACTCGGAATGATTGCGACTTTTTTAACCGTCATAGAGACGGCTGTTTGAGCCGCCATAATAATGTTCTTGTTATTTGGAAGTACGATGACTTTATCAGTTGGTAAATTTTCAAATGAATGCAGGATCTCTTCAGTGCTGGGATTCATGGTTTGACCACCATTTACCACACCAGATGCACCCAGACTGGCAAAAATGCGGGCAATTCCAATACCTGGTGTAACAGCTATCACCGCAATGTTGCCATCTTCTACAGGTGAAAACTTAATCTCATCCTCTGGTTTTGATGTACCAATCTGCATTTGATCCATCAAGTTTTCAATGTTAACTTTTGTGATGGTACCTAGTGACATCGTGTAATCAATTGGGTCATAACGTCTATCCGTCGGCACATGAATGTGCATGCGATACATGTTGTCACCTTCTCCAATCTGGATGGATGTACCAATATCTGACAAGCGAGAATAGAATTCTTCGAGATTCAATGGTTTGTAAGGGCGAAAATCAACGACAATTTCATAATCCTGACCGGGTTCAATCGTCTCCATTGTTTGTTCCATTGATAAAGCAGTAAGTGATTGAACTGTCGTGACCGCTGTATCAAGGGGTTGATTATTCAAATAACGGAGAAAGCCATCAAAAATGAAAAACAGACCTTTTCCACCCGAATCCACTACACCTGCTTGCTTAAGCACTGGTAGTAATTCAGGGGTGTTTTTTACCGAAATATCAGCAGCAGCCACGATTTTTTCAAGGAGATATTTCAAATCATCTGAGTTTCGAATTTCGACTTCAGCTGTGGCGGCAATATCTTTAATTACCGTAAGAATTGTTCCTTCGACAGGTCGAACTACACCCTTATATGCAGTGTTTCGTGCTTCGATCAATGCTTGTACCAGTTGTTGAGCATTCATGGATTCATAGGAATCTAAACCGCGGGCAAAGCCACGCCAGATTTGCGAAAGGATAACTCCTGAATTTCCACGGGCTCCTAGTAAGGCACCTTTTGAAAGGTCATGAGCAATTTTCCCAATATTCTGTTCGCCCGAATGAGTGACTTCGTTAAAAGCTGCCTGCATTGTTAAAAGCATGTTAGTACCAGTATCACCATCTGGCACTGGAAAAACATTCAAGGAGTTAACATACTGGTGATTTGTCCGAAGCCAGGTCATTCCAGCCTCAAAAAGGGCTTTAAATTCTTGCCCAGTAATTCCTTTCGAGAGGATGGACGTCTCTTTACCAAGCTTATTATTAAAAACTAATTCATCCGTCATAAGGTATCCATTCTACTGATTTAATCCAGGTCGCTAATACGCAACCCACGAACATGGACATTTACTTCTTTAACCTGTAATCCAGTTGATTTTTCTACATGGTACCGAACACTTTCTGCCACGCTGGATGCAACTGATTTTATTCGAGTGCCATATTCTACTATGATATATAGGTCAATGCTGATAGTATTTTCGTCCTGTCGAACTTCTACGCCCATTAGAGGATCTTTAACTAAAGCATGAGCAATGCCCTGTGCGAAATTTTTTGCAGCAAGTCCCACAACACCGTATGATTCCAATGAGGATTGGTAAGCAATTGTAGCAATTGCCCGCTGTGAGATATAGATATTCCCTGTAGAAATAGTTGAGTCGCTCATTTTCCCTTTCCTTCTTATTATGTAACAGTTATTCTTGCTAACAGTTACGGTTTATAGTAAAATAATAACTCGTGTTTGGTGAGACTGAATAAAAGCCGTATTTCTGTTTTGAAAGGAAGTGTACTTATCATGGCTAAATGTGAAATTTGTGGCAAGACAACAACTTTTGGGCATAACCGAAGTTTTTCACAACGAGCAACCAATCGAAAGTACTTGCCCAATTTGCAACGTGTTTCAGTGTTGGTTGGCGGGCGGAAGGTTCGTAAGGTTTTATGCGCTCGCTGCATTCGTTCGATGTCCAAAACAGCATAATATTTCTCGTTTTCATACAATTCAAAAATTACGGCTTCGCCGTGATTTTTGTTTAATTGATAGAATTACGCAAGGCAGTAACGCCCGCTGAAATTCCTTCAGGATAGCCAAATATCGCGGTCGCTGCAACAGCAATTCTTGCACCAGCTTGATATACTATTGGTAATGTTGTAGCATTAATGCCACCATCTACCTGTATACTGACTGATAGACTCCTTTCATCTATCATTTGTTTTATCTGCTGAATTTTGTCAACCGTACAATTTAGAAATGACTGTCCAGAAAAACCTGGATTTACACTCATAACCAGAACAAAATCTACGTCAGGCAGAATGGTTTCGAGCATACCTGCTGGTGTTGCTGGAGTTAAAGCTATCCCAGGGTGACTGCCGCGAGATCGAATATGGTCTAATGTACGCTGGATAAGTGGATTACCTTCTAGATGAACGCAAACATAACTGGCACCTGCATCAATAAAGGCATCAACGAAATTGTCAGGTTTTTCTATCATTAGATGAACATCTAATGGAAGGTTGGTCACTTTCTTACAATGTTCAACAATAAAAGGCCCCATAGTTATATTGGGTACAAAATGTCCATCCATGACATCGATATGTATCCAATCAACTTTACTTTCTTCACATAAATGTAATTGATCACCTAATTTTGTAAAATCTGCTGATAGTATCGAAGCAGAAATAATGAGATCCGACATTTTTTATATCCTATCTATTGGAACTGAGTTGTAAAAGGACATACATCCAAAAAGGAATTAAGCCACCTGTAAGTAAGAAAGCAAGTAAGCCGATACCCCAGGTTAACCAATCAAAGCTTAGTGAAGACTTTTCAGATTCAGCATTGTTATTCTGCACATCATTCAGATTTGTAACCACTGGAACCTGATAAGTCTGTTCCATATTGCTTCGACTAGTAATAGAATCTTTTGTTTCATCAATTCTGATAGAATTTGTTGCCTGCCCAAAATTGACCAGGATACGTTCAAATTGGTCTGCTGAACGGTATCTGGCAGATGGCTCTTTGGATAAGACTTTAAGAATAATCTTTTCCAATTCTGCAGGGATCAAAGGATTTAGCTGAGAAGGAGAGGGAGGTAACTGCTCCCGATGAAGGCGGGCATACTCTTTGGGGTCATCTGCCTGAAATGGAAGACGACCAGTTAACATTTCAAATAAAATTACACCTAGAGAATAGACATCAGAAGCTGGTAATGGGGCTTTTCCGGCAGCTTGTTCGGGTGAAAAGTATTGAGGAGAACCCCAAACAAGATCGCTTTGCTCTTCAGGATGAATGGAGGCAAGAGCCCTGGCGATGCCAAAATCGGTTACTTTCAACCGCATATCAGGTGTAACTAACATGTTCAGTGGCTTTACATCACAATGAATCAATCCAGCGCGATGCGCATAACCAATACCTGCGCAAGCCTGAGTGATCAGATGTAGTGCCTCATCAACTTCAAAATAACCTTTTTGTCGAAGAAGTTGTTTTAGATCGGTGCCAGGAACAAGTTCCATCACTATAAATAATTTATTCTGGTCATAGCCGAAATCATGAATAGTAACAATATTAGGATGAGCGAGATTGGCTGCTGCTTTTGCTTCTTGGCGAAAGCGTGCTTGAAATTCTGGATCATAAAAAAAATTCTGCCGCAATACTTTGATCGCAACTGAACGTTCCAGCATTACGTCATACGCTTTATAAACAATCGCCATTCCACCTCTGCCAAGGGTGTGTTCGAGGCGATAGCGATTATTTAATAGCGTTTCTTGTTTTTGTTGATCGGCCATACGAAAAGATTATAACATAGCAGGTTGCTGCCATACGCTATAATAAGCTCTATGATTAAGGAAATTGGATCATGAAAATAGCGCAAATCAAACACAATTTAACAGCTAACCCCTTAATGTTTTTTTTGATTTTTATCCCATTCGCGATTGCTGGCAATGTTTTTAATTGGAATCCCGGTGTTGTATTTGCTTTATCTGCTTTATCAGTGATTCCTTTAGCTGGCTATATTGGGGCAGCAACTGAAGCCCTTTCGTATTATTCAGGACCCAAAATTGGGGGGCTTCTTAACGCCACTTTGGGTAATGCAGCTGAATTGATCATTACTCTAGTAGCTATTCGAGAAGGATTTTTAGAGCTCGTCAAGGCATCCATAACAGGTTCAGTAATTGGCAATTTGCTATTGGTGATGGGTTTTGCAATGTTGACAGGTGGTTTGAAAAATGGTGTCCAACGATTCAATCGCTCTCACACTGGAAATCATAGTATGCTTTTAGTTATTTCGATTATTGCTTTAGTGATCCCTTCACTCTTTAGTTCTTCCATTGGATCAAATGGTAGTCCACATGTTGAAGCCTTGTCTTTAGGTGTAGCTGGAGTGATGATCATTATTTATATCCTGGGCTTAATATATAGCCTTCGTGCAAGTAGCCCAGTAACATTCTCACTGGATGAAAAACAACCTTCACCAGCATGGTCAAAAATTACTGCTATTGTGGTACTTGCTGCTGCAACAGGTGGAGTGGTTTGGATCAGTGAAATCCTTGTTGGAACTGTAGATCAAGTGGTTTCTACACTGGGTTTTTCTGAATTCTTCCTTGGGATCATTTTGATCCCCGTCGTAGGCAATGTTGCAGAGCATTTGGTAGCAGTACAAGTCGCATTACGTAATAAAATGGATCTATCCGTTGAAATCGCATTATCTTCCAGTTTACAGGTAGCGCTTTTTGTAGCACCTTTGCTTGTATTCATCAGTTTGGTCATAGGTAATCCACTTACTTTGATTTTCAATGTATTTGAGTTACTTGCGTTAGGAGCAGCTGTAATGATCTCAGCACTTGTCTCTTCTGATGGGGAATCAAACTGGTTGGAAGGTGCAGGTTTATTAGGTGTTTATTTCATTTTGGGAATAGCTTTCTTTCTATTTCCCTCATGAGTAGATTATGTTGCGGATTAAAGAATTATTCAGTCTCTGGTCGATCATCATTTTCTTTGGAACACTAAGTGTTCTTTGTGTGATTGGCACCCTGTTGATTGCTTTTTTGTCCAACCGCACAGCTACTTCAGGATTTCCAACCGCTTCTTTCCTGATTATTCCTGCGCCATCGTTAACTGCAACAATAGATCCTCGAATAAATTTAACTCCAACTCCTGATGGAGAAATTGTTAATGGGGTTGGAAAGGGAAGTATTGTTCAGATCCACGGTACTGAAGGTGCTGGTTTACGATTAAGGTCTGGTCCAGGTACAGGGTACAATCTGAAATTTGTGGCGATGGATGCAGAGCTATATGAGGTGAAGGATGGACCTGTTGACGCAGATGGATATGTATGGTGGTTCCTTGTATCACCATATGACGAAAATCGTTCTGGTTGGGCTGTTGCTGACTATTTAAGCCTTGTAAAAGATACCCCTTAAGCTAAAGATCAAAATATTTTGCAATTTCGTATGGATGAGGGCGGATACTCACTTCGTAGTTTTCTTTTTCTTTGGCTTGAATCCAACTTTCGATCATTCCTGTGTCAAAGACATCACCTGAAAGAAGGAATTGGTTATCCGCCTCAAGCGCATGTAGAGCATCTGGTAGCGAGGTAGGAAGACTTTTGATAGTGGCTCGTTTTTCAGGCGTCCAAGAAAAAATATCTTCATTGATCGGGCCAAAACCTGCTTTAGTTGGATCAATTCGTTTTTTAATTCCGTCAATCCCCGCCAATAGCATTGCAGCCATAGCCAGATAGGGATTGCAAGTCGCGTCGGGTGGCCGAAACTCAAAACGAACTTGATGAGCTTTCGTTGCATATGAGGGAACTCGAATAGCGGCACTGCGATTTCCCTTAGAGAAAATACAGCTTGTGGGTGCTTCATATCCAGGAACAAGACGCCGATATGAATTTGTTGATGGATTTGTCCAAGCGAGAAGAGCGGGAGCATGTGTCAATAAACCGCCTATGAAGAATAAGGCGTTTTCCGACAGTAAAGTTGAATCTTGAACGCCGTAAAATAAATTATTGCCTGATCGTATCAATTGAATATGGAAATGCATACCATTGCCAGCTTCTCCGAACAAAGGTTTTGGCAAGAAGGAAGCTACTTTTCCTACACGAAAAGCAACCATGCGCGTGAAATACTTGATACACATCGTTGAATCACCTGCAGCAATGATCGAAAGCATGGGTGTTTCGATTTCACATTGCCCAGGACCTCCTACTTCATGATGGTGATATTTTATCGGGATTCCGATTTTCTCTAATTCGTGCACAATTTGACTGCGAACCTGGAATTGTCGATCGCCAGGTGGAATTGCGTGGTATCCACCATGTGTAGGATTCTGATATGCTTCAGATGTTTTTCCCGCATTCCAGATTGCTTCATCGGAATCAAAATAGTATCTGGATATATTACAAGTATTTTCAATTTCTGCATGATCAAAAATGTAAAACTCGAATTCTGGACCCCATCGGGATTCATCTGCTACTCCGCTTTGTAAAAGGTATCGTTCAGCTTTTTTTGCAATCAGGCGGGGGTCACGGTTAAAAGGATTTTTGGTATCAGCCTCCACTATATTGCAAATGAAGGATAATGTCGAAAGGTCATAAAAAGGATCAAAAAAACCGGTTTGTAAATCGGGTATAAGTGCCATATCTCCACTTTTTACACTTTTTAAACCGATGCTGGATCCGTCAAAACCAACCCCACTATTCATCAGGTTCGGTGTAAATTCCGAAGGTGACAGTGTTACATGATGCCATTTCCCCCAAAAATCACAATATTTTAAATCTATCATCTGAATCTTTTGTTCCTTGATAAAAGCAGCAGAGTCACTAAAGTCTTTGAACAACATACCCCTCCAAGATGATGTAATTGAGATTTATTTACTTTTATGCTTAAATATCCAAACGAGAATACTGATTATTGCAGCCAGAATACCCAATCCTGCTATTGCCTGAAAAACAGTCTTGGGTTGCATTCCGGGCAGTACAACATTTCCATTCCCGTAACTGGCAAATTTCTTTCCCCAGGGTGTTTTGAGGGCTTGTTGAACTCTTTTTCTCCCGATAAAAGGATACCAATATACATTATGATAAAAATTGCTGGCAAAAAAGCTCCAAGGAACCAGTGGACTTTGTAAAAGTACTTTTTCAAAGGGTTTTAAAGGACCATGATAAATCATTTTTTGCCCGCGCGACGCAAATGTATCTTCTTGAATGAAATTCCAGGAAGGCTCCTGATTAATATCATATCCGACTATGCTAATTTGAGATGGATTCCCAACACCAAGTCCTTTTTCATGTGCAAGGCGGATAAAGGGAATGTTCATGGGATCGAAACCCTGGAGCTTAGCGGAAATTGCGTCAATCGCAACCTGATCTGATGACGCCAGAATAATGTTTTTCTCGTGCCATCGCATAGCTCGAGGTCCAGGTCCGTCACCGGCAAAAGTTCCATCCATCACTGCGAATAAGCCAGGATGAATATCCTGCTGAATCATCAACAAATCTACAAGAGTTTCATGAATGACGCTGTGTGTCCAATGACGATTACGGTGTAATAATCCTCCAAAGGCATTCTTCATAGCACCTGTGATGGTGGTAAATACGTGGGTCTTAACTGTCGGCAGATGAATGATGTTCTTTCCCACCAAATCCTTAGGAATATAAACGCCTTCAGGGTAGACTTTATCTAAAACAAGGAAAGGTTGTTTTGGTTCGTATTTTATCCAATCAAATTTTTGTTCGTACAAATAGAGACAGGGAATCTGATAAGTATCTGTAACAAAGCGATGTTTGTTATTTACTTCACCTTCTTTAGTATCCACCACAACAGTATCATTGTGAATACCGACGATATCTTCATATCCATTACTTTTAAGTGTCTTAATTACTCCTTCAATTTGCCAAGGTGTGGAAGAACATGCAGGATACCAGGTCTGCCATGAAATATTGATCTTTAATCCTGTTGTATTTTCCTTTGGAAGAGCTGATTGAAATTCAACTAATTTCATCAAGCGGTCGATATCTTCCAGGATGGTATCAGGGGTTGTTTTTAAAACGGCAACTTTACCTTTTCCAGGAAAGTCAATCATTTCATCTCCCGATGAGTGAATTATCACCTTATAAATTGTACAGTATTGTAGAAGAGTAGTCCAGTTACCTTACAAATGCGATAACAATAGAAAACTACCATAAGTTGCTAAACAATTCCATAAGGCATATAATTTTTCATATACCTGGAGGACAGATTGGATGATCCACAGATAACTCAGAGTTTTAATGATATGTCTCTTCCACAATCAAAACAATTGCAATCTGGTGATCTATTGGTTGGCAGATACCAGGTACAGGATGTCATTGGTGTTGGAGGAATGGGTTCGGTATATCGCGCACGTGATTTGCATTTTCCAAGTGTGAAGAAGATTGTTGCTGTGAAAGAGATGATTATCCAGACTCATGATCCAATTGTGATGAGTACCATAGTGCAAAATTTTGAACGTGAAGCAAATATTCTGGTCACCCTCTCTCATCCTGCTATCCCACAAATATTCGATTACTTTACTCAAAATGAGCGTTCATACCTGGTAGAAGAATATGTGCATGGGAAGGACCTGGAAGCTCTGCTAAATTCAATTGAAGGCTTCTTCCCTGAGGACCAGATGATTGTTTGGGCAATAGAACTTTGCGATGTTCTTAGCTTCTTACATACGCATAAGCCAGAGCCAATCGTCTTTCGTGATATTAAGCCTTCCAATATCATGATCAACCAACAGGGTCATGTTGTTCTCGTAGACTTTGGAATTGCGAAGAATTTTAAGGTTGGGCAAAAAGGAACAATGATAGGAACGGAAGGGTATTCACCGCCAGAACAATATAGAGGTGAAGCATCACCACTAGCTGATTTGTATGCATTAGGCGCTACATTACATCATTTATTAACCCGGCGCGATCCACGTATTGAACCACCGTTCACTTTTTCTGAGCGACCAATTCGAAACATCAATCCTGCTGTTTCTGTAGATTTTCAGCAGATCATAGAAAAATCATTGCGTTATGAGCCTGAGTTAAGATTTCAATCCGCTGAAGAAATGAAAGACGCACTGATGTCAGTTGCTGGTAAAACAGGTGCTTTATCACGTGTTGCTTTGCGGCAGGGGAAAGATTCACGCGATCAATCAATAAAACCAATTTGGAAATTTAAGTGCGAGGACGAGATCAGGGGTTCAGCTTCTTTTCACAATGATATTGTATTCATAGGTGCTTATGATAATAACCTATATGCATTAAAATCCGAAACTGGCGAAATGATATGGAAATATCCAAGTGAAGGTGGTGTAATCAGCAAACCACTTGTAGCCGATGATACCGTTTATTTTGGCTCAGAAGACTCCTCTTTTTACGCAATTTCTGTGCGAACTGGAAAATTATCATGGACTTATAAAACTGGAGGACCTGTACGGTCTTCTCCTGGTATAGCAGAAGATTATATTTTTCTAGGTTCAGATGATGGTTTTCTGCATGCGATCCATGCTGTCAGCAGGCGCGATGTTTGGCGTTTTAATACTGGAAGTGCAGTTCGTTCCAGTCCCTTAGTTTTGCAGAATTCAATTGTGTTTGGCTGTGAAGCAGGGGATATCTTTATGTTAGATATTCATGGAAACATGCGCTGGAGATTTCGAACAAGGCGTGCTGTGTTTGCCTCTCCAGTTGTTGCACAAGATATTTTGGTAATTGGTTCGTTGGACGCCACTTTATATGGGTTGGATATAAAATCAGGCTGGCCGGTATGGCGTTTTCGGATGAATCGGGGAACTGCATCGAGCGCTGCTATTACAGATGGCATGGTATTTGCAGGAAGTGCTGATGGAAAATTGTATAGTTTGAATCTTTCAAACGGAAAAGAGATCTGGCATTTCGATATGGAAGAACAGATAAGTGGCACTCCAGCAATATATAAAGATGCGGTATTTGTTGGTGGAGGTGAAGGGACCTTTGCCTGTCTGGAATATCGAACAGGAAGATTAAGATGGAAATATAAAACAGGAGGACCAATTACCGGTATGCCGTGTGCATTCGCCGATAAAGTGGTCATCGGTTCATTTGATCATACCATTTATGCGTTCCCAGTGTCATAAAGATCGCGGAGGAGAAATTGCCAAGCTTTTTACAAGAGTTGTTTAGAAAGAGAAATATCAGTCGATCGATTGATGCTGGCAGTGATATTGCAACAATACCTATAGAATCACAACAAAAAGATTCTTTTTCAACATCTGTAGAAAAATATAATCCCCCACAAATCATTTTTGCTTCTGCCCAATCAGTGGGAAAACAACGCGAGCATAATGAAGATACACTTTTTGAAATGAGTACTTGCATTTCTGGCGAAGAAATCCAGTATAACGTGGGTATTTTCATTATAGCCGATGGTATGGGGGGACATCAGTATGGAGAAATCGCCAGTGCCGCTGCCATAAAAAAGTTTGTTGAAGTTGTTGTCAAGAAAAGTATATTACCAGGTATATTAGGCGCAAAAAAGCTCACCTCACAAACTGTACAAGGAATTATAGGGATTGCTTTAGAAGAAGCTCATAAAGTTGTGCAATTGGAAGCTCCAGGAGGTGGAACCACATTTACTGGAGCTGTGATACTGAATCAGGAGGTAATTCTGGCGCATGCTGGAGATAGTAGAGCGTATATGTACCTGCCAGATGGTTCTCTTGAGGTGTTGACAAAGGATCATTCACTGGTAGGTAGATTGGTTGAATTAGGACAGATCACAGAAAAAGAAGCATCCACACATCCACAACGAAATATATTATTAAGAGCAATTGGTCAGCCAGAACCATTTAAACCTGATATTTCAACGATAGATTTTCACAAAGAGGGCATTTTAATAATTTGTAGTGATGGATTATGGGGTGTGGTGTCAAAAGCCGAAATCATTAAAGTGCTACAAAATAGCGGAGATACGCTTCAAGATGATTGCCGAAAGCTTGTTGATTTGGCGAATGCCAAAGGTGGTCCTGATAATATCAGTGTTATTATGGCAAAATGCTTGTTGTAGATCTGGGGTAGGATATGAAGAGGAATAAATATTTTATTTTAGGAATATCCCCATCAGATAACGCAGAAACAATTCGATCTGCATATAAAGAAGCTGTATTGCGGTTTCATCCTGATATCAATCCTGCTCCTGAGTCCACAGATGAGTTTCTTGAAATTCAAGCAGCTTTTGAGGTATTAAACGACGATGAGAAAAGAGCTGCATACGATAAAGAAATTAACTCTTCCTCAATCATTTCACCATTAAAAATTGAAAATGTATACAGCCGAAATGTCTTACCTCCATTAGATGAACCGCAAATAGTCTACACACAACTTAACATTCGCTGCAATATTGATCCTAACAATGTAAAAGCAGCACCATTAGCTATCTCTTTTGTCATTGATCGATCGACATCGATGCAAGGAGAGAGAATGGATAAAGTGAAATCGAGCATCACAAGCTTTATTCAACAGTTGGGAAAGAATGACATATTTTCGGTCGTAGCCTTTAGCGATAGAGCAGAAGTAATTATCCCTGCGATGAGAGCAGGCTCATTTGGTATTGATGATGAGCGAATTTCAATGATCTCTACAAAAGGGGGTACTGAATTATTTCACGGTTTGGCTGCTGGTATTGAGCAATTAGAAACAAACCTGGCAAAAGACTGCAGAAAACACCTTCTCCTCTTCACTGACGGTCAAACGTACGGTGATGAAGAACGTTGTTTAGAACTAGCGATGCAGGCAATTGAAAAGAAAATCGTTATTTCTGCTTTTGGATTAGGATATGAGTGGAATGATAAATTTCTTGATCAATTATCTTCTTTAACTGGAAGCAATGCGGAATTTATCACCTCCAGTAGTGATCTCGAAAAATTTCTCAATGAAAAATTAATCACATTAGGATTGTTTTTTTCCCATTCTGTGAATTTTGATATGACCAGTGACGAAGGGGTCGAATTAAATTATGCATTTCGAATACGACCCGATAGTGCAGAACTAGAACCAAAAAGAAACATTTGTTTAGGAAATGTCCCATTTTCAGAGCAGTTATCAGTCATAATGGAGTTTTTAGTTCCACCAATATCTGGCGAAACTCCGATGGTAAGGCTAGCTCATGGATTCATTACACTTGAATCACCTTATTGGGAGGT
The DNA here is from genome assembly GCA_034429195.1 of Anaerolineaceae bacterium. Classification (GTDB taxonomy): domain Bacteria; phylum Chloroflexota; class Anaerolineae; order Anaerolineales; family Anaerolineaceae; genus UBA4782. The sequence continues at coordinate 173,117 of DAOUGQ010000005.1, forward strand.
ACCGATAAGGATGTTTGTTCAACTCGATTGTCCTGTTAGGTATAATCCTGAAGTGAGTTATCCACCTGCAGAAATTGTTCAAGCTATGTCACAGCTTGTTCTTTATCGGATACAGGAAAAAGCACGAATTGAAGTTGATAAAGGAAATATTACTGCCGCATTTAAACGTCTCCAATATCTGGCATCACATCTAATGTCACAGGGCAACAAGGACCTGGCACGTATAGTGTTACGAGAAGCAGAAAATATTCAGCGCAACAAACAATTCAGTAACGACGGAGATAAGAAAATCAAATATGGGACAAGAGCATTTCTATTACCCGAAGGAAAGAAAGGTATAGTAATATGATAATATGTCCCAATTGCAACCATCGGGAATTTGTAGGTGCACTATTTTGTAGTGAATGTGCAGCCAAGCTTATTTCCACGAGTCGTTTATCATCAGCCATACCAGAACAAGTACTGCAAGAAGAAATTCGCAATTCCATATACAGAAATCGCCGTGTTAATTATGTAGGAACAGGATCCCTGGTATTGAATAAAACACTCAACTTGCATGTAATGGATAGCGACCAATTTTTCCCCTTGAAACAAAATAGCAGAGTAATTCTTGGCAGAATAGCGGATAATCAATCACAAATCCCCGACATAGATCTGTCTCCATTTCATGCATATGCCTATGGGGTATCACGATTGCATGCAGAGATCCGATATGGAGATGATGGTATTGTTGTTATTGACCTTTCTTCCTCCAATGGGACACGAATAAATGGGCAACTGATCACCCCACATGTAGAATATCCGCTTACAATTGGCGATATCATAACTTTGGGGAAATTTAGAATTCAAATAGTACAAAAATAAGTAGGATGGATTATGCAATCTGTTATCATTCACATTTTAAATGAAGACCCTATTGTGGGTGAAGTAGAAGAATTACCTTCTCCTACTGATTCGAATATTTCGGTTCGTAATCCTCGACGACGGGATGGTAAAGATTTGGGATACATTGATACAGAAGTTTCTCAGGTCATCTGGCCAATCAACCGGGTGATGTTCATTGAAGTCTTACCAAGTGAAGAGGATGAAGAAGTAATAACATTTGTTCGGGAGTAGCAGGATGAGTGATGAGCAATTTAGAAATCGAATGATCCTTGTTGTTGATGATGAAGAACGTATGGTGCGGTTCATTCGTTTAAATTTGGAACACGATGGGTTCCAGGTTATCCAGGCAACACGAGGTACTCAGGCGATCGAATTAATTCGCACAGAGATGCCAGATCTCGTTTTACTCGATGTTATGATGCCAGATATCGATGGCTTCGAAGTATTGCGGATGATTCGCGAAGCAAATACCGTTCCGATTATTATGCTTACTGCCAAGGGCGAAGAAGAAGATAGGATCCGTGGACTTGAATTAGGTGCAGATGATTACATAACCAAGCCTTTTAGCCCGAGAGAGCTGGTTAGTAGAGTTCGTGCTGTTCTCAGACGAACTGAGACCAGCGGAATTGGCGCAAAAGATGTGATCCAGGTGGATGAACGATTGAAGTTGGATTTTAGCAGGAGAGAAATCTGGGTTGATGAAAAGTTAATTCAATTACGTCCTACTGAATACCGTTTGCTTTACCATCTTGTGCAAAATGCTGGATGGGTTATGACTTATGATCAGCTTTTAACAAAAGTATGGGGGTATGAGTATCAAAATGAACCACACTATGTGCGACTTTATGTTAACTATTTACGTCAGAAACTTGAAAAAGATCCTGCTAATCCAAAGTACATATTGACTGAGAGGGGTGTAGGGTATCGTTTTTTTGATTACAAACGCGGAGAGAAGAGCCAATAGTTCCAAATTTTGATATGATTTTAATAAATCGTTAGCAAATTTCTAATGCAACAGAGCTATATTCATTATAGATTTTTGAATATGGAGGTGTTGTATGTCAAATTTAACCAGATGGGAACCTGTTCATGAATTTTTGAGCCTGCGAGATGCGATGGACAAGCTCTTTGATGAGATGATCACCCAACCTGGTGGCATTTCGCCCTTAGGACAGATCGCACCCGCCCTAGATATGTACCAAACTGCTAATGAAATTGTCATTAAAGCATCGTTGCCTGGGCTAAGCGCTGAGGATATTGATATTTCAATTGCAGGTGATGTTTTGACCATAAAGGGAGAGATGCAGAAAGAGATAGAGGATAGCAAAGCAACATATCATATCCGAGAAAGACGTTGGGGCAGCTTTACAAGAAGTATCAATCTGCCAGTACCTGTTGTAGCTGATAAAGCGAAAGCAGAATTTGAAAACGGTGTACTTAACCTGATATTACCAAAGGCAGAAGAAGTACGAGCTAAAACCATCACAATAAAAGCAAAATAATTTAAGGCAAAAATACATGGGCATGAAATATGGCCCATGTATTTTAATTTGAATTACAGTCATTATTGGTAAAATAAAAAGAGTATAGAATAGAAAGGTTGATTATGATAACAGAACCAGTTCATGTAACAGACCAGGCTTTTGAAAAAGCAGTTTTACAATCAACAATTCCTGTCATTGTTGATTTTTGGGCACCTTGGTGCAATCCTTGTAAAATGATCGCACCAACTTTAGAAAAGCTTGCCATGGAGTATGGTGGAAAGCTTTTGATCGCAAAAGTGAATACAGATGAAAATCCCGAATGGGCACAGAAATATGGTGTACAAGGTATTCCAACTTTATTGTTTGTAGCCAATGGCAAAATTGTTCATCGACAAACAGGAGCTGTACCAGAAGGTCCATTACGTGAGCTGGTTACTGAATTCTTGAACATAGTAGAAAAGAAGAATTAATTTACTACTCTATTGGTAAAATGATAACGGGGTCTGTTGATTTAATTGAGTAACAATTCAACAGACCCAGTGATTTAATCCATTTCTCGTGTGATCTTAGCACCAAGCTTGAGCAACTTTTGTTCAATATTTTGATAGCCACGATCAATTTGCACAATATTACGAATAACAGAAACACCTTTTGCAGATAATGCTGCTAACAATAACGACATACCTGCACGGATATCTGGGCTTTCCATTTTTTCACCATATAACTGAGAAGGCCCTTGCACTATACAACGATGCGGGTCACACAAAACAATGTGAGCCCCCATACCAACCAATTTATCTGTGAAGAACATACGGCTTGGATACATCCAATCGTGGAAGAGAATGGTACCTTTGCATTTTGTTGCAATAACAATGGCTATTGACATTAAATCGGTTGGGAATGCAGGCCAAGGCATGACACTGATCTCGGGAATTGCACCACCCAAGTCTGGTTGGATTTCCAATTTTTGATTTGTTGGCACGACGATATCTTCACCATCAACAGTCCAACTAATTCCCATCCTCCCTAAAATAAGGCGGATCATATCTAGGTATGAGATTCCTGCGTTGCGAATTCTGATACTGCCATTTGTTAATACTGCTGCGCCAACAAAACTAATCACTTCAAGATAATCAGGACCAATGGTAAATTCTCCGCCATGTAATGATTGAACCCCATCAATATTCAGGGTGTTCGAGCCGATATTTTCAATCTTTGCACCTAGCGTATTCAGCATGTGACATAAATCTTGAATATGTGGCTCTGATGCTGCATTCCGTAAAATAGTATGTCCTTTAGCAGTAACAGCAGCCATAATGGCGTTCTCCGTGGCGGTTACACTGGCTTCATCAAGAAGAACATCTGCGCCTACTAACTTCTTTACCCGGAATTCAAAAGCACGTTCACAATTGATTTTCGCACCTAAACTGCGCAGAGCCAGAATATGTGTATCCACCCGCCGGCGGCCAATGACATCACCACCTGGCGGAGGAAGAGTTAGCTCGCCCATTCTGGCTAACATCGGTCCAGCAAGGAGAATAGACGCGCGAATTTTTCTGCATAGATCTGGATCAAGATCAGCAGGTCGTACCTGTTCAGCTTGAATCTTCCAGGATTGAGGTGCCAGCTGAGTAAAGGTTACACCAAGGCTCTCCAGCAGGAGTCGCATGTTTTTTACATCGATAATATCTGGTACATTATGGAGAATTACAGGTTCAGATGTTAATAAGCATGAAGCCATTAATGGTAATGCTGCATTCTTATTACCCGCAGGAGTGATCTCTCCATTAAGGGCATGGCCGCCTTCGATAACGAATTTCTCCAAGATAGCCTCCTTTATAGTTTAATGATCTGATACAGAAGTTCCTGTAAGTTGATTATATCTATTCTTAATCATTTGGAATATAGCTGTATATTTATTTTATTCAGTGACAAGGTAGTATAGTGAGTAAATCATCCCTGCGGGAAAAAACTAATATTGATTTTTCTGTGTCAAACCCAAGTTTGGATTGATCTGTGAATTTCTTATTTTCATTAATGTAAAGTTGGGGGCAAGTGGTTTCACCCTGATCATGTGACATATAGGATTGCATATCAGGTCATAAGGAGATGTACAAATGAATTTTAAAATTGGGGATGTAATTATCCACTGGACATATGGCGTTGGAACTATAGTGGCAATAGAAGAAAAAACTGTTGCTGGTGTCCCCCAATTATATTATGCAGTCGAAGTAGAACTATTAAAATTCTGGATGCCGGTTAATGGAATTGATAATGATGCTATTCACAAACCCATCGAAAAGGAAAAATTTACACAACTGTTTGATATTTTACGAACTCATGGTGAGAATCTACCTGATCGTCAATACGAACGAAAGAATGAACTTCGCGAGCGAATGAAAAAGAAGTCGTTAGTAGATCTATGCCATATAATCAGAGATCTTACAGATAGATCGCGGTCGCATAATTTGAATCAGGATGATACCTCCACTTTACATCAAGCGAAAGAGCATCTAATTGATGAGTGGGTATTAACGTTTGGTGTTCAGCGATCCAGTGCTCTCGATGAGCTAAGAATTCTACTATGTGGGGATGTTTTGTTAGTATAGCAACACACACATGCTAATTTCTTTCCAAGAAGTGAAAATGCAATACATTTTCAATGGAAAATTACTTGTAAATTTTTTTATAATAAAAAATATCGATGCTATAAAGGTATTTTCGGGTTAATAAGTTATAGCAGATATGATTTATACTCAATTAGTTTATAATCCCATATTAAGAGGATAAAAATGGTACAGATAGAACAGGTAGATATAAAAAACAAATCACAAGTAAATGCTTTTGTTCAGTTTCATTATGACTTATATAAAGACTGTCCGCAATGGGTTCCACCTTTTTACGCGGACATTAAAGCAATGTTGAATCCAAATAAACATCCTTATTATGAACATTCGGATGCTGAATTCTTTGTGGCAAAAGTGGATGGGAAGATAGTGGGGCGCATTGCTGCCATGGAGAACAAACCTTTTAATAAGTATCATGCATCAAAAAAAGCTCAATTCTACCTTTATGATACGATTGATGATCAAGAAGTTTCAAACGCTTTATTTGATAGGGTAAGCGAATGGGCAAAGAAGAGAGGTCTTACTGACCTGGTTGGTCCCAAGGGGTTTGGAGCTTTGGATGGTTATGGGATTTTATATGAGGGGTACGAGCATCGTCAAATGATGAATATGATGAATTATAACTACCCTTATTATGTTCAGCATGTCGAAAACTATGGGTTTACCAAAGCCAACGATTTTGTTTCTTGTTACCTGCAACCAGCCAACTATATTTTGCCCGAAAAAGCTAAAGCAATAGCAGACCGAATAAGAGAACGTGGGAATATTTATGTCAAAACGTTTAAGAATAAGAAAGATTTGATTTCTTGGGGAACAAAGATAGGTCACGCTTATAACAGCAGCTTTGTAAATAATTGGGAGTATTATCCTTTGACTGACAACGAGCTTAAGTTTGTCATTGATAATGTTATGCTGCTGGCTGACCCAAGGCTTATGAAAATTATCATGCACAAGGAAGAAGTAATTGGATTCCTGTTCGTTTTTCCCGATATATCCAAAGCAATGCAGCGTGGAAAGGGACATCTAAATCCATTAACCATTCTTGATCTGATGCGTGAAGTAAAAAGAACTAATTGGGTTTCATTGAATGGGGTTGGGATTCTACCCGAATTTCAGGGTAGAGGTGGTAATGCATTAATGTATTCTGAAATAGCAAAAACTTTTAAAGAATATCCTTTCGAACACGCCGAACAGACTCAGATGGCTGATACTGCTGTGCAGATTAGAAAGGATATGGAAAATCTTGGTGCACAGATTTATAAACGACATAGAGTTTATGGAAAAGCAATATAGATAAAATCTATGACAGCTTTCTAATCTGAGAGAATTGCAAAAATAAATTGATAAGATTACTAAGACCAATAGCAAAGAAGAAAACCACGATTGGCACCAATGGCATGACATACCTTTGAAAGGGGATTGGAACTGTAAAAACGAGAAGAATGAATTGCAGAACTCCTGCAAGGAGAATCAAGATTTCTTCTCGTTTTTGATTCCTGATCAATCCCCTAAGGACACTATACATACCCGTAATTGAAAAAATAAGAAGGATCGATCCTCCAAAAAAATTGCGCATGAAATTGTTAATGGGAATAGAAGAATACTTGTTCACTTGAACACTTAATTCAATCTGGTAGTTGGCAGTATCTAAAGGTGCCGGTGCTGTAAAAAAGAGATTGGCTACTATTCCAATGATCCGTTGCAGGGGGGTGATTAAAGCAGCATGGGGAGAGACTCTGATAATGTCAGCTAATTGCTGTGCAACCAAGTTCTGTCGTAAGGTAAAAGCTTCTTGTAAAGAATAAATAGGGTGTTTCCATGTGAAAGGGTTAAGGCAGAAAAACACCCCCGTAACGATGATTGCGTATAGCAATATATGCTTCGTCCCCAATAATTTATGATGAATATAGTATTTATAATTGAAGAGGATGGGCATGAATCCGATGATCAACCAAATTACCGTGGATTGCTTTGCATTGAATACCAAGGAAACCGGTAATGCAATTAGCCATGGGTGCTTTTTGCAGAAAAAAATAGCCCATATGCATAGGATAACAAAAAAGACTGTCAAGCTTTCTGCCATCGAACGTCTTGTATGAAGCAATATGAGTGAGTTACCTGCAAGGAAAACTATTCCTATCCATCCAGCAAGTTTGCCAAAATATTTTGACAGAAGATGCCAAAAAAGCAATAAAGATAGAGGAAATACCCACGAAACTGATAAGCGCGCTACGAATAACTCAGATTTTTGTGGCAAAGCGCCCTCATTGGAATTCTCTTCCCAAGATTTAGACCAATCCCAATCTACTGTTTGTGGAGGTTGACCCGTGATGATACGTCCAATGCCAATAAAAATCCTTGTCAGGGGTGCATCAAGCATGCGATACCGCATTTGTGTGGTTAAAGGAATGGATGGTTCCCATGCCATCGATAGTGGATCTTTAAAGAATGTTTCTACATCATAACTATTGAAAAGTTGTGTGCTTTCATCAGGATGGAATGGTACTTGCATAATGGATACAAAGTACAATACGGTTAAGAAGCAAATTACCAGATATGGTGGTAAGGCTGTCAATGATTTGTGAATAGTTGTTGGCATACGAATATCCGAATACAATACTTTAGCATGAAACAACAAAATTGGTATTCAATTCTTTTTGTTGCAATTCTCATTCTCGCTGCAGGGTATAAGTCCTGTCTGCTGATCAATGATGCCTTCCCATTTAATGCAGATGAAGCTATCGTCGGGTTAATGGCGAAACATATTCTGGAGGGCGAACGTCCAACTTTCTTTTACGGACAAGCATATATGGGAAGTCTGGATGCCTGGTTGGTCGCTGGCGGGTTCGCCATGTTTGGATTGAAGGTATGGGTAATTCGATTCGTACAAATTCTATTGTATACAGTGACCGTTGCTTTGACCATGTACTTGATAAAGAAATGTACAGAATCTGTTATTCCCGCATTGATTTCTGGCATTCTTATGGCTTTTCCACCTGTAAATACAACCTTGTATACAACTGTAAGCCTGGGTGGTTACGGTGAAGCACTTCTGTTGGGTACCTTGCTCCTGGTTTCATTTATCCAATATAAAAACGAGCACATTCCGAAGAAGGTGAAATCATTTATTGGTATTGGTATGGGGGTGATCACTGGATTTGGATTCTGGGTCAATGCATTAACTTTAGTTTATAGCATCCCAATTTTTGGGTTCTTCATCTGGTATTGGGTGAAGTATGAAAATAACATGAAAATCAAGAAGCAAACATTGGTTTATTTACTGGCATATGTTTCAGGAGTTTGTGTTGGTCTTCTTCCCTGGATTATTTTTGTTATTCAAGCCGGATGGCATTCTGCAATAGGGGAAAGCCTGGGTTCAGCAGTATCTTTAAGCAATGGAAATTATTTCATCACAATGTTGGAACACATTAGGAATTTCCTCTTGTTTGGTATTACTGCGCTGTTTGGTTTACGACCACCATGGGGAGTCAATTTATTAGTCATACCCCTAATCCCGGTAGTTCTGCCAATATGGATATTTATCTTTCTCAAGGGTATACAACAGAAAAAAAGTGAGAACCACAAACTAATCATTTTGATTGTATTTTCAATATGCATAATTCTATTATTAGGATTTATTCTTACACCTTTTGGAAATGATCCATCGGGGCGATATTTTTTACCTGTATATCAAATGGTAGCAATATTGGCTGGTATTGAATTATATGAAGGAATGAAGAAGCCAGTAATCTACAGCCTATGTGTAGCAATCATTGTCTGTTTCCATCTGGTAGGGACAATTCAATGTGCGCAGAAGAATCCTCCTGGAATTACAACTCAATTTGATTCAATTACACAGATTGATCATGCCTTCGATGAGGAATTGATCGAGTTCTTGAGGGAAGAAGGAGAATTAACTGGCTTTACCAATTATTGGGTAGCCTATCCTCTGGCATTTTTATCTAATGAGGAGTTGATATTCATTCCGGAATTGCCATACCATCAAGATTTTCGATTTACCAGCCGTGATAATCGATATCAACCATATATTGAAAAGGTGAATAAAAGCAATCGGGTAGCTTTTATTACAACTAATCATCCACAATTGAATGATCGGTTGAGAGTAGAATTTAGAAAAGCAGATATTACATGGATGGAAAAACAGATTGGCGATTACCAGGTTTTTTACCATCTTTCATCACCCGTGTATCCTGATAACCTTGATCTGGGATTAGTTCAATGACACAAAACATGGAAGCAAAGAATTCAGGAATATCACCATTATTTTTGATGATTACACTGTTGTTAGTGATATTAATCGCAGCCAGAATACCGCTTGATACCGATATGTGGTGGCATTTGAGGGCAGGAGAAACCACTATTGAAACAGGAAAGCCTACTCTGATAGATACCATGTCATTCACAAAATTGGGAGAACCTTGGGTAAATCATTCGTGGATGGCACAAGTAATTCTTTATCTGATATTCAGGTTTGGAAATTATTGGGGATTGGAAGGATATGTGGTTGTCTTGGCTGCGATCACCGCACTTTTCTTATGGCTACAGATTAATGAATCACCCATTATGAAATCTATGTTTATCATATATGGAGAATTCTTAATCTCCCAGATATTAACTCCACGACCGCAGCTTTTTTCCTTATTCCTGCTGGCTTTTACGAGCTGGTACTTTACATGTTGTGTAAAAGGAAATTATCGAAAAGCCTGGGCATTGCCTATTATTTTCGCTTTTTGGTCAAATCTTCATGCTGGAGCCACAATTGGCATCATTTACATGATAGGGTATGTTGGCGGTAACTTTGTGAATTTAATGTTCACAAAGCGTGAAGAAAGGAATTGGAAAAACTTCTTTGCTCTTATGGGATGGGGAATTTTGGCTTTCTGTGCAATTGCAGTTAATCCAAATGGGTTATCGATATATGGAATATCTTTTGTCACAGTACAGGTCAGGGTACAACAGTATATTCAAGAGTGGCTGGCACCGGATTATCGTGAACCACTTCATTTGATGTTTTTAATTTTGCTTCTTGCGAATTATATTGTCCTGCTTTTAGCACGAAGAAAATTTGATTGGAGTGATCTGATTGTCAGCTTGATATTTTCGTATTTTGCCCTGACAGCTAGAAGAAATATTGCTTTATTTACAGTTGCAGTCATTCCAATATTTTCAAAGAACGTTTCCTTTTTAATGAAAAATACCAGACGAGTAAGTAAAAGAATTAATAGCAAACCTTTACGACCAACAACAACACGTATCATCAATTACGGCATCATTGGGCTGTTGTTTGCTGTATTCTTATTAAAATTCTATATCAACGGTTATCCAAAAATAGTGGAACGCCATATCACAGATTATTATCCAACTCAGCAAATACAAACGTTATTGAATACAAAGCCAGAGGGAAATCTGTTGAATGAATATAACTGGGGAGGTTATCTAGCATGGGAAGAAACGGAGTATCCAGTAATGATCGATGCTCGAACAGATCTTTATGGCGACGAGATTTTTAATGATTGGCTTTCTTTAATTTATACCGAACCTGGTTGGGAAAATTTAATGAAGGAATATAACATAGGTTCTGTGATGTTATATTCTGATCGCCCATTGGTTCAGGCTTTGCGAACCAATGGATGGAAGATAATTCAGAAGGATGAAGTTGGGGTTTTGCTGGTGCCTTGATCCGGGAAGAATAGATCAATACGGCGATCATCCAGCGCAGAAAGAGCGTTACGTGCCTCGATAATCTGATCAAGATCACAATCAGCGAGAAGAATTTCTTCTTCGGTTTCAGATCCAGAACAGGTCACGTCACCAAAGGGGTTAACGACCTTACTACTGCCGCCAAAAATAATTTTGCCTGATCTACCGACATTATTCACGGCCACAAAAAAGGTCTGGTTTTCAATCGCACGAGCCTGTAATAGAATATTCCAATGTTTAATCCTTTTTAAAGGCCATTCAGCAGTAAGTAGAAGGAGCGACATGTCGTGAAAACCTAAAGTACGGAAGAATTCAGGAAACCGCAAATCATAACAGATAGACAGTCCTACATTTCCAAAGGGAAGAACAAACCAATTTAGCTTATCTCCAGCTGAGAAGACTCTGTCTTCATTAAGCAACCTGAATAAGTGAATTTTGTCATAGATGATGAAGGAATCTGATTTGGGTGGAATGAGGATGAATCTGTTAAAAAACTTTTTCTGCTCTTGAATAAGGTAGGATCCGCCAATATAGATATCTCGATCATGAGCGATTTGCTTTAAGTTTAGCAAATACTCTTGATTGGTGTGAAAAATCGCTTCTGGATCACGTAATTTATAGCCTGAAGTCCACAATTCAGGGAATAGTATAATTTCACTCTTCTTGTCTGCTGCCTGGGTTAACATATCAATACCTCTAGAAAAATTGGTCTCCATTTCTCCAGGCTCAATATGCATTTGAATTAGTGCTATTTTTGTCTTCATCTATCCATGAATTATAATGGATAGATGATAATCAGGAGTTATTTTGAGAAGAACAAATAAAGCAATTTTTATTGTGATTTGCATCACTGCGGTATTGGTTTTATTAGTGGGTCTCACCTGGGTGAATTATCGTTTTTCATCATCTATAAAAGGTGGTGATGATTTTCTTTCTTACTGGTTAGGAACACGACTGTTTCTTACAGAAGGTCAGAGCGCTTACAGCGAGCAAACAACGTCTCAAGTTCAAATTATGGCTTACGGGCATCAGGCGAGAGAAAATGAAGAATCTTTGATCTTTACCAGCCCTCTCTATTCTCTGATTGTCTATGCTCCGTTTGCACTTATTCCTGATCTCATCCTGGCGCGGTCTCTCTGGATGACTTTAGTTGAAATGGCAATGCTCGGAATAGTTTTCTTTTCACTAAAGATTAGCAATTGCAGATCGGAATCATCGGGTTTTTTGCTCTATTCTCTATTTTCATTCCTTTGGTATTACTCAACAAGAGCATTAATTTCTGGCGATGTCATTATCATCACATCATTTTTCGTTGTAATGGGAATCTGGGCGGTAAAAAAGGGTGAGTGGGAGTTTGCAGGGGTAGTTTTTGCGCTTTCAACAATTAAACCGCAATATGCAATCATATTAATTATCATCCTTCTTATCTGGTCTTTATCTATTCGAAAGTACAAATTTGCGATTTGGTTTTTCAGCAGCTTAACTTTCTTAATCTTTGGTACTATACTGCTTCAATCAGATTGGATAATCCAATATTTGCGAGCGAGTGTGCAAAATCTGGCAACACTAAATGTCTATAATCCAGCTACAGCATTTTCTGCATTACTTCCCGGAGTTGGGACAAAGATAGGCTGGTCGATGTCAGGTGTAATACTTGCATTAATTATTATTGAATGGATAAGAGTGCGCAAACCAGATGAAAAAAAGCTTGTCTGGTTGATTTATCTCACGTTAGTAGGTGCAGTATTTATCGGATTACCCGTTGAAACGAAAAGTTTTATTATGCTTTTACCTCTGTTGCCCATGATATTTAATGTTATAGACGAACGTTGGCGTAAAGTTGGCGTGGTTCTTAATGGTGCTTTTTATGTCATGTTATTAGCCGGGATCTGGTTTATTTACTTTTCGACGAAAGGAAATGTAAACCAAACCGCTATTATGTTTTTCCCTGCTATTAGTTTTCTCTTCATCTTGATGTATTGGATCAGAAATTGGGTAATGAATTCAGTTAAACCCTGGTACGATATTGCGCAAGAGGAACTAAAACGTTTCAGGTAATTCATCGTGAAGTAGAGTTTTATTGTTTTTCTCCGTTAACAGCATATCTTCTAAAAAACTTTAAAATTGTAATATTCAGGGTTGTCTATGCGTTCTTCTGCCGGATTACTTCTAACAGGTTTTTCATTAATCATGATGCTTATTGCTGCCTGTTTTCAATCTGTTCCAGGGTATATGGATTCTGAATATTACTTCGCTGATGCCATTCAACTTGTTCAAAACGGGAAAATGACAGAGCCTTTTTTATGGAATTATTTAGATGATCCCTCGGGTATTCCACATCCGTCTTTTACTTATTGGATGCCATTACCATCCATCATGGCAGCAGCAGGGATGCTGTTGTTTGGGAACTTAAGTTTCTTTGCGGCAAGATTTTTTGCCATCATTGCTGCATCAATTCTTCCATTCCTGGTCTATACTTTATCAAAGAAGATTGGAGCAAATCAATCAGTCGCATTCACCGCAGGCTTTCTCGCAATATTTTCTGGGTATTATGCAATATTCTATACATTAACTGATAGTTTCCCATTTCTCATGATATTTAGCTGCGCTTTCTTTTTGATCGCATTTGATGAGTCTCTATTTGGAAAACCTGGTTGGAAGAGATACTTTGGATACCTGGTAACTGGAATTCTTATTGGATTAATGCATTTGCTGCGTGCTGATGGATTGCTCTGGTTGATGGGAGGAGTAGGAATTCTTGTCTGGCGAATTAGGTGCGATTTTCGAAAATCACAATCAAATAAAAAGACAAAATTGATCTTGCAATACATTCAATATCTAATCATTGTAATTATTGGGTACGTTGCAGTTACATTTTGGTGGTATGGAAGAAATTTGTCTGAATGGGGCAAATTATTGCCTCCAGGTGGTTCTTTGACGATTTGGCTAACTTCGTATAATCAAACATTTTCCTATCCTGCTAATAAATTGAACTCTAGCGCCTGGTTAGCCAGCGGGTGGAGGGAGATCATTGGGATAAGGCTGAATGCGATTTTCCAGAATCTGAAAACTTTTTTTGGTGTACAAATGCAAATTTTCATGTGTCCATTCGTATTTATTGGAGCCTGGAAATTGAGAAAAGAACCTCGCATTTTATTTGGCTTTTTCATGTGGCTGGCAATTTTTGGAATCATGTCCATTGTTTTTCCGTTTGCAGGGGTACGTGGAGGTTTTTTCCATTCTGGAGCTGCTATTCAACCTTTGTTTTGGAGTGTTTTTCCTATTGGTTTCTTTTCTGCTATTCAATGGGGTGCCAGGAAAAGAAAATGGAGGTCGGCGACTGCACAAAAAGTTTTTACTTTCGGATTTCTATGCATTGCAGTCTTAATGACAGCAGTATTATTTATTGGTAGGGTAGTTACACCATCTGGAAATAGAGCATGGGATTACAGCAACCAGCAATATCTGAAAGTTGATGAAATACTGAAAGATTTGAATGTGGCTAATGATGCAATCGTTATGGTAAATAATCCACCAGGCTTTTATCTGGCTACGGGTAGAAAATCGATCGTAATTCCCAATGGCAACATTGAGAATCTAATATCGGTTGCAAGAAATTATGATGCAGAAATTGTAGTACTAGAATCAAATCATCCGGATGAGCTAGATGACTTATATAGGGCACCTGCACAAATATCGAGTATGCAGCTGTTGACATCATCAGGTAATATTCATATTTTTCGTGTACCAGGGGAATGATGATGAAGAAGAGCAATTCTGTCCATATTATAAAAAAGGTATTCCGGAATTCTTTCTTTCTTCACTACTATCGCTATTTTATTATTGTGTTTGTTGTTCTACTAGCATCAAGTCTGTATTTATTAATTAGCAAGATGACAAATGATACTGGATATCCTCTGGATGATGCATGGATTCATCAAACTTATGCCCGAAACCTTGCAAAAAACGGAGAATGGGCTTTTCTTCATGGGCAGGTATCTGGAGGATCGACCTCACCTTTATGGACAATCCTTCTCATCCCTGGCCATTGGTTGGGGATACCTCAAGTGTGGACATATTTGTTGGGTATAATTTGCCTGATTGCGGTTGCAATTCTGGCAATGGAATATTTTCAAATGAATGAGGAAAAAACCTCAGAAATTTTCTTGCTCGCTGCTGGCATATTCTTGGCAACTGAATGGCATTTGATATGGGCGGCGGTTTCAGGAATGGAGACGATTTTCTATATCAGCGTGATCCTGCTGTTCTTTGCGTTATTAAAAAAGCCTAACCTGCGATGGATCTCTGGAATTTTGGTTGGAGTGGCTGTATGGATCAGGCCAGATGGATTACTTCTTCTAGGACCATGGATGTGGGTCATCTTGTTGAGTAAAGCGAGCATAGAAGAAAAGAAAACCTCATTATGGAAAGGTTTAACAATATTTCTGATAGTATTTGGCGGTTATTTGATTTTTAACTATTTTGTTGCAGGGACTGTCTGGCCGAATACGTTTTATGCAAAACAGTCCGAATATGCTATTTTAAAAGAAACCCCCTATTATATACGGTTCATTAAAGAATTCTCTTTACCATGGGTCGGAGCTTCCTCTATCCTACTTCCAGGTTTCCTGATAGAACTGGTCAATATAGGAAAGAGAAAAGATGTGAATGGATCTGCTGCCTTGATCTGGGCAATTGGATATATTGGAATCTATGCTTTCATGCTTCCAGTTACTTATCAGCATGGGCGGTATATTATGCCTGCAATGCCCATATTATTCTTGCTCAGTCTACATGGTTTTAATACAGTAATTCAAAGATTAAGAAAAGCCATTATCTGGCAAAGAATAGTGAGAAATACCTGGATAGCTGTTCTTGTTTCTCTTGCTGCAATATTTCTTGTTAAAGGTGCAATTGTTTACGCCGAGGATGTAGCGATTATTAATACTGAAATGGTTGATACAGCAAAGTGGGTTTCTATTAACACAGCAAAAGATGCCTTGATTGCAACCCATGATATTGGTGCTTTAGGGTATTACGGACAACGAAATATTGTTGACCTTGCAGGGCTCATCACCCCAGAAGTGGTTCCTATTATGAGAGATGAAGAGAAGTTAGCCAAATATCTCAATCAAAAGAACGTAGACTATTTAGTCACATTCCCTGAATGGTATCCTATTCTTGCGTCGATGGGGACTCCTGTGTATGATTCTAATGGTAAGTTTTCTCCAATTGCAGGAGGGGAGAATATGATAGTATTTTTATGGAAATAAGAATTGGATTCTTAGAAAAGTTGTATAGATATATGATAAAATTTCGGGAATTAAAATTTCCGCTGGGCAAGTAGAAAAAATATAGCGTAAAGGAAAAACCATGGTTCAACAAATTGTTGATACGAGTTCAAGCGAAAATTTAGAACTTGAATTGAGAGCTGATCTGGAGCAATCTCGTAAAGCTCTAAAAGAAACCAGCATGATGATTGAGCAAAGTCAGGCTGAGTTAGCCAAACTTACCCAGCGAAATACTGTGGTTACAAGTCATATGCAGCAGATCCAATTACATATGGATACATTGCCAAAAGAAGAAATCCAAACTGCATATAAATCGGCATTTGATGCTCAACAACGATTGCTTGTCATGAAAGGTCAATTAGATAAACTGCAGAGTGATAAGAACAACCTGGAAAATAATATTCGCAACATTGAAAAAGCTTTGCAATTGTTAGGTGAAATTTCGCATCAAACCACTCTTGGTGCAATGAATCAGGCAGCCACTTTGGAAACACTGATCAATTCACAGGAAGCGGTAAGACAACGATTATCAAGACAGATGCATGATGGTCCTGCCCAGGCATTGTCAAATTTTATTGTGCAAGCTGAAATTGTAACCCGCTTGTTCGAGGTTGACCCAAATAAGGCTCGTGATGAATTAAATACATTAAAAGATACTGCGCTAAGTACATTCCAGAAAGTTAAAGCATATATCTTTGAGTTACGACCAATGATGCTGGATGATCTGGGTTTGATTCCAACCATTAATCGATATCGAGAAGCCTTCAAAGAACAAACCGGCATTGATGTTATCGTATCGGTAAAAGGTAATGAAAAACGATTTGAACCCTTTATTGATGTAATGATCTTTCGTGCGGTGCAAGAATTGATGGGAAATACATATCGATATAACATGGATACCGCAAGTAAAGTTGTAATTAACGTCAATTTAGTCATTGATGAAAGTACTATTAGAGTCTCAGTAATTGATAATGGTAAAGGATTTGATCCCGAGCATGCCTTATCGGGCGAAGGGTTTGGTTTGAAATTGATCCGCGAACGAGTGGAGATGCTGGGAGGAACGATGAGTATAGAATCAGCAGTGGGGCAAGGTTCGCAGATCTCTTTTGAAATTCCTATCCAAGAGATGAAGAAAACAAACCAAACTACTATAGCAAGATGAATTATTTTTGGAGGCATATATGGCAAAGAAAACAATAGGTTTATTGACAGGTGGGGGCGATGTTCCAGGTTTAAATCCCTGCATGAAAGCAGTTGTTATGAGTGCACTTCAAGATGGTCATCGGGTTATTGGGATTCGTCGGGGTTGGGCAGGTTTATTAAATTACAACCTCAATGAACCTTCTACTTACGACTATTATGTAAGGGATTTGGCAAGAGACGATGTTCGAACGGTTGATCGCACTGGCGGTACTTTCTTGCATACTTCGCGAACCAATCCACAAAAAGTTTCAAAGAAAACTATACCTGATTTTCTGCGAAACTCAAAGTATGGAAAACAAGTTGATGAAAACGGGACAATGGATTTTACGGATTATATCTTGGAAGTACTGGCTCATCTCGGTATTGATGTAATGGTAACTATTGGCGGCGATGACACTTTGAGTTACTCTCATCGTCTCCACTCCGAGGGGTTCCCTACCGTGGCCATCCCCAAAACAATGGACAATGATGTCAACGGAACAGATTATTGTATTGGTTTTTCAACTGCAGTTACGCGAAGCGTTGAATTTGTCACAAATCTACGTACGTCCATTGGATCTCATGAGCGCATTGGCGTCGTCGAACTTTTCGGAAGAAATTCAGGTGAAACCAGTCTCATTACTGCTTACCTTGCTTATGTAGATCGAGCAATTATTTCAGAAGTGCCTTTCGATATGGATAAGTTAACTCACTTTTTAATTGAAGATAAGCGGAATAATCCTTCCAATTACTGTATTATGACTGTATCTGAGGGTGCAACGATGACAGGTGGGGATATTATCGAGAAAGGGGAAGAAGATGCATATGGTCACCGAAAACTGGGCGGTATAGGAGAAATCATCTCGGAAGAAATCCAACGCCGCACAGGTCAAGGGATCATGTACCAAAAATTAGCTTATCTGATGAGGTCTGGAGCGCCCGATTCTTTGGATCGGATGGTAGCCATGTCTTATGGACACCTTGCCATGCAGTTGATCCGCCGCAATGAAACTGGAAAGATGGTTGCACTACGTGGAGGGAAGTATACCACTGTGCCAATTGATATCATTATGGCAGAGAAGAAACGTGTCGATGTAGAGAATTACTATGATTCAGAGAACTATAAGCCAAAAATCAAGGACTTTTTGGGTGTACCAATGTTCTTGAGCTAAATTTTACGGTCGGGAATTAATTGAGCGCAGAAAAATGAATTATTTTTAACCTAAATAATTTATTTACTGCGCTCTTTATAATAGAACAACAAACCATTCAGGTGATTTCATGCCAATTTCAGAGCAGGGTATTTCGAATGACCGGTACAAGGTAATTCCAAGAGTCCTGATTTTCATTTTTAATGGAGATAAGGTGTTAATGATAAAAGGTTCACCCGATAAGAGAATTTGGGCGAACAAATACAACGGAATAGGGGGACATGTTGAGAATGGCGAAAACATATTACATTCTGCGGAAAGAGAGTTATATGAAGAAAGTAACCTTTCAAGAATTCCTCTAAAACTTTGTGGAACTATTACAATCAATACCTTTTCTCCGACCGGTATTCTTCTGTTTGTGTTTAGCGGTACTTATAATGGGCAGGTGATTAAGGATTCCAAAGAAGGCAAACTCGAATGGGTAAATATTAATGAAATAGATATCCTGCCATTGGTAGAGGATATCCCTTATATTTTGCCGAAAGTAATGCAATTTGTAAAAGATGGAGAATTATTTTGGGGTTATTCCCATTATGATGAGAACGAGAAATTAATCGTTCAATTTCAACCCTGATCAGCTTTCTTTTCAAAGAAAACCAATAAGGTACTGCCATATTTACGCTGATCAATTTCTACGTAATTGACTAATTGAATGGGTTCATATTCAACTGGATGGATCTGTACAATGATCCAACCGTTATCCACGAGCCAACCTGGCTGCGTATCAAGTTTCTGTAACGTCTGTAGCCACATTTGTTTGTATTGTGGCGGAGCGATATAAATGTAATCAAATTTTTTATTTGGTTGTCTCTGGATGTAACTTATCGAATCGACTTGAATTACCTCTGCATTTGCAGAGAGATGTGTGTGATCAAGGTTGGCATGTATTGTTTGAATGGCAAGCCTGTTTAGATCCAACATTCTGGCAAAAGCAGCCCCTCGGCTTAATGCTTCGATTCCAACAGCGCCAGTACCGGCAAAGATATCCAATATTGATGAATCTTGAATATCAGCTCCGAGGATGTTAAATAGAGCCTCTTTTACCCGGTCAGTGATTGGACGTGTGCCAGTGCCTGGAACAGATTTCAATCGTAGACCACCCGCTTTTCCTCCTATTACACGTAAGTTACTCATACAAACCTTTCAACGGGTTATTTCACATCATTGTATGTCCAATATCGGTTAGCGATGTAATTCCATAACATGACAACCAATATTGCAATAGCCAAACCGATATTATGACCAACAAGGGTTGGAGAGAGGAAGCCTTTTGGCAAAAAACTGGTAAACCACTTGATTAAAACGCCTTCGAGAAATGCCAATAAGGGTGTTCGAATAGCTAACCCCACAACATTAATAATCGCAAATTGCGTCAATTGCTTGGCAACATGTTTACTGCGAGAATCTGGATACGTCCAATATCTATTCCAAAGAAAATTATTCAATACTGCCATAATAAATGAAATAACTGATGAAGGAACGTAGGCTACCTTAAAAATTAGGGTAAAGAGGTTGAGAATTCCAAAATCAACTACTGCTCCTGAGGCACCCACGATAGCAAAACGGAAGAACCGTGTCCATTCCTTGCGGTTTTTAAACATTATTCAAGTCCAAGTTTCTTAATAAAATATGGGATTGTTTTCTTGATACCTTCAGAAAGGCTGGTTGAGGGCTGCCAGTTCAATATTGATCTTGCGCGCGTAATATCGGGTTGGCGCCTCTGTGGATCATCACCTAGACGAAGATCGGGTTTGAAAACGATCCCAGCTGGATTTTGTACTATAGTATTGATTGTTTTGGCAAAATCCAGAATGGTTGTTTCTTCCGGGTTTCCAATATTCACGGGATCGTGCTCATCTGAGCAAAGTAGCCGATAAATTCCATCGATCAGGTCGTCTACATAGCAGAAACTGCGTGTTTGCAATCCATCTCCATAAACCGTAAGGGCTTCATGTTTTAGTGCCTGTTGTAAGAAATTAGGTAATGCTCTGCCATCGTCCAGCCGCATTCGAGGCCCATATGTGTTAAAAATTCGCACAATGCATGTATTAATACTGTGATAACGATGATATGCCATGGTTAATGCTTCCGCAAATCTTTTTGCTTCATCATAAACTGATCGAACACCAATGGGATCGACATGCCCCCAATACGTTTCTTTTTGAGGATGTTCAAGGGGATCACCATAAATTTCACTGGTCGAAGCCAGCATATAGCGGGCATTATTCACCCGCGCAACCCCCAGAGTGTTATGCGTACCTAAGGCGCCTGCCTTCATGGTCTGTATAGGCAGGTTAGTGTAACCAAAGGGAGAAGTTGGATTAGGGCTGGCAGGAGAAGCAAAATGCATCACGGCATCTACTTTGCCGGGTACAAAAATAAAATTTGCGACATCATGACGTATGAAAACGAAATCAGGATTGCCTGCAAGATGAGAAAGATTGTCTGGGCTACCGGTAATAAAGTTGTCCATACCGATAACTTGATGACCTTCATGTAAGAATTTTTCGCATAGATGTGAGCCTAAGAAGCCAGCAGCTCCTGTTATTAAAACTCTCATTTTTTCCTCTTCATTCCCAATCTATCTTAACAATTGAACCGTCACCTGTTATTTGATTGGCTGTGTTTTTTCCGGGAGTGATCAGCCATAGATTTCCCTGATATATGAGACCAATCATGCGTGGAGATGATGGACTACTCATACCCCAGACAACCTGTTGTGGTTGCAAACCTGTTGAACCTTCGTCAGGGAAAACCAAAGTTCGATTCGATCCATCCTGATCCATGATATATAACCGATACCTGCTGCTTTCTGATTGATCAGAAAATATCGCTTGCAGGTATGCTACCTGGTATCGTCCATTAGTATCTTGAGGTGATGCAACAGGATAGGCGAACATACCCGTCTGTTCTACCAACGATACCTGAATTTTCGAATCCAGGATAGAGCTGAGATGGAATGCTTGAGAAGTTTCAGGGCTGGTAGATGATGTACTTGAGCCATGGAGGATGAAATATAAAAGGTCATCTTCAGGAGCCCAACAAATGCCTGGTACCCAAGCCCAATCTCCCTGAGTTTGAAGTGGTACCATTTCAAGTAGAGGCACCAACGATTTAGTTTCAAAATCAACATACCCAATACTGTCTGGACGAGCGTATGCCAACCTTTCTCCATCAGAAGACCAACTAAAGGAAGTGCCCCACCAGCCATAGATACCGCCAGAATTTGTATCAATAATCGTTTCTTTCCGTACGATCATACCTGTATCGCTAAACGCAAACAAGACCAGGTCATTGTTTGCCTGCCAACCAGGCGCAGTGCTTCGAGGTTCTACCGTTGAGTATGTAATGGTTTGAGGCAAACCAGGAACCCAGGCGGCATGGTGGATGATATTTGCAACTTTCAAGTCGATTGGTTGAGGTTCTTCTTTTGTGACGTCAACGACAAATAACTCGTTAATTTGGTTATCCCCTTCTTCAATCGCGGTAACTTTTCTGGTAAATAAGAGCCATTTACCATCAGTAGAGAGGTCAAAAACCCGACCATCCAGATCGCCTGTTGTGATGATGGGGCGACGATTTCCCGTATTTCCTTCCATGATCCACGCATTTCCAGCTGTCAGGTAAGCTACTGTACCCGGGATTTCAATTGCTGTAAATGGGGTTTGAACGCCCACCATGACAATTTCAGGTAGAGATTCGGAAATGGTCGTGGTCTTGAATACAGTTTTTGATACCTGAACATTATCTTCATAAACAATTCGGTATGTGATCTGTTGAGTTCCATTAACACCCGCCTGAATTAACCTCGTTTGACCTTCGGGTAAGGATTCATTACGGACTGTTTGATGTTCAAATTGGATCACATTTTCTTCAATCTTATATTCTTCTCGCACTCGGGTGATCGTAATAGTTCCACTATTCGTTAATTGAGTGTAAAGGGGTGGGTCTACTCTATCTAATGTGGATAAGGTTACCTGGGATTCACCTAATAATTCGGATACAGTGATACCTTTGGTAGTATTGATTATTTGTTGAGTCTGATCGACCACCAGAGTTATTTGAATGGTTTCTGAATTTGTCGATAGAGAAGAGCAGCCAGCAAGAATAAAAGAAATCGAGGCTAGCAGAAGGATCAATGAGAGGTAATTTTTCTGGTGAAATATAATAAGATTAGATGATTTCATAGTAAAGTCAGAATTGGGATATCGAGTATAATCACTACGATACTATGCAATTCGCGTTCCAATTATAGCATGACAGAGACAACTCAACTTTCATCATCAATAAGTTTATGTAGCAAAGTAGAAGCATTACTATTTGTTGCTTCTGAAGCATTATCTATTGCGCAATTAGCCGAACTACTTGGTGTAAAGCAAGTTGAAGTAAATGAAGCATTGAACGAATTGAGAGCTTTATATGTCAATAGAGGATTGAAGCTTCAGGAATTCAACAATCGTTACCAGATCACAACCACGCCCGAAGTATCGGAAATTATTGAGAAGATGCTGGGTCTAGAAGCTACAACGAAGTTAAGTAAAGCAGCATTGGAGAGTCTGGCTGTTATCGCATATCGGCAACCAGTAACACGCCCAGGCATTGATGCAATTCGTGGTGTAAACAGTGATGGTGTTTTAAAAAGCCTTCTTTCGAAGGGTTTGATTGAAGAAGTTGGTCGGGCTGATACGCCTGGCAGACCAATTTTATATGGTGTTACTGATCTCTTCTTGCAACATTTTGGTTTAGAAATGTTATCCGCATTACCTCCGTTTGAACTGGAAGAAGAAGTCAGTTCTTCTGGAAGTAATGGGATATTAAAAGATTAAATTATGGAAGAACGACTGCAAAAATTATTAGCGAAAGTTGGTTACGGCTCTCGAAGGGCCAATGAAGAGATCATTTCTGCAGGCAGGGTAACGGTCAATGGAAAAGTAGCAACCCTGGGAATGAAAGCAGATCAGGAAATCGATGATATTCAGGTCGATGGACATCCCATTGCGAGAAAGCCACAAGAAAAAATCTATATAGCATTACATAAACCACGTGGGGTTCTTTCTGATGTAGATCCGAAAGATGATCGACCAACAGTGAGAGACTTGGTTCCTGTACCCGGACATCTTTTTACTGTTGGTAGATTGGACTACGATTCTGAAGGATTGATTTTGCTAACCAATGATGGTGAACTGGCAAATCTTCTCACGCATCCTCGTTATGGGCATGAAAAAGAATATAAAGTACTGGTTGTTGGGCAGCCAGATGATAAGCAATTAGAAATATGGCGCAGGGGGGTCGTGATGAAAGATGGGACAAAAACCTTACCTGCAAAAGTTACGGTTGACTCAACAAGCGGAAAAAATACATGGCTTTCGATTGTGATGCGCGAAGGGAAAAAACGCCAGATTAGAGAAGTAGGTTCATTAATTGGTTTACCTGTTGAAAGAATCTTGCGGGTGAGAATTGGTACCCTTACTCTGGGAGATCTGAAACCTCGGGAATGGCGAAACTTAAAAATGCTTGAAGTTAAGAACCTAGTTGATTTTGCTAAACAGAAAAATAGCCCAACGCTTAATAAAATTGCTATAAAGAAAAAGCGAAGTGAAAAACCTCGTCTTAAAAGGTGACCATTCACTTCGCAGTGTTATATCAAGGATAGATCTTTTAACAAAAAATACTTACACGATATCTTCCTGTACCATTAAGGTTTTAATCTTTTCGATGGTATCAAGAGAAGTTGGGTTAGCTTTTGCTTTTTTCCTGATTACATCTTTAAGTTTTTCGGATATCACTCCTGTATAGGGTGCATCTGCCAGTTCAAGGGTAACCTTAGGATTGGTAAAGACCAAAATGGGCTCAGGAGCGGGAAAATTGGCCTCTTTTAGATTTTCTTTCAGGAAATTTGTGATTGATTCGCAATTTGCCGAAGCGTCTACTTGTGGATTCCCTATACCTTCTTGACCGAAGAATTTCATATAGGCATTACCACCTTTTTGTGTAAAGCGCTTTTTTTTAGTATTGTAACGAATAATCCCCCCTTGATTTAAGGGAATCAAAGGGTTTATACCTGATGGGCCTACTAATAAATATGGAATTGGTGACGTGTAGTTGTAGAGAGTATATTTATCATCCAATCCCTTCAACGCGGTTGCGAGTAATTCATCCTGTCGTGGTGAAGGTCCCCAATGTTTCCCATAATAAATTCCAACTTGCGAAATAATAAAACCAAGAGCCAGAGCGCCTATTGACCAAAATATTTCTTCTTTTCGAAAAAAGGTAATCAACAGGCCAATAACCAGAACGCCAAGACTTGTGAACGTTGCAACCTGTCCAATTTTTTTATTTCTCTTTATTAGTTTGTGATTCGTAATTATTTTCATATTCAACTCATTATCTTCAAATCATGATGCGATAATTGTGGGTCTTGATTGAATTTCAGATTTTATTTCATTTAATAAATCCGCATGAATTGATCTACTGGCTAACTTAATTGCACTGATCAACGCGCGAGAATCTGACCTGCCATGACCAATAAACACATAACCATTTACGCCTAACAACATTGCAGCTCCGATTTCAGCAGGATCCATTAGCTTTTTAAGTTTTGAAAAAGCAGGTTTGGCTAACAAGTAACCTAACTTTCTGCCCAACGACAAGGATATTTCTTCTTTTAACACCGTAAAGATCAATTTGCCAACAGCTTCACTAGTTTTAATGAAAACATTTCCAGTAAAACCATCTGCGACAACTACGTCTGTTTCACCACCATAAATTTCTTTACTTTCTACATTACCGATGAAATTCAGTCCTGAATTCTGCATAAGACGAAATGCTTCTTTAACTAGTTGATTGCCTTTTCCAGCTTCTTCGCCATTTGATAGGATTGCAATACGTGGATTGGATATATTCAGGATTTTCTTTGCGTATACACTTCCTAGAAGAGCAAAATCTACCAAAAATTCTGGCCGGCAATCTGCATTTGCGCCTGTATCAAGAAAAATACATCGTCCTTTATATGTTGGAATTGATACCGCAAGTGCAGGTCGTGAAATACCTTGCATACGTCGGAGAATGGTTACCGCATGAAAATAAGCGGCACCTGTATTCCCTGCTGTCACAAATGCTTGTGCCTCACCATTTTTTACCAGATTCATTCCGATTGCCATTGAATTTTCCGGTTTTTTACGGGCAGATTCAACGGCTTTATCTTCCATATCAACCATATCAGGAGCATGGACCAGTCTGATCGGTAGCGTTTCATGTGTAGCAGCCTTTAATTTAGGTTCTAGTATTGATTGGTTGCCAACCAGGATGATTTCTTCACCCAATTCAGATGCTGCAGTTATTGCAGCCTGGATTTCAGGATCTGGAAAATTATCACTTCCCATTCCATCTAAAACAATAGGCATTGTAATTTACCTCCAAATAATAGCTTTCTGCTTGACATACAAACAGAGCCGATTATAATTGCTTTGCTCTGCGCTGGTGCTGGAATTGGCAGACAGGCATGGTTGAGGGCCATGTGCCGCAAGGCGTGGGGGTTCAACTCCCCCCCAGCGCACTTAATAAACCGCTTGACGCGGTTTATTTGTTTAAAATGCGCGGTCAACAATAAACTCCGCGATGCTAATCAAAGCATCATGTGCTGGATGTGGATCAACACCTTCAAGTGCGTTAATAGCAGCTTGTGAATGGCTTTTCGCTTCATCAAAGGCGCTTGCAATTGCATTACCCGAACGAATTCTTTCGATGAATCCGCTTAACTCTTCTTTCGTTATGAACTCTCCATGGAGTAATTTCTGACTACACGGATCCAAGGGATAAATCTCAGTATGTAATATTGTCGGAAGTGTAATCAAACCATGGATCAGGTCGTTTCCAATTGGTTTGCCAAATGTAGCCTGTGCTCCGGTAAAATCCAGAATATCATCCACAATTTGAAAAGCCAACCCTACTTCTCTTCCATAAGTTCTTAAATGAGCATAACATTTTTCCCCTTGAGTACTGATCAAAGATGCACAGCATGCCGAAGATTCAAATAGCGAAGCTGTTTTGGCATATATTCGTGAATAATATTCTTCTTTGTTGATTTTATTGGTCTTATTGAATAGCTGGCTTATCTCTCCATTACAAATCGTGATGAGAGAGTGCGAGAATTGTTTTACTACTGCAATCGATTCTGTTTCAGCAGCAATTTCTGCAGCGCTTGCAAAGAGGAAATCACCAGTCAGCACAGTTGCACCTGTAGACCACTTTGCATTTAATGTTGGGACACCTCTTCTGAGTAAAGATTCATCGATTAGATCATCATGGACAAGGGTTGCAGTATGCAGTAATTCAATCGCTGATGCCATGTTTAATATTTTCTGCATATCAGCATTCAATAATTTTCCGACCAGGATTGTAATGGTCGGTCTGATTCTTTTACCACCAGATGAAAGCAACAAATCTACTGCCGTAACAAGGTCTTGATGATTTTCTCGAACCTGTTTACGAATAATTTCTTCAACCTGAACGATTTCTTTCTGCACGAAAGCTGAGATTTCTGAATATTTATTCACGATCCAGCCTCCAATTGGAACAATTTAAATGCATTTTCAGTTGTAATTTTTGCAAGCTGGATCATTTCAATGTCGTGCAAGCTGCATACTTTTTTTGCAATGACAGGGATATTTGCAGGTTCATTGCGTTTTCCACGGAATGGTTCGGGAGTTAGATAAGGCGAATCGGTTTCAAGAAGTAAAGAGGATAATGGAAGTGCAGCATTAATTGAGAGAAATTCGGGCTTTTTCGTGTAGGTAATCTGCCCAGAAACTCCAATCAAGAAACCCATTTTTATTGCTTCCAATGCAGTTGAGAGATCTCCTTCATAAGCATGAAATACTCCGGAAAAACACATCCCCGACGAATTGGTCCGCTTTTTCAACTCATTTAAAAGAATGGACTCTGCATTTCGAGAATGCAGGATTATTGGAAGATGGAATTCCTGCGCCAAATCTAGTTGATGGAGAAGTGCGGCCATCTGTTCATCTTGTGTAACATAATCACGATAGAAATCAAGACCAATTTCGCCCACTGCAACTACTTTTGGATTGGAACATAATTCTTTCAATATTTGTAAACTTTTTCCATCCAATAAGTTGGCATAATTCGGGTGAATTCCAACCGCAGCATACAGCCCATCAAATTCTTCAGCTAAAGATATTGCCTTCTTGCTGGAATCCAAATCTACACCAGGTATTACAATAGTTTGAATTCCCTGTTGACGTGCACTATCCAATATCTGATGCAGATCAGCATCAAAATCCTTGAAATTCAGATGGCAATGCGTGTCGATAAAGTTGTACAAACTTACGATATCCCTAATATGTCCATTCCTGATTGTAAAATTTTTGGTATGCGATCTAGATGAGTGGTTTCGCAATAGACACGAACCATAGGTTCTGTTCCTGAGAATCGTATCAGCATCCAACCACCATCTTCAAGTGAGAACTTGAAACCATCAGTTGTATTGAGGTTTAATACTTTCAATCCAGCAATCTCTTCTGGTTTCGCATTAATGATCTTTTCTTCGTATTCCTTCCTATTTCCCGAAAAACTGCGGTCAATTCTATCGTAATAATGCGGTCCAACCTTCTCAAAAAGCAAATCCAGAAGTTGAGAGGGCTTCCGGTTTAATTTAACCATCATATCGAGGAAATAGATCCCAGCCAAAATACCATCTCTCTCAGGAACATTCCCGCGGAAAGCATAACCACCTGATTCTTCTCCGCCAATCAAAGCATCTGTCTCAAGCATTTTGGGCGCAACATATTTGAATCCCACGCCAGTTTCATAAACTGGAACATTATAAATTTTCCCCAGTTTATCTAGCATTCCCGTTGTTGATAATGTTTTTACTATGGCTCCACGTAATCCGCGGACATCCAACAAGTAATAAGCTAAAAGTGCATATACCTGCAATTGATTGATGAAATTCCCTTTTTCATCTCCAATACCGCACCTGTCAGCATCTCCATCTGTGATCAAGAGGACATCAGCTTTTTCCGTAAGGGTCTTTTTTAATCCGACATCGATGTTTGGTGGAATTGGTTCGGGGCGTTTCATCTCGGGAAATATGGGATTGCGTGTGTTATGAATCTCAATGATTTGTGTTTTTCCACCAGAAAGCAGCCTTGGGAAGTAACCTGCGCCATTCCCCCACATGGAATCAACTACTACTTTCAATCCCGCTTGTTTAATGGGCTGCAGATCGATCATCTCTTCAATGTGATTTATGTAAGGAGGAGCAGGATCAAAAATTACAATCTTGCCACTCTTTTGTCCTGATGAAAAAGAGATTCTTTTTACACTTGTTTCATCATCTGGAATAGCTGATTCGATTTCTTGTAATCCTTCTGGAGCTATTGCTCCTCCATGTTCATCGCGAACTTTATAACCATTATCTGTTGGGGGATTATGAGAGGCTGTAATATTCACTGCACCAGCAGCTTTTTTATTCACTACAGAAAATGCTATCACAGGGGTTGGAGTTGGGCCATCTGTGAGATAAACGTTTAGACCGTTGCCAGCAAGTACCTCTGCTACTGCGCGAGCAAAATTCTCTGAAAGAAATCTTTTGTCATGTCCTACGACGATCCATTTTCCCTGTTTACCATGATTGATAAGGTAGGTTGCAAAACCTTGAGTGCATCTACGTACATTTTCAAAGGTATAATCTTCAGCAATGTAACCACGCCATCCATCTGTTCCAAAATGAATTTTGGTAGCCATCATTCCTCCAAAATTAATCAATAATGAATTTATTATATCAAGCTTTCATTTTTATAAAAGCAAGCTTGACTGACGTGCTATAATCCTGTTCTAAAGGAAAAAGTATGTGATGACAGAACGTATTTATTTGGATTATGCTGCGACAACACCTTTGGATAAAAAAGTTCTTGACGCGATGTTGCCTTATTATTCAGAAAAGTTTGGAAACCCATCATCAATCCATACATGGGGGCAGCAAGCAGATGATGCAGTTGAATCCGCGAGAGAAACAATAATCAGATTGATGAATGCAGAAAGCTACACAGTTCTTTTTACAAGCGGAGGGTCAGAAAGCGATAATTTGGCATTAAGGGGTGCTGCACATGCAGCAAGGAAGAACAGAGACGCGTGCCATTTATTGATCAGTCCTGTAGAGCATCCTGCAATAGCCAAGACAGCTTTGTCATTGATTGATGAAGGATTTGAAGTAGAATGGCTACCAGTGGATAGTAATGGAATAGTCGATCCAAAGGATGTTATTACGCATATAAGAAAAGATACTGCATTAGTCTCTGTCATTTATGGAAATAACGAGATAGGTACCATTAACCCGGTAGACGAAATCAGCAAAATATGCACAGAATATGGGATCTTCTTCCATACTGATGGAGTACAAGCAGCTGCACATTTAAGGATGGATTTTAAAAAGAATTCCTTTGCAGGATTCTCAGCAGGAGCGCATAAATTTTATGGGCCAAAAGGTGTGGGTATTTTATTGGTTTCCGATAGATCGTTGATCGAGCCAATTCAAACTGGAGGTGGACAGGAATTTGGGATGAGGGCAGGAACTCACAATGTTCCTGGAATTATCGGACTGGCTAAAGCTTATGAAATCACTTGTTGTGATATGGAACAGAATAATCAGCATACCATGCTTCTACGCGACAGAATTCTAACAGGAGTAATGCAATCCATATCAGGTACAAGAATTACGGGACATCCCAAACAAAGATTACCAAACCATGCATCTTTTGTATTTGATGATGTGGATGGGAATACACTTCTGATGATGCTGGATGCCGGTGGATTTGCATGTTCTTCTGGTTCTGCCTGTAAATCAGGAAATCCGAAACCTTCGGATGTATTAATTGCTTTAGGTATAGATAAACAAAAATCACTAGGATCGTTGCGTGTGACTCTCGGTAGAAATACAACAGCCGATGAAGTACAAAGATTTCTCGATTACTTACCAGGTGTGGTAAGTAAGGCGCGAAAACTTTATGCAGGGTGAAATGGGCTCGGAAGACAAAGGTATTCTTCATATTGTTGTAGCCATGAGCGGGGGTGTAGATAGTTCAACTGTCGCAGCTTTGTTGGTAGAGCAGGGATACCAGGTGACAGGTATGATGTTACGGTTATGGAGTGAAGAAGGAAAAGAATGTTCCAATAGATGTTGTACTCCAGATTCGGTTTTTGCGGCAAGAAGAATTGCTGCAATGCTTGGAATACCATTTTATGTTATCGATGCCCAGCAGCTTTTTTATGAACAAATTGTGAATTATTTTATTAATGGGTACAAATCTGGAGAAACACCAAATCCTTGTATTCTTTGCAATCAATCTATCCGCTGGGGCTTTCTTCTAAACCATGCCCTATCGATTGGAGCAGATGCGTTTGCAACCGGACATTATGCTAGACTGATGAAGGATCCAGAAGGGAATATTCACTTACTCAAAGGGTTAGATAAAGCGAAGGATCAGTCATACGTATTAAGCATGCTTTCTAAAACACAACTACAAAAAACTTTACTGCCCTTAGGAGAAATGGAAAAAAGCGAGGTAAGACAACATGCCCGCAGGTTTAATTTACCAGTGGCTGAGAAGCATGACAGTCAGGATCTTTGTTTTTTAGGTGATAAAGATTATCGAGATTTTCTGACGAAGTATGCCCCTGAGTGTTTACGCCCTGGAAAGATTACAACATTAGATGGAAGAAAGATTGGTGACCATGAGGGTTTGGCTGCATATACTATTGGTCAACGTAAAGGTATTCGCATTGCAGATATTGATCCATATTATGTAATAGACAAGGAATTTAATAGCAATACACTGATTGTTGGCAAGAAGTTTCAACTTGGCAAAAAGGAGATTATGATTAGAAACTTCCATTGGATAAATGATGTAAATGTAGACAAAGACTTTATTGCAGAAGTAATGGTGCGATATCGTGCAAATCTTTATCCTGCGTACATACAAAAATTGGATAATAATGATGTTCAGATACACTTTGATAATCCAGTGCGAGATATTACTGCGGGGCAGCTTGCAGTGGTATATCAGGGAGACGAAGTATTAGGTGGTGGATTTATTCAAAAGTGAGGTATCGCTATGACTTTTCCAGCTATCATTTTAGGGATTGTAATATCTTCTCTTGTTGGTTCGGTTTTCCATCTCTGGAGAGGAGGAAGCCCTTTCCGTTTGGTTCTTTATCTGGTATTAAGTTGGATAGGATTTTGGTTGGGGCATCTGGCTGCTGATCAATTAGGATGGACTTTCTGGAGTGTTGGACCACTTCACCTTGGTATGGCTTTACTTGGCTGTTTTGCGGTTCTTGGAGTAGGGTATTGGCTCAGTTTAGTTCAGGAAACTACACCGCAAAAACCGAAGAAAAAAGGTATTCGATGACCTGGCAATCAAAGAATGCGGTTGCTCAAGATGGTGATCTGGCAGAAATTGTTGGACTTCGTCACCAGCATTTCATAATTAAGTTGAAACCAGGCGAAGAACTTCACACCCATCGAGGAATTGTCAGGCATGATGACCTGATTGGAAAACCCTGGGGAAGTCAATTCTTCAGCCATAATGGAAATCCATTCTTCTTATTACAGCCAGGACTTTCAGATATTATTCGGTCTATTCCGCGTAGTACACAAATCATGTATCCAAAAGATATTGGATTTATGCTTGTCTATATGGGAATTGGACCTGGAAGGATATGTGTAGAAGCTGGAACAGGATCTGGTTCAATGACAGCTGCTCTGGCATTTGCTGTGGGGGATACAGGAAAAGTCATTTCTTACGAGATCAATCCCGATTTTCAAAGTATTGCATTAAAAAATCTACAACGATTAGGTTTAGATCATAGAGTGATCCTGAAAACTCGCGATATTCGGGATGGTTTTGATGAAAAGGATGTAGATGTCCTATTTCTTGATGTTCAGTATCCCTATGACTATATTCAACAGGTCAAGGAAACATTAAAACCAGGGGGATTCTTTTGCAGCATTGTTCCAACCACCAATAAAGTCGTTTTGCTTTTGGATGCATTGAAAAGGGAGAAATTTGGTTTCATTGAAGTATGCGAAGTTTTATTACGATATTACAAATCTGATGCAGAGCATTTTCGACCGACCGATAGAATGGTTGCTCATACCGGGTATATTGTATTTGCCAGACCGATGATCATCGAAAATGAGACTATTCCAGATTGTTCATTGGAGAAATTTGATCTGGAGTAAGATAGATGGATATTTTTCAGCTACTACCCGATAAAGCACTTCAGGAAGTATTGCAGTTTAAAGAAAATCTATATTCAAAACCTGAAGTAAGAAAAAACGACTTTGTTAATAACGGTCAAAAAAGTGCAGCAGTATTGGTGCCGTTGATCTGGCAAACCAATCAATGGGAGATATTATTTACCAGAAGAAGCAATCATGTTCAGAATCATAAGGGGCAGGTTTCATTCCCTGGTGGAATGATTGAAAAAGATGATCATGATATTGTAGCTACCGCAATTCGAGAAGCGAAAGAAGAGATCAATCTTGATCCTGAAGACGCCTATGTTCTCGGTTTTTTAGCAGATTATGAAACGAACAGCAATTACAAGATCACACCAGTAGTCGCAGTGATCAAGAATTCGCAAAGAATAAAAGCTTATACTAACGAAGTTGATGCAATTTTTACCATTCCAATGACTTTTTTGGACGACAGTCGAAATTATAGGGTAAAGTTGTGGAAGCGCTCAGATGGAAAAAGTGTTCCAGTACTGTTTTATTCAGAATACAATGGGGAATTGTTATGGGGCATCACTGCAAAAATTGTTAATGATCTTATCGCAGTAATTAAAAAATAAAGCAGCGAGATAAATCGCTGCTTTATCAAAACCAATCGAACTCCCTTAGTCTTCGATTTCTTCTTCTTTCTTGCCTTTTTCAATCACTTCGGGTTCAGCTTCGCCACCTTCAACAGATACTACTTCTTCCTCGGTGGATGCAGTCACCATGACGATCATCTCATCTGAATCTTCAAGAATTTCGACATTTTCATTGAAGCTAATATCGCGGACATAAATACCATCACCAATTCTCTTCAATGGTGAAATATCGACGATCAGGCGTTCTGGAAGATATTGAGGTAAACATTCGACTTCTACTTCATCAAGACCTGTTAAGACAACACCGTTGAAGTCTTTTACAGCAGGAGAAATACCCGTAATTTCTACGTTTACCTTAGCGCGAATCTTTTCAGTAAGACTGACAACCTGAAAATCAACATGGATAAGGCGATTGTGAATGTAATCGCGTTGGCGGTCACGTACCAGAGACGCATGTTCTTTCCCATCAAGAACAAGGGTGACCAGACTTGAAGAAGTCAATCCTGATAATGCTTTCGTTGTTTCTTTCAAATCCATGACGATTGGGGTTGGTTCGAAATTGTGCCCATAAATGACAGCGGGCAGTTTACCTTCACGACGCAATGAATTGACCTGTTTTCCAATTACACTGCGGCGTTCGGCTTGCAATACAACTTTTTCCATCTTATTCCATCCTTCGAGCGCCTCTCACCAGAGAAATCTGGTTACCTTCGCTCATGCAGATTCGGCTTCCGCCGTGGGATTAACAGCATTGGAGTATATCCTGCAATGTAGGATATGTCAAATACTAAAAAGCAATGTTGTTTATTGCTTTGATGCAACAATTTCACTAATAAATTATTCCTCAACCCAATCCATCGATTTTTGGACCGCTTTTTTCCAGAACCTGTACAAAGATGTGCGTTTTACTTCAGGCATATCAGGTGACCAGGTATGATCGATGCTCCAATTTGCACGTAGATCATCCAGCGTTTCCCAATAATGAACCTGCAAACCGGCTGCGTAGGCTGCACCAAGAGCAGTGGTCTCAGTAATAGAAGGTCGAAGAACTGGTACATTGAGAATATCTGCCTGAAATTGCATTAATAAATGGTTACGTACCATGCCACCATCAACGCGAAGTGTGGATAACTTTACTCCAGAGTCCTTTTCCATTGCCTCCAAGACTTCGCGAGTCTGATAAGCAGTGGCTTCGAGTACTGCACGAGCAATGTGCCCTTTATTCACATAACGGGTTAAGCCTGCAATGATCCCACGCGCATCGCTTCGCCAATAAGGGGCAAAGAGACCTGAAAAAGCTGGAACAAAATAAATACCGCCATTATCTTCAACTGCCTCTGCAAGGGTTTCGATGTCTTCAGATTTCTCGATGAATTTAAGATTATCACGCAGCCATTGAACCAAAGCTCCAGTAATAGCTATTGATCCTTCCAGACAATATATAGCTGGTGAATCACCTATTTTGTATCCAACAGTTGTTAATAAACCTGATTTGCTTGGCACAGGTTGAGTTCCGGTATTCATCAACATAAAGCAACCAGTGCCATATGTATTTTTCGCTTCTCCAGGATTAAAACAAGTTTGCCCGAATAGAGCAGCTTGCTGGTCACCCAGGACACCTGTAATTGGCACTCCATCCAGGGTTTCCTTACAAATGCCAAAGGAGGAAGAAGAGGGTAGTATTTCGGGAAGCATGGAAATTGGGATGCCAATTTCTGAACAAATATCGCTATCCCAGCACAAGGCTTGAAGATTCATGAGCAAAGTACGGGATGCGTTGGTGACATCAGTAACATGATTTCCCCCGTGAATACCACCAGTGAGGTTCCATATTAACCAAGTATCCATGTTGCCAAATATCGCAATACCAGATTGGGCATCTTTTCGCAAATCTGGGTTATTTTCTAAAAACCAGCGAATTTTAGGACCGGAGAAGTATGTGGCAAGAGGTAAACCCGTTTTACTTCGATAACGGTTTTGACCTTCTACTTGTGCCAATTGATTACAAATACTGTCAGTACGGGTATCTTGCCAGACAATTGCATTTCCATACGGTTTTCCGGTCAGGCGATTCCAGACCAATGTGGTTTCTCTCTGGTTTGTGATACCGACTGCTGATACATCTTTTGGTTCAAGCCCTGCTTTGATTAAAGCTCCGTGTATTACCTGCACGGTGTTGATCCAAATTTCCTGGGGGTCATGTTCGACCCAACCAGGTTGGGGATAAATTTGAGAATGTTCTTTTTGATCAGAAGCTATTATTTTCCCAAAGTGATCAAAAAGAATACATCGTGTACTGGTGGTACCCTGGTCGATTGCTGCTACGAATTTTTTCATAAATCCTCACTGTGTGTGATAATAATGTATTGTATATTAACTATTGAAAATTGAGCGAGCCCAAAAATATGAAAACAATTATGGATAAAAGATGAACACAATTCTAGTAACTGGTGGCGCAGGTTTCATTGGATCAAATTTTATTCGGTATGCTCTTATAAAAGATAAAGATGTTCGAATAGTGAATCTGGATGCTTTGACTTATGCTGGGAATTTGATAAGTCTTGGTAAATTGCCGGATCCTAAGCGGCATACTTTTATTCAAGGCGGAGTCGAAAATTCAGAACTTCTGGAAAAGATTCTGCGAGAACATGAAGTTACAAGAATTGTTCATTTTGCAGCTGAAACGCATGTTGATCGATCGATAATAGATCCCGAATTATTTATCAGAACTAATGTGATTGGAACATATCGATTGTTGATGGCTGCATTAAAGTATTGGGAGGAAAGAAAAATATTGGATGATTCCATTGTGCGTTTTCATCATATATCAACGGATGAAGTATTCGGAGCATTAGGTAAAAACGACCCACCATTCGATGAAAATACACCCTACCAACCAAATTCACCCTATTCCGCTTCAAAAGCTGCGAGTGATCATTTTGTTCGCTCTTTTTCACGAACATATGGATTACCTGTAACCATTACAAATTGCTCTAATAACTATGGGCCATTTCAATATCCTGAGAAACTGATCCCACTGGTGATATTGAACGCTTTGGAGGAGAAGCCTATTCCGATATATGGAAAAGGTGCACAGATCCGTGATTGGCTCTACGTTTCAGATCATTGTGATGCTATTTGGAAGGCATTATTCAATGGTACATCTGGAGAAACGTATTGTATTGGTGGTGATACTCAAATAGAGAATATTGAATTGGTAAAAATGATCTGCAGGATCCTTGATGAAAAGAAACCCTTGCATTCTGGATCGTACGAACAATACATTCATTTTGTTACTGATAGACCTGGACACGATTTTCGGTATGCAATCAATTGCACCAAGATAAAACAGAAATTGGATTGGAAGCCTAAAACATTACTACATGATGGGCTATGTGCAACTATTCGGTGGTATCTTGATAATATAGAATGGGTGAAGGCTGTTCGAAAAAAGCCCTCATATCAAGAATGGATCACAAAAAATTATCTAAAGAGAGGTTGAAACGGTGAAAGGAATTATTTTGGCGGGAGGTATGGGTACAAGATTGTATCCACTTACCCTGGCAGTCAGCAAACAATTATTGCCTGTTTATGATAAACCGATGGTCTATTACCCACTTTCCATGCTGATGCTGGCGGGAATTCGAGAGGTTCTAGTAATTTCAACTGATAATGATATTCAAGCATATCAAAATTTATTGGGTGGTGGTAATCAATGGGGGATGAGTTTTAGTTATGCTGTGCAGGAAAAACCCAGAGGATTACCAGATGCATTCCTGGTAGGTGAATCATTCATTGGCAATGATCCTGTCTGTTTAATTCTTGGTGATAATATCTTTTTTGGGACAGGGTTACCGGAACAACTACGAAAAGCAGCCAGGATCAAATCTGGTGCGATCATTTTTGCATATCCGGTAAAGGATCCTCAACGATATGGTGTTGTAGAGTTGGATGAAAATTACAACGTTATTGGTATAGAGGAAAAACCAAAAAATCCTCGATCCAATTACGCTGTACCAGGGATGTATTTTTATGATACAAAAGTTGTTGAATTATCCAAGAAACTAAAAGCATCGAGTCGTGGAGAGTTGGAGATATCAGATTTAAACCGTTTGTATCTAGAATTGGGAGAATTGGAAGTTTCACTTTTAGGTCGCGGGATTGCTTGGTTGGATGCTGGGACACATGAATCTTTACTACAGGCTTCCAGTTTTGTTCAGGCAGTGGAGGAAAGACAGGGACTTATGATTGCCTGTCCTGAAGAGATCGCATACCGGATGGGGTATATCACAAAAGATGAACTTTATCACCTTGCGCAAAAATTAACCCATAATCAATATGGAAAATATCTTCTTGAGGTAATTAAAGAGGGATAAACGAGATTA
This sequence comes from Anaerolineaceae bacterium, assembly GCA_034429195.1. Lineage (GTDB taxonomy): Bacteria > Chloroflexota > Anaerolineae > Anaerolineales > Anaerolineaceae > UBA4782. The sequence goes on from DAOUGQ010000005.1 coordinate 210,801, forward strand.
AATACCAAGCGCCGGGGTGAGGGGGGCACCTCGGCGCTTGGTATTTATAATATATCAGGTGAAAACTCGTGGAGCAAGTCAGGAATGTTTGACAAATTCAATACTAGTTTTTGGTAACAAACCTCAACCAATAAATACAAATTCCAAAAGCAACCGAAACATTTAGGGATTCCTTTATGCCGTACATAGGAATCGTCACAACCTGATGCGCCAGGGTGAAAATATCAGGATCAATCCCGTTGACCTCATTTCCAACCACAAGTAATATTGGAGTCCCGGAAATCCTGGAATCGAGGTTTGATAATGGAGTTGCCCCTTGTGCTTTTTCGAGGACAATGATCTGATAGCCGGCATTTTTGTATTGAATACATGTTTCTACAGCGCTCCAGGATTGTTCCCAGGGAATGTGAAGTTCCGCACCGAGAGCAGTTTTGCGTACACCAGGGTGATCAGGAGGTGGAGTGATTCCCGAAAGAATGATCTTTTGAACACCAGCTCCGTCAGAAGTGCGAAATATCGAACCTACGTTGAAAGCACTGCGAATATTATCCAATAGAACGGCGATTTCCGTACGAAATTGAGGTTGAGTTGAGATGTTTCCGGTGTTCTCAAAATCCGAAAAGATAGGTTCTGTGGACGAACCGCACTTTGGGCATTGAACGAAATTCTCTGAAAATTCTGCAGGAAAACGAAATCTGCAGGTCGGTTTCAGACATTGAAAATAAACGTGTTTAGGGCTATGCAATAAGACCTGATTTCATTTTGTATAAATACGCGGCAATTCTGCTTTTAGATTATTCTTCAGGTGAATGCGAAGAATTTTTCGATTACGAATTTGAAGAGCTTCGAGGTCTCCCTGTGCCTGCGCTGCCTGCAGCGTGCCAAATGAAAATTGCTTGCCTGGTATCTTTAAATCGTGAGAAGAATAATCCATTGTGATCTGGATAATTAGGCAATTAGCAGGTCCACCTTTGTGAATTTGTCCAGTGGAGTGAAGGAAACGTGGACCAAATCCCAGGGTGGTTGCGCACCCGGTCAATTGCATAACTTGCTTTCGAAAATCCTGAAGCAACTCTAAGAAATATTGATCACGCGGAACATAAGCGTTAATCGCGATGTAATCCAATGGTGAGGCTAATTCTAAAAATGCTTTTATATACTCCTCAATAGTTTCCGATTTTGATAAAGCACAATTTTCAATAAATATTGCGTATTCATTGTTTTGCCAGGAAGGAGCGCTTTCTGAAAGGGAACCTTTTTCAATGAATGCTTTGATCTTAGCTTGTGTTCTTGTTTTGCTATCTTGCACATCTGGTTGATCAAATGCATTTACATTAATAATTGAGCATGCGATGGCAGTAGCATACTCCCAAGTATACATTTCAGAGCCTAGCGCATAGCCATCGGGCAAAAAGAAGGTCAATACAGGTTGACCAGCATTCTTTAAATTTATTACGATTTCTCGATAATCACCTGAATGGCAAAAATAGGTGAATAACCGATCCGTAGAGTAATAATCCGGTGGCATGATTGGTTCACCATCTACAGGCAAAATACCAATACCGGTTTTTCCTGAACTTTCAGCGATTAGCTGTTCAATCCATGCTCCTAATGAAGAAAACTCTGGATCTGAAAGAATGGTGATTTTATTTCTACCGTGGAGGGCGGCTTCTCCAATAATCGTGCCTAGTATTGCACTTCTATTTTGCGAAACTGGTGCTTCAGGCAACCCAGCGGATCGGGCAGAGTTGGCATTGTTCAGGAGTTTTTTCAGATCAAACCCTAACAAAGCTGCTGGAACAAGACCAAACGGAGTAAGGGCTGAATATCTTCCACCAACTGAGGGATTACCATAAAAAACGTGCGCAAAATTTCTTTCAATAGCAAGTTTTTCAAGGTTGGTACCTGGATCGGTGATTGCTATGAAATGATCACCACTGGCATCTCCTATCAGACTCTGCGTGAGATGCCAGAAGTATGATAGAAGTGCATCAATTTCAATGGTAGAACCAGATTTACTGGCAACGATGTATAAAGCATTGAGAGGATTGATTCTTCTGGCTGTATCGATAATCTGACGGGGATCTGTAGTATCAAGAACAGTAAGCTTCATACCAGGTTCAAGCATTTTGAACGATTTACCAACAAGTGAGAATACTTCGGGAGCCATGGATGAGCCACCCATGCCCAGAAGTACAAGATCTGTGTAACCTTTGGACCTGGTTTGTTTGACGAATCCGTCGATTTCCTCAAACAAATTTTCACTATTCACTGGTGAGTTCAGCCATCCCAAGCGATTCTTGATCTCTGCATGTTCAGCAACATTTTTCGTCCAAACAATTGGATCTTTTTCAAACATACGTAAAATGACAGAGTCTGATGTGATTTTCTTAAGTCGATCGACAATAACAGGATGAAGATCTCCCAGCTCACCAATAAAACCAGATTTCCTATCGTTGATCGTTTCAAGCAAAGAAGTAAAGGAGTTCGCAAAGCTTTTCACACCTTCATCTTCCAGTTCACTGGTGACTTTTTCAAAGGAGATACCAGCCTCTTCAATTCTTGCGAAGGTTTCTTTTGCAGTTAATTGTGCTTCACGAATACTGAGGTTAGAAGGTTTTCCATGATTGCGGATTGCTTCCAGTGTTTGTGGAGGAACTGTGTTGACAGTATAAGGTGCGATGAGAGTATCAACGTATAGCAAATCGGAATAATCTGGATTCTTTGTGCTGGTTGATGCCCATAGCGGGCGTTGCATCTGGCATCCTGCCTGAAGAAGAGAATTTACCCTTGGTTGCGATATCAGTTCTTCAAAAATCGAATAAGCAACTGCGGCGTTGGCAACAGCTGCTTTTCCGAGTAAAAATTCAAACTCATTTGGTTTTTCACTATCTTTGATTTTTGCTTTCAGTAAGCCATCAATTTTTGTGTCTACTCTTGAGACAAAGAAACTCGCAACTGAAGCAATTCCATCGATGGGAAGATTCTGATTTACTCTACTTTCAATTCCTTGGATGAACGCTTCCAGTACCTGACGATATCGTTCTGTCGAGAAAATTAGAGTGACATTTACATTTATCCCAGAGGCGATGACTTCTTTAATCGCAGGGATCCCTTCCAAAGTAGCAGGTATCTTGATCATGAGATTTGGTCGATTGACTGCCTGCCATAGCCTTTTTGCTTCAGCAATTGTTTTTTGGGTATCGTTGGCGAGATATGGGCTAACTTCCAAACTTACATATCCATCTCTTTTATTGCTGCTGGAATAAAGCGGAGCAAATAATTCTGCTGCAGATCGAATATCCTCAATCGCTAATTGATAAAATATCGTTTCTGCGTCTAACCCAGCCCATGACATAGTTTGAATTGCATCATCATAATCTGATGATTTTCCTATTGCATTTTGGAAAATTGTTGGATTAGAGGTTACTCCTCGAATTTCTCCCTGGTTGATCATTGCTTCGAGTTTACCTGATTTGATCAGGCTACGCTGAATATTGTCAAACCATAGTGATTGCCCAAATTGAATATATTTGGAAGGGATATTATTGGACGTCATAGCTCACCCTGCTTCTTCAATTTTGTGAATCTTTTCAACCCGTCGCGCATAACGGGGTACTTCACTCATATAACGTGCATTAATGAAAGCAGTAACTACTTCTCTTGCGAGTTCTGGGCCGATGATCCTTCCTCCCAGGCATAAAACATTCATATTGTCATGTTCTACACCCTGGTGAGCAGAATAGGTGTCATGACATACACTGGCATAAATGCCTTTCATCTTGTTCGCTGAAATACATACACCGACACCTGATCCACAAAGAAATACACCACGTTCAGCTTTTCCTTGTTGAATAACACGCCCGCCTTTTTCTGCCATGTCTGGAAAATCAACCGTTTCTGGGGTACAGGTACCCAGGTCGATGACTTCATGCCCCAGGTCTTTAAGGGTTTTTACAACAACTTCTCGAATCGCAATTGCTACGTGATCGCCCACTACTACAACTCTCATGATTGCCTCTAGATTATTTCATCTTCAGTAATGCCGGTCAATTCTTCAACGGATTTAACAATAGCCTCAACCGTAAAACCAAATTGCTTAAATAATACGGATGCGGGAGCAGAAGCACCAAAGTGGTCTATTCCAATAATTTTCCCTTTATTGCCAACCCATTTACTCCAACCTTGAGTAACTCCAGCTTCAATGGAAATCCGCAAGTCGATCGATGGTGGAAATACATGATTCTGATATGCTTGATCTTGTTTCTCAAACAATTCCCAGCTTGGAAATGAAACCACTCGAACATTCAAACCTTTTGCTGATAACCTTGAGCCCGCTTCGAGTGCTAAAACAACTTCTGATCCAGAGGCCATCAGTATTATTTGAGCTTTTCCGCCACCCATATCGCACAATATATACGCACCTTTATTTAATTCACTTGCTGGTGACAATTTTGAACGATCAAGTGTAGGTAGATTTTGACGGCTTAATGCCAATAGAGTGGGTCCGTCATTTCGTTTGAGCGCTACCTTCCAAGCTTCAGAGACTTCATTTGCATCACAAGGTCGAATAACGGTGAGGTTAGGAATTGCTCGTAGAGAAGCAATTTGCTCTATAGGCTGATGAGTTGGACCATCTTCGCCTAAACCGATACTATCATGTGTCATAACCCAAATACTGGGTAAACGAGAAAGAGCTGATACCCTGATGGCTGGCCGCAAATAATCTGTAAATACAAGGAAAGTGGCACCATAAGCGCGAAAGCCGCCATGCCAGGTAATTCCATTTATGATTGCACCCATACCATGTTCTCGTACTCCAAAATGAAAGTTGCGACCCTCAGGTGTATCTGATTGGAAAGCGGGAATATCCTGCATCCAGGTATTGTTCGATGGTGCAAGGTCAGCGGAACCACCAAATAATTCTGGTAGTTTTGAAGCAATTGCATTGATCACTTTGTGAGAGGCGCTTCGACTAGCCATCCCTTTAACATCAAAGGGGAAGGAAGGAAAGGCTTCATCGAAACCTTTCGGAAGCTGCCCGCTAAACCGACGTAATAATTCTGCTGACTCTTGAGGAAATTCTTTCTGGTACTTTGTGAATTTTTTATCCCATTCATTATGAAGTGCTGTGCCTCGTTCTCCAATTTCTCTGAAATGTAGCAATACTTCATCTGGCACATAAAACATTGGTTCAAGCGGCCAATCTGCATTGGTTTTTGCTGCATTCAATTCTTCCATGCCGGGTGGTTCTCCGTGTGCTTTAGAAGTACCTTGCCGCGTGGGAAGTCCAAAACCAATGATGGTTCTACATAAGATCAAGCTCGGACGTGGATCTTTCTTGGCTTGTTGAATAGCTTTATCGATTTCATCAACGTTATTGCCATCATTTACTCGGATGGTATGCCAGCCATATGCCTGGAATCTTTTTTCACGATCCTCAGTAAACGCCAGATCAGTCGATCCATCGATGGTGATCTTATTATCATCATATAGATAGATTATTTTCCCTAATTTTAGATGGCCGGCTAAAGAGGCTGCTTCTGAAGCGACTCCTTCCATTAAGTCACCATCTGTGACTATGGCATAGGTGTAATGGTCAATAATGTCGTTACCAGTCTTGTTATATGTTGCAGCAAGATTAGCTTCTGCAATTGCCATACCCACACCGTTTGCAAAACCCTGTCCGAGAGGACCGGTTGTGGTCTCTACACCGGGAGTCAATCCTGCTTCTGGGTGCCCAGGTGTAATGCTGCCCCATTGACGAAATTGCTGCAGATCATCAAGAGTAATGTTATAACCAGTAAGGTAAAGCAATGAATAAAGGAGCATTGAGCCATGGCCACCGGATAAAATGAAACGGTCTCTGTTTATCCATTTTGGATCTTTAGGATCAAAGCGTAAATGCCGGGTAAAAATTGTATAGGCTATTGAAGCAGTACCCATCGGTAAACCGGGGTGCCCTGAATTTGCTTTCTGCACACCATCGGCTGAAAGAAAACGAATTGTATTTATTGCTTTTTGTTGAAAATCCTGAGGAGACATAACATATCCTTAAAAATGATTTCACTCATTTTACCATTTTTATCTCACAATCCATTCAGGGTAATAAAGGTGAAGTGGCTTAAAATCGTCTATTTTTCAATCGAAGACTATTGCTGACAACAAAAATCGAGGAGAATGCCATAGCACCTGCAGATATCATAGGATTTAAGAAACCAAGTGCTGCAACTGGAATCAATATTATGTTGTAGAAAAATGCCCAGAATAAGTTTTGTTTGATCGTTTGCATCGTCTTTCTTGAAAGGTTCAAGGCAACTGCGATATTCCTCAAATCACCACTGATCAATGTCACTGGGGCAGCCGCTATTGCGACATCTGTTCCTGTACCAAGCGCCATGCCGATTTCTGCCTGTGCAAGAGATGGTGCATCGTTAATTCCATCACCAACCATTGCGACTTTCTTGCCAGCCTGCTGCAATAATTTAATTTGTTCCGTCTTTCCACCTGGCAAGACATCCGAAATGATGTGTTCAATTCCAACCTTGCGTCCGATAGCTAAGGCTGTCCTGTTGTTATCTCCTGTGAGCATAATTACATCAAGGCCCATCCCTTGTAAATTTTTTACTGCTTCCTGAGAACCTTGTTTGATCGGATCTGCAATGCCAATGAGACCGATCACCTGGTTATTAACTGCAACTAGAATTGCAGTATTGGCGTCATTTTGCAGTGAATCCATCTGGGATTGAAAATGTTCTGTGTTAATGTTATTACTTTCCATGAGCTGAACATTACCCACAAGAATGTCATTTTCATCAATAATTCCGTGAATGCCTTTTCCTGATATTGCGGTGAATTGAGAGGGTGTGTGCAATTCCAGGCTGCGATTTCCCGCCTCAGCTATCAGTGCTTCGCCCAGAGGGTGTTCTGATCCTTTCTCAAGACTTGCAGCAAATTGCAAAATGTTGTTTACCGAATATTGTTGATGGAGTGAAATGATGGAAGTTACTGCTGGCTGCCCTCTGGTTAACGTACCCGTTTTATCAAGGACTATGGTATTTATCGATGCGCCACGTTCGATAGATTCCCCCGAACGAAATAGTATTCCCATTTCAGCCCCTTTTCCGCTGGCAACCATAATCGCAGTTGGCGTAGCTAAACCCAGAGCGCATGGACAGGCAATGACCAGAACAGCTACTGCATTTATCATAGCATGTGTAAAACCACTGATATTAGCGCTGGTTGAAATTGGAAGGAAAAGCCATACCAGAAAAGTTACCATGGCAATAGCAATGACTATGGGTACAAAAATAGAGGACACTTTATCTGCAAGACGCTGGATAGGTGCCTTACTGCCCTGTGCTTCTTCAACCAGTTTTATGATCTGAGATAATGCGGTTTCTTTGCCAATTCGAGATGCTTCAAAACGGAGGAAACCAAATCTATTTATTGTAGCTCCGTATACTGTACTACCAGGGCGTTTTTCTACCGGAAGAGATTCGCCAGTAAGCATAGATTCATCTACAGTCGACTTACCTTCAATTACCACACCATCCACTGGAATTTTTCCGCCAGGTTTGACCAGTACAACATCACCAATCATCACATCTTCTACAGGCAATTCAATTTCCCGGTCATCTCGAACAACTAATGCTGTTTTTGGCTGTAGATTCAGCAGGCGTTTGATTGCTTCACTCGTGCGACCTTTTGCCTTGGATTCCAAGTATTTTCCCAACCTGATGAGAGTGATAATCACGGCAGAAGTCTCTAGATAGATATGACCATTAAGTAAACCAAAAACGATTGGTAGGGAATAAAAATATGCCACGGAACTGCCTAGAGCGATCAGTACATCCATATTTGCGGATTTATTCTTCAATGATTTATAGGCACTGATGTAGTACTGCCCGCCAACATAGAATTGGACTGGTGTTGCCAAAGCAAGCATGAACCAATCCAGCCATCGAGCATGAGCAATCGCCATTGGCAGGAGATTGAAATCTCGGCCCATCGAAAGGATAAATAATGGAATCGTGAGCAGAAGCCCGGTAAAAAGAAGCTTCTTTTGATGGGTAATTTCGATTTCTCGAGCTTTTACTTCAGCATCGTCAACGTTTTCTCCATTTTCAATAGCTTCAAAACCAGCGTGCTTTATCGTTTTATAAATATCTGTCTGGCTGATGATTGTAGGTATGTATTGGAGATATATTTGTTGAGATGCAATACTGACCTGGGCTAAAGTAACACCTTCTAGCTCCATTAACGCTTTTTCAAGGCGTGTTGCGTCTGTAGAATCTGCCAATCCAAGAACGTTTATGTTCAAATCGCCTCTGGCAACATCGTACCCTGCTTTTTGAATCTTTCCAACGATTTGATCAAGAGAAATTGCATTGGGATCAAAGGTTATTGTAGCCCTTTCACTAGAAAGGTTGACGTTAGATTGTTGTACACCTACCAGCTTGTTAACATTGCGTTCTATCGTTGCAACACAATTTGCACACGTCATCCCTGTTATTGGAAGAATAATTTGCTTTTGATTGCTCATTTTTATAGCCTGATTAAAGGGGGAGGGAAAGTAATGCCCCATGCCCCCATAAAATGCATCAATTCTTGGGTGGATAATTTATTTCGGTTAAAAGCTTAATAATCGCTTCTTCTGTTGCAGGAGGCGCAAAAGTAATCACAACCTGCTTACTGATTGTGTCTGCATTCACCGAGTGTACGCCAGGAAGCTCTGATAATTCGTTCACAATAGTGTGAACACAATGCTGGCAGGAAATGTTGGGGACATAATAATTAACAGTAGTCATGTTCACCTCTACTTCTTAAACTTTTGTTGCTGTTTCAAACACGTCTGCAATTTCTGACAACACGCGCTCGCGTTCATTAATGTTATCTCCACGGACCGCGGTGATGAGGCAACTTTTGAGATGGTTATCCAGAATCAATGTGCTGACTTTATTGAGCGCAGCCTGAACCGCCTGGATCTGCTTGATAATATCAATACAATATTTTTCATCTTCAATCATTTTTGTGATGCCATGTACATGACCTTCTATGGTTTTCATACGGGTTAGGGCGTCTGAATTATTCATATTCCTTATCATTCTCCTTACCCACCCCATAGGGGAGGGGTTAATAATAGCATAACAAATAAGATAGTAAAAGTCAAGATATGATCTAAATTCTGTGGTCCGTAGTCATCGAAGTGTTAAATTATTGCTTATAAACAACAATGAATGCCAAAATTTGTTCAAATACCTGTAAAATAAGCAAGGAACAACATTAATTAGGAACATGTGAAGAGTGTGGTTAAAAAATTATCCGGAAAGACTGTATTGATTACTGGTGCCGCTCGAAGACTTGGAAGGGCGATGGCAATTGCTGTGGCCGAAGAAGGAGCTAATGTAGTTATTCATTACGGAAAATCAAAAGAAGAGGCAGAAGAAGTAGCAAGCAGTGTAAGATCATTTGGCTCAAAAGCATGGGTGTTTGGATGTGATTTTGGAAATTTGCAAGAGGTTGAAGATGTTATTGATATAGTATTTAAAGAGATCCAAGTTGATGCGCTTGTCAACAACGCAGCAATCTTTAAGGATCTAAATTTCAAGGAAACCGATTTAAATGCCTGGCAAACCCATATCAATATTATTTTTTCTTCAGCTTTTCTCTTGTGTAGAAAATTTGCGACGATTTACTCAAGCAACGAGGGAAGAATTGTGAATATCCTCGATTGGCGAGCACTAAAATCAGGGACAGACCATTTTCCATACACAATGGCAAAAGCGGGATTAGCTGCAATGACTAAATCATTGGCAGTAGCGTTGGCTCCACGTGTTTCTGTAAATGGCATTGCATTAGGTGCAATTCTTCCAGCGGTAGACAATGCAAATGACAGGAATGTACTTGAGGACATTCCATTAAAACGTTGGGCATCTATTTCCGAAGTGACAGAGACATTGCTATTTCTTTTAAGTGGATCAGGATACATCACAGGAGAGATCATCCACGTCGATGGTGGAAGGCATATAGATTAATTAAAGGAGTAAATTCATGGATCAAATCTTTATCAAGAATCTAAGTGCAAGGGGAGTGATTGGCGTAGGTGAACAAGAACGCCTTAATCCTCAAGATATTATTATCAATATTATTCTGTTTACTGATATCACGAAATGTGGTAGTACAGACAAAATTAATGACACAATCAACTACCGTACTGTAGCTAAAAAAGTAATAAAACACGCAGAAATAGCTGCAAGATATACTGTGGAAGCGTTAGCAGAAGATATTGCTAAGATATGTCTTGAACAACCTCGTGTGGAAGGTGTACAGGTAAAGGTAGAAAAACCTGGTGCTGTGCGATTCACAGAAAGTGTAGGGGTCGAAATTGAACGGTTTAACGGAAAGTAAAGGGAAAAATCAAAGTAGCATTGAAGTATTTTTATTATTAGGTTCGAATATTCAGCCAAAAAAGAATATTCTTTTGGCGATAAAAATGTTAAAAGAAAAAATGCGCATAGACAATATATCAAATATATGGGAAACTAAAGCAAGTAAACCTGATGACCCTAATTTTTTAAATTGTGCTATCAAAGTAGGTACTCAATTGTCTATTGAAGAAATAAAGAGAGAAATTATCCGACCTATTGAAGATAATTTGTTGAGAGTGAGAACAGAAAATAAGAACGCTCCCAGGACAATTGATATTGATGTTATCTTATATGGCAATCTAGAAATTGACACAGCTTTATGGAAGCAAGTTTATATTGCTGTTCCTCTGGCAGAACTGATTCCAAATTATTCGAATAGTGACACCAATGAAAAACTATCAGATGTCGCTGAAAAGTTGAAAAAGAGTAATTTTATTTTGTTAAGAAATGATATAAAAGAAATAGAGTGCAGTTAATGTTAATCTGCACTCTATTTCATCTTTAGCAAATGGCTAATTTACTCGTTTTCAGGTATCCAACAGCAAAGAACAAGATCTTTAGCGGCTTTTACTTCATCCAATCTTCCAACAGGTGTGTTGTGCGGTGCAGATCGTAGCAGCTCTGGATCTTTGTGAGCTTCTTCAGCTATCTTTAACATCGCATCGCAAAAAGCATCCATAGTCTGCTTGTTTTCCGTTTCGGTTGGTTCGATCATTAATGCTTCATGGACGATCAATGGGAAATAGTTCGTTGGGGGATGGAAATCGTAATCCATCAACCGTTTTGCTATATCTAATGCACGAACATCTGGTGCATCTTCCCATTTACCTTCTGCAACAAATTCATGCATGCAGACTCTATTGTATGGCACACGATAAGTGCCTTTTAATTTCGACATGATGTAATTGGCATTAAGAACAGCAAATTCAGAAACTTTCCGTAAACCATCGGGTCCATGCATGGAGATATATGTATATGCACGTACCATTACTCCAAAATGACCCCAAAATGCTTTAACACGACCTATGGATTGCTTTGGCATTTCGAAGCCAAAGAGAGGAGGAACCTCTTCGTTCCCTTCTTCAAGGATTGTTACAATAGGGCCTGGCAGGAAATCAACAAGATGTTTGCCTACTGCAACAGGACCAGAACCAGGGCCTCCGCCACCATGAGGGGTAGAAAAGGTTTTGTGCAGATTGAAATGCATCACATCGAAACCTAACATTCCTGGTTTGGCAATTCCAAGTAGAGCATTCAAATTTGCGCCATCACCATAGACAAGCCCACCAGCTTCATGGACAATACGCAACACCTCCATCACATTTTGGTCAAAAAGACCTAATGTGTTGGGGTTTGTGAGCATTAACCCTGCTAAATTATCATCACAGACGGATTTTAAGGATTCAATATCAACGTTACCATTTGCGTCTGTTGCAACAGGTACAACTTCAAAGCCGTTCATCGAAGATGAAGCTGGATTTGTACCATGGGCAGAATCAGGGATGATCATTCGATTCCGCTTAGAGTCACCACGAGAAAGGTGATACGCACGGATAATCGAAACACCAACAAATTCACCATGCGCACCAGCGGCAGGTTGCAAACTAACTTGCTCAAAACCACTGATTTCTGCCAACCAAAGCTGTAATTCGTACATCAATGCCAGTGCACCTTGAACTGTCTCAATAGGCTGCAGCGGATGAATGTGAGCAAAACCAGGAAGTCTGGCTGCTTCTTCGTTAATCTTCGGGTTATATTTCATTGTGCAGGAACCGAGAGGGTAAAAACCGCTGTCAATACTGTAATTTAGCGAAGAAAGCCGGGTGAAATGTCTCACTACGTCACATTCTGACAATTCAGGAAAAGGTAGATCCTTTCTAACAAGTCCTTCTGGTAATTTTGCGAGTGGAACATCTGGCTCTGGATAGGTTACTCCTGGTCTGCCTTTGGAGGATAATTCATAAATAGTTGGTTCAGTCATGATTTACCTCCTCTAAAATCTCACAAAGCGCATCTATTTCATCTTTGGTATTCATTTCGGTTACTGCGATCAGCATATGATGCCCTAATTTTTTATAATCGTTTGAAAGGTTGTATCCACCCAGAATGTTGTGATCGAGTAAGTGATGATTGATCTCTTCTACATCAGATGGGCAGCTAACCACAAATTCGTTGAAGAAATCCTTACCAGAGCAAACAGAATACCCTTTAACCTTGCTAATCTTCTCTGCTGCATAATGGGCTTTGTGATAGCATAATTCCGAGACCTGTTTGAAACCATTTTTTCCTAATAGTGACATATAAACGGTTGCTGCAAGAGCCATCAATCCCTGATTGGAGCAAATATTTGACGTTGCTTTTTCGCGGCGAATATGTTGTTCACGAGCTGTGAGAGTTAATACATATCCTCGTTTTCCATTATGATCTACTGTTTCACCAACTAACCGACCAGCTAATTTTCGGACATATTCATTTTTTGTTGCGAAGAAACCAAGGTAGGGTCCACCAAAGGAAAGGGGTAATCCTAATGGTTGTCCATCACCGACAACGATATCTGCATCAAATTCACCTGGAGCTTTGAGTAATCCTAGTGCCATTGGATTAGCAACTATTGCAAGCATTGCTCCATTTTCATGAACAACTTCCGCCAGTTCAGTGTAGTCATATACTCTACCGAAGAAATCGGGGTATTGGACGACTACCAAGGCGGTATTTGTATCTATTTGTGATAATAAATATTTCCAATCTTCAAGCGGATCATGATCACTTTCATCACCTGTGACACAAATATTGCAAATGCCAGCCATATAGGTGCGGAGAGTTTCACGATATTGAGGATTTACTGCACAGGAGACAAGGAATTTTGTCCTTTTACCGCGAAATTGATGGTATGCAAGGACGCCTGCTTCTGCTGTAGCAGTAGCGCCATCGTAATGCGATGCATTGCTTGCGTCCATTCCTGTCAGGCGAGAGATGAGTGTCTGGTATTCGAAAATCGCTTGAAGTGTCCCCTGTGAGATTTCAGGTTGATAGGGTGTATAGGCAGTTAAAAATTCTCCGCGACGGATGATTGCGTCTACAGCAGCAGGGGTGTAATGATTATAGGCACCTGCACCTAAAAAGCACACCAAATCTCGGGTGGTCTCATTGACTTCTGCGAGGCTTTGAAGGTTCGATATCGCTTCCATTTCAGATAGTGCTGGCGGAATATGTATTGCTGGAAAGCGATAAGCTTTTGGTACATCCCTAAACAAATCTTCAATTGACTTAACGCCAATTGAACCCAGCATTTCGCGGGTTTCTTGTTCTGAATGTGGAATAAACATTAATGGCTCCGTTCAGCGCAATACTTTTCATATCCTGCAGCATCCATTAAAGTTGATACATCTGCAGGATCTGAGATTTTGATTTTAACCATCCATGAACCATACGGATCAGAATTTACGTCACCGGTACTCTTGGTAAGTGCTTCGTTTACAGAAACAACTTCGCCATTAACTGATGAGTTTATTTCTGCTGCTGCTTTCACAGATTCGATTGTTGTTATTGAGTCTCCTTTAACAACTTTATCACCTGCAGAAACAGGATACTCAACATAGACTACGTCTGAAAGGTGGTCCTGGGCATAGTCGGTAATACCAATCGTGACTGTATCACCTTCAAGCAACAGCCACTCATCATTTTCTGTGTACTTAAGGTTAGCGGGAATATTCATTTGGGTTACCTCCATGAAATTAGTAAAGCATATTTAATATTATAAAAATTATACCAGATGGAGTATAAAGAGATATTTTTCTAACTCAATTTTCCATCTGATCTTGTAAATCCAAAATTTCTTGAGTCAAAGAGCGATATTGAACCGCAGCACGCGATCTTGGGGCATGTTGGATGATAGTCTTTCCAGATACAGGACATTCACGCAACCGCGTATCTACTGCGATGCATGTTTGTAATAAACCCATTGAGAAATTCGTTTGAAGCTGTTGATAAAGAAGGCGATGAATCTTATTTCGTTGATCGAACATCGTGATCAATAATCGATAGGTAAGTCGGGTGTTGTTTGTTAAGCGTACTTTTCGGATCAATTCCATTAAATTTCGCAACGCATAAATAGAAAAGAATTCTGCCTGTGTTGGTATTAGTAGTAAATTTGATGCAGTAATTGCGTTGATTGTTACTGATCCAAGAAAAGGTGGACAATCGAAGATCACAAAATCATATGGAATGTTATTTGACAATAAAATATTTCTTAGTCGTATTTCGAAATTGTTCAAATGTGACAATTCTTTTTCAATGAGTCCTACTTCTTGAGTGGCTGGAATAATCGCAATTCCCGTTGAGCTGGTTTGTTGAGCAACATCCGAAATACTCATATTTCGAAGCAGGGTATCAAAAACCGTCAAATGAGATGAAGATGGATCCAAGCCGAGGGCAAGAGTTGAATTTGCCTGGGCATCAAGGTCAAAAAGGAGGACCTTCTTTCCGATTTCTGCGAGGCAAGCAGCAAGCGATACCGCACTGGTTGTCTTTGCTACTCCACCTTTTTCATTAGCAATGGAAATTTTGAACAAGGTTCACCCCAAATAATGAAATATGAGGAAGTATGAATATTTATTTGAAGGTATTTGTGCAGATAATGGGGCTACAAGAGCGGGTGATGGGATTCGAACCCACGAATAGTAGCTTGGGAAGCTACTGCCTTACCACTTGGCAACACCCGCAATAGTGAAAACATTATATGCTGTGAAAGAACGAGTGTCAAGAAAAATT
>DAOUGQ010000006.1:0-159435 GCA_034429195.1 Anaerolineaceae bacterium
CCTTTTCCGGCGTGCTATTTTCCCGTTCAGGTTTCCCTTTTCGGTAAACCGGATGACCTCACAGGTACTTTCCTCAACCTGCGATACGTTACGTACAATCAATCATGCCATCATGCGGCGCACAAAGCTATACTCAGGTTTATAAACATTTCTGCTTGAATTCTAATAACTATCTTTATAGAATGTTCATATAGTTCCTGATAAGATCAGTAACTTAGCGCTTTTTTCCTATTTTCAAAAATCAAAGAGGTGAGTATGAAAAAAGCATTGTCTTTGCTGGTCACTCTCACTACTTTATTTCTCTTTCTTGCTTGCAATCTTCCAATGATAAAGCATACAGAGGCAGAAGAAACTACTGCTACGCGTGAAGAAGTGTTTGAAACAACTAAAACAATTGAGCCGACCGCTACAATTACAATAACTACCACGTCTACACCCATCCCTGAACCTACTACCCTGAATGATGATGGACCATACCTTTTATTCAGCGGTGAATCAGGAATCTGGATTTCCAATCCTGATGGAAGTATCTTGACCCAAATAACCACTTACTCAACAGATCAATATGAACTTCGTAGAGCAGTTTCACCGCAGGGTGATAAGCTGGCATTGATCATCGAACAGGAGGGTGGACAATATCTGGTGATCATTTCCATCCCTGATGGTGAAATGCAGACGATTGCACAATTAAGTAAATTAACCATGTTTGATGCCGAAAACGAAGCTGGAGAATCAGCAGGGAATGCTGCCTTGATGATAGGATATTATCCAAATGTCTCCTGGCAACCAAGAGAAGGACGTTATCTGGCGTTCGTAGGGGCGATCAATGGACCTACTTCTGATTTATATGTATATGATACCCAAACAAACGAAATTGCCCAGTTAACCAGTGGTCCATCACATGCGATCATTCCAATCTGGTCGCCAGATGGGCAATATATTTATCATTTTGGGGTCAACCTGGTACCTCCTATTGGTGGAGCATTGGTAGGGTATAACAAAATGGAAGGAGCATGGTCGGTCAGGATATCGGATGGGGAAGTCATAACACAACCCACACCGAAATCTTCCCATTATCTCTTCGTAGGTTGGCAGGATGACAGTCATTACATTATGTATGACAGTGATGAAACCTGCATTTCTAAGAATTTAAGTAGTGTAGATGTGACAACTGGAAAAGCACAGCTTTTGATGAATCATAGTTTTTATTTTGGAGCCGCTTTATCACCAGAAAATGGTTCCATCCTGTTTGCAGGTTCAGAGGGTTGCTCAGATTCTGTGGGGGAGGGTATATTCTTGTTAATGCCAGGAGAAACAGAGCCGGAGAAATTGATGAGCGCAAAAGCGTATGAAGTATCATGGCTTCCCGAAAGTAAGGTATTCCAGGCATATCCTGAAGCTTTATTTTCTTCAGATGGAAATAACGTATACGAATCACCAATCTATGATGCCTCTTATCACCCGGCGATTTCGAAGAATGGATATCAGGCATGGGAAGTAATTGAAAACCGCATTGGAAGGATTGAAGTAAAAGTTCCCGAAGAGGATTGGCAGAAAATTGCTGAAGGCTTTTTTGTAGATGCCCTGATCTGGGATCCAGTGAATGGCGATAAACTAATCATTGCTTCTGAAGATGGAGTGATCTACAGGGCACAATATCCTAATTTTGCTATGAAAAAGATGGGGAGTATCGATGGTTATGTATCGGAAATTATCTGGTTGAATTAAAGGTGAAAATGGATACGCTCATACAATGGCTTTTGCAGGGGGATCCCTGGGTGGTTTATCATACAAGATTGGATCTGCTTCAGCAAAATCCTGATGATCCTGAAGTACGCAACGCTCGATTGGAGATGAACACTCATCCCCTGGTGAGGAGGATTTTTGATGATTTGAATGAATGGTCAGGATCGGCAATATCAAGCCATAAAAGTGCCAACCAACCGATGCATAAACTGGGCTTTCTTGCTGATCTTGGATTGGATCGACAGGATAAGAATATTGATTCCATTTCTGAAAAGATCATGCAACATCAGTCTGATCAGGGACCTTTTCAAATGATAATGAATATTCCAACTCATTTTGGAGGAGATGGCGTAGATACCTGGGCGTGGGCATTATGCGATGCCCCTCTCCTCCTTTATGTGTTGGTGAAATTTGGTTATCGTGATGATGAAAGGGTGAAACGGGGCATTCAGTATCTGGCGAGGCTCGTTCGAGCGAATGGCTGGCCATGTGCAGTTTCACCTGAAATAGGTAAATTCCATGGTCCAGGCAAGAAAGAAGATCCCTGTCCTTATGCGACCCTGGTTATGTGTAAACTTATGGGGGCAATGACGGATTGGCAAGATAGTCCAGAAGTTCATGTTGGCGCAGAAAGCCTTCTATCGTTATGGGTTAATCGCCGAGAGAGACATCCCTATCTGTTCTATATGGGTACAGATTTTTGTAAATTGAAGGTTCCCTTTGTGTGGTACGACATTTTGCACATTTGCGAAGTCCTCTCGCAATTTTCCTGGTTGCATGGGGATGAAAGGCTTCAAGAGATGATGAATGTCGTTTCTCAAAAAAGGAATGATGATGGACGCTTTACTTCTGAATCCATCTGGACAGCCTGGAAGGAGTGGGAATTTGGGCAGAAAAAGGAACCTTCACGCTGGCTTACATTTCTTGTGATGCGAATGCAAAATCGAATGAAATCAGTGTGAATTAATAATAGATGAAAAAATCCAAAATTTCCTTGACACGACTTCAAAAAACGTGTACTATCATTTCCAGAATTGCAGCATAACAATTGAATATTGGATGAATTAGCGGCTGAATCTCATGATAATACCATGAGACAACGAGGTGGAGGTTCCCCTCTGCGAAGAGGGAGTTAACTCGGCGGGGGGCAAAGCCGGGGAAAATCGATCGATCAGCGGATGCCTCTGAAGCCTGGTCACAGGTTTCTTTCTTCCCATCAAATTGCAACAGGTCAAAAATGTCTGGCGACAGGCAGAACAAAACTGATGCAGTGATCTGGTGTTAATTCCAGTGATTTAATAGATTTAATAATTGTAGGATCATTCCATACAATTCATTGTCCAATTTGCTGCAGATTGGAGTCTTTTTGATTTTGATTGGAGGTTGCAATGGATAAAAAAGAGTTACTCGAGCGAGTGCATGCGGATGGTGTAAAGTTCATGTCGTATCAATTTACTGATGTGAACGGCATGGTTAAAAGTGTTGAAAGCCCTGTTGAACAATTGGAAGATGAATTGGAGAATGGGGTCTGGTTTGATGGATCTTCTGTGGAAGGTTTTGCGCGTATACAAGAGAGCGATATGCATTTGCGCCTTGATACCGATAGCTACGCGGTATTACCCTGGAGCCCGGTTGACGCACGCAGGGCTAGAGTATTCTGCGATATTTATTTACCAGACATGACTCCGTTTACTGGTGATCCACGTGGTACATTGAAACGGATGACTGCGAAGATCAAGGAACGTGGCTGGACATTCAATGTGGGTCCTGAGCCTGAATTTTTCCTGTTTCGACCGACAAATGGAGGGAGTATCCACCCCGTGCCGCATGATGTAGGTGGATATTTTGATTTTTCACCCCATGATGAAGCAGTACGAGTGCGCACAGAATTAATGCAAGCTCTTATGAGTATGGGTTTGGAAATCGAAGTGGGACATCATGAAGCTGCACTTGGGCAGCACGAAATAGATTTTCGCTTCACTGATGCAGTAAGAGCGGCTGATAATGTCTTGACGTTGAAATATACTGTCAAAGCGATTGCAGCGCAACATGATCTGGTTGCTTCCTTTATGCCAAAACCGATTTTTGGTATTAATGGGTCAGGTATGCATTGCCACCAATCAATATCTGATGCTCACGGAAATAATTTATTTTTTGATGCCAATGACCAATACAATCTTTCCAAGATCGCTTATGGATTCATTGGAGGGCAGTTAAGCCACGCGAAAGCCCTTTCTGCAGTTGTAGCACCCAGCGTGAATTCATATAAACGCCTTGTACCTGGATATGAAGCACCTGTCTATATTGGATGGGCACAAACTAATCGATCTGCTCTCATCCGCATTCCGCAGCACACGCAAGGATTGGATAATGCCACCCGTGCTGAATTACGTTGTCCGGATCCTTCCTGTAATCCATACCTTGCCATGGCTGCCATGCTAGCAACTGGCTTGGACGGGATTGATAATAATATTAAAGTTCCAGAGCCTTTGAACAATGTTAATATCTATGACCTTTCGAAAAGTGAACGAAGAGAGATGGGTATCGAGGAACTGCCAGGATCATTGATTAAAGCATTAGATGAACTGGATAAAGACAGTGTATTGAAAGACACTCTGGGAAGCGAAGTATATGAATCCTTCCGACGTGCAAAACTGGAAGAATGGGAGGCTTTCCGTATCTGTGTTACCGATTGGGAAATCGAACGGTATATGGAAGCGGTATAAATCCAATATCGAATTATTGAAAAACTTGCCCTGAATTCATTACAGGGCAAGTTTTTCTTAAGGTCAGATCTTTAGAGGGGATTCGCAGGTTAAACCAGATAATTGAAAACAATTACCTACATATGAACATGCATGCAATACCTAATTTCAGGATCAGCGCTCACCAAATCCTGGGGATAAGACGATAGCGAACCTTTTGCGTGTATTCGGTGTAACCGGGAAGCTCGCGATGTAAGAGTGATTCTTCATCCAGAATGCGCAACACCAACATCGGGATGATCAGTACTGCTGGAATGATCGCCTAGTATGAACCCAAAGCAACAGGTGAAAGCAGATAAAAAACGATTGTGCCACTGTACATTGGATGACGCACTACCGCATATGGTCCACTGTTGATCACTTTCTGTTCTCCAGTGACCTCTATTATTCGTGAGGCAAAGCGATTTTCCATAAAAACCCTTACGATCAGAAGATATCCCAATAACGCGCCTGCTTCTGCCGCAATAGAAAGCCATATTGGAACCTGCGACCAATTCCGCCGTTGGTCAAAACCTGGCAAAATGAAAGCCAGCAGAATGAGCACGTTTCCGTATTTGAGAATATTCTTTTGGGTTTGTCTTTGCTCCTTAAATTTCATGCGCCGTTCGAGAAAATCCGGACTGTTTTTATAAAAGTAAACCAGAACAAATACAGCTGGGACAAGCAGGACTAGAACGTACATCCATGCCTGCCAGTATGTCACTTTTCCTGAAGGCAGGAGGAGAACAATCAGAAAAATGATAAAGAATAGGCTGACACGTGTGATCAAAAATTTCTTCAGTGAAGAATGCTCTTTAGACATAATTCCCTCCAATAATGCGATATGCATTAAGAGCATTATACAGTCTGGGATTATTATTTCATCCTATGTTTTTATCATGGATGATATTTTCATTAATTTTTTGGTTACTTGTAGATATCTATCAGAAGATGTCGATATGAAAGTCTCTATTAATTTCTAAATATTCTTGAGAAAGAACTACAAGGGAATAACTTTTGTGAAGGAAGCTGGTAGAATAATCAAATCATTTTCACGAGGGGTGTGAGTATGTTCGAATCCACATCATTCGAGTTGACAGTCAGAATCAATCTTGCTACACTTATTTTGACATTTCAGAAAACTGGAGAGTCATATGGTACCAAATT
Source organism: Anaerolineaceae bacterium (assembly GCA_034429195.1). GTDB lineage: Bacteria > Chloroflexota > Anaerolineae > Anaerolineales > Anaerolineaceae > UBA4782. The sequence goes on from DAOUGQ010000006.1 coordinate 5,658, forward strand.
ATAGACTTGCTGTAAGAACCGGCCCAAATGCTGGTAAATCATTTCCTTTGATCAAACCAGAAATGTTCATCGGACGAGAATCCATCATGGATGTGGTGATAAAAGACCCTGAAGTTAGCCGAAAACATGCCAGAGTGTTTATGCAAGGTGCTTCCTACTATATAGAGGATACAGGCTCAACGAATGGCACATCCGTTAATGGGCAACGGATCAGTGGAGCTCATTTATTACAAGTTGGCGAAATCATCACACTGGGCGAAAAGATCACACTGGTATTTGAACAATTAACAGAAAGTGAAATGGCTGCTGCGAGCATGGAAGCAGCGATTCCACCAACCACTATTCCAAGCCCTGGCACACCATCTCCATACCAGCAACCATTTCAACCTCCAATCCCTCCATCATATCAACAGGCTCCAGTACCTCCTCCGTATCAACAAGCACCAGCAACACCGCAATATCAGTCAGTTCCACCCGCTCAACAGCCTGCATATCTGAGACAGCAGCAACAACCTCCGCAGATTCCTCAACCAGTACCAATGCCTCCTCAAGCTCCGATTCCTCCTCAGGTCGAAGAACCTTATCCTAATGAACCACCAAAAAAGAAAAAATTCCCTGTTTGGGCTATTGTACTGATTATTTTGGCAGTTCTTTGCCTTTGCCTGGCACTCATAGCTGTTATTGTGGTCACTCAAACAGAATGGGGCTGCTCAATTTATGAGTTATTTGGTTTTGCGTGTGTTACTACCTGATTCGATTGCCTGGCCTTACTTTTTTCTTCCAGTAAAATCTTTTCAATGGAAGAGCAGACGGATACATGAACACTAACGATAACAATTTGACTCCAGAATCCTTGCTACCATCAATCGATAATGGAAGTAAGCCGCCTTCCGAACAAAAATCGCCACTCTGGACAAATACTACAAAACTCATTGTTGGTATTGCCCTGCTGGCATTAAGTGCCTGGATTTTAAACCGGTTTCAAAATATTTTGGGACCTTTGTTAATGGTAGGAGTAATTGCATACCTTATATATCCTATTGCCGGTTCACTGCAGAAAAGATTAAGAATTAGCTGGCGATTCTCAGTCAACCTTATCTACCTGATATTCATTTTGATTCTTGCTGGTTTATTAACTTGGGGCAGTTTTGCTCTGGTAGAACAGGCAAGTAGTTTGATTCGCTTTTTGCAAAACTCAATCGCTGATCTTCCTGAATTTCTCGACAAAATTACATCTCAGCCATTGATCATTGGACCTTTCACTATTGATCTACCGTCTGTGGGTCTGGAAAGCCTGGCTACGCAATTATTTGGATTATTACAGCCGGTCATGTCGAATGTTGGTACTGTTGTTGGCAGCGTGGCGGGTGGCGCTGCGACGACCATTGGGTGGATTTTCTTCATTATTTTGGTTTCATATTTCATTCTACTAGAAAGTCGAAGCCCATTAGGAAAGATGTTGGATTTCAAGATCCCTGGTTATTCTTATGATTTCCAAAGAATGGGGTTTGAATTAGGACGGATCTGGAATTCATTTTTACGTGGTCAATTAATTGTTGTTTTTATTGCCATGGTGATTTATACAGCCCTTCTGGGTGGGCTTGGTGTGCGTTATTTTTATGCACTTGCGATATTAGCAGGAATCGCTCGGTTTATTCCATATCTAGGAGCCTGGATTACCTGGATATCTTATTTTCTTGTAACATTCTTTCAAGGATCCAATATCTTTGGACTGCAACCAATTATCTATTCCATTCTGGTTGTTGGTATCAGTTTCATCGTTGATTCAATGATTGACAATCTCTTGAGTACACGCGTTATGGCGAATACGCTTCGAGTGCATCCAGCAGCGGTCATGGTAACAGTGCTTATCGCTGCCAGCTTATTTGGAATTATTGGTGTTCTACTGGCAGCACCGGTATTGGCATCTATTAAGTTATTAGTTAACTATATCCTTCGGAAAATGTTCGATCTTGATCCATGGGAAGGAATACATGATTCAGGACAAGTTCAAAATATTAAAAATATGTTTCCCTGGGTCAAAAAGATCATAGTGTTCTTTAAATCAATACTATTAAAAATAAAGAGAAAGGGCAAGGCAGCCAATGAACGCCCAAAATGAACCAGTAATCGAAATTGTTGTTGAGACCGAAAATTATTCAATTTGGAAAGCAGAAGAACCTGATGGCGAGGTTTCGTATAACCTTCAATTAAATAATGTCACGATCAATATGTTCCAAGAAGAGTGGGACGAATTTTGTGACCTGGTTAAACAACTTGTAGCAAAAAAGTAACCAGCTAAAACAAGCGAACCCAAAAGAGTTTTAACCTTTAACCGTATTACCTTTCATATCTCCGAGAAGGTAGATGAATGTTGCCTGTCACTATTAGTAGATTCTATTTCACACAGTCCATTGAATTTTGGCGGTGAAAGTTGTGGAGAAATACGGTACAATACTTCCGTTCTATTTTCAGGAGGAGAAGTGAATTCACTTGATGATCCCACAGTTTATTCAGCATTAGATCAGCACAATATGCTTAGTCATATTGAAGCATTACCTTCGCAATTATTAAACGCATGGCAATCTGGTTTAGGTCTTTCCTTAGATAGCATTCATACGCCCGAAAAAATAATAATTGCCGGGATGGGTGGATCAGCAATCGGTGCTGACCTTGCTGCAGAATTCGTACATGATACCTGCCCAATCCCGATAATTGTGCAGCGTGATTATGGATTGCCAGCATGGGCAAAGGGAACTGAAACCCTGGTAATTGCTTCTTCTCATTCTGGGAATACTGAAGAGACCATTTCTGCATATGAAGAAGCTCTTCGGCGTGATTGCCAGACTATTGTGATCGCCAGGGGTGGAAAGCTCGGGTCGTTGGCAGAGAGTGAAAAGAAAACCTGGTGGAAATTTGAGCATAGTGGTCAACCCCGGTCTGCGGTTGGTTGGACATTTGGTTTATTGATTGCATTGTTCCACAGGCTTGGTCTAATTGGAGATGCTGACAAAGATTTTCACGCGACTTATTCCAGTATGATAGAGCAAAAGAAAAGCATTTCCACTGATATACCACTCCATAAGAATCCTGCAAAACGGCAGGCGGGGCAACTGATGGGGCGTTGGGTATGTGTGGTTGGTTCGGGCATTCTTTCGCCTGTTTCCCGTCGATGGAAAGGTCAAATCAGTGAAGTAGCCAAAGCATGGGGGCAATTTGAATTTCTACCAGAGATTGACCATAATACATTGGCAGGTACCATGTACCCAGCTGAATTGATGAATAAACTGGTTGTTTTATTCTTGCGAGCAGATTCTGATCATAAGCGAAACAGCCTGCGTAGTGAATTGACCAGACAGGAGTTCAGCCAGCAGGGCATTGGCACCGATATGTATCATGCAAAAGGAAAAACCGCCATGGAACAGGTATGGACAGCGGTTCAATTTGGTGACTACATGTCATATTATCTGGCAATGCTCTACGGAGTGGATCCCACTCCTATCACTGCTATGGATAATTTAAAAATTGCGTTGAGCCAGGAATAGTATATCGCTTAGAATAACGCACTTGCCAGTTCATTGCGATACTCACGCGTTTCTGGATCTTCTTCACCCATCATTTCCAGAATGCTGAGAAAAACCTGACGGACAAGTCCATTGCGATAAGATTTGTTTTCTCGTAGAACATCCAACAAACCATCCAATGCTGCTGCAAAATTTCCACGCATCACCAGATTGAGACTGTTTATGAATGTTTGATCCTGATCTGTTGTGACCAAAAATTTACCTGCAGTAAATTTTGACAATGTTTCAACAAGAGGTAGCAATGTTTCTGCATTGGTGTAATATCTACTTGCTGGAAAATTTCGTAAAATTTCCAAAGCTTTATCAGGTTGTTTTTGAATAATATAGATCTTCACCATACCAAGTAAACAGGCTGGATTATCAGGAACTTGCTCTAAAATACTTGTGTAAAGTTTTTTAGCTTCTGACCATTGCCTTAAGGCAAGCAGACTGTTGGCTTTTTCGATAGCAAGAGTAAGTGGGCTTGGTGGCAAAATACCAGCAATGAATTCCCGCAGTCTTGGTTCAGGTTGAAGTCCAACAATTTCGCCTACAACTTCTCCTTGTGAAAAAGCCTTAACAGTCGGGATTGAACGCACCCCAAATTGGATAGCAAGGTTGGGACATTGATCTACATTTACCCGAGCAAGGCGGAAGCTGCCGCCTGCTTCATGTGCCAGCATTTCGAGCAAGGGTGTAAGTGTTTTGCATGGCTTACACCATTCTGCCCAGAAATCGATGACAACAGGGGTATTGAGCGAGTATTGAACTACTTCATACTCGAAATTCGTGTCGTTGATGTCAATAATATACTCAGATCCCATAAACTCACCATGCAAACCTATTTTACTGGCTGTGTATAAGAATTATATCTGAAATTACAAGTTTTCATTTCAGATATGGAATTGAATAAAAAACGATCATGCGAAGAGGTTATTCGCCTTCTTGCGAAGATGCAGCAGGTTGGTCTACCCGAACTACTTCCCCATGTACATTGATAACCACTTTAAAACCCATCATACCAAGATATGTTCTGCCTTCAGCAGGAATACCTGTTTTTTGAAGGTTCTCAAATTGTTGATCGACATTTTTAAGTTGACTCTCGATCAGTGCGTGAGAAAAAAGATCATCCTGACCGAGCATTTTCGCAGTTTCATCAGCCAGCAAATCTTCTTTGCCTTTGATCTGTGCGGTCATAAATTCCCAGATCTGGCGATCAACATATTCGCTGGATATGTGTCGTTTAAAACCTGCATCATTCACAATATAGCATGGTTCAGTACCAACAAAACCTACTTCAACCAACTGGTCGTTCTCGTCAAAAATCAATCCTTCAAAAATTGGTTGTGCCATAATTCACCTGCAATCTTCTATTCCAATTTATACCACATCTAGAACAGTTCCAGTATCTTCTGACCAATAATCTTCGTTTGGTGGTACAGCAGGAGAAGTCCAGAGATATATCCATTTAGAGGCCTCGCAGGACACATTGATGCATCCATGGCTGCGTGGTTTCCCATAGTCATTATGCCAGTAGGTGCCATGAATGGCAATTCCGCGTTTAGTCAGGTATGTTACCCAGGGAACACCAGGTAGATCATAGGTTTTTGGTGCTGCCAGATCACCATCAGCCATGTGCCTGGTAGGTCTTTTCCGGTTCAATATATATTTGCCAGCTGGGGTTGTGAAGTTACCATCGATGAATCGAGCTCCAGTTGCGGTGCGGGTCATGAATACTGGCTCATTATCCTGATATGCGATTAGAACTTGTTCGGGTCGGTTAACCTGAATTTTCTTGATACTTTCTGGAACATCAGGAGCACTGGGTGCAAGCTCGCTTGTTGGTATCAATCTTAGATGAGTGGCATCTGCATAAACGTAAAATTTAAACTTGTCATCCCAAATCTTATACCAAATTTTTCCATCGCTCGATTTTAATACATCATGCACCCAAAAAACAGAGCTGTAATAGATCCGATAGGTAACATTGTCTCGCTTTTCGATATCCTTATAGGTATCTGAATAAGGAACTGTAAGTTCAGCAAGTTGACCATCTGCTGGAATTGTTGGGGCTATCGGGTTAGGGTTGATCTGAACAGGTTGTATCCATCCGGAATGGGCGTAACCGATATTGTCAATGTAATACCAGACACGATTATAGGTAGGTTCATCCTCACCCACTGTAATATCATCAATCTGGACGATCACATCTTTATATAACATTTTAATGAAACGGCTATTGAAAGATGGCTTTTCATATACCCCTACCGCATCATTTAAAATCCTTCCCAATCTTTGAGAGGGATCACCAGCCATTACAGGGGTGGCTTCGGGCAGAAATGCGTTGAATAGAACCGCAAACAAACCTGCACCAGCAAGCTTGATGAATTCACGTCTCGATATCTGGGAAAGTTGGTCAGTGAAAAGTGTGTTCATACAAATTAATAGTGAATATTAACCAATGTACCAATGGAGGCGCGCTCATAAATCCAGGCTGCATCGGGAATAGTGAGATTTATGCAACCATGACTCATGGGGACACCAAAATTACTATGCCAATAGGTGCCATGCAAACCATAACCTTTATAAAAATACATCACATAAGGTACATTGGAAAGATAATAACCAGGGCCACTCATGTCTGCATAGCGATACATTACGTAAATGTTATATTGACCGGTAACCGTGAGATGATCCCATGTGCCTGTTGAAACCACAAAAGATGCCAGCAGGGTATCATTTTGGTATGCATAAAGCATTTGTTGAGATAGATTCACATCAATCCAAAATCCATCTGTTCCGCCACTGCTGACCACACCATCAGAGGGGGGCTGAACTTCTATTGGTGTCACCTGTACAATAGGTAATTCTGTTTCAGTAGGAGGCACAGGTGTATCAGTAATCGTTGGTGTATTGGTGAAGGTGGGTGTAGGAGTTGGGGTTTCGGTGGGTGTAGATGTAAATGTAGCTGTTGCGGTAAACGTAGTGGTGTTTGTCGGGGTAGGGGTAAAGGTGGGTGTAAATGTCTGGGTTGGTGTGGATGTGGGGACGAGAAATGCTGGCACTGGTACCGGCAGTGAGCTTTTGGCAAATACCAGCCATTGGTTTGCCAAACCTGCCCATATTCCCAACCCAAGGCAAAAAGCCATTACTGCAAACACCCAGGGAATTATTGCAAGCCAGAGGTTGGATCGTGTTCTATGTTTCTTTTCTATCTTCCCCTTTTTTATTCGACTAGCAGGTTGTTTTTTGGGGGATACTACAGTGTTTACTTCAGCAGGTCTTCTGCTGGTTGTTTGTTCTGAATTAAGGGATTCTTCAAAAAAAGGTTGTTTTTCCAGAGGAATAACGGAAGAGTGGATTTGGATAGGCTGGGTGATATCTTCTGAAGTTTCTTCCTCGCGAATATTTGGTAGTTTTTTCAGTGTGAGCTTTTCTGAAACCTGCGACAAAGCAGCTTGTTTCTGCTGGCGCGATTTTTGTAATGCCCATTGCATCCCTTTACGGGCTGTTTCACTTTTTGGATCAATCTCGAGTGCTCGTTTCAAGTATCGAATGCTGTCATCAGGTTCGCTGATGCCTGCCAGGATCAACCAGGCGGTGATCTCATTGGAATCCAGACTGATGGCTTCCTGTGCCCAGAATCGTGCTTTATCACGATCACCATGCTGAAGAGCTATCCGTGCCTGGTGAATGGCAGCTTGTACTTGAGAGGGATCAGGTTCGTTCATGGGGTAGATGTAGGTTGAGTTGTTGACTCATTTCGAACATAGCAGAGAATACCGTCTGCGACTCCACGAGCTACTGTTTCAGTGTTTTCTGTCAGTATCTGATAATCAAGATTGAGAAAACCTGTTTCTATGATGGCAGCAATGGTATTTGAGTTAATTTCATTAAATGCATGGTAGTAGGTCATATCATCAGTTATGGTATTGTAGTGAAAGCTCAATCCAGTATCAGCCCCGTATCTATCGATAAGACACGTGGTTAATTTATTGGCTTTTTCAGGATAAGCATTGGAGACTGCCGCAGCTACTTTGAATCCGGTTGCATTTTCATCAATATATTCACAAGAATCATTGTGAATTGAAACCAGAGCCACTGCATTGTATTGGTATAGTTTTTCGTCGAATTCCTTTAGCAAATCAACATCATAACCAGCTTCCATTAGATATTGGCGAACAAGGGTGGCAATGCGTAGGTTGACATCAGCTTCGGTTGTTCCATTTTCACAAACTGCACCACTGTCATATCCCCAATGACCAGACACCAATCCGATGCGAGGGCGCGATGATGGCGTCAATGTAGGTAAAATGAGAGAGGTTGATCCAACCGAATCTATCTCGGCAAGCATCTGGCGTAAAAGGTTATTGGAGAAAAGGTTACTGGGAGTCCATAAGGTAAGCAGGGTTGCAATGAGAGCGGCAGTGAAGAGCAATGTCTCTATTGCGTGCAGGATATTAAACCTTGCTGATTTTCCCGGTTTTTCAGTTGGCTGTTCAGGCGTTGGAACCGGATTTTCATTAAATTCAGGAATGTTTTCACTCATACTCATAGTATAAATGTGTTTTAGATTTTTCACATTTAAATTTTTTGTGAACCTTGACGAAGGGTGTACCTCATTGTATAAAAGAACTAGAATTGTATTCTGTATAGTTTGGATCCATAATGAGATAAATACTTTCCGGGAGAATAAATGGAACCTCTGACTGATACGGAAAAGCAAGTTCTACTTCAATTGGCACGACAGACTCTGGAAACCGTGATCCGTAATCGTACCAGATATCATATTGATTTGAAAAAGTACTCACCTCGTTTGCAACTGAATGGAGCTTCTTTTGTTACCTTGACACGACATGAAGCGTTGAGAGGATGCATTGGAACGTTGGAAGCCTACCAACCTTTAGTGCAAGATGTATGCGAACATGCTGAAGCAGCTGCGTTGGAGGATTACCGTTTTCCTCCTGTGCAACCAGAGGAATTAGATCAAATTAAAATCGAAATATCGGTATTAACCCCTGCAGTTCCATTAAAGTACTCTACGCCTGATGAACTAATAGAACGTTTACGGCCAGGGATAGATGGTGTTGTGCTACGTGATGGAATGCACCGGGCGACCTTTTTGCCTCAAGTTTGGGAGCAATTACCAGAACCTGAAGAATTTCTTAGCCATCTTTGTGCAAAAATGGGCGTTGCCAGCGATCTCTGGCAAAGAAAGATCTTACAGGTAAGTACATACCAGGTTGAAGAATTTCACGAATAAATAAAAACAGGCTTTCCAAAAAAGGAAAACCTGTTTTTTGCGAAAAGCAAGAAGATTCAGTGGTGTTTGATAATTATTAATTAACTACTCTATCTTTCAATAGTGGATATATTGATCCACTTTTAGAACAAACATAACAACCCTTTTTTGGTTTGGTTCAGTGGTTGGTGAGAGATTGTTGCGGATGATATCTAATGCTTCATTGACTTTTTCATCTTCAGTGCCAACCAGCAAAGTACTGTTCCCACGCCGGATGAACCCACCCGTAGATGCGATACAGGTAACTTTAAAATTTGCGCTGGTCAAGGCATGGGAGACATGATCATTATCAATATCACGGACAATGGCAAGTATCAGTTTCATGGCTAAATCTCCTCATAATGTTCGATTTCCAGACCAAAAATAGTCGCCCCACCAATGGTAACAGGGGTTGGAGTTGGTAGAGGCAATGGAGCACTTTCGAGAGGTACAGCAATGTACTCTATTCTCTGACGGCAGTTTTCTTGAAGGATTACCAGGGTACTATCCATTTCATCTTCAGTAATAGGTATCAATAAAGTTGCATTTTTTCGTCCTAAAAAACCGCCAACACTTGGCAAACGATTCGCTTGAACCCCAATCTCTTGCAGGCAGTTTTCTGCACTTTCTACGTCTTGAGATTGGATAATCGCCATCAATAAAATTGTCTTTGATTTGTCCATTTTCCCGCGCCTCCTTTACTCTGCTTTACGTAATGTTATGTGATGAGGACCTAGTCCACGTACAGTAATGGTTTCTCCTGAAGGAAAGGTAATGTCAGATTCTTCCTTCTTGCGAGTAATGGTCATTCCTTTATATTTTACTGTAACTGGCCAGGGAAAAGGGTTCTCTCCTGATATATCCACCTGACCATCTCCAAGTTTCTGAATACCAATCCCATTCAGAAACAAACCAACAGGTGCAAGACCATTTAATGTATTTATTTTCCCGCCTGCCAAACCAGTCTCTGTATCAAAATAATCAGCAGTTTGCAGGCTTTGATTAATTTGTAGCACAATCGCAGACATAATTCTAGTAATTATTTCTGCGGATTCCATTTGATGATGATAGGTGAGCATCCCCTGGATAACGGGCAATACCCATGGTAATTGGCAAACCAGATCAGCCACACCATCTGGCAAAAGGGAATCAGGGGTGGTCAAAGGTAAACCGAATTCTCGTAAATAACGAGGCATGATCTGCTTTTCGATCAAAGCATCAGCAAGAGAAGCAGGGACAAGTTCTGCCCATAAAGGGAGAAACAGTGATATATCCTCTGCCCTATAATCCTGGGTCATTACCTGTATCCGGTCGTTATCACCTGCACCTTTAACAACGATTTGATCGATGGACAAAAAGACTTTAGAAGAAATCGCCAATCCTTTATTTTTATTCCAGGTAAAAGCATCTGGAGCTATTATTTCCGAGATTGACTTTTTCTTTTCAGATTTCCCTTTTATCGTGACACTGATCTGATGTGTACCTGTATCAGCAGCACGGATTGAGATCACTGGTCTCCCTGGTTCTGAAAACTGCCTGTTACACGGAATAGTGCCATTCCCAGTGATCGAACCCAATCGATGACCAGCGACGCATTTATGGGTTTGATAATCGATATACTGGGGCTTACAGGTCTGCGGATCGAAAAATTTCTCCATTGACGAATTTATCTGGTTGATTCTTTCCAGTAGCCAGGTTGCATTATTCTCATCCTTACGGTTTAGGGCAGTTGCATAAAGCAATGAACACTCACGATATAGCATGGCTGCAAGGGAAGGTGATTCAAAATGGTGCAGGCGATATTCGCGGGATTGTACAAAAGTCTTCTCCATAACAGGTGAAGTTTCTATTCCTGTCTGTAATGGATGATCCCATTCTGGGAAGCCATCCTGGTCATGATCGTGGATAGGTGAGAACCAGCATTGAATAAATCGAAGCAGCTCGTAAAAATATTTTTCGCGCAGTTTGAGCGATGGAGATGCCTGTTCGATCTGCCAGCAGCAATAAACCAGTAGTGGTTGAGCTAAGAATTGACTGCGTTGCCCTCCAGCGCCAATGAATAGATCCGAGTAGCCATCTATTTGAATTGACTGTAAAACTTTTTCAAGCACGCTGCTGCCGACTTCTGGAGCACCTGGGAGAATCAGGTTCAACCAGTAACTCAAGCCAAGTGGAGTGATATTGCTCCAACCCGGGTCGCAATCCTGACCATCACCACGGGAGGAGTAGCCAAGACCGGGAACACGGCTACTGATTATCGCCGGAAAGTGATCCAGAGTGCGGTGAAATAACCCAAAAGCTTCTTTCTGGCTGAGTGCGAAAGCAAGATCCCAATTCAAATCCCCTGTAATGATGTCTACTGTCTGGCGGGTGTTTTGCATTTCAAGACGAGAGATTTCTGCATCCCACGGGCGGGTGGTTAACCTACGTGCCAGATCGAATGATTGTTCCTGCTCACGCAATCCAGCTACTGCCCAGGTCAGCCTGCGGGTTTGCCCTGCTTCCAATTCCAATGATACTGAAAGTGATGGGATGGTAGTATGAGAAGCTATTGGGCTACCTGTAAGATAACAAACTGGAGTAAGTTTCCCTGCACGTCCTGTTAGAACATATCCGGGACCCATTGGATATACAAGCATGCTCTGCCCTTCACCAAGTGGATTCAGCAACCCAGCCCACTCGAAAGTAAGACTTTCTGGTTCGCTGGTTCTATTGATGAAAGTAACCCTTCCGGATAAGCCATTTGATTCAGGAACCCAATATTCAAGCTGTACCTCTATACCAGGAAATGGAAAACAGGAGAGAAGAACATAATTGGGTGCAAATTTTCTCAGAAAGAGAGGGCTAGAAAATGCGAAGGGATCCGAAAGGCGAATTCCTTGCCTGACGAAACGGGGGAAAAAGCGGATCCGCTTAACCCGTAGTCCATACGTGGTTTGGATGGTGATAATGTTGTTGTCATTCTGATCACAGAGTAATTCCCAAACCTGATCACCACAAATATTTGGTGAACAAAAACGTGCATCTGCAGCCAGGTTAATTTTATATCCGGGTTTGAAGGGAACTTTCCAATCACGCATATCGTATTGATTTTACGTTACGTTTTCCGCAGGGTCAAACGAAACAGTAAAGTGTGCTAAAATTTTATTATTAAAAAACTTGAATAAATGGTAAAGAACCAAAAATGACGTCAGAATTAGATCGACCAGAAAAATCCTCTGAAAATGAGGAAAATTTTGAAGAAAAAAAAGATAATACTGAAGAAAAATCCTCTCCAGGTGGACGGATTCGAAAAATATTATCTGAAACTGAACCTGAAGAAGCTGGTCTGCCTGAGTATCCCATTATTACTCCAGAAGAGCCCACGAAACCCAATTTGGGGAACAATTCAATTCCCGCACCTTTCGAAAATCGTTCGATCTTTCAGAATGGTTCTTCAATACGACCTGTTGAGAATTGTGAAGAAATATCAGAGAATGAAGATATTTCTGAGCAGCCCAAAAGTGAAGCAGGCATTAACTCTTTGGATTTAAGTGCTGACTTTTGGGAAGATGAATCGGACGAAGATAAGACTACGGCAAATATCAGTAATGATGAAACCATTCCTCCAGATATCACGCCAACCCGATCTTCAGAGCTCCCTCATTATGTAGAAACCATAGATTCTGATGCCACGCGGGTGACTCGCGCAGCATATGGAACCGGCTCTTCGGATATAGGAAGAAGAGGCTACACGACAAATGGTATTCCTCCTCGTAAGGGAATTCCTCAACCATCACAAATTCAATCACAGGTCACTCCTCAACCCAAGCCTTCTGTCCAGGTAAAAAAGATTCCACCTGCGGAGAGGCAACAACCTGTCTATCGTCCAGCTCCCCAACCAATTCGACAGGAACGGAAAACGCCCATACCACCTGTAAAACAGAAAAAGAAAAAGAAGTCGTTTGGATGCTTTGTTCAAATGATGATTATTTGTTTCTTTATAGTCATCGGCATCCTGATTGCTGGGATTTCATACGGTGTGTTCCGTTATTATCAAGTCGCTTCGACATTGCCTGATGTGGCAACCCTCCGTGAAAGAGCGTCGCAATTCGAAACGACTCGAATTTTAGATCGAAATGGAAATTTACTCTATGAAGTACTCGACCCAAATGCTGGTCGAAGAACCTACGTAAAACTGGACCAGATAAGCCCTAATGTGATCGCCGCTACATTAGCGACCGAAGATAAGGATTTCTACAATAATCCTGGTTTCGATCCAATTGCGATTGCACGTGCATTATGGCAGAACTATACATCCGGTGAGGTTGTATCGGGGGCATCTACTATCACGCAACAGCTTGCGCGCCTGGTTTTGATGACCCAGGAAGAACGATATGAGATCAGTGCAAACCGAAAAGCTCGTGAGATTATCCTGGCTGCAGAAATCACCCGGCGTTACACGAAGGACGAAATCCTAGAGTTGTACCTTAACGAGATTTATTACAGTAATCAAGCATATGGAATTCAGGCTGCAGCGGAAACATATTTTAATACTTCTGCTGCAGATCTAACGATCGGGCAGGCGGCTTTTTTGGCTGGGTTACCTCAAGGTCCTGGAGTGTATGATATTTTTACCAATCGCGAAGCGACTCTGGAACGGTCAAAACAGGTATTGGTATTGATGTACACTCTCAGTCAGGAGAGGAATTGTATCGATATTCCTACCAATGGAACAAATGTATGCCTGGATGCTGCTGGAGCTGCTCAGGCTGCAGAAGAGATTGAAAAATATCCATTCAAACAAGCAGATAATTCGATCAGATTTCCCCATTGGGTTTTTTACATCCAGTCATTGCTTGAAGCGCAATATGATTCGCAAACAATCTACCGTTCTGGATTCACCGTATACACTACTCTTGACCCTGATCTGCAAGAGTTTGCACAACAAACCGTCACCAATCAGGTGAATAACCTGGTTGAAAATCATGCAACCGATGGGGCGCTGGTTGCCATCAGGCCATCGACAGGTGAAATTCTGGCAATGGTTGGCTCTGCAGACTTTTACAATGAAGCTATTTCCGGTCAGGTAAATATGGCGGTCAGTCCACGACAACCAGGGTCATCCATCAAACCCCTGACCTATGCTGCTGCATTTGAAAAAGGTTGGACACCATCGACGCTAATCTGGGATGTGCCAACCGATTTTCCACCTTCTGGTGACCCTTCAGATACGCGACCTCCCTACCAACCTGTGAACTATGATGGCAGATTCCACGGACCAGTAACGGTAAGAACTGCTTTGGCTAATTCTTTGAATATCCCGGCAGTGAAAACACTTCAGTACATTGGAATATACGACGATCCTAATACACCTGAAGCAGATGGTTTCATTAATTTTGCTAAAAGAATGGGCATTTCCACCCTAACCCGGGATGATTATGGACTTTCTCTTACCCTGGGTGGTGGCGATGTTTCTTTGTTGGAACTAACCAGTGCTTTTGGAGTGTTTGCTAATAGCGGTGTGCGCATGGCACCTGTTGCCATTTTAAGAATTGTCGATTCTGATGGTAATGAGGTCTACTCCTATAATACACCGCAAGGAGAGCAGGTAATTCGCACAGAGCATGCATATTTGATCAGTGATATCCTCTCAGATAACAATGCTCGTGCTATGATGTTTGGGACCAACTCATTACTCAACCTTCCATTTAGAGTAGCTGCAAAAACAGGTACTACGAATGACTTCCGAGACAACTGGACATTAGGATATACCCCTGACCTGGTTGTGGGTGTCTGGGTTGGAAACGCAGATTACACTCCCATGCAGAATACCACAGGGATGACAGGAGCTGCGCCGATCTGGTCTGATTTTATGCAATATGCCATTACCAAACTGACCGGTGGAATTCCAACTGCTTTTTATCGACCAAATACTATTGTAGATCGTGTGATTTGTTCAGTCTCTGGAACCGAACCTTCTGAATGGTGCCCTGAACAGCGAGGTGAATCATATGCCATCGATCAGCTACCTCTTCCTAAAGAAAATGATCTATGGCAGAAAGTCAATATCGATACCTGGACGGGACTTCTGGCTTCTCCTTATTGCTCAGATTATACCGAAGAGAAACTGGCGATCAATGTCACGGATCCTTATGCTATCCGATGGATAAAAGAATCAAGTGATGGAACAAACTGGGCGGAAAATTTAGGATTTGAGCAACCATTTTTCTTCCGACCGAGCCGCGAATGCAAGGATACCGACGCAAGGCCACATATTGAGTTCGCAGGTATCTCGTATGGGCAGACGATTGAATCCTCACCATTGGATATCTATGCCATTATTGATGCAACGGAGAATTTTGCCAGCTACCGGTTGGAATTCGGATATGGAGATGATCCTTCAAACTGGAAAGTATTAAAAGAGGATAACAACCGGTTCAATCAGCCCGAATTGATCTATACATGGGATTTATCGACTTTGACGAAAGATACCATTACACTTAGAATCTATGTCGAATCTACGGTAGGCACTTATGCAGAAAAAAGAATTACTCTCAAATTAAAGTTACCTACTCCTACACCCACTGAAACCTTATTGCCTACATTGACACCTACAATTACTCCCACTCCGACTGTAACGATTGCTCCTCCAGAAGAAACTGCAACCCTGGAACCACCATCCGATACACCGGAGAGCCAACCAACCCATTAAGTTTTTTGTTGAGTGAAAATTGAGAGCTGCTGTGGCTGTTCCCAACGAAGTGGATCAGTATCCAGTAGCTCTTTCCATTCTTCCAGGGTTATGCCAGGGCGTGACGCCAGCGAGCGAATATGGCGGAACTTAATGAAATGCCAGCCTGAGGCAGCCAGTTCAGCAAGGCGAGGATTTTTTTTTAATTTATAAGAGAGTAAATTACTACGACTACCGGGGATAACTATTGCTCCTCGTTCAGCATCATTTGAGCAAGTTTTCAAAATATGACTGAGGCAAGCATGAGATTGAATAAAATATCGGAAAAGGATCTCTTCATCTTGAGTAATCCAATCAAGATAATCAGGCTCTGAATGAAAAGACAATCCAAATTTCTGTGCACTGTTGATCAGAGTCTGTAGTATTTTGATCTCGTCTATTTCTCTAGCTTGAGGCATTTCATCAGGAAGAATTCGCCAGATTTCTGGTGAATCAGGGTCATTTCTGGCATAAGAATGGATGATCATTTCAACCAGTTCCAGCGAAGGTGTTAGAAGGCCTGGAAATATTAAATTTAGTTTTCCTTCCAATGCTTTTTTGCTGACTTGTTGTTCTTTTTGAAGAATCGACCTGATTGCTCTTTCGATCCGATCTGAAAGAGATTCTTCCATTCCGTTTGGTTCATTTTCTAGCCAATACAATCCAGTCTCCTGATTCTTAGCGGTGGATTCGTATCGATGAAATGTGGTGCGCGTTGTAAACACCTGGCTGAATTGATTATGTATAAATGTAATCTGGTTGAAGGGTAATTCTCTTTGACCTTTTGCCAAAGAGCTATCCTGAACCAGATGCAGCATACCAGCAGAGAATAATGATGCATAGGTGGATGGCTCAGCCCTTTTCAGCAGGCAATTTATAAATCCTTCACGAATAGATTTGTCAAGATCCTGTTTCATATCAGAAGGTTCATGCAACGGGCCAGTTACCCATTGGAACTGGCTGATCTGGGTTTCTTCCTGATAAGCAAAGCCATTGAGTCTCAAGCTGTTATTTTCCGAGGCTGAAAAAATAGCAGTCAGGAAACCCGGGTTGAATTCTTCTGCTATAGTAAAAATGGGGATCTCTGATGGAAGGTGTGCCTGAAGTGCTTGAAAAATGCTTGATAGAGCGTTCGCATGCCACTGCCAGGTATACCGCTTTCGATGAAAGGATCCTTTGAGTGGGATCACAGCTTCATTTCCCCATATCCATCCTGACCATAGAGCTGAATATGTCCAGAATGGCTGATTAGGTCGGGGTAGGATAGAAATGATTGCGGCGGGTATGTTCTCTGTGTTCAATGGTAGCAGGTCTCGTAGTCTTCCCTCAAAAAGGGTTATGCCAGGCTCGATGTTCTTGGTGTTTTGGAAGGATTGCACAGAGACTGGTATGGAAGGATATTGCCAGCCTGCTGCGAGTTCTTCAAGCTTCTGCCATAAATTTACTTCACGATATTCATTAGGAATGGAAAGTTGTTTTGGACGGGTACGACTTGCAGGGTGACTCCAGAGCATATTCCCTTCGTCACATAACAAAATGAAAAGAGCCCATAAAAGTGCTTTGCGTCTGGGAGGTAAATCGAGCCCTTGAATCTTGTTAAGAAGAGTAAAAAGAAAACTCAACTGGCGTGGCTGGTAAGTATCAACAGCTTCCTGTGCACCCTCCCGCGAATCTTCGTCTCCATCACTAACTATCTGCATGGCACGAGCCCTGTGCAAGGCATCATTCCTGTTTCGCACCAAAACATCCTGGTCTGTTTGTAGGAAAGTTGTTTCGCCCTCCCAACGACAGAATGGGCAACGGATGAGCTTCGCATAAGGAGAAATCTCCCCTCGGCGCCAGTAATATTCATTGGCAGGAACCTTTTGCTGACAGTTTGGGCAAATAGAATCATAAAATGCTTGAAGGGAAGTTTCCAATCTTTCTGTACCGCGTTTTTGTGAAGCCAAATCAGCCAACACAGCTTGAAAATCCTGAGAAGTTGGTGATTCGGCGAGCAATTTAAGAAGTAGCCGTGTGATAGGATTGTTACAGGCAACAAGCACTCGATACCCTGACTGAGATGCTTCAAGGGCAGGTAGAGGTGAAGAACAAAAAGGATCTAGAATAAGGCTGTTGGCAGGTATATTTCGTTTAAGCCAGGTAGAAAACATGCCTGGAGGAATGGCGGGAAAATACCTTCCAAGGGGGAGGGGTGAAGGCTCAGAAGAATCCGGTCGAATATATGGCTGCCAGTATTTTTCCATTCTGCTTATCAGTATAGCGAGTTTAGAATGAAAAAGCCATTGCTATTACTTACCAGTAAAAGTTGTGGGAAAGGAATAGCTACTCTACCTTCAAAAAATGTTCATCCTGAATGCTTTGCCAGGTTTCACTGTCGTTGACGGGCAATGTCTGTCCGATACCTGGCAGCACTGATCTGACACATTCAGCCATACGATGGGCTATCCTTCGAATTGAAAAATGAGCGGATGGCCGTGTTCGCAGCCGTATCAGATGGATCAGGCTGCGTAAATTAATGGTAGCAAGCACTCTGCGGTTAAATCCATTGGGAATTCCGTAAGCTGCCACTTCAGGATTGAAGTTCGAAATTTCCTGCCAGGCAGCCTCGGTTGCATCCATAGCTTTGCAATACTCCTCCCGTAAACCAGCTGAATCGATCAGAAGAGGAATGCAATATCCCAGAGAAGCCCCCAGAGGTTGTGGACTGAGGGTCATCATACGATGGCGTTTGAATTCATAATAGGCACCCTGATCCATTACTAATTCAAAGGTGAAAGTTACGTGTTCAGCTTCGCGTAATGGGAGCTCATAGGCTTCGATTTTTGCCAATAACTGTTTGATCAGGTTCACCCGGCTGATCGAATCCATCGATCTCGCCTGGATGAGGGCTGTTTCATAATCCTGGTCATGGTACCGGAACAGGGCGGCAGCAGAAAGCTTGATCTCTGCCTGTGGATCAAAATCCTGTAAGATGCACCAGTCTTTTTTTTCAAGATTTGAGATGGAAGAGGGGATTATTTCTGGAAGATGATGCAAGTAGCTGCTGGGTGAAGCATACTTAACCAGAGTAGGTACTTCAGCCTGAGCTACCTGCTTAATCTCTTCACCAATCTGGCATACTTCTGATAACGGGTGACTGAGCATCTTTACAATCGCATGCTCGAGTTCACGTGCGTTAACTGTCATTCCAACATTTGCCAACGAAGAGGCTGGCAATAAAAACCTGCAAGCATCTATTGCTTCGGTATGCAGACGTCGTCTGCGGGTTGCAGAATCTTCGCAATCCTTTACGGGTACATTTGTCAGCAGCCAGTTTTCCACTTTATCAAGGCATTTCAAGTATGTGTCAAATAACTGGCTGCAGGTAGCAACATATTTTTCTTCATAGGGGGAATGAGCAAGTTCATCAGGAAGGTAAAACTCCTGAGCTCCCCATTTCTGGTAGCGGGTAGATTTTTCAGTAAAAGATGCCAACCGGCAACTTTCGATGGTTTCGACAGCCAGACGGGAGACATTTTCAAATGCGATATGCAATACTGCATGTTCAGCGACTGATGCATGACCATAACCGACCACCCATTTTTCATGGAATTCACTGCTTTTGGCTTCTGTGAGCCCCTGAGCGATTTCTTTAAAAGATTGGGGTGAGCGAGATGTCTTTGCGAAAGTAACTGCTATTGTTTCAGGTGCCAGGTCTTTTGGATTGAGTGTATAGATCTGACGAGTGCGTGACATGGTTTTCTCCCTGGGAAAAAGTAGATCTTATGACGAGATGGCTTGCAAAAATTCCAGGTTGGCTGGCTCAGAGGAAAAAGGGCAATCGAAATTTAACATCTTTATTTCAATCAACGGATTGGTTCGATTCACAAGGGAAATTAAATCTGCAACGCATTCAAATTCCATCCCTTTAAGCCATAGAGTACAGGTGTATAAGCCTGCAGGGGGTAAGAGCTGCTCATCCCATGTTTGAAAGAAAAAAGAATGTGCAGGTTCGGTTGTCTTATCTGTAGTTGAAAAAAGACTTCCACGTGCAGAATAATTTCTGCCTAACATATTCTTCACCGTTTGCAGATCGCCTGCCATAAGCCGTTCGCGGATGAAGGAAGAGGAAACAATGGTATCACCAACCTGTACCTGTTTAAAGATAAATAGCGTATAGCCAAATTCCTTTCCCAACTCGCCAAGCACTTCCAAAGAACCCTGACGGTCTTTTCCAAGTGCAAAATCATCTCCTACCCACAATTGACGAATTGCTATCCTTTCGACCAGGGTTTGAAGAAATTGCTGTGGCCTCAGGTTAGATACTTCTTTGGTAAAAGGATAGGTGTATAACACATCAACACCCAATTTTTCCAAAAGCTCAGCACGATCATCCGGACTGGTCAGATAGAAGGGGGCGTGATTCCTCCCCAGGATCAATGAAGGGTGGGGAAACAAACTGACAACTACTGCCTGCTCATGAGATTTATGAGCTTGGGAGACCAATTCATGGATCAGAGCCTGATGCCCCAGGTGGATACCATCATATGCGCCAATAGTGAGCCAGACTGGGGCATTATGCAATTGAGTGTCCAGGGTGCGGATATGCTGCATGAAAATATCTGTCTCTGGGTAATGCAAGTATAAAGGTGGATTTATTGGATAAAGAAAACCTTTTTAGGTTTCCATTCGCTTGTTTCAATATCTAATTCCATGAGCGCAACAAGTTCACCTTGTTCACTAACTCCGCGTGCCAGGTTTCCAATTGAAGGATCGGCAGGAACACGGTTGCCATGCCGGATAGTTTCCATTTGTTCCTGTGTTAGTTCTACTGCTGGCCATTCAGTAAGCGCTTCCGCTGCAGGAATAAGGTATTGGTACCAGGTGCCTTTTTCAAAGGCTTCTCGCAGTTTGCTTAATGGCACAGCATCACGTAAAGAAAACCGTCCACTTTTTGTTCTTCTGAGGCCAATGAGATGTGCACCACAACCAAGGTCTTCTCCTACATCATGTGCCAGCGAGCGTACGTACGTGCCTGATGAGCAGTAAACATCAATTACAGCTTCTGGTGGAGCCCACTCTAATAAATCGAGGTTGTAAACTTTAATCTTGCGTGGAGCAAGTTCTACATCTTCACCATTCCGTGCCATATCATATGCATGGCGACCCTGAACTTTTATCGCGGAATAGGGGGGTGGTACCTGTTCGATCTCACCAATAAATTTAGCCAATGAGGTTTTAAATTGCTCTTCGGTTATGTCTACTGGAGATGTGCGAAGAATGGTTCCTTCAGAATCATAGGTGTCAGTGCGAGTGCCCAAACGAATGACGGCTTGGTATCGTTTGTCTGAAGCAGAAACGTATTCACTAAGTCTTACTGCTGGACCTAGAAGGATCACTAAAACTCCTGAAGCTCTTGGGTCAAGTGTTCCAGTATGTCCCGCTCTCCGAATATTTGTCCCATTTCGAATAATTTGAACAACGTCATGAGAGGTTAAGCCAACAGGTTTATCAACAACCAGAACACCAGAAATTGCATTATTAATATCAGTTTTCGTATCACTCATTTTATTGTCTCCCCGTTTGAGGTGGATATACCATTATTTGAAAGCAGTCCCTCAGCGGAAAATTGGGTGGTTTTCTGAAGTACTTTCTGAATTACCTCTTCTATCGTACCGGAAATTTGTGCACCAGCAGCAGCCAGATGACCACCTCCACCAAATTGTACCGCAATTTGCGCCACATCGATACCAGGTTGTGCCCGCCAGCTTACTTTGGTCAATTCCTTGCTCTGTTCTATAAAGATCATCGCAATGTCCACATCATCAATTGTACTTAATAAATTGATCAGATCTGCGTCATCATTGCCATTGTATCCAATCTCACGTTTATCTTCCAGTGTCAGGCAGGTATACACAAGGCGATCCTGCCGTTGTAATCGTGCCAACCCTTTTCCCCATAATCCTGCTGCCTGATACGATTGCCTGAGCAGTGTGTGATAATATACTTCTGAAAGGGGGGCTCCCAATTCCATCAAATCAGCAGCACATCGCAGGGTTTCAGGTCGGGTGTTGGAAGTGCGAAAGCCGATAGTATCGGTTACTATACCAGCCAATAAGGCTGTAGCAGTTTGTTGATTGATCTGAAAACCCCAATCTGGCAGCATGAGAGTGAGAATTTCACAGGTTGCTGCTGCTTCTGGCTGTACCCAATTGATTTGAGCAAAATTCAAATTGGTGACATGATGATCAATTGCCAGGTTTGGAAGTTTTTCACCTAGCACATCACCAGTGCGTTGTAAGTCTGAACAATCCAACACAACTGCGATGTCATAATCTCCCTGTATCTTTTTTGTCACCAGGTTGCTGTTAGGCAAATGCCGAAATACTGCTGGAATGCCATCAGCCATCACAATCTGAACCTGTTTTCCAGCTTCCAACAGAGCAGAACCCAGGCCAAGCACAGCACCAATCGCATCACCATCTGGGCGGATGTGTGATGTGATCACAATCCGATTAGATTCTTGAAATAGCTGGCGAATTGTTTCAGAGGTTTTTCGATCCATATCTATTTTTCAGTGGATTTATCTTCATTCTTAATTTCAATTAACAGACGTTCAATTTTATCCGCCCGTTCTGGGGTGAAATCCCAACGAAAACGCAATCGAGGAAATGTACGCAATGGGATTTGCGCAGCTAATGCGCTTCGAATGAATCCACTGGCACTTTCAAGACCTTCCAATATTTCGGAAGACCTTTGATGGCCTTCGATTGCTGAGACATATATATCTGCAAATGCCAATTCTCGATCTACGTGAACATCGTTAATGAACACACCACTTAATCGAGGGTCATTTATCTCTCGAATGAGCATTTCCGATAGAATTTCACGGATCCTACCTTCGATCCTTTGTAATCGCATTTTTGAGGGCATGGGTACTTCTCCTTTTCCAACGAACTTCTATTCGTTGGATTGCTCCATGACAAAGCACTCAATAATATCGCCTACTTTAATATCGTTTGTTCCTTTCATTGCCATACCACACTCAAAACCAAGACGTACTTCTCGTACATCATCTTTTTCATGTTTCAGGGATGACAACTCACCTTCATAGATCACATCTTCACCACGGATCAAACGTACCCGTGCATTGCGGCGAATTTCTCCCTGGGTGACTTTGCAACCAGCAATATTACCAATTTTGCTGATATGAAAAACAGCGAGAACTTCTGCTTTCCCGATCACTACTTCTCTGCTGATTGGGGCGAGCATACCTTTCAACGCTTTTTCGATATCTTCTGTCAGGCGATAAATAATATCATACAGACGTATAGATACTCCTTCAGATTCTGCCAGACGTCGCGCTGCAGGATCAGCCTGTACATTGAAACCGATCACAATTGCTTTAGAAGCTACTGCCAGCATAACATCGCTATCGGTGATATTTCCTGCTTCAGCATGCAGGATGTTAATGTTGATGCGAGTTTCCTTGATATCTTTCAGAGTCTGAATAATAGGTTCCAATGAGCCCTGAACATCGGCTTTTAATACGAGGCGCAATTCTTGCACTTCACCTGCTTCGTACTTCTGGAATAATTCTTCCAGAGTGGCTTTCGGTGCTGCAGCAGCCATCTGCCGAGATTGTTCTTTCTGCTCTTCGATAACTGCTCTGGCTTCTTTTTCTGATGCATATACCTGAAACAGGTCACCGGCATCCGGAACATCACTTAGCCCCATGATTTGTACAGGGGTGGATGGACCTGCTTTTTGTAATTTACGTCCTTTGTAATCAAACATAGCACGGATGTGTCCCCAACCTTTTCCAGCAACGATTACATCACCCATTGCCAGTGTACCATTTTGCACTAACAAGGTTGCCATGACACCTTTGGCTTTTTCGATGCGGGCTTCAATCACAGTGCCAATGGTTTTTCCTTTGGGGTTAGCCTTGATCTCTGTGCTTTCGGTTACCAGTAGAATGGCTTCCAGCAAGTCTTCCAGACCGATACGTTGTTTAGCAGATACCGGAACAACCATAGTATTGCCACCCCACTCATCGGGGATCAAATCATTCTCAGCCAGTTGTTTCTTTACAAAATCTGGGTTGGCAGAAGGTTTATCAATTTTATTCAAAGCCACAATGATTGGAACACGAGCTGCACGGGCATGCGAAATTGCCTCACGGGTTTGTGGCATGATACCATCATCTGCTGCTACTACTAAAATTACAATATCAGCACCCTGAGCACCCCGTGCACGCATGGCGGTAAAGGCTGCATGCCCTGGTGTATCTAAAAATGTGATGACTTTTCCTTTATGTTCTACCTGGTAAGCACCAATATGCTGGGTGATGCCACCTGCTTCACCAGCTGCAACTTCGGTATGCCGGATCGCATCGAGCAGAGTGGTTTTCCCATGATCAACATGCCCCAGAATGGTAACAACTGGGGGGCGTGTAACCAGTTTGGAAGTATCTTCATTGGCAATTAATTGGCGCCAATGCGGAACTTCGCCTACTTCTTTTACTTCTTCTTCTGCTGGTATCTCCAAAGAGGCTTCAAAACCCAACTCACTGGCAACTATAGCTGCAGTATCAAAATCAACTTGCTGATTGATGTTCGCCATAACACCATTCGTCATCAATATTTTTATGATCTGGATAGGGCTGGTTTCCAGTTGTCGAGCCAATTCTCTTACGGTTAGATTATGAGGGAAGATGATCGTCTTTTTCCCATTATCACTCATCGTGCACCTCCTCTAAAGTTTCCCGAGTAAATTCCGTTCTGACAATCCACTCGGGAAAAAACCTTTTGTTCCCGGTGAGTGCTAAACGGGTAAATTTATTCGTTCATTCGTTCTTTTCCAAAACCAGAGACGTTTCATTGGGATCCGCCAGTAACTTGCTCAGGTGTGGCAGGCTCTTCAGTTAACGTCGCTGCAAATTCTTCCAACCGCAGGCGGTTCTCAGGCGAAATTTCTATCCGTAATGCAGAAGCCAGGGCACCTTTTAAACCTTTTTGCCAGCAGGCACGTTTATCGTGCAAGTAGGCACCTCTTCCGGGGGTTTTCCCTTCTTTGTCTACTACCACACCTTCAGGTGTACGAACTACCCGGATAAGGGTTCTTTTCGCCAAGACTTCACGACAACCCACACAGGTACGCTGCGGTATATGTTTTTCTCGTTTTTTGGTTTGCTTAACCACGTCCTTTATTTTCCGTTATTACCTATTACTTTACCAGTCCCAATCTCCTTCGTCGCCTTTTTTGTGTTTCTTGCGTACGTAGGTCAAATCGCGATCAGGATCATATTCAACTTCTTTAAATTTCTTCTTTTTCTTTTTACCAGATTCTATCTTTTGAGATGTTCCTGGAGTTTCTTCTTCCTCTTCAGAAGTAGCGGTTATTTCCAGCATTTCTGGTTTGAGGGTGAAGATTTCATCCAATGATGAGTATTCTTCCATTGGTTCAGGTTCTGGTTCTGTCACAGTTTGAGCTTCTTCTATTGCTGGTACAATTATCTCCGGTTCTATTGAAGCAATTTCTTCTACTACTGGTTCAATAGCCTCTGGTTCAGGTTTAATTTCTTCTTCATGAGCTGAAATTTCTTCGGTAGCAGGTTCTGCAGGTTTCATCTCTGCTTCGAGTGTATCAATCAGTAAGTTTATCTCGGAGAGAGCTTTTGGACCAATTCCATTGATGCGATAAATTCGATCAGGATTCAATCTAAATTGTACAGCCAGATCACCAACAGTCTGGTAACCTGCTTCTTGCAGTAAGTTGTTAACATGCTCAGGCAGGTTGCTATCAAGAATGTTCTGAGTAAAGATACGTTCCGGGAAGCTATTTTTGATTTCCACTTCCAATGGAGTCACAGCGGGTTCAACCGGAGTTTGAATGGCCACCCGGCGGCTTTCGACACGGTCAACAAAGCGTGCCATCTGTTCGTATTCTTCAGGAGTAAGTGGACGCCCTTCTGCTTTTTTGGCAAGCATGGTTTCTAATTGTGGTAAGAAATCTTTTTCAGCATTGGCAATTTTTGCCAGGCTTTCGTCATCACGTAAGCGACCATAAGCATCAGCAGCAGCTTCAGAAAGGCTTTTGATATCAATGCGCCAGCCAGTTAATTTGGCTGCCAGGCGGGCGTTCTGTCCATCCCGACCGATTGCCAGGCTTAGCTGGTCTTCTGGAACGACTACCGTCGCTGTTTTATTGGAAGCAGAACGATCAGTAAGGTAAACTCCAACAACACGGGCTGGACTGATGGCTTTGGCAATGAACACAGCCGCATCGTTATTCCATTCAATCACATCGATCTTTTCATCATGCAATTCACGCACAATCGCTTGGATACGTACGCCACGAATACCTACACAGGCACCTACAGGGTCGATCCCTTGCTGTGTAGCAGAGACGGCAACTTTAGCACGTTCACCTGGTTCACGAGCGATAGATCGAATTTCTACTACACCATGATAGATTTCTGGAACTTCAGTTTCAAGTAAGCGGCGAAGAAAATCACGATGAGTGCGGGAGAGAATGATCATCGGTCCACGATTACTATCTTTCACTTCAGCAACCAATGCACGAGTGCGATCGTGAATATGAAAACGTTCGCCAGGGATCATATCTTTACGCATCATGGTGCCTTCTGCACGTAACTCTAAGCCGATGGTAAGGCCTTGTGAGTTAACTGCTTGAACAACACCACTGATGATCTCACCAACTTCCTTTTGGTAGTAATTCAACTGTGCCTGTCGTTCAGCGTCACGGATGCGCTGTTGTATAACTTGCCGGGCTGTTTGTGCAGCAACACGTCCCAGATTGGGTGGGGTGCTATCAACCATCACCATATCACCAAGTTGGGCAGTAGGGTTGTATTTGCGAGCTTCTTCAAGCTGCACCTCAGTCCGGTCGTCCTGTACATCTTCTACAACTTCTTTTTCTGCAAAGATGGACATTTTACCGGACTCGGCATCGATTTTTGCTTCAATATTTTGCCCAGCAGATGCATTTACTTCTCGGCGATAGGCTGATACAAGGGCAGATTCCAGCGCCTGGAGAATGATCTCTTTGGGAAGCCCTTTTTCTTCGATTACTTCATTGAACGCCAGAAAGAATTCGTTCTTCATCCCTTACTTACTCCAAATGTATTATCCGTTGTAATTATGCAGAAAAGTGGGGGTTGCCCACTTTTCGATGCGCACATTATTGAGTTACCAACGCGACTACTATACCACAACATCAATGGTTAATCAAGAAAATTGAAATCAGAAATTTATGAGAAAAGAATTCGCATTGAAATGAGCATGAATACTCTATGCTAAAATCACATAAATAGTTGGAGGAAATTATGGCAAAGACTCATTGGTGGCGTGATGGTGTGATTTATCAAATCTATCCCCGTTCATTTGCAGACAAGAATGGAGATGGTATAGGCGATTTGCAAGGCATCATTTCCCGACTTGATTATATTCATGATCTCGGGGTGGATGCGATCTGGCTATCTCCAGTTTATCCTTCCCCTATGGTAGATTTTGGGTATGATGTAGCGGATTATTGTGATATCGATCCGATTTTTGGCAATTTGCAAGTTTTCGATAAGTTAGTAGAGGAAGCACATTCCCGAAATATTCGCATTATCATGGATCTTGTGTTAAATCATACATCTGACCAACATCCCTGGTTTTTGGAAAGCCGCTCCAGTCGTGATAACCCGAAAAGAGATTGGTATATTTGGCGAGATGGGAAATCTGGCGGGAGACGCCCCAATAATTGGGCTTCGATTTTTGGTGGATGGGCATGGGATTATGATGAGAGGACCAGCCAATACTATTACCATATGTTTTGCCCTCAGCAGCCAGATTTGAATTGGCGTAATCCTGAAGTACGTAGTGCCATGATGGATATATTCCGTTTCTGGATGGAACGCGGGGTTGATGGATTCCGTCTGGATGTATTCAATGAATATTTCAAAGATTCTCAATTCCGTGACAATCCAAAAAAGTTTGGCATTCGACCTTTTGAATGCCAGGAACATATTTATGATGCAGATCAACCTGAGATGATGAGTGTAGTTGAGGAAATCCGGCGGGTGACGAATGTATATCCTGAGCGGTATGTAGTGGGTGAAACTTTCCTGGCAGGTCCAGAAAAGGCAGCGAAATATATTGGAGATGAAAAGCTGCACGCAGCATTTAACTTTGAGTTGTTAGGCTGCCCGTGGGATGCGGGGAGGATGCAGACCGCCTTGCAGCGTTGGGAAAATACTTTAGCGGTGGATGGTTGGCCAACGTTGGTATTGAATAATCACGATAATAAACGCTCCGCTTCAAGATATGGAAAAGGGGAGAACGACGATCGTAACAAAGAAGCCGCAGTGTTGCTGTTGACTGCACGTGGAACGCCTTTTCTTTATTATGGCGAAGAGATCGGAATGCGCAATATTCATGTGCCTTATTCAAAAATTCAAGATCCACCAGGCAAGCGGTACTATCCATTTTTCCCGACGCGGGATGCATGTCGAAGTCCGATGCAATGGGATGCTACTCAACAAGCAGGCTTTTCTAGTGCAGAACCCTGGATGCCTGTGCATCCAAATTACCTGTTCAGAAATGTCGAAACCCAACAGAAAGACCCTGATTCATTACTGAACGTCTACAAAAAATTAATTAAATTACGAAAAGAGCATATTGCACTTCAGCAAGGGTTATACCAGCCCTTAACCTTCGAACCACAAATGCTTATGGCTTACCTTCGCCAGACTCCAGAGGAGATGATCTTGGTGGCAATCAATTTTGGCAAGCGGCCCATCAAGTTGTTCTTGGGAGGTAATTTGCTTGGAAAGAATTGGGAGCTGTTGTTTTCAACCAAGCGCAAAGAGGTAGAAAAGGTAAAGGAAAATGCGATCCGATTGATAGGAAATGAAGCTATCATAGTGAAGGTGGAGTGAGGGATATCAACAGTTGTGGTGACAATCAGGAGAATAAAATAAATATATCAGGGGTTAGCTGAGATAGGCTTTTTAATATCAACCAGCCCTGAATTTATAGAAATAGTAAGAGAGATTGAGTAGATGATTGAACCTTAACGGAGTGAATAAAGTGTTGAATTCGATAGTTCTTATTTTGTGAAAGAATTTCTTTTGAAAATTATGTTATGTTTCTTAAATAATCAGGAGGGTGGATTACCCAACCCTCCTGATTGATTTGCAAAGCTTGTTCTATTTTTCAGCCACATTGGCTGGGAGTTTGAACTGCTTCACTACCTGCTCAAGTGCATTTGCCATCTCTGACAATGATTGTGCAGATGCTGTTACTTCTTCAACCTGAGCAGACATTTCTTCTGCGGATGCAGAAACTTCTTCTACAGAGGCTGAATTTTCTTCTGATACAGAAGCAATATTTTCGATAGCCCGGGTGACTTCTTTTGCACCAGCACTCATTTGTTCGGTTGCAGCCGTATTTTCTTCGACTACTGCGGAGACAGAATCCATGGCATTGACAAGATCAGTAGCAGAATTACTCATACGAATGGCAGCCTTTACAGCCTGTTCTGCCTGTACCTGAACACCCTGGAAAGCTTTTAGTATTTCTTCAAGAGCGATTCCAGCACTATTGGCGCTGTTCACACCATGCTCGACCTCGGCGTCGCCTTCTTGCATCGCATTAACTGCTTCATTAACAGTACTCTGAATGCCTTTGATCAGTTCAGTAATTTCCTTTGTGGCAGAACTGGACCGTTCAGCCAGTTTACGCACTTCATCAGCAACCACAGCAAAACCTTTACCATGTTCACCAGCTCGAGCAGCCTCGATGGCTGCATTCAATGCTAATAAATTAGTCTGACTGGCAATGTCATTGATGGTTTCGATGATGATTCCAATCTGCTCAGAGCGAGATCCCATTTCTTGAACTTTTTGAGCAGAGAAACTGACTTTAGAACGAATGGATTCCATCTCATGGATAGTTTCGGAAACGGTCTGAGAACCGCGTATTGCAGTTAGGGCTGCGTTTTTCGAGTCTTCCTGAACGGTTTGAATGTTGGCAGCTACCTGTTGAGAGGCAGAACCAATTTCACTGGTAATGGTAGATGCTTTTGCAACAGCATTGGCTTGTTCTTGTGATCCCTTTGCGACACCTTCAATTGCACGTTCCATTTCATTCACCGAGCTGGCAGTTTGAGTAACGCTATTTGTCTGCTGCGTGATCCCCCCTGCAACCTGTTGGATCGTAATCGCAATCTGGCTTGTTGCTTGCTCAGCCTGGCTGGCAGCAGCCGCAAGTTGACTGGAAGCATTGTTCAAGCTCAAAGAATTTTGGGCTACTTTTGCAACAGCACTGCGCAGGTTAGTGACCATCTTCAATAGAGAGATGCCAAGGTAATCTTTATCAGAATGCAATTTGATATCTACCGTCAAATCGCCCTCAGCCATCGCTTCAGCAACCTGGCTGACCTGTCCAAAATAATCAAACATCTGGTTCAAATATCTCGCGAGTAATCCAAATTCATCTTTTCGCCCAAAGAGAGATGCCTTTTCTTTTTCAGTTAATTCTCTTTTGATATTTCCAACCGCCAGTTTACCTGTAACCATAGCCATCACATTTACTGGTTTCACAATGGATTCGACAATGAGCACATCGTAAAAGGCTGTCAGAAGAACACAAAGGATGGTAATCATAATCATTATGCGTTTGGAAGTATCTGCCCCAGAAGTTCCCGAAGCTAAGTCTGCACTCGCAATTTGCTGTTTATTTGATGTTATTTCTTCCAAATTAGCAATAACAGCCTGACTGGCGACAAAAAATTCGCCACCATCACCCAGGCTCTCTTGAACTTTGGACCCATTTGAAATATTAACCCAGCTCATGACTTTTGCTGTAGCTTCTTGAAAAGCTGACCAACTGTCGTAGAAATCGATTAGAGCGGTTTCTTCTTCTTCTGATAGATCTGTCTCACTATATAATTTGATTACATCATTGATCGCAGTAATATTTTCTTCAATGCTTATTCGTGTGTTATTTCTTTCAATTGGTAAAGCATAATACTTGTATATATTCCCCTTTAAATTTTCTAACTGGTTCTCAGCTTGAGAGATATATTGTAGTGGTATCAGGCTTTTCTCAGTGATAGATACCAGCTTTTCCTTTGTATTATTTATCGCAATTATATTCACGACTACGATAATAGTCAGGGAGATGCATAGAAGAGCTGCCATTAGAATCAATTTGAGTCTTATCGTTATATTATTAATGAATTTCATTTATTCCTCCCATGATAGAGACAAAGTGATTTTGAACGCCAGTTGCGATTTATTTCTTCAATTTTTTCATTTGATAAACTTACAAACGCAAGAAAATAATACTGTAGTGTACAAACCCCAACCCCGAAAAATTTTTTCTTAGATTTAATTCTATAAAAAAGATATATATTTCCAAATAAACATTGCATAAAATCATTATTAATTGAGTGGTAAATCTGGATAAAGGTCTTAATTACCAGCTTTAGATAGATGAAAGAAAAATTAACAAATCTATCTTTTTCAATGTTTTGGTTTTTAAAAAGGATTCTGTGTAATTATTAAATCGTGTAAAAATGACATTCCAAAATAAACAAAAAGGCTGGCTTGTTTTATAAGCCAGCCTTAATGAATATTGATGAATGTATTATCTGAAGAAATATTCTATATATCCAAATTTCTTACATCTTTTGCATGTGTCTGGATAAAGCGGGTACGTGGAGGTACGGCTGAGCCCATGAGGATATCAAAAGTGCCATCAGCAGCAGCAGCATCTTCCACAGATACCTGTAAGAGGGTTCGTGCTGCAGGATCCATAGTGGTCTCCCACAATTGTTGGGGGTTCATTTCACCCAGACCTTTATACCTGCTGATGCTCGCTTTTTCTGCACTATTGCCTAATTCCTTTAATATACGATCTTTGTCTGCATCTGTATAAGCATAGCGTACTGTGTTTTTAACAGCAATGCGATAAAGTGGTGGTTGAGCTATGAATAAGTGCCCCTCTTCGATCATAGCTGGCATGTACCGGAAGAAGAAAGTTAACAGTAACGTACGGATATGAGCGCCATCGACATCAGCATCGGTCATGATGATAATGCGGCCATAACGCAGGTTGGAAAGGTCAAATGTATCACCAATTCCTGTGCCTATTGCTGAGACGAGAGCTTTCACCTCATTATTTCCCAGTATCTTATCTAAGCGAGCACGTTCAGTATTCAAGATCTTGCCCCGCAAGGGAAGGATTGCCTGAAAATGCCGATCACGACCCTGTTTAGCAGAGCCACCAGCACTGTTCCCTTCGACGATAAACAACTCTGTTTTATTTGAATTACGTTCAGAGCAATCCGCCAATTTCCCGGGCAGGGTCAGGCTTTCAAGTGCAGATTTTCGAATGACAAGGTCACGCGCTTTGCGTGCTGCATCGCGGGCTCTGGCTGAAGTAAGACACTTCGAAATGATGCTTTTAGCTTCTGATGGATTCTCATCCAGATAAGTATTGAATTTTTCTACAACTACCTGTTGGACATAAGTTTGCACTTCGGGATTCATCAGTTTGACTTTGGTTTGGCTTTCAAACTGTGGATCGGGATGTTTGATACTGACAATTGCTGTCAAACCTTCGCGAGTATCATCACCAGAGAAGTTAGGATCAGAGTCTTTTAGCAAACCAGTACGACGAGCATAATCATTGATAGAACGTGTGATAGCAGTACGCAAGCCAGTCATATGAGTACCACCGTCGATAGTATTGATGGTATTGGCAAACGAATAAATTGATTCGGCGTACGCATCTGTGAACTGTATAGCAGCTTCTATCCCAATATTATCAATCTCTTTGCTAGCATACACTACTGGGTGAAGAACTTCACGGTTGCGGTTCAGATATCGAACAAACGAAACAATTCCGCCCTCAAAGTAGAAAGTCATTTCTCGATGGCTACGTTCATCCAGCAGATTGAGGTTGATTTTGCGTGTGACGAAAGCCATCTCGCGGAAGCGTTGTGTAAGGGTATCAAAGCGAAAATCAAGATCGCCCTTGAATATTTCTGGATCAAAACGAAATGTTGTTGTTGTTCCATGCTCATCTGCGCCACACGTGCCAATTTCTTTTACTGGTTCAACGGGGCGACCTCGTTCGTATCGTTGAAAATGGATACGACCTTCACGGCGCACACGTACCTCACACCATTCAGAAAGGGCATTCACTGCTGAAACACCAACACCATGCAAACCACCTGAAACCTTATAGGAACCCGCTCCAAATTTTCCACCTGCATGCAGGATAGTCATAACAACTTCCAGGGCAGATTTTTTCTTTTCTGGATGAATATCCACTGGAATACCACGTCCATTATCTTCCACCGTGACGCTTGAATCCGCATGAATAGTTACTTTAATTCGGTCACATACACCTGCCAGCGCCTCATCAATGGAGTTATCTACAACTTCATATACCAGATGATGAAGCGCTTTCTGGTCGGTACCGCCTACATACATACCTGGACGGCGGCGAACTGCTTCCAACCCTTCCAAGACGGTGATATCACTGGCTGAATAGTGAGTTGGGTTTTCGGGTGTCATAAAATCCTCTCATTTTCTTCAGATGCAGGTTTTGAAGTTTGCTGTATGCGGGACTGTATCCAGATTAAACCATTGCGATAGTAGGCAAAGGTGGCTGCCAGTAAAGCCGTGGAAACAAATGCATGCCCAACAACGCCGATGATAGCCATCCAATTATTTGCGGGGGGAATCCGCCAAATGATATTTAATCCTTCACCAATCAACACGACGATCATTAAAAAGAAGCTGGTGCCGGGTAAATAAAAACGTACCATTCGAACGCTGGATAGTATTGAAGATAATGCGCTTTGTTGATTGAAATAAATCCCATGTGGAGCAAAGACCATTGGAACAAGAAGCCATAACAGGAACATTGCAATGATGATCAAAGCAATTTGAGCAATGGTTGGGCTGATGATCACAAGGAAAGAAATAAGCATTACCAGCGGGATTGCAATGAAGAATAGCAAGGCAATAAGAAGCAAAGTTAAAACAACTGTTTGCATATAATGCCACGAAGTTGGGCGAAGTTCAGTAAATACTGGCATGCTTCCTGATAGACGAGCTATTTCGCGAAAGAAGATGGTTCCGAAAAGTAAGCCAATTAAAGTGATAACTATTATGTAAAGGAATGCACTGCCAATCGAAGGCACTTCAAGCATGATGGGTATGCCTAGAGGGTTATCAAGGGGAGCTGAACTTGCAAATAAACTAAAAACACCAATAGGATAACTGCGTATCAGGCTGAAGAGATTAAAGTGCTGAAGAAGATCACTCCAGTACTCTTGAAACACCTGTAAAGTAGAATCCATATTTAGTTGGGTGATTGTTGCATACTGCCTTTGCACTTCGAGAAAAACAGGTTCCAGAAGAGATTTTAACCGCAAGTGTGGCCCAAACCACAGATAAAGGTCAAGTGCAAGCGGCATCAATAAAAGATAGAGGTGATTCGCAACCAGATTGAATCCAGTTGTTATTGATTGGATCAATCTGGGCGGATTTATTGTATTTGGTTGAGATGGTTGAGATACTTGATTCATACAGAAAGTATTTTACCACGTCAATAAACTCATTATTGCAGAAAGGAATGTCATTCTTGTATGACAATCTAATGACAGGTAAAATGAACTTATGAAAGATTCAGGTCACCTACCCAGTCCAGATCGCTTGAGTGTTGTCACCGCTGTCCTTTTCCTCATGTATGCGATGGCACAGATGGTAAATCTGCCGCGTCAGACTATCGCTGTTCATTTATTCGGTATGGAAACCTCTTTCACATTGAATTTTGCAACATTAGTTTCTTTTCTGGATGCGATTCTCGCCGCATTAGGAGCTGATTGGTTAGTGCGGGAACATCCACAACTTAATAAACAACGAACAACGCAGTATATCATCATGCCTGCATTTACTGCCTGGGGTTTGGGAGTAACTTTAAATACCTTGAGGCTGAGTTCTCAATGGTGGGTGTTGTTCCTGCTCGGTATGGCAATGCTGGTGCTGGTCTATATTGCTGAGTATATTATTGTTGACTTATCCGATATTCGCCATATACCAGCTACGGTTGGGCTAATTGCTGTATCATTCGCATTATTTTTGATGCTGTGCATTGCCATTGATTCAGTAGATTTAAGGCTTTATCTGGCATTGCCACCCATTTCTATTGCTCTTTTCCTGGTCAGTCTTCGAACGTTGTATCTTCGTTTGCAGGGACGGTGGTGCTTTGCCTGGTCTGCAGGAATTGCCATTGCGATTGGGCAACTGGCATTAGGTTTACATTATTTACCTGTTCCACCGATGACCTTTGGACTCTTATTGACTGGGACAGGATATGCGTTGACCGGGTTAGCGGATGGACTTGAAGAAAAAAGACATGGATTTAGTCTATGGTTTGAGCCAGGTTTTATGTTCTTTATGTTAGTAATTCTGGCTATCTTCTTTAGATAGTGGGAAAA
This sequence comes from Anaerolineaceae bacterium, assembly GCA_034429195.1. GTDB lineage: Bacteria > Chloroflexota > Anaerolineae > Anaerolineales > Anaerolineaceae > UBA4782. The sequence continues at coordinate 40,726 of DAOUGQ010000006.1, forward strand.
GATCAATGCCTTTTATCTTGCATCAAAAATATTATGAGCGAATGATCAAATATGCTATCGAGTGTCTTCCAGAAGAAGCTTGCGGTTTAATTTTTGGGAAAAATGGTGAAGTTCACCAAATATTCTTTATCGAAAATGAATACCATAGCCCAGTCCAGTTTAGAATGAATCCGAAACAACAATTAGAAGCCCTCATTTGGGGAGAAGAAAATAATATGGACATCATGGGTATCTTTCATTCACACCCCAAAGGACCATCTCATCCTTCTGAAACAGATTTGATGCAATTCTATTATCCAGAAAGTATGATGGTCATTCTCTCTTTGCTCGATACCGAATGGCAGTGTAAGGCGTTCAAGATTGAAAATCAGAAATATAAGGAATTTCTCATTCAAATTTACGACAAATAAAGAAACCAAACACACTGTATTGGGTTTTTAACAGCAGGAGATTTTAGTAATATGTTAAATTCCATTATTGCATTGATCATATCCTATTTGTTAGGAGCAATCCCATTTGGATTGATCATCGTCAAGGTTTTTACAGGTAAAGATATTCGTGCAGTAGCAAGTGGAAGAACTGGGGGCACTAATGCAATGCGAGCTGCTGGTTTATGGGCAGGTATATTGACAGGTGCACTGGATATCCTAAAAGGAGTGGCTACTGGTTGGGTGACAGGCTGGGTGGCTCCGGAAAACATCTGGCTGCGAGTAGCGGCGGCAATATTTGCAATTATTGGCCATAATTATTCGATATTCTTGATTGAAAAGCGAGAGAAGGGTGGTTTCCGACTGCGCGGTGGTGCAGGCGGTGCAACAGCATTGGGCGGTGCTATTGCGCTCTGGCCAGAAAGTGGATTGATCATCCTTCCATTAGGTTTTCTTGTTTATATCCTTGTTGGATATGCGTCTATCACTACTATCAGTGTGGCAGTGTTCGCCACTTTGATCTTTGCTGTGCGTACATTTCTTGGGAGTTCACCCTGGCAGTATATCCTGTATGGAATCGTGACCTATGGAATCGTGATCATTGCTTTAAAACCAAACTTACAGCGCTTAAAAGAAGGTACTGAAAGAGCTGTAGGTTTAAGGGCAAAATTACAAAAACAAGGATCAAATCGTTAGCATATCTTCTTCATCAGCGCTGAACTGACGTAATAAACACTTCAGATTGCGTTTGTGAAGTTCACCAGCAAGGCCTGCAAGATAAACGCGACTTTTACCACAACTTTCAATATCTGCTTTTTCTAATTCTTCTTCAGGTTCGCGCTTATGAGAAGCAGCTTTGGCTGCTTTTCGAATTGCTGCCAGATATGCCAGGTTTTCTTTTACGGCATCATCGATTTCACCCCGCAAGATAATATCGCCATGCCCCTGAACGATGTTTTCCAATCCCATTTTACCAATATGCTTGATCGTAGCTGTTAAATCATCCAGATTGCCATCAACAATATAGGGCAATGGCATAAACGCATCACCGGCAAAAAGTACTCGATCTTCTTCCACTAAAACCATGATGCTGTCCTGACTGTGCCCTGGTGCAGGAAGCAAGATAAGATTCTTTTTGCCAATGCGAAGGGTGAGTTCGCCATCATCAAAAGTCATTTGAGGTAATGCAAGCTTTGTTTGTTTAAAAGCCTGATTGTGCTTTTTTGCTGCCTCAATGGCTGCCGGCGCCCGCATGGCTAATGCATTCCGTGTAGCCTGGCTGGAAATTATGGTCGCATTTGGGAAGAAGCAATTTCCCCAACTATGATCAGCATGATAATGTGTGTTGATCACATAACGGACTGGCATAACCAATTCTTCTTCAATATAGGTTCGCATTTCCAGAGTTTCTTCTGGTAATGCGAGAGTATCGATCACGATAGCCCATTGAGGTCCAGTGATTACACCAGCTGTTACCTGGGCATAAATTTCGCTTTGAAACCAATATACATTTTCAGAAACACGTTCGCGCTGCATTCGCACCTTAAAAAAAAGTAGTTATTCACGGGCAAGAATAGCATAATTTGATGTAAAAGTCAAAAAATACCCATTCTAAAAATCCCTTATAGTAATAATTTCAATATTTCTTATATAGTTTAACATTATTCGTTATCTGAGTTTATAATAATTATAGGATGAGCGCCAAAATACCAAATGGAGGAATAAGATGAAACGCTTGATTTTTGTTGTCCTGGCAGTAATATTTGCTGTCACCTTAGTGGGTTGTAAACCTGTAACACAAGCACCTGAACAAACCGAAGTTCCTACTGCTGAAGAAACTCACCTTGATAAGATTAAAGAAGCTGGGAAGATCGTTGTTGGTACGTCTGCTGATTATGCTCCTTTTGAATATGTTGATGAAGCAGGAACGATGATGGGCTTTGATGTTGAACTGATGACAGAGATTGCCAAACGTATGGGTGTCGAATTGGAATGGTCGGATATGCCTTTCGATAGTCTGATTGCTTCTGTTCAAGAAGGCAAAATTGATGCATCGATTGCAGCATTCAATTATGATGAAGAGCGCGACAAAAGTGTAGATTTTACAGATGCGTACTACACATCAGAGGATGCATTTGTCGTATTGGATGGTTTTGCTGGCGAAATTACCAACCCTGAAGATATTGCCAAGTATAAAGTTGGCGCGCAATCTGGTACCACACAGGATGGTTGGATCACCGATACTCTTGTGGGTGGCGGATTGATGGATGAGGCAAACTTCTCCCGATACGAACGTGTAGATCAGGCAGCATTGGATCTTCAAGCTGGTCGTATCGAAGTTCTGATGTCTGATTATGTACCTGCACAGGCAATTGTTAAGCAGTATGGTGGCATGAAGATTATCTATCATGGAGTTCTCTCCACAGGTCCAGTAAATATTGTCATCCCAGAAGGTGACGAGGCTCTGGCAGCTGAAATGAACCGAATCATTAAAGAATTGCAAGATGAAGGTTTTATTGACACTCTTGCAACAAAATATTTCAGTGAATAATATGTAAAAATAAGCTATGTGGGGATAATGACGAAATGTCATTATCCCCCAAAATGTTGCCCAATCTGAAGGGGGAAGGCAAGATATTGATCCTGGAAAAGGAGAAGTTGGGAGTTGGATGTAGGCAAATTCGTTCAGTATATTGCTTCAGGAACCGCTTATACTATTGCGGTAACTCTTATTGCGCTCCCATTAGGTTTGTTAATTGGTTTGCTTTTTTCATTGCTTCATGTGTATGGGGGAAAAGTTCTTAAGAGCCTGATGACCCTTTACAGCACAATCATGCGAGGAATCCCGCCAATTGTGTTGTTATTTATCCTGTATTTTATTGTTTCGGGAAGTATCAATCTCAACCCATTTTGGGCTGGTTCGATTTCTCTTGGAATTGTAAGCAGCGCCTATCAATTAGAAATCATACGGGGTGCCATTCTCTCTGTCAGCAGTGGGCAAATGATGGCAGCGCGAGCTGTGGGAATGAGCAAGATGCAGGCAATTCAGAATGTGATCTTACCGCAGACTTTACGACTGGCAATCCCGCCCTGGTCAAATGAAGCTGCAATTGTAATCAAAGATTCATCTCTGGTATACGCTCTGGGTGTTCCGGAGATACTGCGACGTGCTCAATTAATCAGTGCCAGTACGCAAGAACCATTTTTAGCATTCACCACAGCAGCGCTCATTTATTTTATGCTTGTTTTTATCACGAATAGATTGTTGGATCTTTTGGAACGCAAGTTGCGAATACCCGCTAATCCATAAGCAGGAGATAGCATGGCTAAAACAATTCTTACCGTTAAGAATCTGACAAAAAAATATGGCGAAAATGTCATATTTAAAAATATCAACCTTACCGTCAATGAAGGTGACACCATCGTTATTATTGGGCCAAGTGGAACTGGAAAAAGCACATTGTTAAGATGTATTAATTTGCTAACCTACCCAAATGAAGGTGAGATCTGGTTGGATGATAAAGAGATCACTGCCAAAGGATGTAATGAGGATATTGTGAGGCAGCATATTGGGATGGTTTTTCAAAATTTCTTGTTATTTAATCATTTGACAGCAATAGATAATGTGAAACTTGGATTGACCAAAGTAAAGCACATGAATCCTGTAGAAGCCCACACAAAAGCTATGTACGAATTGGAAAGGGTTGGTCTGGCTGATCGTGCGAAACATTATCCGGGGCAATTATCTGGCGGGCAGCAACAGCGAGTCGCTATTGCGCGCGCATTGGCAATGGATCCGCGCATTATGCTTTTTGATGAGCCTACTTCTGCACTAGATCCTGAGCTGATTGGTGAAGTACTGGAAGTAATGCGCAAACTGGCTCTCGATGGAATGACAATGCTTGTGGTGACTCATGAAATGGGATTTGCTCGTGAGGTGGCAGATCGGATCATATTTCTTGAAAAAGGTGGTATTGTTGAAGAAGGCACACCCGACGATCTCTTTTATCGGCCAAAATTCGAACGAACCCGTGAATTCTTGTGGAAGATCACTGAATTGTATGGGAAAAAGGAAGCCGATAAGAAATGAATGATTGGTTTGCTTTGTTCATACACTATTTGCCTGATTTCATCCAGGGAGCAGGTGTCACACTGGAACTCACTGCTGTTGGTCTTGGATTAGGATTTATTTTAGGATTGGCTCTCGCGTTGCTAAAACTGTATGGCCCAAAATGGCTACGATATTTAGCTATTGGCTATATTGAACTTTTTCGTGGAACCCCATTACTGGTGCAGTTATTCCTGATCTATTATGGATTACCTTCTATAGGCTTGACTTTGTCTCAATCAATGTCTGCTTATCTGGCGCTTGGATTGAATAGTGCAGCTTATCAAGCTGAATTTTTCAGGGGAGCAATTCAGGCAATTGGTGCTTCTCAAATGACCGCTGGCAGAGCGATAGGGTTGTCCCGCTGGAATACCATCCGATATATCATTCTTCCGCAGGCACTCCGGTTGGTTATTCCTGCCTGGTCAAATGAACCGATATCTTTACTGAAAACAACCGCTGTTGCGTTTCTAATAGCGGTACAAGACCTTATGGCAGAGGGGAAACGAGCCGCAACAGCAACCTATAACCCCATTGGCAGCTACCTGGCAGTTGCCGTAGTCTACCTGGTTCTTGTCTTTATTTTGAACGAGATATTAAAATACTTGGAGCGAAAAACTCGCATCCCAGGTTTTGAGATGGAATCAAAAAAGGTGTGAATATTGTTTTGTCAGGCTTTGTAGAACTGGCAGATCGATGTTACTGCCACTTAAAATGACTGCAGTGGGACCTTTCAAGCGGATTTTCTCTGCCAGCAAGGCAGCAACACATACCGCACCAGAACCCTCAACAATCAAATGATGCTCATTCAATAAAAAGACAATCGCCTGACCGATCTCTTCTTCGCTTACGAGAGCAGTCTCATCCAGCAATTTCTGACATAAATTGAATGAAAAGTAATTCGGGTTTCCCAATCCGCCCTTTAAACCATCAGCCAAAGTGGGCTCTTCTGGAAGTGATACAATATGACCCGCCTGGAGACTGAGTACCATTATAGGCACCCGTTCCATTGATACTCCCCATGTTTCAACCATCGGAGTATGATTCTTTGCAACTATACTAATACCGGCAGCCATTCCACCACCCGAAAGGGGACATAGAATATGCCTGGTATCAGGTGCATCCTCAAGAATTTCCAAAGCCATCGTACCCTGACCAGCAATAACCTTTAAATCATCAAAGGATGGTATATGGATAAGGTTGTGGGCATGCTCGTATTCTATTGAGGCAATTTCGGCTTCATCGTAACTATTGCCCGTTACTATTGTTGTGGCGCCGGTTTTTCGAATCATTTCGACTTTGTTATCTGGTGTATGGATGGAAAGGAAGATTGTAGCGGGTATACCCAATTTAGCTGCAATATTTGCAACTGCTTTACCATGATTGCCACTGGAAACTGTGATAATACCTCGAGCTTTTTCATCTGGAGTAAGGGTTAGTAACCGGTTAGTAGCCCCTCTTATTTTAAATGAGCCTGTCGGCTGCAAATTTTCACATTTAAGCAGAACAGGTACTCCGCATTTTTGGGATAGAAAAGGCGAAGGCAATAGAGGCGTATGAAGAATATAGGGTTTGATGCGCTGGTGTGCCTCAATAATATCTTTCAAAGATATTGGTAGATCAGATGAAAATTGTTTCATGATCGCCTCAATGCTTATGGGGTAAGTATTAATTATAATATTTTTCTCTACAGGTGATACTTCAACCATGCTACAATACAAACAGGTGAACTATGATGAGAGAAATTGCTGATATGGCATTGGTAACTGGCGCAGCCAAGCGGTTGGGAAGAGAAATAGCCCTTGCATTAGCAGAAAAAGGGTACAACATAGGGTTGCACTACAACACCTCAAGAAACGAAGCTGAAGAAACCGCTCAAAAGATCAAAGAATTTGGTAGAAAAGTCATCTTCTTCCAGGCTGATCTACAAGATCCTCTGCAAATTCATGCAATGTTTCAGCAAATTGAAAATAGTGAGATTGATTTGAAAGTACTGATTAACTCTGCTGGAATCATGACTCGTCAACCGTTTGGTGAGATCACTTTTGAATCATGGGATGAGGTGATGAATATTAACTTGCGGGCTCCAATGTTATGTTGCCAGAACGCGGCCAGATTGATGTCTGAAGGGGGCGTGATCATAAATATTACCGATTCTGGCGCTGGGAAAGCCTGGGTGAATTATGGAGCCTACACAATCAGTAAGGCTGGCTTGGAAGTTCTTACCAGAGTCTGTGCCAAATCGTTCGCTCCGAAAATTCGCGTGAACGCTGTTGCTCCGGGACTGATTCTTCCTTCACCATATATATCTTCAGAAGATTGGGATAAACTTGTGCAGAGAGTTCCTGCAAGACGGGCAGGGAGTGTATCTGATATTGTACAGGCGGTATTATTCTTAATCCAAAATGGATATATTACGGGTGAAACGATCAGTGTTGATGGTGGATACAAACTTTTATGAATAATAGAGTTCATCATTATCCAACCACTCTCTTTGGTTGGTTCTTTCATTATCTGCATCCCTGGATCATTTTAGCTGGAGCAGGTTTCTATTCATTAGGCGCATCAGTTATTATATTTCTTGGACCTGGACTCGATTGGGATCTCTTTTTCCTGGGTTTAATAAACATTATCTTTTTATTGTTAAGCAGCATGATGTTGAAAGCGCATTTTGACCAGATCGATATCTATGGCCGGGGTAAACCGGTATCAGAAAGTGATCCCGAAATAGCCGGGTTGCTTCGTCTCCCCAGACAGATATTCCTTTTTTTAGGTTTATTATGCCTGACAGCCGGAGCCTTTGTCACAGCTCTTTTGATTAACAATCAAGGATTGACAATCAATGTATATTTAATTTTGGGGTTTGCTTTCTTTCTCTCGTTGTTTTATGGAGTGCCTCCATTGCGATTGGCTTATTCAGGGTTGGGAGAGTTCAGCCAGGCAATTTTGCTGGCAATCCTTATCCCGGCTTTTGCCTATTCGATTCAGATGGGTGAGATAAACAGATTTTTAACCATGCTTACCCTACCCCTGGTGCCCTTATTGCTTGCATTGTTTCTTGCACAATCTTATGAAAGTTATGGAAAAAACCATTATTTACAGCATGGAAACCTTGTAAACAGAATTGGCTGGCAACACGGTTCATTCTGGCACAATGTACTATTATTGTTGGCTTATCTTCTATTTGGCGTTGCAGCAATCGCAGGTCAACCATGGTCAATAACCTGGCCAGCTTTGCTTTCTATGTTAATTGCATTATTTCAGGTATACCAAATGGTCAGAATTACAAATGGTGCAAAACCGCGCTGGACTTTATTACAGGTAACATCCTTTGCAACGGTTGCTACCACTTTGTATTTACTCATTATTGCATTGATCACAGGATAACTATGCCAGAATTTCTTACTTTAGAGACACCCCAAAAAGCATATTCATTTCTATTGAAACATTTACCGCCAGTGCAGAAGAAAGCTGTTCTAGTTGAAACCAAAAAAAGTATCAACAGAGTAACTGCTTCACCCATTTTATCTCCTGAGGATACGCCATCATTTCATCGCAGTACGGTGGATGGGTATGCTGTCCAGGCCTCTGATACATTTGGCGCGAGTGAGACTTTACCAGCTTTTTTCAAGATTATTGGTGAAGTACCAATGGGATCGATGCCAGGCTTTCAACTGCATATGGGAGAAGCAGCCTTGATTCACACGGGTGGGGCTTTGCCTGAAGGCGCAAATGCTGTTGTAATGCTGGAAAACACACAATTGATGCCACCCGCTGATCTGGAAGTGTATCGCGCCACAGCTGTAAATGAAAATGTAGTGCGCAAAGGTGAGGACTTGAAAGCGGGAGATGTAATATTTCCTGCTGGCGTGAAGTTAGGCCCAGCTCAGATTGGTGGGCTTCTGGCTTTAGGTATTCTCCAAGTGCCAGTGGCAATTCAACCCCAAGTTGCGATAATTTCCAGTGGTGATGAAGTAGTGAACCCTGAAGAGAAGCCACTCCCAGGACAGATCAGAGATATCAATGGATATGCACTTGCGTCTCTGGTAGAAAGCTGGGGAGGTGTACCCAATATTTTTGGCATCATACCTGATCGTCCCGAGTTGCTAGAGAAAGCGGTAAGAAAGGGACTTGCAGAAGCCGATATGGTTGTCATCACGGCTGGTTCTTCCGCAAGCACTCGTGACCTAACATCTGAGGTCATCAACCGTTGTGGAAAACCAGGAGTTCTGATTCATGGTATCAATATCAAACCAGGAAAACCAACGATCATGGGAGTTTGCGATGAGAAACCTGTGATTGGTTTGCCGGGAAATCCGGTAAGTGCGATAGTAATCGCCCGAATGTTCGTTACTCGACTGGTGGCAAGGTTATCTGGATTGACAAGAGACCTGCCATTTGCTGGATATCAGGCAACAATAACTACTAATGTGCCTTCTATGGCTGGGCGAGAAGATTGGGTACCTGTTAATTTACGCCAGGAATCAGGTAAGCTTTTTGCTGATCCGATTTTCTTCAAGAGCAGCCTGATTTTTAATCTTGCTTCAGCAGATGGTCTGGCTTTAATTCCTGCTGATGTAACAGGATATGGTTCGGGTGAGCAAGTATTCGTAATACCACTTTATTAGGGTCAATATGAGCAAAATATATTTACATGACATACCATTGGATACCGCATGGGAAACGCTTATCGATGCATTGGAGAATATCCATCAATGGCAGTTAATAGGTAAAGAAGAAATACCTCTGGATGAAAAAGCGATCGATCGAATTCTGGTTGAACCTCTTTGGGCCCAAATTTCCTCTCCTCATTATCACGCATCAGCCATGGATGGATTTGCCTTGCGAGCGGAAGAAACAACTGGCGCCATGCCAACTACACCCGTTGATTTGAAAATGGGCGAACAAGCAATGTATGTGGATACAGGAGACCCTTTACCAGCATGGGCTAATGCAGTGGTTCCAATCGAGCAAGCAGAACCTGTGGATATTGATGGTCATCCTTTGGAAATGACCAGAAAACCCCATACCATCCGATTGAGAGCAGCCCTTACACCCTGGATGCATGTACGCCCTATGGGTGAAGATATTGTCGCTACACAATTAGTGCTACCAGCAGGTCACAAATTACGACCGGTAGATCTGGGTGCAATTGCTGGTGCTGGATTCGAAAAGATAAATGTAGCTAGAAAACCCGTGGTGGGCATCATCCCAACTGGCACTGAACTGGTCTCAATTGGAACCAAAGTAAAGCCTGGTGATATTATCGAATACAACTCAGTGGTACTTGCCGCCCAGGTAACAGGTTGGGGTGGCACACCGAAGCGTTATGATATTGTGCCAGATATCTATGAGCAAATAAAAGCGCAGGTAAAACAAGCCGCTGCAGAATGTGACCTTGTTTTAGTGAACGCAGGTTCATCAGCCGGTTCAGAAGATTTCACTGCTCGTATTGTAGAGGAATTGGGAGAAATCCTGTTCCATGGTGTGGCAGTCAGACCAGGACATCCGGTCATTGCTGGAATTATTCATGACGAAGAAACCGGAAAAGCAACCCCTATTATTGGTACACCTGGATATCCTGTATCTGCAGCTTTAACAGGAGAAATATTTATTCAACCAATTTTGAATCGCTGGCTTGGGCTTCCTCCTCATACTCCTGAAGTAATCGATGCCAAAGTAACCCGTAAGGTGACCTCCCCTGGTGGTGACGATGATTACATTCGCGTAGTATTAGGAAAAGTAGGTGATGAGATGTTGGCAGCGCCACTATCGCGTGGGGCGGGGGTAATCACTTCATTGGTGCGAGCAGATGGTATCATGCTGCTTCCACGTGGTGTACAGGGTGTCGAAGCTGGAACTCATGTAAAAGTCAGGTTATATCGTCCTCAATCAGAATTGGGAGAGACCATTTATTGCATTGGTTCTCATGATATGAGTTTGGATCTGCTGGCACAGGAGCTGGCACAAATGGGACGAAGGTTGGTTTCGGCCAATGTGGGCAGCCTGGGTGGACTGATGGCAGTGAAACGAGGAGAAACCCACCTGGCGGGTACACATCTCCTTGACCCAGAAACAGGAACCTACAATATCTCTTATATCAATCAGTATTTACCAAATGTGCCGGTACTTCTGATCACCTGGGTTGAACGCGAGCAAGGATTGATGGTACTTCCTGGAAATCCAAAAGGTATTCATTCATTGCAGGATCTGGTTCGGGATGATGTTCGATTTGTAAACCGCCAAAGAGGTGCTGGCACACGCGTACTGCTGGATTATCACCTGAAGTCTGAGGGATTAGACGTAAACCAGATAAAAGGATATAACCAGGAAGAATATACGCATCTGGCTGTAGCAGCAGCAGTTCTCTCTGGCAGGGCAGATTGCGGACTGGGTGTGACAGCAGCAGCCAGGGCACTGAACCTCGATTTTATTCCTTTATATAGTGAACGCTATGATCTTTGCATTCCAAGGGATTTTGCACAAAGTGACCTGCTTAAGCCAGTGTTTGCAATGATGGAAAATCCAGATTTTCACAAAAAAATTGCTGAAATGCCCGGGTATGGTGTTGAACGTATGGGAGAAATCCAGCAGCTATTGTAGGCTAAAGTTCTTTTGGTTTAGGCAAAGAAATAAACTGGACAAAATATATCCATTTGAAAAATAAAATTATTAAGAATGGAGGAAGTATGATGATACCAGAACAACAACTTGCACCAGATTTCACACTTCAGGATGAGTTGGGAGTAGAAAGAAAGTTAAGCGATTATCGCAGTAAGTGGGTAGTATTATACTTTTACCCAAAAGACAATACACCAGGTTGCACGACAGAGGCATGTAATTTCCGTGATGATTACAGCGCCTATGAAAAAGCAGGGGTTGTTATTTTAGGTGTCAGCCCTGATTCTCCCCAATCGCATGCGAAATTTAAAGAAAAATTTCACCTTCCATTTCCCCTTCTGGCAGATGTTGAGCATAAAGTCTGTGAGTTGTATGGTGTATGGGGTAGGAAAAAGATGATGGGTAGAGAATACGATGGAGTGTTCCGTACCACTTACTTGATCAATCCAGAAGGTGTGATTGTAAAAGTATTCAAAAATGTAAAACCTCCAGAACATAGTGCGGAGATATTAGCTGCATTGGCATAAAACGAACTCCCCGCTCTATGAGCGGGGAGTTTTCTTACTGAATTGTCACCAGTGTTTTTCCGTGCTCCCACAAACTTTCCAACGCATAATACTTTCGTAAGTCTTTAAAGAAAATATGAACAATAATATCGTCCAGGTCGATTAACACCCAACCATTTTCAGCTTTTCCTTCGAATTTGCCATTCAGGCTAAAATTCTTGTGAGCATCTTCTAGAATTGCATCACCCAGACTTTTCAGCATACGATCACTGCTACCAGAGCATATAATAAAAAAGTCAGTGAATGAAGCAACATTGCTAACGTCCATTAACACGATATCTTCCGCTTTTTTCTGTTCCAATGTCTCTACAAGAGAACGAGCAATTTCAAGTGTTTTCAGTTGTTACCTCCTATATTTTTAAGAGAAATTCATGTACAGGTGAATAAACAGCTCCCGCAGGTTTTAAAGTGCTTTTGAAAATTACCAGTTTATCTAAAATAAAAGCTTCCTGTAGCCCTTTCAGTGAAGTTTTGAGCAGTTCAGCAGATTGCATCCTTTCGGATTGATTCATTTCATCTGATAATCTTGCCAGAGTCAGGTGTGGAATGAAAGGTTTGTCATCTGTTGGAAGGTTGCATAATTTACAGCAATGCGCAATCTCTTTTTGCAGTGCAATCAATTCATGATTAGTTTCTATGCCAAGCCAAAAGATTCGCATGCGGTTTGCACTGGGGAAAGCACCCAGTGTGCTAAAATGAGCTGGCATCGCAGCATGATTTTTTATCAACTCTTCAAGCATTTTTGTTAGCTGTTCAATTTTGTTGAGAGGCGTATTTCCCAGAAAAGCCAAAGTAAGATGGATATTCTCAATATTCACAAGGCGAAATCCATGAGGGGCTTTTGCTTTGAGGGATATGAGAAACTGGCCAAGTTGATGACTTGCCGATTCAGGCAAGGGGAGTGCAATAAATGCGCGAATTGAATCCATTTACAAAATGAGTATAAATGACCAAATACAACTCGTCAAGCATTCTTTTTATCTGCATGTGCACCTTTCAGTTGTTTTACAATCCCCTGTTCATGGCTTCAAAAATGTGGTATAAAAAAAATACCCTGCTGTGTTTGTGATGTTGCACAACCGGTTTTGAGCCAACAGTTTCTAACTTTCGTCCGACCTTATCAAAGCAACGCGATAGGCTCAGGCCAAGGCGGAGCTGAGAAGAAGGACAAACCTGCCCTGGCAGGTTCAAAACTTAGCACACACGGCATAGCGGGGGTTTTTTATTAACTATCCCCTAAAATTATAGATTAATTTACTACTCTGATCATTCTTGAGACTGATTGTCAGATTTTGCATTTAAATGCATTTTTGCTATCTCAGTAAAGAAAGAAAAATGCTTTTCTTAATGATTAATATTCCTTTTTTCCGAAATAAGTCATTTGCTAATTGCACTTTCATTTTGCTTGACATATAATTATTTCACTATACTCGTTCCGGAAGGAGGAAGGCATGGCTAGTGTATCATACCATCATGTAACAAAGAAGTTTGGCGATTTTACTGCATTAAATGACCTCAATATCGATATTCAAGACAAGGAATTTCTCGTCTTGGTCGGACCATCAGGCTGTGGTAAAACAACCGCCCTTCGCTGCCTGGCAGGGCTCGAAGAAGTAACTGAAGGCGAAGTGATGATTGGGGATCGTGTGGTGAACGAAGTAGCACCCAAGGATCGTGATATTGCAATGGTATTCCAATCTTACGCGCTTTATCCTCATATGAGCGTTTTCGATAACATGGCATTTGGTCTTAAACTGCGAAAAGTACCAAAGGATCAGATTAAAACGCGTGTAGAGGACGCTGCAAAAACTCTTGGTATCGAGCATTTATTGAAAAGAAAACCCCGCGAGCTTTCTGGTGGGCAACGTCAACGTGTAGCTCTTGGACGCGCCATTGTACGAGAGCCAAAAGTATTTCTTTTCGATGAACCACTGTCCAATTTGGATGCTAAGTTGCGTGTTCAGACTCGTGCAGAGATCAGTAAACTACATCAACGATTACAAACAACCTTCATATATGTAACTCACGACCAGGTAGAGGCAATGACTATGGCTACCCGTATTGCAGTCATGAATAAGGGTCTTTTGCAACAACTGGACTCGCCTCAAACCCTGTATGATAAACCAGCGAACCTGTTTGTTGCTGGTTTCATCGGATCACCTGCCATGAACTTCTTCAATGCAAAGATCAAGAAGGATGACAGCAAACTCGTGGTGGATTGTGGTTCGTTTGCGGTAAATATCCCGGATGAAAAATTTAAAACTTATGCATCCTATGCAGGCAAGGATGTAATATTTGGTATTCGTCCTGAAGATATTCATAACCCCGAATTTGCACCTCCAGGTATTCATGCTGCACCTGTTGAGGCAAAAGTTGATGTGACTGAATTGATGGGTAATGAAATCATTTTGCACATGATGAGTGGTGAATCATTCTTCATTGCCCGTGTTGATCCTCGAACGCGGTTTTCAATCGGGGCAAAGGTACAGGTTGTATTCAACATGGATAACTTCCATATCTTTGATCCATCTATGGACAGCGAGAATCCAATAGCAGTACGTTAATATCGAAATTTATTGGAAAGTTCGTTATAATGTAGCGCAAGGTGCACTTGCGCTACATTTTTAAGACCTGATTGGGAGGTTTTTATGTATAAAGTAGTTTTATTGCGACATGGTGAAAGTATTTGGAACAAGGAAAATCTGTTTACAGGATGGACAGATGTTGACCTTTCTGAAAAAGGAATTGAAGAAGCTCATAATGCCGGCAAGCTGATGAAAGAAGCCGGTTATACATTTGATATGGCTTATACCTCAGTTCTTAAACGGGCTATTCGAACGCTATGGCTGGCATTAGATGAAATGGATTTAATGTGGATCCCCATTGTTAACAGCTGGCGATTGAATGAACGACATTACGGAGCGCTACAGGGGTTGAATAAGGCTGAAACAGCTGCAAAGTATGGGAATGAACAGGTGCACATCTGGCGCCGTTCATATGATATTCAACCACCCGCGCTGGAAAAAGATGATCCTCGTTATCCTGGAACTGACCCACGATATCAAAGCCTGACAAAAGAGGAATTACCTTTGACTGAATGCCTGAAAGATACCGTGGCACGTTTTCTGCCTTATTGGCACTCTACTATTGCTCCCAGTATTAAAGCAGGAAAGAAAGTGATCATCGTTGCACATGGAAACAGCTTGCGGGCGCTGATAAAGTATCTGGATAATATCCCAGATGATCAAATTGCAGAATTAAATATTCCTACGGGAATTCCACTCGTATATGAATTGGATGCGGATCTGAAACCCATTAAGCATTATTACCTGGGTGATCAATCAGAGATCGAAAAGAAGATTAATGCAGTTGCCAATCAGGGCAAGGCTAAATAGTTTTTATTGGTAAAAAATTCAAAATTATGCGACCAACAAGAAGGTGAATCAAATCACCTTCTTGTTTTTTTCCAGAATTGACTCAAAGCAGCAATTAGAGCCAGCAGAATGGTGATACCACCGGTCAGCAGAAATGCATCCCGCCAGAACCGCATTGGGAACAAACGAATAAGATTATCCGAATAATAGAACAACCATGTATCACCTGTAAAGAACAGGTGGTGGAATGCTGTGAACAGAGCATCAAAATCAATAAATACAAGCAAAATTATTGCAGCTAAAAGCGCAAGGGTTAACCATCCGCCACGAGAAACTGCAGCCCAAAAGTCACGCATCCATTTTTTCCACCATGCAAAAAGAAAGCCCAGCAGCCAAAAGATCAAAATCCCTGTCCATATCGCCAACAGTTGCTTTACCAGTACTTTTACGTCCAACATGTGAGACAGTTCCCGATCTGAATACAGGGGAGAACCATCTTGTAAATGCTGTGAGCTCAGGAATTCAATACCCTGATCATTGATCAGATAATCCACAGATATTTTTGACCATTTAAGACGATCCTGAATAGAAAATCCATAAGAATCAGCGGGGAAATCTGGTGTGTGATATTCAAATTCTAAAAAGAATGGGGTCAATAAGAGACGCACTGCCAGCATAAGAAAAACAAAGGGGGTAGTAAGCGTAATCAAGAAACCAACAGTTCCTTTGATTGTTTTCATTGTAACGATTCCATTTCAGCAGATAGTAAAAAACGCAAAACCATGTTGTTGGTTATCCATTCAACAGGTGCTTTATCATCGGTGAATACCTGCGCTTTTTCTGGAGAAGACTGCAGACTGGCAATTGCAACTGAGCCCACGGTAACCAATAATTCGGGTGCGTTATCAGAATTCTGCAGGGCTGAAAAATTTTGATACAGGTTTTCATTCGTTGTAGGCTGACGTGTAGCATAAATCAATGAATTAAAAGTGCCAGGCAAGTCAACTATATATAATGAAGGGAAAACCGATAGGATGGTACTGGAAAGTGCATTGATTAGTCGTCTATCATCTGGAGCTCTACCGACATTGATGATCATCACCCCATCATCTGTGAGATGGTTATACACTATCTGGAAGAATTCCCGGGTTGTCAATTGGGCAGGTATATATGGGGGTCGATAGGCATCCACACTGATAATCTGATATGTCTTTTCAGATTGATCAAGAGCCCAGCGTCCATCCTGGATAAGGATATTCAAGTTTGGAAGGTCCATACCGAAATATTCTTTCCCCACCTCGACGATCTTGGGATCGATTTCAATTCCATCTATGACAATGTTAGGATAAACGGAAGTTGCTTGCCGGGCAGTGGTTCCTGCTGCCAGACCAATGATTGCCATAGATTGAATATTATTGATGTGAAAGGTGGTCTTACAGAATAATGGGGCAGCAAGTACCATTTCCCACGGACCACCATAATATAGCACACTGGGATGGTACATAGAATGTACTCCTTGACCTTCATTCAGGCGCAAATAGCGATATCCATTGCTTTCAAGAACCTGGATATAGTTGTAAGCAGATTCAGTTTCATAAATAATACCCTCCGAATTCTTATACCTGCCTGGCAATCCCCATATTGCCAGAACAGGAAGAAGAACCAGGGGTATTAGTAATATAGGGATAACGCGTTTTCCCCTGAGGAAGATCAACCCAATAATTGCAACCAATGCCAGTAGAGCAGCAAGAACCAGAAATGTACGGTATGTGCCTATGGTTGGGATAAGCAATAGAACTGGCAAAAATGTACCAAAAAAAGATCCAAGGGTGGATATGGCATAAAGGCGGCCTGAAATACGGCCGGCATTTTCTGTTTGTTGGATTGCCAGACGAATTGCAAAGGGAGAAACAATACCCAATAGTGTCATAGGAATGATAAGCAAAATAATGACCGCAGTGAAAGAACCGAACAGTATTCCCATTTGAAGCTGGTCAAAGGCATCTGCTGCTATCCGTAACACGGGTCGCGAGATCACCGGAACGATTGCTGTAGCAAGTGAAGCTCCCAGCAGAATAAGGAATAATGTCTGGAAATGAGGACTTCTATCTGCCCAGGCGCCGCCAATGAAATACCCAACTGCCAGGTAAATCAAGATCAATCCAATTATGGCAGCCCAGACAAGATTGCTGGTGCCAAACACATTCCCCAACAACCGGGAGGCAGACATTTCAATTGCTAGGGATACAAAACCACTGATAAAAACGGTGAAATAGAGATATTTACGCATAGTGACTATGTTTTCCGTAAAGTTCAATGAAATTATACCGTAATGCGCTATAATACGTCGCAGTGTTGATTTATGAAAGAATTCTTTCGAGTGAGGTTATGATGAAACTCGTACATGTTGAAGAGATGAAGAAGATCGAGCAGGAAGCGAATGATGCCGGGTATCCATTTTCCAGAATGATGGAGCGGGCAGGCGAAAGCATTGCAACAGTCGTGCATGGTCTCTTTTCACAGGAGGAACCATCAACAATCATTGGTCTGATCGGTTCTGGAAACAATGGTGGCGATACGTTGATCGCACTCGATGAGTTACAAAAATTGGGATGGAATTGCCTGGCGTATCTGGTACGTCCGAGAACTGGGGATGATAGTATATTGCAACGGGTTAAAAACACTGGCGTGAAAATCGCCTTACTTGGCGAGGATATTCATTTTAAAATTTTGGATGAGTGGCTCGAGAACACAGATGTTGTTCTGGATGGAATCCTGGGTACTGGATTTACATCCCCTCTTAAGAAAGAAGTACAGGCTGTACTTAACCATCTTTCGGAAAAAGAAAAATCATCGTTTATCGTTGCTGTTGATTGCCCCTCTGGTATGAATTGTGAAACTGGAGACATCGAAAAAGAAACACTGAAAGCGGATCTCACACTTTGCCTGGGTGCAGTGAAGATCGGTATGTTAAAATTACCGGCATTTGCATATCTTGGTGAGCTTGTACCTGTGGATCTTGACTTCGAAAAATACTCACCTACCTTACGTGCAATTCAAACAAACGTTATTGAGGATGGATTGCTAGATGAAGTGTTACCCGATAGACCTTTAGATGCAAACAAAGGAACTTTTGGTACTCTATTAACTATAGCTGGATCAGTAAACTATACAGGTGCTGCATTGTTGGCAGGGAAATCGGCATACCGTGTAGGTGTAGGCCTCGTGCAAATGGCTGTTCCATCTTCCTTACATGGTATTCTGGCAGGTAATTTTCCTGAAGCTACATGGATTATGCTGCCACATGAAATGGGAGTGATTGCCAGTGAGGCAGGCGATGTGATTTGGAAAAACCTGGATCGTGCAACTGCAATAGTGGTAGGACCTGGTCTGGGACGTGAAAGTACAACAAAAGAATTCCTTAAACATTTGCTTGAAGGAGAAAAACCTTCTGCAGTTCAAGCGCCTATCGGTTTTGTAACCACAGGAATAAAAGCTCAACCAGTAAAGACCACGAACCTGCCACCATTAGTTTTGGATGCGGATGCTTTAAATTTGTTGAGTGAAATCACCCATTGGCAGACTTTGATCCCTGCAGGTTCTATCCTTACTCCGCATCCTGGTGAAATGGCCAGGTTGACTGGAATGAGTATTGATGAGATACAGGCAGACCGCCAAGCGATTGTGACTAAATATGCGAAAGAATGGAAATGTGTTATTGTTCTGAAAGGTGCTTTTACTGTCGTTGCGGAACCCGGTGGTAAATGTAGTGTACTACCAGTAGCAACTCCAGCATTAGCCAAAGCCGGTACTGGGGATATTTTGGCAGGGATCATTGGCGGACTGCTCGCACAAAAAATGCCAGCTTATCAGGCTGCATGTGCTGGAGTATATATTCATGCTCAAGCGGGATTATTTGCGGCTGATTCAGTAGGGAGTTCTCAAGCTGTGATTGCAAGCGATATACTAGAATCAATCTCAGAAGTTTTCGAATAAAGAAAGAAAAAACCCCACCGAAAATTTGGTGGGGTTTTCTTTATGAAAAATTAGCTTGCAGGTGCTTCTGGTTCTGCCGGTTTTGTTTTCTTTTTTGGTGCAATCGCTTCGCTAATTTTTTCGCGCGATTCTTCAACAAGTACCTGACCTTTTTGAGTTAATTCGGCAGTCTGTTCCTTGGTAGCTTTCGCTAATTCATCAAAGCGGGCTCTAGCCTGTAAGGCAGCAGCTTCCGCTTTTGCATAGGCATCTTCAATAGATTCTCCGGCTTTATCTTTTAATTCAATTGCTTTTTCTTTAATCAAAGTTCGGGTTTCATTTCCAGATTGAGGTGCAAACAATAGAGCTACAATTGCACCAGTAAGGCCGCCTACTGCAAAGCCAATTAAAAATGCACCAAACTCATCACGACTTGACATAACATATCTCCTTTCGATAGAAGCAATCGTTTTTATTATTTTTTATTGGGTCGGATTAAATCGATAAATTTCTTGAATCCGGCCATGTATTCATTGAGTTTAATTACTGGTTGAACAAGATTATCGCTAAGGAAGGTTGTCGTTCCTTTGACGGTGTTCACCGTCTGGTTTGTTGCATCCAAAATGGGTTTTATCTCATTTTGAAGAAGATTAGTAAGTACTGCAAGCTGGACAACCAAAATGACAAGTGCAGCCCCGATGATCAGAGATTCGAAAGCCATCAGAATGATAAATATATCCCGAATTTGGGCAGTTGTTTCCGATTTTGCAGTATAGAGGAAGTAAATTGCCACAATAAAACCCGCAAGAAGCAAGACAACAGCCACTATAATGGAGATCAACCGCGTCTTATTCTGCCGGTCAAGGGTTACGGATGCCTCAGAAGCTGATGAAGGGGTAGAAGGATTTTCTTCCATGTTTAATAAATTATAACATTAATAAAGAAGTAGACCCATTAAATGCATATCATCCCAGGAAGTCAACTAACTTTTTATCTCGCAAATGATAATATGCTTTTGGCAATCTTTTCGAATAGGTCATATAAAGCCTGGATCGGGCACGTGACATTGCCATATAGAGAAGCCTTCTTTCTGCGACTTCTTCATCAATTCTCGTAAATGTATTTTGCAAATGGGGAATAATTATTACTTCTCTTTCCAGACCTTTAAAACTATGAATTGGATGAACTTCTACATCAGTTTCTGATATCACATTTTCTATCGATGCAATATCTGATTTGTATCTCACTAAGACTGTAATCTGTTTTCCATGATAACCATCATTAATCAGAGTTTCCACAATTGCTTTGATTTTCATTCTTTCATCAGCAATATCGGTGCATCTTCGAAGAATTGGAATGGGACCATGTCTCATTTGTTCACTGGATATTTCTGGCTTAATCAGTTCTCCTTCAGTTCGAAGCGAATCTTGAATTTCTTCATTTCCTTCGATCATGCTATATGCTGTAGAATAAATTTCATAGGTGTTTCGATAGGGTATTCGAAGCCAACGAGTTCTACCAACGACATTAACCGATTTTTCTTTCCAACTGAAGTGTCTATAAATGCTTTGCGATGGATCATCAGTCAAAAAGAGCAAGCCGTGTTCATCATCAAGAAAACGATTGACAACTTTAAACCAGATAGGTGCCCAATCTTGAGCCTCATCAATGAGAATCGCATCAAATTTTTGAGGAGTTATTTTTCCTTCTTCCAACATTTCTAAAAAGCTAAGAGGTAATTCATGCCAATCCCAAAGGGAGTTTTGACGTAAGTATGTGCGATAGGATAGGTATAGATCAAAAATAATTCTTCGATATTCTGAAGAAAGCCTTAGTCCTTTCCCAATCCCATGTCTTTCCTGATTAAGATACTGTTCAATGGTTGTTATACCCACATCCTGTAACCACGTGATCTCGTTAATCAGAGCTTCTTCACCAATAACCGAAAGTATTGAGACTTCAGTATTTATTTTTTCAAACCATTCCTTAAAAGTAGTCTCTTTTTCATCAGGCATTTCAAGATATCGATGACAGAGAGAATGAAATGTTTGAGGTTTAATTGATGAATCTGTGAAAGAAAGAGTTAGTTCTTTTTGTAATGGTTTGTTGTATGTGAGGACATTGATTTTCCAATCAGGATTTACTGCTTCGAGATATTTTGCACGTTGAATCAGGACAAGAGTTTTTCCACTTCCAGAAAATCCACGTACCAGACGAACAGATGCATTTTGAATGATCCGTTTACCGGTTTCTGGAAGGTCATCTTTTTCTGAGTGCAATAATTCTGGAATGGATTGGTCAAATAAAAAGCTTTGTTGTGCAGATTTTTCAGCTTCAGATTTCTTCTTTGATTCTTCAGAAATATTCTGGCGAACTGGTTCTGCCACAATTTTCTCTTGTTGAATGTCAAGAACAAATGGCCTTCGGTCTTTTACTTCAATTTCAACAATTGGATAAATAGTGGCTCGTACCATATCCAATTCATATTGTGATAAAGGATGAATCCTTCGCATGGGAAAAGTCATTTTTAATTTTTCAACCAGTGAAGTGGGGTTTTCCAGGTCGAATTTCCCTAATACGAATTCTTCTCCCCAGGGTACATACAATTGGGTAATTATTGATGGAGGAAGGTTGAATAAGATTGCCGCATAACTCCAAGGAATTGCTTCACCCTGGGGTTCAGAATGAAATTTCTTGTTGAGTATTTCAGAGAGCGCAATCGCCATATCTCGGGCTTTGGTAACTGGATTTGGTTCTGTATGTGTTTCGTTATTTCTGTTGCGAACAATCGCCCAAGTGGGCTCTACTTTCTCAATCTGAACCCAATCTTTAACTTCAAGTACTATTACTCCATAGTCTGTGAGAATAATGAAATCGGGATAACGAATTTCACGATATTTATGGATAGGTACTTCTACATAGATCGTGTATTCGTCAGGTAGGTTTTGCTTAAGAAGTCGTAAAGTTTCTTTTTCACCATATGTTGCATTTTCTCGTAATTCACCCCGTACTTCTGCCATGATTGCTCCAAACTAGAAGAATTTCGAAAAATGTTATTGCTATGATGTTTCTTTACCCAGTTGTCATTGAGTATACACCTTAAAAAATTATTTTTATTAAATTATTGAACGCCCAATTTTCTTAAAGATCATTTGCTTGAGCCTCATTTCCATGTTAAACTTACCAGTTACGATGATCAAATTAATTTCAACCCTTCTCTTTTTGTGTGCTTTTTTGTTGCCTGGTATAGATTCTTTGGCATTCCAGCAACCAGATGTTGAGTCACCACGTCCGGGAGATGTATTGAAAGGGTTGGTTGAGATCAAAGGAACTGTTACTGGGACTGATTTTGCCTCGTATGATGTCTCTTTTGCATATGCAGAAGATACCACCGGTACCTGGTTCATTATTCAATCCAGTGAACAACCGGTTAAGAAAGGCATATTGGCAGTATGGGATACAACTGTCATCGCTGATGGAATTTATCGATTGAGGGTCCAGCAATATTCAACAACGGGTAATGTTGAGACGCTTCTTGTAGAAAATCTTCGTATTCGAAACTACTCTCCAATAGAAACGAAAACATCAGCACCAACAAATGAAGAAATTGTTGTTGAAGCAACAGAAGAAATAACGCCAACATCCATCGTCGAAATAACTCCTCTGACTGCGAATCCAGCCGAAATTAGCTTAAAAAGTTTTTGGCGCACAGTCATAACCGGAATAAGTATTACGGCTGCGCTCTTCCTCTTCCTGGGAGTGCGAGCAGTGATGAAGAATAGAAATCGGATTAGATAATGAGTAATTTTCTTATAGTAGGTCTGGGAAATCCAGGCAGAGAATATCGCGAGACTCGTCATAATATTGGGTTCATGGTTATAGACCGGTTGGCTGAAGTGCTGAACATCAAGCTAGGCAGATTGCAACATAAGGCGTTGGTTGGGAATGGCTTTTTTCACAATCATAAAATCATCCTGGCGAAACCAGTTACTTACATGAACTTATCTGGTCAGGCAGTAGTCAGTCTCATCCGGTATTATCGTATTGAACAGGCCAATTTTCTTGTGATCCATGATGATCTCGATTTACCATTTGGAACATTAAGGCTACGCCCTGGAGGTGGATCGGCAGGTCAAAAAGGTCTGGCTTCGATCATCGAATTAACAGGAACTCAGAATTTTGCTCGGTTGCGCTGTGGAATAGGCAGACCTCCAGGTCAGATGGATTCAGCAGATTATGTGCTGGGATCTTTTTCGGATACTGAAAAATTAGAACTTCCAATTTTACTGGATGAAGCAGTAAAAGCTACTTTGAAGTTCGTGGAAGTTGGAGTGAATGAAGCTATGAATCAGTTCAATGGTTCAGTGTTTAAGGAGTAGACCCCCTTGTTGGAATTGATTAAACATCTGCCTGCCTATGAGCAGTTGGTGAACGATTTGAAGGAACACAACGAAGTTCCAGGTGTGGGATTAATGCGTTCAGCAAGACTGCCGGTAGTAGCTGCACTCTCAACCGATATACCTGCACCCCTGATATTCATGGTTGGCAGATCTGATCAGGCGCTTGCCCTCTTTGAGGAACTGGCTTTTTGGCTGCCTGATGGGGAACGTTATCTCTTTCCTGAACCAAATCCACTGTTTTATGAACAAGCTACCTGGGGGAATACCACAAGAAGGGATAGGTTGCAGGCGATCACCATACTAGCCAGATATCATATCCCTTTCATACCTAAGCCAAAAAAGCCGCCGGTGATCATTGCGCCGGTACGTGCTATCATGTCTCGAACAATCCCACGGCGGGATTTCTTACGAAACAGCAAAATGCTGAAGGTGGAAGAACAGATTTCACCAGAAAACCTGATGAAAAGCTGGGTGGATAGCGGGTATCAAGCATCCGATATTGTTGTGGAACAAGGGCAATTCTCCAGACGAGGTGGGATCCTTGATATTTGGCCAACTCATATGGATAATCCTGTCAGGGTTGATTTTTTTGGAGATGTGGTTGATACATTACGTCTTTTCGACCCTGCCAGCCAGAGAACAATAAAACGTCTTGACAGTGTATTTATCACCCCTGCACGAGAAATCTTACCCGGGTATGCCAAAAATGTGATCGAACCTGGGAAAGAAATAACTGAATTCGACCTGCCGCTGGTACATCCAGCACAAGCCAGTTTGCTAGATTACCTTCCTGCTGACAGCCTGGTGGCATTGGATGATCTTGATTATCTTGCGACAATTGCGGATGAGATCGAAGAGCAATCTGTTTGTTTCAGGCAGGAGAGCGTTCAAGAGGGGGTCCTTCCTGAAGATTTTCCCGTACCTTATCTCACCTGGTCGGAAGTGGTGGATAGCTTTAACCGTTATAACTGGCTGGATCTGGGTTACGCAACTGCACCAGAAGAATCGCCGCTGGGTTCAGTTTTTACTCCTGGTGAACGCTATGCAGGCAGGTTAAAACCCTTAATTGATGCTTTAAGCACCATTTGCGTGCCCGGAAATGAAATATCTATCGTCTCACGACAGGCAGACCGATTAAAAGAGCTCTGGTTGGAAAGGTTTAATCGAGATGATACCAGCTGTACCCCTCTTTTTATTGAGGGGACATTAGGTGAAGGCTGGAACCTGAAGATCGATGAAACCCATTCTGCCTACCTCTTAACTGATAGTGAAGTTTTCGGATGGGAGCGTCCCAGACCACGGCAGCGACATCGACCAGCTACAGAAGCGCCTGAATCTACTTATACTGATTTTCGAGTGGGGGATTGGGTAGTACATATAGATTATGGTGTAGGGCGATTTGGTGGCCTGGTTCAACGTACCCTGGATGGTGTAAGTCGTGAATTGTTGATGATCGAATATGACCGAGGCGATCAACTTTTTGTACCAGTTCACCAAGCTGATCGATTAACACGGTATGTTGGACCTGGTAATGAAACACCTACACTCACCCGATTGGGTACCCAGGAATGGCAAAATGCGCGCCAACGTGTACAAGAAGGGGTAAAGGAAGTTGCGCATGACCTGTTGGATTTGTATGCAAGACGTATGGCTTCTGAAGGACATGCGTTTTCAGAAGACACTGCCTGGCAAAAGGAATTGGAAGCGAGTTTTCCATATACAGAGACAGAAGATCAGATACGTGCCATTCAAGAAGTAAAGAAAGATATGGAGCAAACCCGACCTATGGACAGGTTGCTCTGCGGGGATGTAGGGTATGGAAAAACGGAAGTTGCACTGCGTGCTGCTTTTAAAGCAGTTATGGATAGCAAGCAGGTGGCAATTTTAGTACCTACCACTGTATTGGCTCAACAGCATTTTGAAACATTCCGACAGCGTCTGGCAGCATATCCGGTAGAAGTGGAAATGCTTTCTCGATTTCGCAATCCTCGCGAGCAATCAGATATTATTAAAAAATTGCAAAATGGTTCAGTGGATATTGTGATCGGTACCCATCGCCTGGTGCAGTCGGATGTGCAATTCAAGGACCTTGGGTTGGTCATCATCGATGAAGAGCAGCGATTTGGTGTTACTCATAAGGAATTTCTGAAAAAACTACGTACCGAAGTGGATGTATTGACCCTCACTGCTACACCAATACCACGTACACTTTATATGGCATTGACGGGAGTGAGAGATATATCAACGATCAACACACCACCGGAAGAACGTCTGCCTATTGTGACTCATATTGGGCCTTACTCTCCCAAGTTAGTACGCCAGGCGATACTGCGTGAGTTGGAACGCGGTGGGCAGGTGTTTTTCCTGCACAACCGAGTCCAAACTATTGAAGCAATGAAAGCTCATCTACACCAACTGGTACCAGAAGCACGTGTTGGTATTGGACATGGACAGATGAATGAGCAAGAACTCGCAAAAGTGATGATGAAGTTCACACATGGAGAAATTGATGTACTCCTGTGCACTTCGATCATTGAATCAGGGTTGGATATTCCGAATGCAAATACATTGATCGTAGATCGTGGGGATACATTTGGATTAGCACAGCTATATCAGTTGCGTGGTCGAGTGGGTAGAGGTGCGCAAAGAGCGTACGCTTATTTCTTCCGGCACCGGAAAAAACCACCAACTCCTGAAGGTCAGGAGCGTTTGGAGATCATCGCAGAGAATACACAGCTTGGGGCTGGATATTCTATCGCGATGCGTGACCTCGAGATGCGTGGTGCTGGAGAAATGTTAGGTACCCGCCAGCATGGATATTTAGCAAGCGTAGGATTTCACCTTTATACACGGATGCTGGCGCAAGCAGTCCGTGAGCAGAGAAAGATTCAGGGGTTGGGTATTCCTTCTGAAATGCACATCAGTGAGCAGGAATCCTGGATGGGCGTGAATGTGGATCTGCCATTGTCAATTGGCATCCCTATGGATTATGTGCCAGATCAGAACCTTCGGTTGCGATTATACAGACGCCTGGCTGAGGTAAAGTCTGAAGATGAGTTGGATGCACTGCAGGAAGAGTTTATAGACAGGTTTGGACCAATACCGGAAACAGTGATAAATCTGTTTTACCAGACCAGAATCAAGTTACTGGCAGAAAGCAAAGGGCTGGATTCTATAGTGGTAGAAGCAGAACAGATCGTGTTACATTATCCCAACCTTGTGAACAGCGAAAACACATACCGTCAACTCCCGATGGTTGGGCATGGCTGCAGAGCTGGAAAGAATGCTTACTGGTTATCTCAAACCGAACCGGATAACAACTGGAAAGAACGTTTATTGATCGTGATGAAATTAATCCCTTCTGTTGATGAAACAGTCAATGTTCACCGTTCTTTACCCATTGTTGAAACTATGTAACAAAAGGTGATCAAAAATGTGCTGATCACCCTTATTTTTGGAGAGCATACTCATTTCGCTACCCTATGTGATATAAATGGGAATGGAAAGAGCACTCGATAAAATGAGTTCGGGTGCCGGGGAAGTCTATTGATCAGAAAGTGTTTTCATACTGAAAGTGATTAGTGATATTTGAAAGGAACTTGAATGGAATTTAAGCTTCATGCTCCATATCAGCCGACTGGCGATCAACCTGAAGCTATTGAAGAACTGGTAGCCGGGATAGAAAAGGGGTATCGTAATCAGGTACTCCTGGGTGCAACTGGCACAGGCAAGACCTTCACAATAGCCAATCTCATTCAAAGAGTTCAAAAGCCGGCGTTGATCATGGCTCACAATAAAACACTTGCAGCCCAGCTTTACGCTGAATTCAAAGAATTCTTTCCTGAAAATGCAGTAGAGTATTTCGTTTCCTATTATGACTACTACCAGCCTGAAGCGTATGTTCCACGGCATGATTTATATATCGAAAAAGAAACCGATATCAATGAAGAGATAGAGCGACTTCGTTTGGCAGCTACTACATCTTTAATGTCACGGCGCGATGTCATCATCGTCGCTTCTGTATCGTGTATTTACGGATTGGGCGATCCTTCAGAATACAATAAGGTAGTCATCAACCTGAAGGTGGGTGAAATATTCCGAAGGAATGCACTTGTCAGACAATTAGTGGAAAGCCAATACCAACGGAATGATATGGAACTGAAACCCGGTGTATTTCGTGTCCATGGAGATGTGATGGAAATTGTTCCAGCATATGAGGACAAGAAGGTATACAAGATCTCATTCTTTGGGGATGAAGTTGAACGTATTCTTGCATTTAACCCGGTGACCGGGGAGGTATTGGGTGAACCTCAAACACTGGATATATTCCCTGCAAAGCATTATGTGACACATGAAGAACGTACCAGAAAAGCTATTGCAGATATCGAACAAGAATTGGAAGAGCGATTGAAGTATTTTAAAGAACGCAATATGCTTTTAGAAGCCCAAAGGCTTGAACAGCGGACCCAATTTGATTTGGAAATGTTACGAGAGGTCGGATATTGTTCGGGGATTGAGAATTATTCCAGGCATTTTGATCAGCGTAATGTCGGTACTCCCCCGTGGACACTGATTGACTATCTTCCCAGCGATTATCTATTAGTGATCGATGAATCACATATGTCTATCCCGCAAATTCGCGGCATGTTTAATGGTGATCGAAGTCGGAAGCAAGTGTTGGTGGATTATGGTTTCAGATTGCCCAGTGCGTTAGATAACCGCCCACTCACCTTTAAAGAATTCGAAACACATATGGGGCAAACTATTTATACATCCGCGACCCCTGGGCCTTATGAAATGGAGCGGGCTGATCAGGTGGTCGACCAGATCATTCGCCCAACAGGTCTGATTGATCCGGAGGTCGAAGTACGACCATCCAAGGGGCAGGTGGATGATTTATTAACCGAGATCAAGAAACGTGTTGCTCTAGGAGAAAGGGTGCTGGTAACTACTCTGACCAAACGCATGGCTGAAGATCTGGCGGATTATTTGAAAGAAATGGAAATTAAGGTTCACTATTTACATTCCGAGGTCGAAACGTTGGAACGCGTCGGGATCCTGCGTGATCTACGGCTGGGAGTTTATGATGTGCTGGTAGGTATCAACTTATTGCGCGAGGGATTGGATCTGCCGGAGGTTTCTCTTGTTGCCATCCTTGATGCGGATAAAGAAGGCTTCCTGCGTTCAGGTACTGCCTTGATCCAGACCATCGGCCGAGCAGCCAGACATGTTCATGGTAAAGTGATCATGTATGCAGATAAAGAGACAGATGCTATGAAACAGGCGATCGGAGAAACCAACCGCAGAAGGGCAAAGCAAACAGCATATAACAAGAGTCATGGAATCGAACCGATCAGCATCGTCAAAATGGTATATGACATAACATCCCGGTTAACTACACCATCTGCTGTAGGTGAAGGAAGGGGTGATTACAAGACAGACCATACTACCGCTGGAATGAATGTGAAAGAGATCAAACGGGTGATCAATGAACTCGAACAGCAGATGAAAGCTGCTGCGAAAGAATTACAATTCGAACAAGCAGCGACGATTCGTGATCAGATCTATGAGTTAAGAGCGATCCTGGCAGAAGAATCTGATATTCCACCCTGGCAAAAAGCAAAGCTTCTGGCAGGAGAATTGGATTAATAAACGACTGAAAAAGTCTTAAAAGAATTGCTGGCTGGCTGCCAATCAACATCAATATGAAAAACTATAGCGCTACGTGGGCCTGTATGAAGCTGTTGCAGTAAAATTTCCAGATCTGCCCTTTTGCCTTCTGCCTTAACCTCGACTTTACCGTCCCATGTATTACGCACCCAGCCCAACAAACCAAGGATCTGCGCCTGTTGGACAACAAAGAAGCGGAAACCAACACCCTGTACATGGCCTTCCACTAATGCATGGAGCTGCTGGATAGTTTGAGGATCATCCATTTTAACTAAGCCTTCTCCCCCTCATCCCAGGAGGTTTCATCAAAGTCCTCATTGTCCAATTCATCATGTTCAAGATCAATGATCGTATCCAGGTCACTACCTTTCAGCATATCTATATCAAACATTCCAGCAAGTGAGAGATCTTCAGTGAACTCGAGATTCTCGAGAGCGTCTTCGATGAGATCAATTTCCTCATCATCATCCAATTCATCTGCCAGTTCTTCCAACTTAACGCGAACACCTTCTCCACCGATCTGTGATAATGACCATATTACAGCCCCACGAACATCCTCGTCCAGTTCTTCATAATCCTTGAGCATATCCATTAAGATAGGGCGGGCAGGTTGTAGTGCCATTTCACCAGCAGCGCGTACCGCTTCAAAACTTACTTCTGTGTCTGGTGAACTAATGTTTTCGAGTATAGGTTTCTCCCAACGTGCATTATCCATTGACCTGCCCATGGCAAATAATGCGCTGATTAACCAGGCAGAATCATTAGAATGGTATGCTTTTTCGATCAATAAAGGTATTTCATCTCTGCTGGAAAAACTGATGGCTTCAAGGGCTCGACGGCGTACCAGTGTGGTATCAGATCCGGCCAGCTTTTTCATAAGGAAACTTTCAACTTTCTCTTTTGTTTCCTCCTGTATTTCTTCCATTTCACCCTCATAAACATACTGTCCTAAAGCAGAAGTAGCAGCAGCTCGAACAAATTCATCAGGATCATTTTCAGCATATTTAATAAAAATGCGTGCCCGACTTTCTCTAGTGTGTTCAGCAAGAAGACGAACAGCAGATGCACGTACCTGTGGATTAGGATCTTTCAAAGCCATTTGACTGATTTCATCAAATAAAACTGTTGTGTCAGATTCAAGCAAGTCTTCCAAATCTTCGAATAGATTGATCCGACGTTGTTCTGCAACCTGTAGCCAAATCTCATCGAGTGATTGGCAATTTTCCTCATTTAAGTCAGCGAATCGATGAAGGTATTGTGGAGGAAAGGATTTCGAATTATCCAATAACGATTTAATTATCTCGGAGAATGGAACGGGAGATTTCGTTTTCATAGCCGTCCTTTTATGGTAAAGCAATAGGGTTAAAAATATCCTGGGCGGTAATGTAAACCATTAAGACAATTAATAAGGAAAAACCAATGAGGTTTACAAGGTTTTCATATTTAGGAGGGATACGCTTCTTGAAGAATAATTCGGGCAACAAAAATAGAACCCTTCCACCATCCAATGCTGGAATTGGCAGTAAATTAGTAAGCCCCAGCGCTACTGCTAAAACAGCCAGCAAATATAAGGAGTTCAAACCTGCTGGCTGACTGGAGCCTGCTGCTTGTTCCTCCTGATCAAGGTCACGAGTCTGAGAAAAAATATTGAACATCCCAACCGGCCCGACAAGCCGTGCCTGTTCAGGTGATATTGAACCTGCTATTAATTGACCGGGTAATTCAAGAAGAGCTTTTGCCTGGTCATACGCCATGACAAATCCATAAGGTACTGCTTCTATCCAATTAACATCTTTTACCGGATTTCCCATTGTGATGCCCAACGGACCTTCACCCTCGGGAGGTTCTGTACGAGGAGTAACCGATAATGTGATTTCTTCGTTATTGCGCAAGACTACCATCTGCATTTCTTTGCCCAGGTTAGCGTATACCATACTGGAAAGCTTCGTCATGTTATTGATAGGTTCACCATTAATGCTTTTTACAATATCACCAACCTGAAGCCCAGCAATCAAAGCAGGAGAATTTTCAGTGACACCCATGATCTGAACAATTTTTTGGTTAGAGACTCCAACCTGGGAAAAAATGATACTAAAAATGATCACGCCCGTCAAAATATTCATTAATGGACCACCCAGGAGTACACCCAAACGGGCAATAGGTTTAGCAGCACCCATACCACCAGGAATAGTGGGATCCATTTCACCTTTTGGACGGACAAAACCACCAAAAGGAATTGCATTCAAGGTAAAATCTGTTCCCCATAACCGAAACAAACGACAAATCTTGGGAGGGAAACCGAAACCAAATTCCTCTACCTCGATCTTTGATAAACGAGCAATAATAAAATGCCCCAATTCATGGGTAAAAAGTAAAAAACCAAATAGAATGACAAATTCTATTATTCGTAAGACCACAACCAATACATTGCTCATGATGTTTACCTGTTCTGACTTTTACTGCCTGACGATTTGCCAGCCGCAGTCTAATTATATCCATAAGCAAGGTGAAATTCGAGTGCAACTTATTTGGTTCTAACAATATATGCTGGACCGCCAATTGTGGAAAGAAGGATCTCTTGTGGATTAACCAGAGCTGTTGCACGTTTTTTGATCTCATTAACATCTTCAGGTTGGCAGATCAGATGAACATTTGGCCCGGCATCTATTGTATATGCAACATGAAGACCTTCTGTACGCCATTTTGGTACTGCATGCATCAATTCCAGAGAACCGGCTTCCCAGTATAACAGTGGAGGATTAGAAGTCATTGTGATCGCATGCATCATGTTGCTATCAAGTTCGATGATATTTGCCAGAGAGGAAAAATCCCGTTCTTTGATCGCCTTCCGGCAAATCTCCAATCGTCGGGATGAGTCTTGAACGCGAGATGCCTGCAAAGGAGAAGTGTTCGCAAGGATGTGACCTGCTTTTGATCCTACCTTTTTGGGAGTTTTTTGCAACACGATTATTACATCATAAAGATCCCAATGTTCAGCAGAGAATATTGAAGTTGCATAGGATGTATTATCTGATTCACCTTTTTGCCACTCTACGAAACCTCCAGGCACAGACCTGCAAGCTGAGCCTGATCCCAGCCTTGCCAAACGTGAAATTTCAATTTCGTTGAAATCCAAGCCTGCTGCATGAACAGCTGCTTTTGCCAGGGCTGCAAAACCTGCAGCTGATGAGGCAATTCCTGTTCCGGTAGGAAAATTCAGTATGCTTTCTACTCTGGCATAAAGAGATATTTTTGCTTTCTGCCTGATATTATCCAGAATTGCTGACATTCGCTGGTGGGCATTATGACCTGCTATGATATGGTTTATAGAAAGAACATCTTCTGATAGCTCTGAAGAAAAGGTTACTTTTGTTTGTGCTCGTAAGTCTCCCAAGTTCATGGAAATCGAACCATTTGATGGCAGGTTGAGGGATTCATCCCTGTTTCCCCAATACTTTATAAATGCAATGTTTGGATGCGCTACTGCTGTTGCAGAATATCCCATAAGAAATGGGTCTTTGGTATTCATATTCACGATTGTAACTTAACTCTATCGGTGGTTATAGGTGATATTAAAATTCTCACATAAGACTTGTAAAGCCAGCATAGAATACAGGACTGGAAGTTTCTGTTCTTTTGAGATGATCTTTTCTACCATTTCTGGTTCAAGCCATTTTTGGGCGAAGTTGTGCAATTCATCCAAATCTAAAAAGTGATTACGATATCGTTTGAAATCAATTTTATTTGCCCTGAAATATCTACTAGTAAGCACCATCCGAACGTGATCCCAATGGTACGCAATTTCCTTGTGAAAACGGCTGGCATTTAAAGGAGCGCCACGAAAATCAGAGTTTGGTATAGCCGCAAATGTGGGATACCAGTGAACGAAGAAATCGCGATAGAAGAAAGCATCATCACGCCATTCCCGTGGTAATGCATTCATATAATCAAAAAGTCGAAAATCTGCGAATGGACTGATATATTCTGTTTCAACTCTGCGTTTATAAACGCAATAGTTGACATATTTGGTAATGGGGTTGATGTAATTCCAGCGTTCAGCAAGGGTCAGGTGTGAAGCTTCATGGATTGGAAAATAGAAACTGTCTTCTATTAAATCGGTATTCTTTACCATATTGATCACGCAAGGATCTTTGCAGGTATTTTCCAGATAGAATATATCGTGCTTTTCTGTCAAAGTGGCATTTTTTTCTGGGTGAATTCTATCGCCCATTACACGGTTTCCGAGATTTCCCGATAACGTCAAAGTGCCATGCTGAAGAACCTCATCATATACTTTTATGGGCGCTTCTAGTACAAAATTTATCTGTCCATCTGCGTCCAGGCAGTTTTGAGTCAGTTCGGGTAAAGTGAAATAATCTAGATTAAGGGGGTATTTTAGGTGTTTTATTCCAAATTTTTTCACGATCTTTTTTGCGATTTCATAATCGTATGTTCCAGGTTCACCATAAGTGTAGGCAATAATACGACTGACTGGGATCATTTCCATTAGAAATGCCAGGATCAGGCGTGAATCAAATCCTCCTGATAGAGGTAACAAGATAGGTTCTGTATCTGAATAAGCTGAAAGTCGTTTTTCAATTGCCTGACCAAATAATGAATGGAACTGCTTCCTGGCTTCAGGTAATTCCATTTTATCTAGAATTACTGGTGGAAATGTATTTGAAAAGAACCGATCAATTTTTCCGGTTTTTTGATCGATGCAAAGGAATTCGCCTGGCATGAATTGGCGGAAGCCCTCGAAAAGGGTTTGCCCGCTTGGCACATAGCGAAAAATCAAGAAATTTCTTGCTGATGGCATGTTAAGATGAAATGTCTGTTCTTTATCTAAAATATGTTGATAGAAGTTTACCCCTTTTGATGTTATTTCATAATAATATGGCTGTAGCACCAGACGATCGCAAAATACATAGATTTTTTCACCCTTCTGTAAACATGCCAGATAATGCCCCTCCATATCCATCGGGATTTTTGCGATGTCCTTCTGCTGGATGGAACTCAAAAATTGATCTATCTCAGCATGAGCAGGATTCCATCTATCTTGACCCGGAAGATGTAGGCAGTCAATTTTTCCAATGGCACGCAGATTTGGGGTAGTGATATCAGGCTTTTGATTGAAAATAATTTCAGGTAATTCATTGTTATAAATGAATAGTGGTTTCATAAAACACATCCTTCAAAAATTAAAAAACAATCGGTTGAATTCAGTTAAGAAGACTTGGATGTAGTCAGATGATCCAACTGACTATTGTGGAAGAGCTATGAAGGGTGGTTTATGATGGAATTTTGATGCTAATTGGAATAGTGTTTGGGGCTCTCGGTAATGAGTTCGTATTATTTGAATTAATAATCTTCAAAAATACAAATTAAGATTTATTGACTAGCAATAACTTTATTATCCGTAATAAAAAAATATTCATGTAAGTTCTATATCAAAATTTTCACATAAAAATTGCAGGCTTTGTAATGAGTAAAGCATTTGATAATTCTGGTTGCCTGAAAAGAGTTGGCTCACCAGAGATTCTTCTAACCACTGCAAAGCAAATTTCCGCATGGTTGGAAAGTTTAATAAAGCTTTTGCATATCTGGCAAAATCAATTTTGTTGGCTCGGAAGTATTTACCTGTTAAAATCATAAGGAAATGGTCTGTATGGTAAGCCACATTTTTTAGAAGATTACTCGAAGTAAACGCAACGCCTCGATATTCTGTTGTTGGCAAATTGGCAAAATCTGGATACCAGTTTTGGAAAAAGTCAAAATAGAATACACAATAATCTCTCCATTTTGCTGGTAATGAATACATAAAATTAAAAACTTGAAAATCAGCAAAAGGTGAAATATAGTCGATGTGTGCACGTTTTTTATATACACAATAATTTGTATACTTTGTGTTTGGATTTATATAAATCCATCTATCGGTAAGGGTTAATGTTGATTCTTCATCGTTATGGAAGTAAAAACTATCATTGATAATCTGTTTATCCAGGACTTTATCTATGATCTTGCGATCTTTGCAGATGGTTTCGAGAAGGAAAATATCTTCATGGTTAGTTAGCGTTGTATTTTCTATAGGGTGTGAGCGATCTCCCATGACTTCATTTCCCAGGTTTCCTGAGATGATCACGTTTCCGTGTTGAAGGATATTATCAAAAATGCTCACAGGGGCTTCCAGTGTATATGCAATCTGCCCATTACAATCTATGCAGGCATTTTTAAGATCTTTCTGTGAATAATCATTAATACTCAATGGAAATTCAAAATGCCTAATACCAAATTTTTTTGCTATCTTCTTCCCAATTTTGAAATCATAAGTGCCCTGTTGACCAAAAGTATAGGCAATGATCCTGTTGGCAGGCACTATTTCCAATAAAAATGCAAGGATCAACCTTGAATCATATCCCCCTGAAAGGGGCAATAATATGGGTTCTGTAACTGGTAGATGTGCAACCCGCTTTTCTATTGACTGCTGGAACAAATTATGGAATTGTTTTCTGGCTTCAGGCATTTCCATCTGAATTTGCTCTATGGGAGGGAATACGTTGATATAAAGATGGTCTACCTGACCAGTATGATGATCAATACGAAGGATCTCCCCTGGCATGATCTGCCGGATACCTTCAAATAGAGTCTGTCCACTGGGGACGTAACGAAATATCAGAAAGTTTTTCGCAGCCTTTTGGTTTAGAGTGAAAGCTCTTCCATCCAGTATTTGATCATAAATAAGCACCTGATGAGGTTTGATTTCATAATAATATGGTTCCATTGCCAGGCGGTCACAAAAAATGTAGGATCTGTGGGGAAAGAAAATACATGCGATAAATTGACCCTCAAAAGTCAATAGAACATCTGATACATTTTCTTCTTTCAGAGAGCTTATGAATAAATCAATGTCATCTGTACATGGATTCCAGATATCCTGGTTGGAGAGATGAAGACAATCGATCCTGCCCGATAATTTTAGATTACGACATTCAATATCAGGTTTACTTCTTTCAGACCTGACAGATTTGAATCTTTCAAAGCAAAAAAGAGCACCATTCATATTCACACTATTTGGTGAAGAATGAAGTCATGGTAAAAAATATTGAAGCTTGTTGAAAATCTGAAATACGGAAAAGCAATGATGAAAGCAATAAATAAATCCAAATTGATTATACATAGGGTAATGCGTAATTACAATATCAACCTTTGAACATCAGGGTAGATTGGTACGGTTACAAAAATGTGCAGTTTTTATACGAGAATAACTGGTGCTAAATTAAATCCAGATGTATATATTAAACACAATTCTCAGGGTTTGCCAGGAGATTAAAAAGTGATGAATGGGTCAAGGTGTTGAATCTTGATATTGTTTGGATTGAGATTACTTTGAGGAGCGATAATGCCAACGAAAAATTATGAAATTCAGTCAATAAACATTCGTAAAGCCAGCCGTACAGAATATGCTGCTATAAACAAGATGAACAATGTTATTCGTGCTGAAGTTTATCCAGATGATCCTCCGATGCCAATGGAAGAATACTGTTTATGTATGCAGAATATTCCTACATATGTCGATGTAAAGTTCTGGACTGTTAGTGATAAAGACAAACAAGAGATCATTGCGCTAGGAAATGTGGAATTCCAGCGAACGGATGAAAATCAACATATGGCTGATTTTAATATTCGAGTTCTTCCTGATTTTCGTCGTCAGGGGTTTGGGCGGAAATTACTTCAAAGAATTGCAGAAGCTGCGAAAGATGAGAACCGCAGGCTCCTGGTAACCGAAACGGAAAGTCGTATACCAGGCGGTGATGAGTTCATGAAGGCGATAGGAGGGAAGAAGGCATTGGAAGCCCATGCTAATCAACTCATGATTGAAGATGTAGATCCTGAGTTGATCAAAAAATGGTTACTTATTGCTAGTGAACGCTGCGAGGAATTTACTTTAGGCTTCTGGTCAGGAGCATACCCTGAAGACAAAATTCATGAAGTAGCAAGGTTGTATGATCTTGAAAATCAGCAACCTTTCGGTGATTTGGAGATGGATAACGAGCATGCGACACCAGAGCAACTTCGACAGGTTGAACAACAAATGTTTGCCAGAGGAAATCAACGTTGGACATATTATCTGGTGGAAAACCAAACAGGTAAATTTGTGGGGTATACGGAGACTATATGGAATCCCAATCGACCTGAAGTTCTAGATCAAGAAATGACAGGAGTCTTTCCAGAATATCGCGGGAAGGGGCTTGGACGTTTGTTGAAAGGTGCAATGATAGATCGGGTAATAAGGGAACGACCACAGGTGAAAATAGTTCGTACCGGAAATGCTGATTCCAATGCTGCAATGTTGAAGATCAATATTGAACTTGGTTTCAAACCATATATGGCAATCAACTTGTGGCAGGTCGAGATTAATGAAGTGCAAAAATATCTGGATCGTAAGGGTGAAGCAACTGTTTGATATATGGCGTAACTAGTTTCAGCTTTCGTTGAATAGATTCCCAAAACGACGGATAGGAGATGGGATCTTCTTTGGTTTGTTTAGAAAGATACCCAGCCAAAAACAAATGCTGAGAAGATTTCCAAAATGCCACGCATTTGGACCCAACCAATTTGCAAATAATGGAGTCCAGGAGGCAATGTAAGTAATAAGCATCCAATACCATTTCATTCTTGCCAGAGATGGCATCAGAATGATGAAATGATAAGGAAATAAGTGGGGTGTCATTAAAGATCCAGCTGCCATAAGCAAGTCTTGATCACCGCGAGAAAAATAAAGAAGAGGCAAACCTATCAACATGCCCCAGGGAAAAAGTGAGATATCCTGTACCCATTCTGTTTTCCATGAGGATGTTGTAACTAAAAGTAATCGTTCGGGCCAAAAACCCCAAACAATGAGTGAAATAATTATCCAGATAATGCCTGCATAAAGCCACTTGCGTTTTGCCAGCAGACTGAAAGCAGAGATCTGTGGTTTCATCAGGACAAGAGGCACGGCTGGAGGCATCAGAAGCATACCAAACAGGATCAAGCCATCAACATTTCCCATAAAGAATACCCATAAAGTTGGAAACGAACACAAAGCCAATAGAATCGGGATGGCTGATCTTTTATATTGAAATGCTCGAATTGAAATCCCAAGAACGGTGAGCGCAAAGACGAAACCAAACCCCAGGGGAGAAATCAGTTTGATGATTGGATTCATCCAGGGAGTCCAGATGGGATACGATATCCCTGGCTTGTAATAATGGATCCAATCAAATCCTTCAGGAACTAATGTACCAATACCATAAAGAACAATGAACAAGAAAAGGAAAAAGATGGATTTCTTTGCTAAATCACGGAATTTTTCTTTTTCAAGGGCTCTTGAAAAACCGTGAATTGTCTGTTGTTTCATCGATTGTAGCCATTTCATTAAGAAATCCCCCCATCAGGAAGAATAATGAATGATTTAATTTTAACATCAATGTGATATATTGGT
Source organism: Anaerolineaceae bacterium (assembly GCA_034429195.1). Lineage (GTDB taxonomy): Bacteria > Chloroflexota > Anaerolineae > Anaerolineales > Anaerolineaceae > UBA4782. The sequence continues at coordinate 79,352 of DAOUGQ010000006.1, forward strand.
AAATTATGCGCAGCGAACAAGAAATGTATGACCTTATTTTATCTGTCGCCCGGTCGGATGAACGTATCAGGGCTGTTGTTCTAAATGGCTCACGTTCCAATCCAAATGCCCCTAGAGATATTTTTCAAGATTTTGATATTGTTTATCTTGTCACAGACGTGAAGTCTTTTATGGAGGATAAAGACTGGATCAGGGTATTTGGCGAAATAATGATCCTTCAATTGCCGGATGATATGGGAGATCCTGAACCAGAGAAGCATGCAGGATACGTATATCTTATGCAATTCATGGATGGAAACCGCATCGATCTCACAGTCTATCCAAAAGAGAACTATCGAGACATCGTGAAGGATAGCTTAAGTGTTGTTCTGCTGGATAAAGATGGAATAATCCCGCCATTGGAACCACCTTCTGATAGAGATTACCTTCCAGTACCTCCAACAGAAAAACTATTTAATAACTGCTGTAATGAATTCTGGTGGGTTTGCCCTTACGTGGCCAAAGGTCTGTGGCGAAATGAGATTCTTTACGCCAGGTATATGCTTGATGAGATAGTTCGTGCAGAATTGATGAAAATGCTTGCCTGGTATATTGGAGTGAATACCAATTTTTCTGTATGCCTGGGCAAGTGTGGCAAGTATATGCAAAAATATCTTGAGCCAGAATTGTGGGATTTACTTTTAAGCACGTTTGCAGATAGTGATTATTCTCATATCTGGGATGCCCTGGAAGCTATGGAGACACTTTTCCGTATTATTGCCACACAAGTGGCAGCGAAGTTTGAATATTGCTATCCAGCAAAAGAGGATGAAAAGGTAAGCGCTTATTTGTATTCCATAAAGAATCTTCCAATAAGTCAGAAGTAAAAAAAACAGTATCCTTTTTGATTTTGAAAAGGATGTTAAGTTTATACTGCAGAAGAAAAGGTTCTAAGGAATTGACACATCAAAACATTCACAAAGGAGCTGTAAACTCTTTACGGTATGCATCATCTGGTCGTGGGGGTGGGCAGAAAAATAAATATTGACCTGTGAAGGTTCAAGAAATTTTGATAAAAAATTTCTCAGTAAAGGATAGTTAAGCAATTCTTTCCGGTATCTGGCAAAATCTAATTTGTTGGCACGTCTATAACGTCCTGTCAAAATCTGCCTTGCATGATCGTATTGATAAGTTATATATTTAGTCAGTTTATTTGAAGAAAGAGTAGCACCACGAAAAATCGTAAATGGCTCATTGGCTAACAATGGATAACGATCTTTAATATATTGAAAATAAAAATGGCACAGTTTCCTTTGATTTGCGGGGAGTGAAAGCGCATAATCACATACCTGAAAATCGAGATACGGGCTAATGTAGTTGAATTGTGTGCGTAGTTTGTAATTGCAATAATGTGTATATTTTGTTATGTGGTTGATAAACATCCATCTTTCATACATATTCAATGATGATGAAGGATCATCTGCAAAATAGAAGCTCTCTGCGATTAACTTTTGATCGCGTGCTACATTCATAAGAAGGGGATTTCTACAGAAAGCATCTTGAAAATAGATATCTTCTTTAGACTTTGGATGATCAAATTCGGGTATATACAGATATCCCATCACGCCACCTCCCACATTTCCTGAGAGAATTGTTTGTCCACGATTTCGCATTTCTTTATAAACTCTCAGTGGGGCTTCCAGAGCAAAACTTATCTGCCCTCCTGTATCAGAGCAGCTCTCCAGTAGATTTTCTATTGAAAAATCCTGGTAGTTTAGCGGAAACTGTAGATGTTTGACACCGATATCTTTGGCGACTTTTGCACCGATCTCGTAGTCATAAGTTTCTGGTTGACCATAGGTAAAAGAGATCAGACGGTCAGCAGGGATGATCTCCAACACTGTTGCCAGAATGACACGGCTATCGAAACCACCCGATAGAGGTAAAAGGATCTTTTCTGTGGCAGAAACCCGAGAGATACGTTTTTCCAGAGCCTGTTGAAGTAGAAAATGATATTTATCCTCTGCCTCAATCAATTCGAAAGATTCGGGGGTAGATGACGGAAATGTATTTTCTATCAGGTGTTCAATCACTCCACTTGTGTGATTGATTTTTAAGATTTCTCCAGGCATCATCTGTCGTATACCTTGAAAAAGGGTCTGACCAGTGGGTACATAACGATAAACTAGAAAAGCTTTTATGGCATGAATATCAAGCGTAAAGGAATTACCTTCTGTCAGTAAGCGATCACAAAATGAAATCTGGTCATCAGTAATCTGATAGAAAATGCGATGTTTGCAGAAGCGATCACAAAAAACGTAGGTCACATTTACACGCCTCACAATTAATAAAAAATTCCCTTCGATCACCATGGGAAGATAACGAAGGGAATTTTGATCTAAAGAGTTTATATATTCATCAAGCACATTTATTTTGGGATTCCAGATATCTCCTTTTTTTAGATGCAGACAATCCACAATTCCAAAGGCCATTATCTGATCTGTTGCCATATCCGGTGAAGAACTGGTAATGATATTTTGTCGGTTTCGTGAAACGGTACATAATGACTGCATTGCCAGAAAACCTTTTAGGATATGGGATTAATCAGAGTAATTAATTTTACTTCTTTTTCTGCTCACTTTCAATTTTTGCCCAGGTATCTCTTAACGGAACTGTTAAATTGAAAACGGGATGAGTTGGAGTACTGTCCAGGTCCACATTAAAGAAACCCTTTCGCTCAAATTGATACTTTGTTCCTGGTACTGCTTTTTCTAATCCTGCTTCTATTTTGCATCCTTGAAGAATCTTTAAGGAATCTGGATTGAGATAATCCAAGAAGGTTTTTCCTTCTTCCGGCTTATTGGGATCAGAGACGGTAAAGAGACGGTCATACATACGTACTTCTGCATCCACTGCAGATCTGGCAGATACCCAATGGATGGTGCCCTGTACTTTTCGACCATCAGGGGCATATCCACCTCTGGTTTCAGGATCATAGGTACAATGGATTTCTTCAATTTTTCCTGTTTTTTCATTCTTAATATAGTCTACACATTTGATGATGTAACCATATCGTAAACGGACTTCTTTTCCTGGAGCAAGCCGGAAATATTTAGGTGGCGGAGTCTCCCGGAAGTCATCTTGGTCGATGTAAAGTTCACGAGAGAATTCAACCTGGCGCGAACCCGCAGAAGGATCTTCAGGGTTATTGACAGCTTCGAGTTGTTCTGTCATTTCTTCAGGGTAGTTTGTGATGATCACTTTTACTGGATCTAAAACACCCATCACTCGTAATGAATGTTTATTTAAATCATCGCGAACAAGAAATTCTAGTAAGGCGATGTCAATCAAATTCTCATTTTTTGCGACGCCAATCTGAGTGATAAAATTGCGTATAGCTTCTGCCGAATAGCCTCGACGACGCATGCCACACAACGTAGGCATACGAGGATCATCCCAGCCACGAACATACCCCTGATCTACCAATTGCTTCAAAAAACGTTTACTAAGAATGGTATACGTTAAATTCAAGCGTGCAAATTCGATCTGACGGGTGGGGAAAATCCCTAATTCTTTAATAAACCATTCGTATAATGGGCGATGATCTTCATAGGCAAGGTCACATAACGAGTGAGTAACATGCTCGATTGAATCGGATTGCCCGTGTGCAAAATCGTACATGGGATATATGCACCATTTATCACCGGTGCGATGATGTTTGGGGGAGTGAATGATGCGATACATTACCGGGTCGCGCATATTGATATTGGGTGACGCCATATCAATCTTTGCTCGTAACACGCAGGCGCCTTCTTCGAATTCCCCTTTGCGCATCTTTTCGAAAAGATCGAGGTTCTCTTCAATGGTACGGTTGCGGAAGGGGCTTTCTTTTCCGGGTTCGGTTAAAGTGCCACGATATTCTCGAATTTGATCAGCAGAGAGGTCGTCTACATATGCTTTGCCTTTGCGAATAAGCTGCAATGCGAACTGATAGAGTTGATCGAAATAATCTGATGCGTAGAATTCCCGATCTTCCCAATCGAAACCAAGCCAGTGAATATCTTCCTTGATAGCATCGACAAATTCGACGTCTTCTTTGACAGGGTTGGTGTCATCAAATCGGAGGTTGCATTTTCCACCGAATGCCTTTGCCATACCAAAATCGATGAAAATTGCTTTAGCGTGTCCGATATGCAGGTAACCATTTGGTTCTGGAGGAAAGCGGGTTTGTACATGATCGAATCTCCCTGAACGGATATCCTCTTCAATTGCATCATAGATAAAATTACTGGGAACCGCTGTTGTATCTTCTTGGGTCATGGCTCACTACCTCCTTAATTTATATTAAAACACCCTGATATTGATGCAGGGTGCTTTGAGATAAAGCTGAGGACAAAGGATTCGAACCTCTATAGGCAGATCCAGAGTCTGCAGTCCTACCATTGGACGAGTCCCCAAAGGGCTCTTGCGGGTTATTTTATCACAATTTCTATCGAAAGAATTTAAATGTAGAGAAAGGTAAATTTTGTAGCAATAGAAGCTTCTCCTTCTATTTTTCATTATGAGTGCCAAATATCCTTTCGAAAGATGACATTCTGCTTTTCTGTATTCTTATGGAATAGATATAATACATTCATGAAAATGAATATATCATCTCAGCAAAATTCTTCTGTGATAGATTTATTCCGTCTGCTAGGCCAACCGCTCAGATTGCAGATAATTCTCATCATTGCTAAAGAATCCGCTTGTGTATGCCATATGGAAGCTGTTTTGGGGGTGCGGCAGGCAGCAATCTCTCAACAGCTCATGCTGTTAAGGGATGCAGGATTAGTTGTTACATTTAGAGAAGGTAGGCATATTTATTATCGATTGGCACATCCCGAAATGTATGATGCTGTTTGTCAGATCGCTATCAGTAGTGGTTTAACAGATGGTGAGGTAAGACCCTACACCGTCAAACCTGTTATGAATTGCCCATGTCCAAAATGCAACCCTGACATGGATGTTGAGTTGGCATGTAAAAAACTTTCTAATTCTCAACAAGGGAAAAATCTTTAAGTAGGAGAATGATAATGAAACAACCTGTTACAAAACGCCTTGCTTTTCTTGATCGTTATTTAACCTTATGGATATTTCTAGCGATGGCTTTAGGAGTGGGAATTGGCTTCCTTTTTCCAAAAGGGGTTGCAGCATTTAATACTGCAGTTTCTGTGGGTACGACCAATATTCCCATCGCTATTGGTTTGATATTAATGATGTATCCTCCGCTGGCAAAAGTTCATTATGATGAATTAGGAAAGGTTTTTCGAAACTGGAAAGTGTTAGGATTATCCCTATTCCAGAACTGGGTTCTTGGACCTATTCTGATGTTCTTATTGGCGATCATTTTTCTGAGAAATTATCCCAACTATATGGTGGGTTTGATCATGATTGGATTGGCACGTTGCATCGCCATGGTGATCGTCTGGAACGATTTAGCAAATGGTGATACCGACTATGCTGCCGGTCTGGTTGCATTCAATTCCATCTTTCAGGTCCTTTTTTACAGTGTGTATGCTTATATATTCATCACCATTTTACCTACATGGTTTGGTTTGCAAGGCAGCCGGGTTGATATCACCATCGGAGAAATAGCAAAAAGTGTATTTATTTACCTGGGTATTCCATTTATTGCAGGTTTCATCACAAACATGGTATTGACTCGTGTGAAAGGCAAAGACTGGTATTATAAAAAATTCATTTCAAAGATTAGCCCGCTTACTTTGATCGCTCTACTTTTTACTATTATTGTTATGTTCAGTTTAAAAGGCAACCTGATCGTTACCATCCCAATGGATGTTGTAAGAATTGCCATCCCACTACTGATATATTTTGTCGTGATGTTCCTGATAAGCTTTGTCATGGGGAAATTTGTTGGCGCTGATCATCAGAAAACCACCACGCTATCCTTCACTGCTGCAAGTAATAATTTTGAACTTGCCATCGCAGTAGCAGTAGCGGTTTTTGGAATCAATTCAGGAGAAGCATTTACTGCAGTGATCGGACCTTTGGTAGAAGTTCCAGTCATGATCGGATTAGTTAATGTGGCATTCTGGCTGCAGACGAAATTGTTCAATGTCCAGAACCATAAAAAAGAAAAACAATATTCCGAAAGTTAACATTCTTATTGCCAGCGGGTTTTTCTCGACTCGCTGGCAATTATTCTCTTTTTATTGGTCACCATGAAAAAGAATATTGTCAGAATACAACTCGATGAAAAAGGTCATCTCATCCTGCCTGATGAGATCATGAAACGACTGGGATTTTTGCAAGATTCACTTATTCGCCTTGAAGAAGATAAGAACAGCATAACGATCCATCGGTCAAGCAGCAGCCTGGCAAGGGTCTATGTTGAGCCAACCAATCGCTGTAATCTAGATTGCAGCACCTGCATGCGGAATGTGTGGGAAGAGCCTTTGGGAAATATGACGCATGCCACTTTTGAAAGAATTATTCAATCTGTTAGAGAGCTTGCACCAACCCCGATGATCTTCTTTGGAGGTTTTGGCGAACCTCTGGCACATCCAAACATTATTGAAATGATATTGGAGGTAAAGGCACTAGGCGCAGAGGTGGAGTTGATCACTAATGGGATCTTATTAGATAAAAATATGGCCCAGCGTATTATTTCATCAGGTTTAAACCGTATCTGGATTTCTATTGACGGTGCGACTCCTCAAAGCTATAAAGATGTACGTCTGGGAGATGCTTTACCACAGGTGTTGGAAAATTTAATGCAGTTGAGGTTACTAAAAACAAAGCAGGGCAGTATTCATCCTCGTGTTGGCATTGCATTTGTTGCTATGAAGCAAAACATTGATGATCTGCCAGCCATTATCCGAATTGGCAACCGGGTTGGTGCTGACCATTTTTCAATCAGCAATGTGCTTCCCCACACTGCAGAACTGAAGAATCAAGTGCTGTTTTCTCATTCAATGAATGATGGAGATTTACAACCTTCGCAATGGTCGCCAGTTATTTCTATGCCACGTATAGATTTGAATCATGAAATGATCCAGAAAATGGAAGAATTATATAAAACCCCGGCAATTTTAGAATTCGCTGATCGGGAATTTAAAATTGGGATCAATACATGTCCATTTATTCGAAAGGGAAGCATTTCAGTGCGGTGGGATGGGGCAGTTAGTCCATGTCTTTCGCTGCTTCACACCCATGAAAGTTATCTTGATGACCATATTCGAAAGTCTCTTGAATACCAGGTGGGAGATGTCAATAGGGACTCGTTATTAAAAATTTGGAATTCTCCTGAATATGTAAACTTGCGTGAACGGTTGATTAAGTTTGATTTTTCTCCCTGTACATTCTGTAATAGTTGTTACATGGCAGATGAAAATATGGAAGATTGTTTTGGGAATTCTCAACCTGCTTGCGGAGGATGTTTATGGGCGCAGGGATTCATCCAATGCCCATAATACTCACTATTGAGCTTTGCAATCAGTATAATTGCAGGAGATTGATCGAGTTTAATGAATTTAAAGAGAAAAAGCAGGCGAAAAGGGAAGTTGAAAAGCCGAAATCGGATCGGTAAAAAGCTAATCTGCAAGGTTCCTACTGTGAGAGATGCAAACAACAATTTGAAAACAATCCATACTTTGTGCTTAATTGTCAGTGGGGAATTCTTAAGCCCTTCTTTAAGTATCTGCAAAGAATGAATGTCATTTATTACTAGATAAATAGCCATCTAGCAACTTCTTGATTTAATTATTTGGCTTCTTTTAATCAGGTCACAATTTCTGTTTTGTAAGGAATCCTGCAAAGAGAAACAACTTTATCGTTGATTACCAATCCTGGAGAGGGCAGGATGGGAACTTCATGATCTCTACCATATCGGAAGCCTTATCAAAATTGGCTTCCAGCCCGTAATTTATTTAAGATAAATGAATGGGCTTAGAGGTAATAGGCATAAAACTGAATATCACAATGGATATACTTCAGTTGTCAAGAGAATTATTCTCAACGATTTCACAATTAAATCTCAGCCTATCCACAGCCAGTTTTTCTAGAATGGTAGAAATTCCATTTGGAAAAGAACTCATAGAAGAGATATTTTTACATAGGTGGTTCATAATATGAAAAATAAACAGACAACTTACTGGAAAATCGATGCCGCTTTATTAGCTGGTTTCTTAACTGCATTCTGGCTGGATTTGACAGGCTTATGGTTGCACCAATGGCTTGGTATTTTCGTAGGTATATTTGCAATTATTCATATGCTCATTCATTGGAAGTGGATCAAAACAACCATCGCTTCTTTTACATTAAAAATATCCAAAAAATCACGCAAATATTTGCTGTTAGATGTTGGGTTGTTGGCAGGCTTCAGTGGTATCGTTTTTACCGGTGTTATCATGTCTACCTGGTTACAGTTGGACCTGAACAATTACACGACCTGGTTAAGTGTGCATATTATGGTATCAATTGTGACTCTGGTCATTCTTCTTGTTAAGCTAGCAGTTCATGGGAAATGGATCGTTGCTGCAAGCAGAAAAGTATTTTCAGGTTCTTCTTACAGACCATCACCTCTAGGAAATTCAACACAGGTTCAGTTGCAAATGCAGGAAGTGAATGACAGGCGTGCCTTCTTGCGAATAATGGGAATTGTGGGTGCAGCATCAATATTTGCTCTTTCACGGGCGGCCGATGGGTTATCCTTTGCGAATGCCGAAAGTCTTGAATCATCTGTGATTGAAGGAGATGCAGCGGGTATTGCAACTGCAACCCAGGGAACCACGCAAACTGCATATCCGACTGCTACGGCTATGGTTACTCAAGCTCCCACAGCTACTACTGCTGTTACCGAAGAACCGATTGTAGTCACCACACAAGCTGTGCCAACACAATCCTCATGCGTCATTCGCTGTCAAAAACGTTGTTCATACCCTGGTCATTGTGGCAGATATGTTGATAGGAACTCCAACGGATATTGTGATAATGGTGAATGTTTGTAACTTTCAACAGGAAAAGGTAAAAATTCCAATGCTTCCTGGTGTTCGTCACCGGGAAGCATTGTTATTTTGGTTACTAATTATTTAAAGTTTCAATGAATTCCTGAGTAAAAACATCACTTTTTACCGAAATTGCTACTTGAACTTCAGGAAAATCAGATGAAATGATAGTGGCACCCTGATTCGGACCTGAAGATTCGACGACTTCAATGCGGGTTGATTGAAAAGTTGCCAATGAAGGATCAACCATAATGGCTGCAGCCAACGGATCCCAGAAGTACCAGTTTCCTGAATCAATAAAAGGCTGCATTTTATCCAGGACCTCAACAACAAACTTTGCTTCAGGTGTTACGGCAGATTGTTTGATCGTTTGGGCAAATTCAGGTGTAAGCTGGGCTTGATTGGTTGCATCCAATCCAACCATAGTTAACGGTATATCTGATTTCAGTACAATATTTGCAGCGGTTGGGTCAACATAAATATTCCACTCTGCTGAGGAATTATTTGGTACGTAAGAAGTCAAATTGCCGGGAACATTCAGCGTGCCACCCATGATGGTGATCTTGCTAATTTTTCCTTCCAATTCAGGGTGGATGGTGAAGAAATCTCCTAGATTTGTTAGAGGACCGAGTGTAAGAATTTCTACAGATGAGTCTGCCTTTTCTAAAATTGTTGTCAAAAGCTCATTGGCATCCTGTACGTCAGATGGATTGTTACCCACTGGTAAAGTTATGCCTTTCATGGCATCAACATCAGCTCGCCAACCATCAGGAAAAGCATGATCACCTGCTAAAGGGATTTCGTGCCCACAGGTAACCGGAATTGGAGAGTAATCAGCAAGTGCAACCAATCCAACTGCATTTTGAACACCAGGATTACAATGAGCTTCTCCCGTACCTGTGACAGTGATAGCGATAACTTCGACCTTTGGATTTTGAAGCAAGTAGAGAATGGCAAACCAATCGTCTACTGCCATATCCGTGTCAATGATGACTTTTTGTTTAGAAGAGACTTCTTTTGTACTGGTAGGTGGGATTATTGTTGGTGAAGAAGTTTGTGAGAAAGAATTTGTGGCTGTAGGTGATTCAGAAGTTTGAATGATTGGAAGGGATGTTGGTCTTGTTTCTGGGAGTGCAGGTAAAACACAAGAAGAAAAAATAAAACCTATAAGGATAAAACAAGCAAGCCGCCAAAAATATTTTCGTTCCATTTTTTCTCCAGTGAAACCGAATTAATATCGAAGGTTCAATTAACGAATAAAGGTCTTTATTGTATTGTCTTTACATTTTCCTCAGTAATTTCTAAAAGAACGCCGTCGGGAATTTCCTGGATCGGGATGGAATCAATACAGGGAATCTCTGCAATAATGCAACCAACGGCTGTAATGGTTTCGCATTGCGAATTGATGATCGCACATGGAGCCTTACCATTCTTTTTCAAACGATACAAGGTGTAAGAGCCTACTGTAGAACCTTTACCAGTAGGAAAGATGAGGACTTTCCCAGCAATGCAGTTGCCTTCCAGTGGATGATTTTTCTCAACCACGATACCAGTATTCGGGTCAACTCCACCAAAAAAAGAGATGGGGAGGGTAGATACTAGAGATTTCCCCAAAGCTTTTCCTGGGTAAATAATCCTTCCCTGCCAGTTCATCTTAAAGCCTCTCTGATCACATCATCGAATGGAAGAAAAATCGTTTCCATTGAATTCTTTCCTGACGCGTAATAACAGGCTTTCGCAGAATCGGTTGCCAATCGCTGAAAACGACCTTTAATCGGGGCTACTACACAGCAAGTGTCGGTTGCAAAAAGGGCACCGCTTGCTTCGATAATACGTGTATATCCCATCTGGTCTGCGATCTGTTTCACGGGTCTGGCAGTGGTGATCCAGAACTCCTTTTTTACCTGTTTCCCTTCGAGCATTTTAGCAATGCGGGCAATTTCAGGTAAGGTGAGGTGAGGGCATCCAAGGCTCACAAAGTCGGCTTCACCAGTCTTTGATGCGTTCAATCGTTGTTTCGCATCGTTCAAGTCCTGAGGTGAGATGACAATGTCGTCTTTTGGAGGTTGGTATTTGTTGCTTTCAGGTGTAATGCCAGAAATATGAAATAGTGCCGCACCTGCAAAGGTTGCCAGGCTGGCACAAAAAGATTTCAAGTTCTCGATACTTGCAGAAAGGATGCCTTCCAGCCAAACTACAGGTTTTTCTGGCATTGATGCGGTTTTTTGGCTGATGGCTTCCGCTAAAGCGCCAAAATCGTTCGTTCCATCTAAAGAGCATTCAACTTTTACAGTTAATGTAGGCTTTCGATTTGCTTCTAGATGAAATCCATATGCTGGGGTATAACCGGTTAGCGCAGCAGCTAAAGCACTAGGTCCGCCTTCGCGATTGGTACGGGCACCCAGAATAGAATTGGCAAAACATACTGCACTGCTTTCTGACCAGGCAACATGCTCACCAAAAATTGGTAGGTTTCCAACCAGATAAGGGGTGCAAGTGCAGGTGGTAACAACTCCCATCCGTGCAAAGGCATTGAGAACGCGAATCTGTTGTTGAGCAAAGTCGGGTGAGATGTTCATCGCTTGCCAGTTCTCGATATCCATCCCTGCTGGATTAAGAGTAGTAAATGCTTTGACTTTACCGCCGTTATCAGCAAGCTCAGTCAGATATTCTAAACCTGCTTCACCAAGATTATCATAACTGACACCTGCAATTTGCACTGATCTGACAGGGAGTAGAAATTCTGCATAGTATATTTTTGAAAGCGCTAACAGGATTTCCATTGCTTTTTGAATGGCTTTCCCTTCTTTCCCTGCAAGCATCTCTTTCTGATGAAAATTCAGATCCATTTCATTCTCTGTTTTGATCATTTAAAAAGGTTGAAATATCAACATCTGTATAGGTGGCACGGGAAAAAGATTTTCCCGTAGAATACCATGGTTTTGTGAGATCAAAACCGACTTTGGTTGTCAATTGCGTGTCAGACTCAGCGCTGGGATCAAGGCTGGAACCGTGCTGTCTGGGGATTATGACAAGATCGCGCTCTGCTTGAAAACGTGTTGCCATCGCCCATTCCACCTGTGTAAGATTGTAGATGTCAATATCATCATCTACAATTGCGACATGCTTAAGGGAAGAATGCCCTGCGAACGCTGCCATAATGGCTTTTTTCCCGTCTTCATCTGTTTGTTTATCAATCTGTACTATGGCATGTAACCATGAACAGCCACCTGGGGTGATATTCACATCCAGGCAGTGGGTGACTTCATTAACTTTTTGGTAAATAGTTGGCTCACGAGGTGTTCCCATTAGCATCTTATGTTCCAGACCACCTGGCAGTAATGCTTGCCAGATGGGATCTTTTCTATGGGTGATGGTTTTTACCTTAAAAATTGGTTCATCTCTGACAATATCATATGTTTCAGTCAGGTCAAGGAAAGGACCTTCACTATGCCGGCGATCGCTATATATAGTGCCTTCCAGAACAATTTCACACTCAGCGGGTATCATCAAATCGACGGAATAAGCATGAACCAGAGGAACGGGAGCCATTGCGTTAGCGATCTCAAGCTCATTCTTCCCAATTTCAACAGAAATTCCAGCAGCCAGCATGAGATTGGGTGGGTTGCCAATACAGACAGCAACATCCATCTGCCCCATTTCGTCCAGGTATTGATCGAAATGGCGTTTCTTGACAACCCTTACTGCCATTTCATCTTTTGAGTATTGCATCATGCGATGATAGTCGAGATTTTGTCCGTGTGTGGGATGTTTTGCAATGACCAACCCTGAGGAAATGTAATTCCCACCATCTTTTTCACAGTGGAATAAGATGGGAAACTGATCAAGGTTTGGTTTGTCAATGACCACTTCCTGGCAAGGTGCCTGTGTCACAACAGGGCAGGGTTGAGGGTGTTCCATTGTCTGAATCAGAAAAGGAATGAGTTGAGAAGGTTCTAATCCAAAAAAGCTGGCAATACTTGATTTGGTACAGTATAAATTACCTGCAATGGGAACATCAAATCCTTTTACAGTATTAAAACGAACTGGATGAGGTTCCAGTGTATGGAGGATGCTTGCTGCTTGAAGGTTGCGGTCTACTGGTTTGGATATTTGTAACAGTTGATTGGAATCCTGTAAGAGCTGTAGAAAGCGTCGCATTTTTATGGTTACCTCGCGAATAACGTTATTGTAGCATAGCTTTATAAAAGACAAATATGATAAAAATAGTTGAAAAATATATTTCGTTCGTGTTACAATGTATTCATGTTTAAGAAAAATACTTCTAAAGAAGCAGTAAAACTTGATATTGGTATGCCTGCTCCTGATTTTGTTTTGAAAGAATCAGGAGGAAAGGAAATTCGCTTAAGCGATTTCCGAGGAAAGAATGTGCTCATCGCCTTTTTCCCATTGGCATGGACACCCATATGAACAGGGCAGATCCCGTCGTATGAAGCTGATAAAGCTTTGTTCGCGGGATTGGACACCCAGGTTCTGGGAATAAGCGTTGACTCGCAACCATGTTTAACTGCCTGGGCTGAAAGCCTGGGAGGGATAACCTATCCACTCTTAAGTGATTTCTGGCCACACGGAGCGGTTGCAAAAAAATATGGAGTACTGCGCGAAGAAGGATATTCAGAGAGGGCACTGTTTGTGATAGACCGCAAAGGGATCATCAGATATATTGACATTCATAACATTGACGAGCAACCTGATAATCAGGTAGTCATAAAATTTATTCAACGGATGGATCCCATAGCTGCAGCAAAATTTGCTGCAGTGATCGCACAACCACAAGAACCAGTAGAATTACCTCATGGTGGGGTTGTCATGTATTGTACTTCGTGGTGTCCTTCCTGCAGAAAGGCAAGAGCATGGTTTGCTGAAAGGAATATACCATATACTGAAGTAGATATCAGTTCTGTACCAGGCGCTGCCGCCCAGGTTATGAAGTGGGCGGATGGTAATCGAACTACCCCTACTTTTGATATTGACGGCACGATCATCATCGATTTCAATGAAGCAAAACTACGTGAGGTACTTATTGACAAGCTCAAATAGGATTATTGAAGAAAAGAATTTGCCCTGCTCGTTATGTAGATGAGCAGGGTATTATTTTGGAGAGAACATGGACATCATCAGTGAAGTTACAAGCAGACCGAATTTGTTTCAACGGCTAAAGGCTATGCCCAGGAATGTATGGGCAGTAAGTTTGACAAGTTTTTTCATGGATATTTCGACTGAAATGGTGATCAACATTCTGCCACTTTTCCTGAGCAACGTTTTGGGTGTGCGTACTGTTGTTATTGGTGCTATAGAGGGAGCAGCAGAAGCAACTGCCAGCATTCTTAAGGTATTTTCTGGCTGGCTTTCAGATAAATTGCGTGCGCGTAAATGGCTTGCTGTGGTTGGATACGGGCTATCTGCAATCGCAAAGCCATTTTTCTATATAGCCAATAGTGCAGGAATGATAGCGGGAGTAAGAGTCGCAGATCGAATTGGAAAAGGGGTTCGTACTGCACCAAGGGACGCCCTGGTTGCAGATTCAGTTGATACGAAGCAAAGAGGGTTGGCATTTGGATTTCAACGCGCAGCAGACACTGCTGGTGCGATGCTTGGATTACTGATTGCGTTGGGTGTGGTCTGGTTTGCCCAGCAGCAACTCGGCAAAATGGAACGCAGTACTTTTCAGTTAGTAGTGTTGATAAGTATTATTCCTGCGATCCTGGCGGTGGCAGCACTGGCAATAGGAGCTAAGGAAGTTGCCATCACAGGGCAGAAAAGTATGCCCCGTTTTGCCTTTAAGTCATTAGGCAAACCTTTCATGATTTTCATGATCATTGTAGGTGTTTTTGACCTGGGAAATTCATCCGATGCTTTTCTGGTTCTTCGGGCACAAGAACGTGGAGTGAGCGTGCTGGGTATTCTGGGCATGCTGGTAGTTTTCAACCTGATCTACACCCTGGTATCTATTCCAGCAGGCTCCTTATCGGATAAAGTTGGTAGACAACGAGTAATCCTGGGTGGATGGTTTGTTTATGCTTTGATCTACCTGGGTTTTGCTTTAGTTAAAAATACTACCGGTGTGTGGATTCTCTATGTTCTTTATGGGATTTATTATGGATTGGCTTTCGGAACCACAAAAGCACTGGTAGCCGATCTTGTTCCAGAAGCTTTACGCGGCACAGCTTATGGAACATATAATGCTGTTCTGGGTCTCCTTGATTTTCCTGCTTCTTTGATTGCTGGTTTATTATGGCAGGGTGTCGGCACCTGGAAAGGATTTGGTCCTTCAGCTCCATTTTGGTGGGGTGGTGGACTGGCACTGTTAGCCTCCATTTTATTAGCCATCTGGCTGCCAACTTTGCATTTACATGATCAAAAAGGTCAATAACTGCGTTAAAATTTTTAGAGAGTATAATTTGTCAGAATTTTTGAGTTCGCAACAGGATTATGAGCGATTCACTAAAGACAATGAATATTTGGGAACACGTAAAAGAACTACGTAAACGCCTGTTGCTTGCAGTCGCTGGTCTTTTAGTTTGTGTTTTGATCAGCTTTATTTTTTGTTCTTCATTGATGGAATTCCTTGCTAAACCGATCGGGGGATTAAGTAAATTGCAATCCATTGAAGTCACTGAAAACATGAGTGTTTTTATGAAAGTCTCATTATTAAGTGGCGTAATTATTGCGCTTCCCTGGGTTTTATATCAATTACTGGCTTTTGTGATGCCAGGCTTGACAAAGAATGAGAGACGTTGGATCTTATTAGCTATTCCCATAGCATCTATACTTTTTATTGGAGGTGTTTCGTTTACATATGTAGTAATGTTACCAGTCGCGATACCATTTCTTATGGAGTTCTTAGGAGTCACAACTATTCCTCGATTGGCTAACTATTTTACCTTTATCACTAACCTCATGTTTTGGGTTGGTGTGGCATTTGAAAGCCCTCTTGTTGTGTTCGTACTGGCAAAACTCAAATTGATCACCTGGAAAGCATTATTGAAGCAGTGGAAAATAGCGATTGTTGTGATTGCCATTCTGGCTGCCGTTATCACACCAACTGGAGACCCAATTAACATGAGTATCCTTATGTTACCTCTGCTCTTCTTATATTTTCTGAGTATTGCATTTGCATGGCTGGCTCGCCGAAAAGAAATTATGGTAGAATGAATTTTTGAAACAAAAGGAGTTGTAAAATGTTTCTTGGGCTTAAACCTTACGAATTGATCATCATTCTTGTCATAATCGTTCTGCTTTTTGGTGTAGGTAGAATTTCTAAAATCGCAGGTGAGTTAGGTAGTGGCATAAAAGCATTCAAAAAGAATATTAGGGATGATTCTCCTGAAGAAAAAGAAGAATCCACCAGCAAAAATGAAGATCAAAAGAAAGAGTAAATCTTTCACAAATAAGAATGTCTTCATAATCCATCATCAGAAAAACCATGAAGATTTTTAATATCGGCCCACTTGAACTTGTTTTCATCCTTGTTGTGGCTCTCATCATTTTGGGCCCGAATGATATGGTGAAAACAGGTGCACAATTAGGGAAATTCGTACGAAAAGTAATAAAATCACCTATCTGGCGCTCCATTGTATCCACATCTAATGAAATACGTGATATTCCTCGAAAAATAGTTACCGATACAGGACTTGATGAGGAAATAAAAGCGTTTGAAAAAGAATCCAGAAAGATTGATGGTGATTTGAAAAAAGATGTAGATTCGATTTTAGTCGATCTTAAAGAGGATATGGAAAAAAGTCTACCAGAAAACCATCCCCTTTATACTGAAGCATCGAAACAAGATGAGAAGAGTAATATCAAATAGCAAACGTTATTAAATACAAAAACAAGGAGCTTGATGCTCCTTGTTCTTTACCAATTTGTTGACTCATGGATTACCCAAAATATAACAGGGAGTAATTGTACCAGGTGGATTCAGTTTTCCCCAGGAGTACATCATCGCTTCAAATGTCATATCAGTTCGCATGTGTAACGGAATAATATTTCCCCAATCAGGTGCTTGACCTGAACCTTCCTGTGTGTTACTCAATGTGGCGCAAATATCCTTGAATACCAAAGTTTCTTCTTCTAATATAACCCGAAATCCTTCTCCGTCTGAGGCGGGCTGAGCAGTAAGAGTGGTCTGAGTATTATTAATCCAGCCCAGGATCGGAGAAATAGCCTGCGCATCTGCCAGAATGTATCCATCCCAGGTGAAGTTGAATGTTGCAAGTTGCTGCCAGAATTCCGGTACAGGTAAATTATCGCTGCCTAGAGCAAATGAATCTACCAGAGGTTGAATTTGATCTGGGGTTTCAAGGTTGGGATAAAGCGCCATTACTGTCAACCCCGGATAATCTGCAGGACCCAGGAAAGCTATCCAGATGGAGATCAAGCGCGGAGCAGGTGAGCTGAGATCATCGACTCGGAGGAGAACCAGGTTGGTTTGGCCGGTTCCGGGAGCACCTGCAGTTCGTGTTGGTAAGAGAATTGGGGTGGGTGTCGTTTTCTCACGCCCATTCATCACCTGGTTTGCAACCAGAATTCCCAATACACCGCAGGCAACGAATAAAAAGATGAGGAAGAAACCTTGAGCCTTTTTCATACCTGCTTTTTGATCACGCAATGCCCTTTACTCAATGGATAATTATATATCTTATCTTAAGCTGTGCTTTATGACAGTACCATTTTATAGGAATAATTAAATTGAGGCAAATTATTTACAGGTCACAAGATTTAACCAAACTCAGCAGTCTGGTCGGGGCTGCTGAGTAAGGTGAGGTGAAACTGTTTCAGAAGGCAAAGAAGGAGGATAGGAAAATAGCAATTTCCTTATAAGTATCTTTTCTACCGTTAAAAAATCACTGAAAAGAGAATTGTGGTCAAAAAACCACTAAAAAATCCGATTACTGCGATCAATACAGTAATTTGGGCAAAGGAACGAAGATCGTTCTGATCTGTAAGCCTGTAACCAAGGTTCATCAATCTGCGAAAAATTGTGTAACGGGAGAGGCGATATATGATCACATCCCAGAAAGCCAGTTCAAGTTTTTGTGTCAGATTCATTTGCATAAGATTCACCTATTTTGAAGAAGAAATCTTCACTATTTTTCCACTTGCGGTTGTGACCACCCGGACTGCTCGTTCGATCTTTTTCCCATCTGGCGTCATTGATGAGCCACGAAAAACTAACAGATATTGATCATTACCATATGCCTGAGCGCGTGGGCGTTTGCCTCTCACTTCGGGATATTGTGCATAAACCTGACGGCAAATTGCATCCATAATACTTTTTTCCATCGAAAATTCCTCCTGGCTAGCGGCTGGTCCGCCGGCGCATAAATGCTGGAATATCCAGGTTGACAGTTGCTCCTGCCATTTCGGAATCTGAATAAGATGGATCTGGCATATACGATACCGATCTTTCGTGCTTTTGAATGGCTTCTTCTACAGTAATAGGTGGTTGGGCACGTTGTTCAGATCGCTGTTCAGTGTTTCGTGGAACTCTTATCCGAGTCATAGGATCAAATGCGGTGGCACCTAATCCGGTGATGATCAGAATTACCTCTACACGATCTTCCATGTTTTCATTATGGATAATGCCAGGGATGATCTCTGCCTGATTATTTGTTCTTTCCTGAAGATAGGTCAATGCTTCGGATACTTCCATAAATGTAAGATACTGCCCGCCAGAAATGTTTGCAATGATTCCAGTGGCGTTTTCGACAGGTATTGAGTCGATTAGTGGGTGATGAAGTGCTTGTTGAACAGCCTGCATGGCTTTATGTGCACCTTGTCCATGACCAATTGCCAATAATGAACCGCCACCATTGTGCATGAGGTTGCGGATATGGGAGAAATCGACATTGATCAGTCCAGGCTGAGTTACGATTTCGGAAATTCCTTGAATACCCTGGCGTAAAATATCATCTGCCAACCGGAAGGCAAGATCAAGAGATAGATCCCGCGGGGCGATTTGAAGCAATCTATCGTTGGGAATTGCTATCAATGTATCGGTGTTTTGCTGCAATTTGGTTAACCCTGACCGTGCATTTTGCTGCCGTTTTCCAGCTTCAAAACCAAAAGGCGTACTTACCACCGCGACTGAAACGATATCCATGCTCCTGGCAATCCGTGCAGCTACTGAGATTGCGCCGGTTCCTGTACCACCACCTAAACCAGCTGTTAAGAAGACCATATCTGCACCTGTAAGGGCTTCTTTGATTTCCTCAATGCTTTCTTCTGCTGCTGCCTCACCAACCTGTGGGTCACCACCCGCACCCTGACCATGGGTGAGTTTTGGACCAAGTAAAATCTTTGATGGTGCCAAGCAGGTTTTTAGAACCTGATAATCGGTGTTTGCGCCGATAAAGTCAACTCCTTTGATACCCAGCTCGAGCATGCGATTCACTGCATTGCATCCTCCACCACCAAGACCAAGTACTTTCAAGGTGGTTTGACGGGCAGAAATAGGGGTGTGAGAAATTGGCGGAAGGGATTGGTTATCTGTTATCATAAGTTTCACCTCTGTGCCAATATAGATGCAATTGTCGTGCCATCTCCGCTTATACGTTCAACAACAGACCCATTGAAACGTAGTTTGTCCAATGCCTCATCAGAAAAGAGATCCTGATCTCCTATTACAGTAACGTATTCAGCTGCTGCAGCTTCCTGGAGAGAAAACCCAACCGTTGCACGATATTTTTTAACGAATGGACGGACTGCGTCGAGGTAAAAATCTGCAATTCCCCAATCATAGGATGGAAGAAGTACATAGTGCTGAATGATAAAATCCATTTGCTGAGAAGGTTCAATAACAGCTTTCCCCATGAGATCTTCATCTTTTACTTCCTGTAAGATCGCTGTAGGTTCTTCATCAAAATCTATTGAAGGATCAAAGAGCTCTGGATCTTCACCTGGATGACTGTCGATTTCACCTTCGACCAAATGAGATTCATTGATATTCTTCAGAAGTGTAGCCTGAAACTCTGTGACAGCCTGAACCGTGATGGATGGAGTCTGGTCATAGCCAAACCAGGTATAGATATCGTCATCGCCCGATTGGGGAGTAGTTAGAAGCCAGAAATTGCAGGAAATGATATTTGCTGGAAGGGGATCAAGATTGGTTTCAGGATCCGCGGGATTCTCGACAATATCATTAGCCAGCAACCGGTAGACTGCCAGATTAATGCTTGCCTGCGATTTCAAAAAATCCAGTTCATCCTGGTCCTGATATCGCGTCGCTTTTCCAGATTCCAGTAGAATGATTGGGTGGATTGAACCAGTGACAGATTCGATAATTGCATTGTACCAATCAAAGATTCGGAAACCACGTTGATCTTGTGCAATATCTGATGAATGATAAGGGCGGGCTTCAGGCCAGCGATCAGGTCCACCCGAACCCCAATTCAAGTCATGATCAATTGTATGTGCATAAGCTGCAAAAATGAGGCTATCCAGTATTTCTGATTGATGTCTGTTTTCAAGGCCTTGCAAGCAGGATTTCAAGAATGCTATATCCCAATAATCACCTCCGGGTTCGAGAGCAGGGAAGACAGGCTGCATACCATACTGGATCGTGAGAGATGCCAATGGAACAAACCTATCCAAAAAACGTTCAATCAAATCTTGTCGCGCCCACCCAGATGAAGGCCATGCCTGTCGGATATTTGGACGGTCAAAGAAGATGGGATATTTGATACCCCAATGTGCATAGGCTTCTAGAAGAGGGGCAATTTCAAAAGATTTGGGGGGAGATTCGAGACTGAAATCCATTTGGATGATGGGTTGAATTCCTTCTTTTATCAATCCGCTAATAAAATATTCCGGGATTGCCTGCCTTTGAGGAGCCTTTAATACCAGCCAACCAATACCTAATGATTGTAAATTGGGCAGCCAGGTATCCAGGTCCTTTTGCCTATAATGGAAAAAATCAGGAATGTAATGCAAACCAGTACGATTTTCGCTCTTAAAACTTATTGCTCTATTACTCATAGTCATCCCTCATCTACTTCGAGAAACTGATGCAACACTTTTATCCTTCTTGGTACAAGATATGTGCCAACCAGAACTTCTATGGTCTGCTATAATCGAGAGCATGATTTTAGTTACCGGTGGAACAGGTTTTGTTGGGAATATTTTGATTCAAAATCTTTTGGCACAGGGTAAACAAGTACGAACCCTGGTTCGGCCATCAAAGCGATCGCCAAACCTTCCCAAATCAACTTCTGTAGAAGTTGTGGTATGTAGTATTACCGATGAACGAAGTATACGAGCTGCGATGAAAGGGGTTCAATATGTTTATCATCTGGCAGGTAGTGAAAGAGAAGGGTCTCGTGCTAATTTGGAAGAAGTTGATATTGAAGGCAGTCGTAAAGTTGCCAACGCTGCACGGCTGGCAGGTGTAGAAAGATTATTTTTCCTCAGTCATCTTGGAGCTGACCGGGCATCTGCTTATGCTGTACTTAAGGCAAAAGGAATAGCTGAAGGTCTGATCCAACAAAGTGGTGTTCCCTTTACGGTTTTACGGTCTTCTGTTCTCTTTGGTAAAGGGGATCACTTTACTACTTCTTTTACACAATTGCTAAAAATGAGTCCTGGAGTAATTCTCATGCCAGGTGATGGTGAAAATCTATTACAGCCTCTCTGGGTGGAGGATGCAGTTACCTGTCTACTAGCCTGTCAGGATAATCCAGATACTATCGGAAAGATTATTTCAATTGGTGGACCTGAGTATTTCTCTTTTCGGCAAACCCTGGATATTCTATCTGAACGAATTGGAATCCACCGCAGTTATACCAGTATTAACCCTGCCATCCTGCGCACACTTTCCTTATTGTTTGAGCAAGGAACTGCCCGTTTTCCTATATCCGTCCACTGGCTTGATTACCTGGCATCTGATCGTACGTGTGCAGCGGATTCCATTCCAAGACAATTTGGTTTATTACCATCAAGATTTGCACACCAGCTTGATTATCTTCAGGAATTTCAGAAGAAACGTAAACGTAATAGATGAATAATAAAGCATTTTGTGTTCATGGACATTTCTACCAACCACCACGAGAGGATCCACTCAGTGGTGAAATTCCTTTGGAGCCGGGAGCCAGCCCATATCGCAACTGGAATGAGCGTATTCATCAACAGTGTTACAAGCCTAATGCTGAACTAGGAAATTTTGAACATATCAGTTTCGATCTCGGTCCGACTCTGGTCGAGTGGATGGCAGCGTATGACCGGAAGACTTTAGCAAATATCATTGAACAGGATCACAGAAATTTTCAACATTATGGAGTTGGGAATGCAATGGCACAACCGTATTCTCATACCATTCTCCCGCTGTCCAATCGGCAAGACAAGATCACCCAAATTAGATGGGGGATTCTGGATTATGAACACACTTTCTCTCATCACCCTACAGGGATGTGGTTGCCTGAAACAGCGGTTGATATGGAATGCCTTGAGATTATGGCAGAGCATGGGATCGAGTACACTATTCTTGCTCCCTGGCAGGCAGATGTAGAAAAGCTTGATATTTCTGTTCCTTATATTGTGAAACTTTCACAAGGCAAAAGTATTGCTGTCTTTTTTTATGATCGCTCATTATCTGATGATGTGAGCTTTCGCCCAGAAGTTACAACAAATGCAGACACATTTGTTCAGACTCGTCTTCTTCCTCGTTTCCATTTATCTCGAAAGACGATAAATGAACCAGAATTCCATCTCATCGCGTCAGATGGCGAAGCGTATGGGCATCATCAACCGTTTCGAGATAAATTCTTAGCTCATTTAATCAATGGAGCGATCGAAAAGCAGCCAATTAAAGCCACATATCCTGGTATCTGGCTAAAGGAAAATCCTCCTGTACAGGAAATTCAAATTCGGAGTAATACATCTTGGAGCTGTCATCATGGTGTAGTACGGTGGAGTGGAGCGTGTGATTGCACCCCCCATGCAGAATGGAAAGCTCCTCTCCGAAAAGCTCTCAATACATTAGCGAATGCAGTGGATGAAGAATTCTTATCCGTTATCCATCCCTTAATTCCTGATCCATGGGAATTGCGTCATGAGTATATTCGAGTCATGAACGGGCAAATTTCGATTAAAGATTACATTCAAGAAAAGGTTCCCGATCATTTAACTATAACTAGGATCGATCAAATCGCGATTTTACTAGAAGCGCAATACGAGCGCCAGCGAATGTTTACCTCTTGTGGATGGTTTTTCGACGATTTTGACCGCATTGAACCTCGAAATAACATTGCTTATGCCGCGCAAGCGGTCTGGCTTGTAAAGAAGGCTACAGGAATAGATCTTTCTGCAGATACTGTAAAATTCCTTAAAGAAGTAAAAAGCTGGCGATCGGGATTGAGCGCAGATGTAGTTTTTCAACATCACATGGAAAAAGTCCAAAATCAAAGAGCCTGATGTTTACTCGCCTGCATGTTCAAGGTTAGTTAATAATTGCATCACCTGGTAATTTGAATTCATCATTGCTGTTTTGACCTTGATCACAAAATCATTAACCGCCATCAATTTTTCTGTTTTTTCCGTTTTAGTCATTTGTGCGTCTGTTTCAATCTTGATCCATGCAATCATCTGCAGCCACCAGGTTAGTTCTTCAAAGCATTCCTTATTGAACCAAAGAATTCCATTATAGCGGTTGATATGAAGGAAATTCTGCACCTGCTGGTCTTCAAGGAATCTTTGAGCATTTTTATAAATACTTTTTTCTGTAATGGTTTCGTACCAGTCTTGGTAAGAAATCAAAATACGTAAAAGCACAAGCTTTCGCTGGCTTTCTGTACTATCCAGACCAAGCTGCTGGTACATTTCATCATAAATTCTGGCCAACCTCCATTCTTCCAACCAGCTTCGAGATTTTTCCGCCCATCCATCGTCTCCAGAAATTTTCCCCAGGTTATGTACAAAAACCCAACTCCATAATGTCAGCCATGGATGTGAATATTGCTTCAAACCTTGAAGAATTTCTTTTGCTGCATTTTTCAAGGAGCTTATTCCCGAAGCCAATTTATCTGGGGTGAGCTGGTCGAAGTCTAGCAGCCAGGTTAATTCTTCTTCATAATCAAGACGAATGATCGATCTATTCTGATTATTCCCTGTGACAGTCTGAATGCCATCAAGCAAGGCAGATAATTTATATTGAGCTTCAGAGAATAAATGAGGTGGTATTGATTCACCCTTTTCTCTCTCTTGAATGGTTTTCAGATATTTGAAGTACCCAGTATTTGCTATTTGGCGAAACGCGGATGTAATAGGTTGGATTACTAACTGTTGAATGGCTTCTTCCAAGTCAGGAACACCATTTCCATTTAGCCATTGATACAAATGGCTGTAGGTATGGCTGGCATCATCATCAAACACACGAAAATCCCAAAAAACCAGGGTTTGATAAGCATCAAGATGTAGAAATAAACCTTTTTCAATGATCTCATTGACTGGTCGCAGGAATTGCAGCCCGCTGTATTGTTCACGGTAAGCCAGGAATTTGTTTTCTCCGGGTGTCAAATCAAGCCCTTGCGCCAGAGTTTTCTGAACGAGACCAATTGAGGATTCCTTATGTTTATCCATGTAGCTGACTGAATTCTTTATCCACCCACTCGTAGAAGCAAACCGGTTATGATATACCACCAGGGCGTAATCATGGTCATTGCTGTTCGAATAAGCAAATACATTCTCGTCCACCCAACCATCAGGTGTGAAGAAATCATATAACAAGAAATTATCCACGCCAGAGAAAAGGTCACGCCGGTGGAGCAATGGGAAAATTTGATGGGTGTGCCGATCTATTAAATAGGGATCAGGTCGTTCATCATAATATGCCCGACGATACTCCATGCCATACTTTTCGGTGAATCCTTCCACCTGCCCATGACCAAACATGGGCAACCCAGGCAATGTTGCCATCAGCGTGCAAATGCCGAAATATTTATCACCTTTTCCAAATTGATCCACCGCTGTACGCTCATCAGGATTATTCATGAAATTCACATAACGCTTGAGTATTTCTGGATCGAATTCAAGGGTGTTTTTTATCAAAGTGCGATACTTGGCATTTTCTTCATTACGCAATAAATTCATGAATGCACTGTTGTAAACCCGGTGCATTCCCAATGTACGAACAAAATAGCTTTCCATCAACCAAAAAGCTTCTGCCAGCAGGAGTGTATCGGGTACTTCTGCAGCGACGCGATCGACCACCTCGCGCCAGAATTCAAATGGCATGGCGGAATCGAATTCCGCCTTTGACATACCATGTTCTGCTCTGGTGGGAATATCTCCACCGCTTCCTGGTTCGGGATACCAAAGACGTTGAAAATGGCGCTTGGTAAGTGTCATGGCCGCATCGAACCGGATGATGGGAAAGCGCCGGGCAACCTGTAAGATCGTCTGGATTACTTGTTCTCGGACTTCAGGATTCAAGTAATTTAATTGCGCAGTGTCATTCCAGGGCATGCTGGTGCCATCATTGCCATGATAGATATAACGAATATCTCCATTTTGATGGTCTTCGCGTTTGAAAACTACCGAAGCATCTGAACGTGAATAATAATGATCTTCCAGAAAAATTCCGACCCGATCATCATTTGAAAGGTTTGGTCCATCGAATGTATAAGAGGGGAATGGGCTGTAATCCAGACTTAGGAACCAGTCTGGATGTTCTACTACCCAGGGAGAATCAATGCCCATATGATTTGGCACCATATCACTGGCAAGCCGAATACCACGCTGCCATGCTCGTTGGCGAAGATTGTTTAAAGCATTTTCACCACCCAGATCATCTGCGATTCGATAATCAAAAAGGGAGTACGCAGAAGCGACCGCTTCGGGATTGCCACACATCTGTTTGATGCTTGCAGAAGCTTTACTTCGTTCCCAAACTCCAATCAGCCATAACCCAGTCATTCCCCAGGAAGCTAATTCATCCAGTTCGCTGTCGGGGATCTGATCCAGGTGCCTGATATTCTGGTGGTATTTTTTACTCAACTGGTCAAGCCAGACATAAGTATTTTTTGCGATCACCACAACTTGGGGCATCCAATCTTTATCCGGACTAAACCCTTCAGATTCCAACTCCCCTGTGCTCCGGTCATATACTGGAATTGCAACAGGTCCTGGACCAAAGCCTGCAGACATGAAGTCGATCTTCTCTTCTTCTTTGATTAAATCGAGAGATGAGAGTAATCGGTATAAATAACTACCCAATAAAGATGCCCAATGGATGCGGATGTATTCCAACTGCCCGGTGATGGAATAGGGTACAGCAATAGCAGGAGAGCGTAACATATCAATCAGTGTTTTCTCTTCTTGGGTAAATGGGGGAAGCGTCGCAAAAAATTTTTGGATGGAATCCATTGCTTTTTTATAGAGATTAGGTGTTTGTAGAACCTGGTCATTAAATAATTCAATGTATGGGTTTAGTGCTGGATTTTTGTTGGTTATCCACAACATCATCAATTCTTCGATGATCGAATAACGATTGGGAATATCATTCTGTGATTCCAAAAGGTATTGATCGATATTCATTTTCCCCTGATAAACATCCGTTGGTGGGAATTGGTAGGCAAATTCGTATAGCAGTCGTGTCAGATTCTCACTACCAAGATCTTGTTCAAGCCAATCGTAGGCCTTTTTTAACTCAGAAGGTTCGCGTTGCTGGCGATATAGCGTACAAACAAGGTGGAAAATCTCATCCATCAATCCCATCGCGTTGATCTGCCCTGCTTTTACTGCCTGCTCAGGGAAGGAGACCAGATCTTTTTTCTCGTTCATTTTTTGTGCAAACAATCGAGCAGCATGAAAGTCAGCCAGGATTGCATTCCCGTTGAAGGAAAAAAGACTCTGATCAAATTGATATCGATCACGTGCAGTGCGAGAAATATGAAATTCCATTTCTGACTCCTGACAGGATGGGATTTAGCTTAATTATATCGCCCTGTGATAAATCAGGAGAAAGGAACCGATAAGTCTTTCAGTCGCCAGAGGTAGGGATTGCCGTTTTCAGGATTTTCTAAAGGTAGCAAGATGTCTTTTTCTGCCAGTTTTTGAAGCGTTTTACTTGTAATTTCGGGATGCCATCCGAATAATTTTTGAACATCAGATTGTGTAGATGCTCCAACCAGCTTGAAATAATTGCCTGCGAGGATCAATCTGGCTTGATCTTCATTGATATTCCGACTTTTTTCTTGAATATCCGGATAATGACGTGCAGTGATGTCATAAATATGGCTATAATGCCAGGCTCCAGCGTCACTAACGCCAACTGGTAAAACCTTGAATTCTGCCATGAGATCATTGAGTGCTCGGCTAAAAAGACCGTTTGTAGTTGAACTGAAAAGGTTGCTTGCTTTTCTAAGCGCAAGGGTATTGAGTGGACCTTCGCGGAGCAAAGCTTCATATACTGATCTTGCTGCAGCGGTCATTGTGCCTTGATAGTATTGATCCAGGTAATCATGCTCCCAATCTCCAAAATTCGGAGATAACGCATAAAAATAAGGCAGCATATCAAGAGAAATGAAGGTATTTCTTTGACGCAACGTTCGAGAATAGTAAACGCGCCTTTTCCCCAAGAGACTGTCTTTCCAATCCCAGGTAATCTGCCCCGGGTCATCATGAGCATCTGGAACTGGTCGGTCACCAGCAGTAGCCACCCATAAGCTAGGAAGGATTATTCCTTTCACGGGCCAAAAGAAGACAAACCCACTTTGATTGAAGAATTGAACAGCTTCTTCACATGAGGAAAGGCGCAGACCAGGCTTTGTGCGATATGTATAAGATCTGTAAACATTGATAGCTTGTTTCAGGTCATTCATTATATTGATCAAGGTTCTCTCACCAGGATATGGGTAATGATATTTGATCCGCTGCCACCGATATTTTGTGTCATACCCACGCGGGCGTCTGGTACCTGTGTCTGTCCTGCTTCTCCCCTTAGCTGCTGAACAACTTCAACAATTTGATACATGCCTGTAGCGCCAACCGGATGACCACGTGCTTTCAAGCCTCCTCGTGTTGCGATGGGAATGCGCCCAGTTGGTGTAATTTCATTGTCCAAAGCAAGCCGGGGGCCTTGCCCTCGTTCAGCAAACCCGCAAGCTTCAAGAGATAATGTTGCCATAATAGTGAATGCATCATGTAACTCGAATACATCAATGTCCGCAGGGGTAAAACCTGATTGGTTATAAGCGGCTTTGGACGATTTTTCTGCCGCAAATAACCATAAAGGATCTTTTCTATTATGGATCGCAATGGCATCTGTAGATGCAGCTGAACCAGCAACACGGATACGTTTTTTTCTTGAATTATTCAACTGTTCCAATGGGACGATAATGGCAGCTGCAGCACCATCACCCACTGGAGAAGCATCCATGATATTAATGGGGTCTGCGACGATATGGGCTTTAAGAAAGTCATCTACTGTGATTTTGTTGTGAAAACGCGCATACGGGTTATGCATCGCATTGGCATGAGCATTAATAGAGAAATTGGCAAAGTCTGTATGTTTCCAGCCATATTCAAAAATATATCTCTGCATGATCAGTGCATTCAAAGCAACAAAAGATGTGCCCATATCCGATTCGTAATCAGCATCTGCAGCTGTTGCCAGATCACTGGTGATTTCAGAAATGGGGGAGTCGGTCATTTTTTCAACACCAACAGCAATCGCAGAAGATACTTCACCTGAAGCAACTGCCATGACCGCTGATCGAAAAGCAGCTGCACCTGAGCTGCAGGCAGCTTCAATTCTTAATCCTTCGTGATACCGCATTCCCACCCAATCAGCGATGTAACTGCCTAAATGTTGTTGTTTATTTGCAGAACCAGACATCATATTTCCCACATACAGCGAATCGACCTGCTGTGTCTCTGCATCAGCCATGGCAGCGAATATGGCATTACCTGCCAATTCTTTTAATGACAGATCCCAATGCTCATCAATTTTTGTTTGTCCGATCCCAATAACTGCAACATCTCTCATAGAATTCATCCGTGTATGATCAAATTTATTTCTCTACAGCCATTATAAGCAGGCAATCTCTCACAAACTATCAGGTATTGGTAAATGAAAAGTTGTTGATGGGGTACAGTATAATACAGCCAGACATTCTGTGACAATTATGAAAATAAAGTAGATAATCGTTGTCACATAATAAATAAACTGCAAAAATTAAATATTCCTCTTATACAAATCGGTTATGCTTAACAAAGGAGACCAAGATGCGAGAAATTATTGATATTACGTTGACGATCAGCCCTTCTTTGCCTGTGTGGCCAGGAGACCCGAAAGTATCCCTGGAACGATTCAATAAAATGGAAGAAGGTGCTATTGCGAATATTTCTAAAATGAATTTGGGCGTTCATACTGGAACCCATGTAGATGCTCCTTATCATTTTATCCCTGGAGGTGATACAGTTGATCATCTTAACCTGGATATCCTGGTTGGAAATGTACAGGTTGTTTTTGTTGATGTTTCAGGGGATACGATCGAAGTAGATGATCTGCGAAAAGCTGGGATCAAATCGGATACAACGCGTCTGATCATTAAGACACGGAATTCTGAGTATTGGGATCACATCGAAAATGGATTTCAAGAAGGGTTTGCTGCGTTATCTCCAGAAGCATCAAGGTATCTGGTTGATAAGGGGATCAAACTGGTTGGGATCGATTATCTCTCCATTGCACCATTCAATCGTGGTCAGGCTACCCACGAAGTATTATTGAAATCTCAGATGATCGTTGTTGAAGGCCTTGATCTACGAAAAGTGCAACCAGGAAATTACTCGTTGGTTTGCTTGCCTTTAAAATTAAAAGATACTGATGGTTCTCCCGCACGAGTGATCTTGATTAATGAGTGAAATAAGCAGGACTATAATTTAAGAATAACCAACACTGGAGGGAACCATGTATAACCTGCCTGATGATGAGATTCTTCCTCTTTCGATGGACCATAATTTTTGGACCTGGAGTGCTCAATCCAAAGTGGATGTAATTCCCCTAAAAAAGGCTGAGGGGGTGTATTTCTGGGATGTTAACGGAAAGCGATACCTTGATTTTAACTCGATGGTCATGAATGTGAATATTGGCCATGGTGATAAACGGGTGGAAGAGGCGATCATAAAGCAGGTGAGCGAACTATCGACTACAGGACCGCACATGGCAACCCGTCCCCGGGCATATTTGGGGAAGTTGTTAACGGAAATTACTCAAGGCAAGTTCAATCATTTCCTCTATACATTGGGTGGGTCAGATGCCAATGAGAATGCCATCAAACTGGCACGGATGTATACTGGCAAGCAAAAAATCCTCTCAAGGTACCGCTCTTATCATGGAGCAACCTATGGCGCAATTGCTGTAACAGGTGATCCACGCAGAGTGGCATGGGAACCAATGGTCATGCCAGGCGTGGTGCATTTTCTTGATCCGTATCGTTATCGATCTACCTTTCATCAAAACCAGCCCAATGTGGATGAAGCCACTTTCAGCCAAGATTATCTAAATCATCTTGAAGAAATTATAAAGTATGAAGGACCACAAACTATTGCGGCGATCCTGCTGGAAACTGTTACAGGTACGAATGGGATCATCATTCCGCCAGCTGGATACCTGCAAGGTGTGCGTGAAATTTGTGATCACTACAATATTCTCATGATTGCTGATGAAGTGATGAGTGGATTTGGACGTACTGGTAAGTGGTTTGCTGTTGACAATTGGGGAGTGACCCCTGACTTAATGACGATGGCAAAAGGTTTAACCTCAGGATATGCACCCCTTGGTGCAGTGGCGATACCCGAAAAAATATATCAATTCTTTGAAGATAAAGTATTTCATGGTGGATTGACCTATAATGGACATCCGATCTCCCTGGCTGCAGCGATCGCAGTCCTCCAAGTGATGCAACAGGATCATGTTGTGGAAAAAGCAGCATCAACTGGAACTGTAATGTCAGAAATGATGGCTGAGCTGGTTGACCGACACCCATCCATAGGTGAAGTACGTTCTATCGGTTTATTTGGTGCAATCGAATTAGTGCGAGATAGAAAAACCCGCGAACCTCTTGCACCATTTAATGGTAGCAGCCCTGAAATGGTAGCACTTTCAAAAAAATGTAAAGAGCTAGGTTTATATATACACACTCACTGGAATGTTATTTTACTTATCCCGCCATTGATTATTACACCAGACCAACTGGAAGAAGGTTTTAACATTCTTGATAATGCATTAACTATTGCTGATGCAGCAGCAAAATAGGTTTATGATCAGGAGTCAGAAATGGAATTTAATCTTTCTGGATTAGGAAAAAGGCAAAAAGCACTGATGGAAAAGGATGTCAAAGTGCTTGTTCTAGGTGCAGGTCCGGCAGGAATGACTGCTGCATTATATGCAGCCCGGGCAGAGTTGGAACCAATCGTGCTTACTGGCATGCAACTGGGGGGGCAGGCGGCCATTACACATACAATTGAAAATTATCCAGGTTTCCCAGAAGGAGTGGGTGGTTCAGAAATTGGAGACCTCTTTCAAAAACAAGCTGAAAGGTTTGGAGCAAAATTCGAATATGGTTCTGTTACTGAAGTGGATTTGACGAAACGTCCATTCAAGATTACAGCTGATAATGCAACTGTATATTTTGCACATACTTTGATCATTTCGACAGGTGCAGATTCCATTCATTTGCAAGTTCCAGGTGAAGCTGAATTAACTGGAAAGGGGGTCTCTTATTGCGCAACATGCGATGGCTGGTTCTTTAAAAACAAGAAAGTTATTGTAGTAGGTGGGGGTGACAGCGCGCTGGAGGAAGCGATTTTCCTTACCAGATTTGCCAGTTCGGTAACGATTATTCACAGGCGTGACGCTCTTCGGGCTGGTGCAATTTTACAAAATCGGGCAAAAGAAAACCCAAAGATCAATTTTGTCTGGAATACTGTGGTCACGCAAATTGTAGGGGAAGAAAAAGTTTCTGCTGTAAAAACCCGAAATGTGCTGACAGGTGAAACTGGACAGATAGATACTGATGGTGTTTTTATTTTTATTGGTCATACACCCAATAGTTCTTTATTTAAAGGTCAGCTTACGCTTGACACTAATGGATTCATCGTAGTTGACAGACAAATGCAAACAAATATTGCTGGAGTATTTGCAGCGGGTGAAGTGGCAGATCCGCATTTCCGGCAGGTGATCACTTCTGCTGGAATGGGTGCATCAGCTGCCATTCAGGCAACCCGCTTCTTGGAAGCGAATAATTGAATTTCTTTATTTGTTGGTAACAATTTGTTTTTGACGAGATTTACGGGAGAGGTTCTTTTCCACGAAAAGGCTTTCTCCCGTAAATGGGTCCTGCTCGGTGTAATACATAACACTGGCATATGTAGAAGGTAATGGGGTAAATACCTGCACCTGTTCTGGGTTAATATGTAGTTTTTGACTGGTGAATTGCCGTAATGAATGCATTTCACGGTCAGAGCAGCCTGGATAAGCCGCAATAAAGTAGTAAGTTAAGAATTGTTTTTTATCGAATTTACTGTTGGCTTCATCAAATCTTCGTTTAAACTCTAATAATGCAAATGTACCAGTTTTGCCCATCTTTTCCAAAACTGTTGGGTCGGTGTGTTCAGGGGCGATTTTCAATTGACCAGAAACATGATGCTGAACGATTTCCTCCAGGTATTCTTGACCAGATTGCTTATCATCCAGCACCATATCATATCGAATTCCTGAAGCAACAAAAACCTTTTTAACGCCCTTGATTTTCCGCACAGAACGTAATAAAGCAATCTGTTTTTTATGATCAATTTTGAGAAGCGGGCAGACCTTTGGATACAGACAGCGTTTATCTTTACAGCAACCCTGTAATATTTTCTTCTGACACTCGATGCTGTACATATTTGCTGTCGGACCACCTAAATCCTGAATGTACCCCTTGAATTCCGGGTGATTCATCAATTGCTCGATTTCGCTGATGATCGATTGTTCACTGCGCCAGCGAACTGTTCGACCTTCGTGGACGGCAATAGAGCAAAAATTACATTCTCCGTAACATCCTCGATGAGTTGCAACGGAGAAGCGGATGGTCTCCAGCGCTTTGACACTCCCTTGCCGGGCATAGTATGGATGCAGGTCACGAGTGTAATGTACACGATGAAAATCATCCATCATCGCAGTTGTGGGGTATGGGTAAGGTGGATTGTGTATTAAGAAACGATCCCCTTTTTGTTGCGCCATCCCCTTAGCAGTTACTGGATCATTGTTCTGATAAAACTGGTGGAACATGGTGATGAAAGTATTTTTATCTGTCTGACAGGCTTCAAAACTGGGAAGGGTGAGGTAATTATTAGGGACGAGCTTACTTAAATAG
The DNA here is from genome assembly GCA_034429195.1 of Anaerolineaceae bacterium. GTDB lineage: Bacteria > Chloroflexota > Anaerolineae > Anaerolineales > Anaerolineaceae > UBA4782. The sequence goes on from DAOUGQ010000006.1 coordinate 112,710, forward strand.
CAAAGCCCTCTTATCGCAGTGACATCTGTTCCATCTCGCAAAGCATTTGCCAGATCGATGATGCTTTGTTCTGCCATTCCATACAGCAAATAATTTGCTTTGGAATCAAACAGGATAGGGGCGCGTAATTTATCAGTCCAATAGTCGTAATGGGTGACCCGTCGTAAACTGGCTTCAATCCCTCCTAGAACAATTGGACGAGTGGCTTTGTAATATCTTCGAATTAGATTGGAATACACTATCACTGCCCGATCAGGACGGCGATCGTTGATCCCTCCGGGGGTGTAATCGTCACTCTTCCGTTTTTTTAAAGTTGCTGTGTAATTCGCTACCATCGAATCCACACACCCACCAGAAACCCCCCAAAATAAACGCGGTTCACCAAGCCGGGTGATATCTTCTGGTTTGTCTATAGCGGGTTGAGCGATGATACCCACCCGGTAGCCCGCTTTTTGCAGAATTCTTCCAATCACTGCAATACCAATGAACGGGCTGTCAATGTAAGAATCACCGCTGATCAAGATGACATCCAAAGCATCCCAGCCAAGGATTTTAACTTCCTGAAGGGTAGTGGGTAAGAACATAAGATGATATTACTCCCCTTCTTAGAAATCAGGAAGGGGAGTAAGAAAGTCCAATTTATTTCAAAATAATACTCATCATGGTGTGGGCGTAGGGGAGGTAGAACTCCACCAGCTAAAGACCCTGGCATCGCTGGTTGCACCAGCAGATTCCCAGATCGCCTGCCCATCTTTGTCTGTACCTGTCTTGCGAACCGGTTGGACAGTCCAACGGAAGATGTGAGGTACAACATCGTTGGGGCGAAGGCTTGTTGGAACGATCATGCTGGTATCAGTTTCATACTGAACCACTTTCTTGCCGGTGCCTGAAGTAACATCGATAATTGTCACCTGATAAGCTTCGTTTTCGCGTAAAGTACCTACAGAAGCCCATTGTAAAGTGATGGTATCGCTAGCACTTGTGTAAGAATTCCCATCAGCTGGCAGTAAAAGGTTGGGAGCCAGGTAAGGTGGCGGTGGTGTTGATGTGGGGGTAGGGCCTGGCGTTGGGTTGCGTTCGCATAATGGGATTATTAAGGTTCGACCTGCATAAACGGTATCACCTGTCAGTCCATTATATTCGCGGATCACATCTGTACTTACATTGTATGCGTTAGCAATGCCACTGAGCGTATCATTTTCGCTAACGGTATATTCAACCTTTTCACACGCTGCATCCGTAGCTTCAGCTCCACTCAGCGTACTGGTTGGTTGTGGAGATGCTGTAGGGGTTGGTTGAGGGATAAGCAAGACCTGTCCTACAGAAAGTACGCCACAATCAGTACCAAGATTATTCAGCACTACAATGCTTTGCAATGAGACATTGAAAAAAGCTGCAATGGTAGAGCAGTAATCGCCAGCTTTGACAGTATATTCGATGGGCGGAAGTGGCGTGAAAGTAGGCAAAGGTGATGCGGTCATCGTTGGTGAAGGAGTAAGGGTTTGAGTAGGGGTGGTAGTGATAGTGGGCGTAACGGTAGGTTCGACCACACGACCCGTTCCACGTAAAACTCCAAAAACCACAGCGGCACCAATCCCTACCAGCAAAACCATCAAAGCGATGGCAATGGGCAGGTTCAGAGTGATCTCTGGTAGCCGCGGACCCTGTGCAGCTTTTGTTTCTTTACTTGATCCAGCTGCCTTACCGAAACTTCTCCCGCAGACAAGACAGCGAGTTGCATTTTCGCTGTTTTTTGATCCGCAGGTTGGACAGATTTTTGTTGTTGTTTGATTAGTTTCAGGACTCATAGTTTTATCCCGGGAGAATTGGACCCGATCGAAAAAATTATACCATAGCAAGAGATTGATACAGGTTATCCCTGAATTCTGTCAAGTATCTCAAACTGCAAGGGTATAATCATTTTGTGTATAGTTTATATATTCATATTCCTTTCTGTCAAAGGCGCTGCACCTACTGTGATTTCTTCACTCGTGCAGGGATGACGCGGTTCATTCCAGAGTATGTAGAAAGTGTTGTTCGTGAGATCAAGCTGATGAGCGCATCATCGGAAGAAAAGTTGTGTGTGCATACTGTATATATTGGCGGAGGCACACCCTCGCTGATGGAACCCAGCCATATTGAGAATATCCTGAATGTAATACGCCAGGAATTTAATCTGATAAACGAAGCTGAGGTCAGTATGGAAGCCAACCCCGGTACTGTATCGAGGGATAAGTTGCTTGCTTTTCGAAAGAGTGGGATCAACCGAATCAGTTATGGCGTGCAATCCTTTCAACCGGATGATTTGAAATTATTGGGTCGTATCCATACTACAGAAGAGGTAAAAACAGCTGTACTATTAGCCCGTGAAGTTGGTTTTGACAACCTCAATCTAGATTTAATATATGGCTTACCAGAGCAAAAAATTGAAATGTGGAAAGATACATTACAACAGGCATTGGCTCTGCAGCCAGAACACATCTCACTATATTCACTTACTTTAGAAGCGGGAACGTGGATGAATCATCAGGTTCAGAGCGGAAAAATTCCAGCACCCGATGATGATCTGGCAGCAGACATGTATGCCCTGGCAGAAAGCTTTTTAAGTAAAGAATTCCGCCATTATGAAATATCTAATTGGGCTGCTGAAAGGAATGGGAAATCGCTGGAATGCCGTCATAATCTGCAATACTGGCTAAATGAGCCATATTTTGGTTTTGGTGCAGGAGCACATGGCTGTATTGCGGGTTTCCGGTTTGCCAACATTGCAGACATTCAGAAATATATCATCCGGATTAAACGGGCGGAGAACATGCAATTTCCCTTTTCTCCTGCGAATGATTCTCGAATTGAAAATGATGTTACAGCAGAAATGAACGAGACGATGATGCTAGGGCTACGGCTTACCGAAGAAGGTGTCTCACGGCAGCGCTTTCGAGATAGATTTGGCAAAGAGATGGAAGTCATTTATAAAGAATCCATTGAAAAATTGATCAGCCAGGGATTAATTTACTGGGATGATGAAAAAACCCGATTAAGGTTGACAGATAGGGGGCGATTATTAGGGAATAGGGTATTTATGGAATTTGTGTAACCCTAGTAAACCAGAACTGAAGTACCATACCCTTTGGTATCCCAGTCAATTTCCTTTACTTCAGGTCTCACCCACCGGAAAATCCACTTTGCTTCTTCGGTTTTCATGTTTATACACCCGTGACTCATTCGGTTACCAAAATTATTGTGCCAGTAGGTGCCATGAAAAGCAATTCCATCAGTGGTGAAAAAGGTAGACCAGGGGACACCAGGTAGTTCGTAGGCATTCAAGTCAGGTGTGTATTGTCCATCGCCCATATGTTTGGATGGCATTTTCACTACCACACGAAAATCACCCCGTGGTGTGCTCCATTCAGGCAGGTCTTTCGGTTTGTAATCTATCCCGGAAGAAATTTTTGTAGTCAGCACAGGTACATCTTTTTCATACGCAACCAATGTCTGATCTAAAAGGGAGACCTCGATACGTTTTTCGTTATAGTCAAGTTCTGGTGAAATGGGAGTCAATTCTTCAGGTTGGATCAAACGGGCATGTTCCGCAGGGATATGGTAATCCATGGAATCGCTGTCAAGTAATTCATCCTTTATCCGGTACCAGGCATTACCATCCGGACCTTCTTCAATTGCTACCACCCAATGGATTGATTCATAATACAACCGGTACATTGGTGTCCAGCCTTGACCATTTACCTTTCGCATCGATTGGGTGAAAGGAACGGTGATCTCGATCAACTGTTTATCGCCATTGATACCGGCGGGGACAGGGTTAAAGCGAAATTGTACGGGTTGAAGCCTGGCACTGTGAACATATCCACGCCACACCCGGTACCAGATGGGATTCCAATTCGGTCCTTTTTCTGAAACAAGCTCATCGTAGACATTGATCAATTCATCACGATAACGTGTGTAAAGGATCTGGCTGGTATCATCAGGTTCTTTGTAAACACTAACGCTATTGATCGCAACGCGAACAATCCGATCACTGTCCATTTCCTGGCTTATGCTTTCACCTGCACCATAAAAAGGACGAAAAGCCAGAGCTCCCAGGCCAAGTGCAGATAATTTTAAAAAATCACGCCGGCTGTATTGTTTCATGCGTTGCATTATACCAAGTTAATCGGATGGAATGGGTAGGAATTGAAAAGGAAAATAGTCTTGGCTATCTAATTGCCCCATTTTCTAAGTTAGCATAAAATTACCTTATGGAAAAACGGAAACAAGAAGAAGTAGATCAACCTGCTCAACCGGACAATGAAAAGCATATCATTCGTGAACCTGATTGGCAAATGAGCATTTTATCGCCTGAGTCTTTTGTGGTAACACCCGATTTATCTGTGAGTTATCTGGATCAAATAATCTGTGGTGATTGTGAAGATGTTATAAAACAATTGCCAGATAATTGTGTTGATTTAATCGTAACTTCACCACCGTATGCTGATCAAAGAAAAAGCACTTATGGTGGAATTCCTGCTGATCTCTATGTCAAATGGTTTATACCAAAAGCAGATCAATTTCTCAGAGTTCTAAAGCCTACTGGTTCATTTATTTTAAATATCAAGGAACGGGTAGTAAATGGTGAAAGGCATACTTATGTACTGGAATTGATCATAGAAATGCGCAACCATGGATGGCTCTGGACTGAAGAGTATATGTGGCATAAGAAAAATAGCCATCCAGGAAAATGGCCAAATCGATTCAGGGATAGTTGGGAGAGATTGCTGCATTTTACAAAATCCAAGCAATTTAAAATGTATCAAGATGCTGTCATGGTTCCCGTTGGTGATTGGGCAAAAGATCGTTTAAAAAAGTTAAGCGAAACTGATAAGCGGAGAGATAATTCTCGGGTTGGTTCAGGATTTGGTAAGAATATTTCGAATTGGGTGGGACGAAAAAATGTATATCCATCAAATGTCTTGTTTCTAGCTACAGAATGCTATAACCAGCAGCATTCAGCAACATTTCCTGTGGCATTACCAGAATGGTTCATTAAATTGTTCACTGAGGAAAATGATGTAGTTCTTGATCCTTTTAATGGATCTGGGACAACATGTGTAGCTGCAAAGAATCTAAACAGGAGATACCTTGGTATCGATACTAATTTGGAATATTGTGAATTGGCTAGAAAGCGGCTAGAAAATAGTAAAAAGAAAAATGGATATTGAGGATAACAATGAAGACGATTTCTATGGAAGAGGTTTGTGATTACGTTAATAACAATATTGTGACATTTCATCAGAATCGATTAAAAATCATTAAGAAACTTACTCTTAAGCAATTAATATCCAAGAATCCTTATCTTTTTAAAGCAAAAAGTATATCAACAGCAAACGAACTGATCAATAGTACTCTGGATGCTTTTCTTTCATCATCGGAAGAAAAATTATTCGGAGATTTTCTTGAAGATTTAGCTATTTTTATTGCAAGATGTACGACAGGTGGGTATAAATCAAGTGCTCCTGGTATAGATCTTGAGTTTGAAAATGATGGAACTCATTACCTTGTGTCGATCAAATCGGGAATAAATTGGGGCAACTCATCACAACACAAAAGATTGGCACAGGATTTAAATGATGCTGAAAGAAGGTTAAAACAATCATCCCATAATAAAAAGATTTTTAAGGTACTTGGCATTTGTTATGGGAATACGAAAACAAGCATTACAAAAGACAATTATTATAAGATCGTTGGGCAAAACTTTTGGACACTGATTTCTGGAAATAAAAATCTTTATATTGAGATCATCGAACCTGTTGGGTATCGAGCTCATGAGCATAATGAAATATATAATAATGAAAAATCAAACATCATCAATAAACTGACTCTTCAATTTATACAATATTTTTGTGATGAAAATGGCATGATCAATTGGAATAAATTGGTTGAAGCATGTTCAGAAAATTATGACCTGGATGAAACCATTATAGACTAATTGGAGCTTCATTTTAAATTAGTGCATATTCCTAATATACACAATTCCTGATGCGATCAAGCCAATCCCAAGAGCAAGCAGGAAGAAATATGGTTTTTCTCCAGCAAAAGGATTCTCAATACCGCTAATATGATTTGTTGAAGTAAATGTTTGAATGAAATCGATAGTGGAGAACGTTATCAGGCTGACTCCGATCACGACCATGAAAATACCACCTGCTTTGAAAGCCCAGGCTTTTTGCAAATAAACTCCAGTACTCAGAATAACCGAAATAATTGGTATAAGAGTGAGGATGAAAATCCTGTTTACCGAATCATTAAAAAATTCATCCAGCAAGTACACCAATACACCGAGTGCAACCATCACCAGCAAACCTGAAAGGATTGCCAGGGAAATTCGAGCAATTCTTGATTTTTCCATTTTCTACCAAATTCCATTTTCAGAGTAGCGACATTAGAAGAAAAAGTCAACAGCTTGTCTTTACAAGCATTTTTGCTTACTGGTCTCTCTCTTGCAACCAACTGAGTAAAGTGATATTCGGGAGTACAACATGAAACCTCTCCGAAAAAATGTTGCCATTGCGATCGATGGTGGGGGGATTAAGGGGATCATAGTTACGCGGGCACTTTCAATGCTGGAGGAAGCCCTTGGGGTGTCTGTACACGATATCTTCCGGCTGGCAGTAGGGACGTCAACAGGTTCCATCATATCCGCCGGGATTGCGTCTGGTTTATCTGCAGAATATTTGCATGAGTTGTACACGCAATTGGGGAAATATGTATTTCCATATACGCTTCGCAAGGCTTTCTTTCCGTTAACACGATACCGCTATTCTCCTGAGCCATTTCGAGAACTACTGAATACCTATTTTGGGTTTCGAAAAGTGGGAGATTTTTGGATCACCCAACCACAAACAGACCTGGTGATCACCACTTATGATCTTCAAGAGAACAGGACACGCTTTATTAAACCCTGGAAGAAGGAATATGAAGATTGGCTTCTGGTAGATGCGTTACAGGCTTCCTGTACAGTTCCAACATATTTTCCTGTGGCGAAAGGGAGATACATCGATGGGGGCGTTGGATCGTACGCAAATCCCTGCTATATCGCTGCGTATGAAGCAATCGAATGCCTGCAGTGGGATCCGTTAGAAACCACATTGATCAGCATTGGGACTGGCAGAGATCCATATTCTTTTACATCATCTCAAAGATCTCGCTGGTTGCCCTGGCACTGGATCGGTAAAGTGCTGGGTGTATTTCTCCAATCGGCTTATGACCAGCAAGTGCATCTTGTAGACACCTATTTTGAGGAGCTTGACTTCCGACGTTTCCAGGTAGATTTGCATGAATCCATTGAGATGGATGATACAAGCAAAATTACCAGACTTGAGGAATATGGCAGCCAATTGGGTGAAATGATCTTGCAGGATCAAGTAGATAGGTCGCAGGGGGTAGAGATCAAGCAGCCAATACATATTTCGATGGGTTCTGCTTAATAAGTTCAACCTTTTTGTAGAATGTATTTCGAATTTTCTTTATCAAATGACCGTCAAAGAATTTTGCTATAATTTAATAATCATTGTTTTAACAGTTCCTCAGGTAGTGATTTTTAGTAAAGAGCGGGAATACCACTGATACTGTCATCACACCTTAATATTGCATCTCAATTAATGTACAAAATGAAAAAATGCCCGATTTGTTCCGAAGAAAACCCAGATATTGCAAAATTCTGTTTCATTTGTGGAAATCCATTTGACACGGGAACAATCAAGTGCCCTAATTGCTCAACAGAAATCCCCAGGGATTCCTTACAATGCAAGCAATGTGGGCAAGTATTCACCAGGGTGGAAAAATCTCACAATGAACAATTGGGGCAATGGAGATATATTTATAAACTGGGAAAATACTTGTATGTAAGCTGCGACAACTGCTTAAAGAGCTTCAAAATCGAGCGTGATCGATGCGTTGAAAAGGATGATGGGTATACCATCAATCCACCTGAGAAATGCCCTGCGTGTGGAATACCTTCGGACATCATCTATTTTGCAGGTACTGAACCGATGTTTTCAAATGCGATGCGCAAAGCAGAACAAGAACAGCGAGCAGCAATTCTGCGAAAAGGCAAACTAAACAGGGTTGTTCTCATTTTAAATGTCATTTTCCTCATTGTGGTAGCCTGCCTGGGCTTTCGAGGCTGGGTGCGGGGAGATTTTAAACCCAAACCCACTCCAACCCTCATCCCAACCAGAACTCCCCGCCCAACACCCACCCAGCGTCCATTGATCTACAAAGGAACGGAAGTACCAAAAACGGCTTTGAACGCATGGGAGGATGAAAAAATCTCTGTCAGGTATGATGTGGTAAGCACTCTTAATCTCAGTTGCTCATATTTTCTTCCAGTTGAACAAGATCAGAGCGATTGAGGTATGCCAAAAGGTAATGTATTCCTGCGGATTGAAAGAAGTAAAGTAAGGTTCTTCCAACATTTAACACGGGGCAGTGTTAATACTTACAGTTGGAGAGGATTTGAGCCTCCGACCTTTTGCAACCCATACCTTTTCAATATCCTTAAACCAAGCAATACACTTAAAAATAGAACAACAACATACCAGCACTTTATTAAAAAGGTACAAAGATATCAAGAGATAAATGCAATAGTCACAACAAATATTGTGTAAAAGGCTCGTTATGGCACCATGTACACTTGACCTAATCCAAAAGCCACATTGTCAGGTAAGTATGCCCATGCATCTCCAGAACTATCTATAAATGATTGTGCCATATCACCCAACTGAATCCCTGACAATAACTCTGCAGATGTGCTAAGAAAAATATCCATTTGACTAAATTTGTCTCCATTCGACAACATTTGTAAAGTATTTGTTCCGCTTGGTGTTGGAGAAAATGATCCACCAAATAAACCTACACAAAATGTTTGGTCAACCACATTTGGATCCCATCTAGATACATTGACTATCATTACAGGTATTACTGTTCCGGAATATTCAAAATAAAAAAAACCAGGAATCCCACTAATAGCTGTAGGCTTATCTGACCAAGCACTATATAAGCCTCCACTGTGTCCAAGCGCATTTACCCTTATGTTAACTTCTCTCTCACTTTTCGGTCCAATTGCCTCCATTAATTCTTCATTAAACCACCTATCGAAAGCCTCTCTATCATCTATTGGATTAGGAGCATGAATAAACTCATTTGGATGGGCCAAAAGATACTCATAACTTGCTGGTACATTTTGATATAACTCCATACTAATCGTTTCCGGTGTGGCTGTTGCCGTTGCTGTCTCTGTTGGAGTCTGAGTTACAGTAGTCAATAGCGGTGGAGTTCCCGTCCACTCATATGTTTCTGTGTTATCCAATGTTGGAGGCGAATGTATCGCTGATGCCATCGCCACTGAGGGTGTATTCATTCCAGCGTCTGGATTTTGAGTTGGACCTAACCTACAACCAGCGATAGTAGCACTCACTAGTAAAGAGACTAAAAGACCTCTAAACCCTCTTTTAATAATATTCATTCCCATTTTTTGTTGATTTTTTGACTTATAGTATTATCGAATAATTATATACGATGAAATTATTCTTAAATCCACCCTCAGAAATACAATAACTACAAAATCTTTCAGGATTGAAAATTACATTAGGTATGCAAGAGGAATTTATTATCCAGAATTCTTTTATAAACTGTACTCAAGCTGCACAAAATTACAGGTTAAAATCAATGATCATCATATCTAAGAGATATACGGATCATTAACATTGCATCTGGCTAATTTTAGTCGGGGCGAGAGGTTTTGACATGTCCCTCGATGGGAAGCAACGGCCTTAAAGAAAAATCCGCCTTTCAGCGGATATTCTGTCGGGGCGAGAGGATTTGAACCTCCGACCTCTTGCACCCCATGCAAGCGCGCTAGCCGGACTGCGCCACGCCCCGATTTGTGACCGCTATTATAGCGCTTTATCTCTCTCCTTGCAATATATTTAACCGGGTTTTTTCCCAATTGCCCAAAATGTTGGTACATATAAAACTCGTACACCGCGTGCCTGAGCTTTCATATCTTCTTCTTGCCACCGGTCAAACGTATCTGTAGAGACAAGACCTTTCAGGTCCTTTTCAAGGGTGGTGGATTCTGTCTCCAGATCAGTACGGATCTGACCCAGCTTCCATTCAGCACCCATCACTCCGCATGAGATGTCCATCAATCCGATCTGTTCAAACCAATCAGGAAGAAATCTACCTGAGGTAGGGTTGGCGCCTTGCTGCTTCAGGGCATGAGCCTGTAAATTTCCCGGTTCGATCAGGGTTTCAGGGTGGTCGATCCTACCGCCATAATCCGGTTCGGCAAAAGCCATAACCCAACCCTCAGGGCGGGTAACACGTACCATTTGCTTCAGTGCTCTGACAGGTTCAGATAGCCAGAGCAATAAGAAATGACAAACCACAGCATCCATACAGTTGTCATTAAATGGAAGGGCATACGCATCGCCCGCCATAATGGGAATTCCTGGGAGGGTTTGATGACAATAACGCAGATCCGATAAAGAAATATCCACTCCCACGCAATCCATATCCGTCTCTTTGATCAATGATTGCAAGACAGCACCGGTTCCACACCCCACTTCCAAAATTCTGGAATCTTTTTGCAAGCCAGTTTTTTGCATTAGATACTGGCGCAGAGGAGAACTCCAAATTGCCTGTTCAACATATCTATCGTGGAAGGTTTGTGAGGTCATAGCTGGAATTGGTTCATTTAGCGGTTTGACCAAATCTTCTGCCAGGGGTCTGTCAGGAGGTTCCCCAGGATTTTTGTACTATCACCCTGGGAGGGTAGAACATCGCCATCTGGCTCAACATAAAGCCAGGCTTTGCCTGCACCCTGTACGGTTGTTTCAGCCTCTTCTTGCTCCATTGCAACAGGATTAAAAGCGGAATAGGGTACAGGAAGATCCCAGACCAATGTCATATGCAGGTCAGCGACTTTTTGTTGAGCCGTAGCCAAAACGTCTTTCAATCCTTTTTCACTAGCGCTCAGCGAAATATGGGTTACACCCATCTCTGCCAGTTTTTCCAGAATCTCGGGAATGCGTAGTCCATTTCCGGGCATGATCGTCACGTGAACGGTAACTGCAATATCTTCAGCCAGTACATCTCTCAGCCCTTCCCAGGCTTGTTCATCCTGCGTATCCAGAATGATCATGACATGGTCGAGTCCTTTTTCCAGTAATTCATGCAAATACTCGTTATCTGCAAGTCGCAAACCATCAGTCAATAAGCCAGTGACCTGACCGTTCATCTCGGCGTGTGCGATCAATTCATGTAAATCATTGCGCAGAGTTGGTTCGCCACCTGTAAAGATAATGTGAGGGATTCCCGCCTCCCAGGCTTTATTCAAAATGGTACACCACTCTTTGGTAAGAAGTTCTCGCTTGACTCTCTCAACCGGTGCAGCGTGAGGTGTTTCCTGATTGATCTTATAGGTCAATGCGCAATCCAACCTATAGGGAGCGGATAGCTCTGCTGAATAAGGCTCGAGTCGTTCCATACCCAAGAAGGTAACAGGATCAAGGTCAGGAGTATGAATTAATGTATTCAGCCGTTCGCATATATCCTGGTAATCCTGTTGTGCCTGTTCCAAAGAAATGTGATAACGATTGCTGACTAGTTGCGCTACTTCAGCAGCGGATTTTGATTGGATGAGATAATAGATATACTCTGCAGCAGATTGATTTAGATGCAGTATTGTCGATGCATTCAAAATGAGCATGCCAATACCATCTTTTTCCAGCCGTAAATGCATCCGATAAGATACGGGTGCATCTGGAGGAGCCTGAAAGTGATATGTTCCAGCAGGAAGTGGTTCGGCTGGTTTTGGAAAAAATTTTAACCAGATTTTTTGAAAGGTATTCATAATCTCCTCCTAGGTTCAAAACTGCAGGGCATGCAGTGGAATAGGTTCATACGTGTTGCAGTGCTCACGAGCCAGTGGGCATCCGCCACCGCACTCGTGCAAAAGATCACATCTTTTACAGGGATCTGGTACATTCAGGCGCCTTCTTAAAGCAACTGCCAGATCATGGTTCCAAATAGAATCCCAGGGATCGGAAAGGATATTTCCCAGGGACTGATAATATGATTGACAGGGGATGACACTCCCATCAGGCTCCACACACATATTGTACAGGGCTGCTGTGCAGCCTTTGACACCCAGCTCGAGCTGGGTTGGATCAAAATGACAGTATTGAGTAGGGGTATACCAGATCAATCTTTGCCCACTCTTTGCAGTGAATTCGCGAGCTATTGTCAATAATCCAGGGAGGTCTTTTTCTGGCAACCCACTTTTCACCGTTACGCCACTCCCTGAATAGATAAGGGCATTGATCCCCATAGTGGGAATGCCCATTTCATGCAGGAAACTCATTGTTTGCTTTAAATATGGGCTGTTTGTTTGCAGCAGGGTGGTATTAGTCATGATATACAACTGTGGGTATTGCAGAACGGTGCGAAGTCCAGTGGTTGTATCTTGCCAAGCACCAGGAGCTGCAACCATGTCATCGTGGATGGTGGAGTCATGTGATTCAAGTGTGATTTGCACATGATCAAGCCCAGCTTTGATTAATGATTCGACAAAAGCTGGATCCTTCAATCTGCGACCATTAGTGTTGATGCCACTGATCATTCCTATCTCACTGGCATAAGCGATTAATTCGGGAAGGTCATTCCGTAAAGTTGGCTCACCACCAGTAAACACCACATGAGGAATTCCTGCATTCCAGACCTTTTCCAACACCTTTTTCCAGGTGTTAGTATCCAATTCAGGAAAGCTTCGGCTGCGGGCGTTATAACAATGACTGCAGTTGTTATTACAGCGATAGGTGATAGCCAGGTCCATGCGGTAAGGGGCGGAAGGATTCGTGGAGAAAGGCAGAATGGTCTCAAAATTTAAGTCACAGATTGGGCAGGCGCCATTGGGATGGATCACCTGCTCGATCTGTGAAGTAAATTGCGCATAATCGGATTTTGCGAGTATGTTGTTCACCTGGAAACTTTGTTGAAGGAAATGGATAGCTTCCTTTTCTGGAATCTCTTTCAGGTACAACCAGGCCATAATAAGCGCAGTCGGATTTAGATGCAGAATCTGGGCACCATTGATGATAAGCAATCCACTTCTATCCTCATCAACTCGCAAGTGAAGCCTTACCCGCTCTTCTTCATTTTCCCGCATGAAGTGATATACACCTGGTGCAGGTGATTGAGGGATCTTGTGCTTATTCAGTCCAAGCTTGTTCAAGAAATTTTCTGCCATAGATATTCCTGGATCTCTAAATCACCGCCCACCACCTGCACAGGCACAGGCACAACCAGCACACGCACATGCACAAGCGCAACCACCACCAGTATGATGTCCACCACCACCGCTGGAGCGATAGGTGGAAGGAGGTGGTGGTGGATTGGTAATTCGTGTAATACCACTGGTGAAACCCTGGATATCACCAACTACACCGGTAGCAAATCCCTGGATACCACTGACAATTGAGCCAGCAAAAGCTGAACCAGGCAGAGTTGGCATGGATACTGACTTCCCTGAACTTGCTGATGAACTACCGGACGATGTCGCTGGAGCAGCTACTTGACCGCCACCGACTGTAGAAGTGCGATAAACAGGATCATAGCGACCCCACCACATGGGAACTATGACTGGACCGGTGCCAAAGGTGCGATTAGTACGGTCATCGAAATCTTTATCCAGCATTGTCCAGCCCATGTAATCATCAAAGCGTTGCATCTTCACATCAGGTGTATCTGCTGTTTCAACCTGTTCCCAGGCACGTCGCATGATGTCTTGATAATACTCTCTGGTTTCTTTCAGGCTGAACCCCTTCATCTTCTGGGTCACACTTTTTACCAGATTGATCATCATTTCCTGCAAAGCTTTCTTCTTCGTCGCAGGTTCTTTGATGACGAATGCTTGCAAGAATTCTCTTTCATAATCCTGCAACTCAATTGGCAGTGGGCTGGTTAATTCAATGGTAAGAGGGTCACGAGTGGTAACCGTAGCAGCATTCTTTTTGATGGAAGAGAATAGGATCATAGTCATTACTTTTTCCATGGGAGTTTCCATCAAGATCGCAGCTTCCACTGCGGTCAAACCACGTTTGATGCCATGTCCTTCGATTGCGATCTTCGGTGGCAGGTAAGCCATTTTTGCTTTATTGACCGCTTTGTTTGAAGCAATAATTCCCCAGATGAATAAAGCGATAAAACCGCCTATTCCACCAAAACAGCACAAATTGCCGAAGATGGAACTCCAGATGCCCGAGCCAGTAGTACCACTGACACCCACAGATGTATTGGGTGTGGGTTCTGTAACGATTGCAGATTCAGGTATCAGGCGAGCAGGGAAAGATGCACCAAAAATATATTCTGATTCGCTATCAGCTTCAGGGCTGTTCCATTCATAATAGATCAATCCATTTGTTTCTTTTCCCGTGACAGGTTTATCAGCACCAGGCCACCCCTGAGGTTCGAAGTAACGCGGTTCTTCTTCTTTTAAGTTGGGAGGGAAGTAAAACGTGACTGTCAGGTCTGTTTTCCCACTCACGACCGAAGGATCAAAGTAATTAGGCATGAATTGAAAGCTGACATAAGGTTCACTTTCATCACTGGTAGCGGGGTAAAGTAGATCTTCAAGGTAATAGACAACCAAGTGTACAGTGCTCGTTTGACCAGGTTGAATGGCATTATCTCCCAGCCCCAAGGCGATACCATTGGGTACATAAGGTGAATTCTCGATGTTCTTGATTTCTTTACCATCAACATCAGCTACTACATTCCGAAGCTGATATGAACCATTGGGCATGCCAATATCAAGAAAATCCTGGGGGTCAGCACCTGACTCAACGGTGATCTTGATGAAGTACTCTATTGTCGCTGTACCATCTTCATTGATTGCAACAATAACATCTGTTTCTGGGACTTTAATCTGATAGTTCTGTGCTGATGCTGTGGTAAAAATACTTCCCAACAGAATAACCAGCACAAGTATGCTGAAAATTCGTTTTTTCATGAGACTTCTCTCCTCGCCTGATAATTGCTTTTTTACCACTTGGGTTCTTCGGTGAGTTGATATACAGAATTGCAATAAGGGCATGTAACCGTAGGTGCACCTGCCACCAGGGTGATATTCTTAGAGCTTAGTTCTCCGCCACAGGATTTGCATTTCATCTTATCCAGGCTGACCTGACCAGGAAGATCAATGTTAACAGTCACATTCTGCTGTTCATTGACAACAACTTTCGGCTTCATCAAAGTGGCAGCAACAATAATCAGGACAAACCCAATACCCACCATGATCAAACCGGTTATCAGCCAGCCACTTGAAAACTTGGGACCAAAGGCTGCCAGTAAAAATAATACGCCAAAGAGAATGAGAATTGCTGCAGCAATATATGCAATTATTCTTAATGCTTTCATGAGTACCTCCGTTGTAAAATATCAGGAAGGAGAATTATTAAATTAACGTGAACATATTAAAAGTATAACATACCACTTTTAAACAAATTGAGATTTTCTGGGGATATCCTCAGGCTGTATAATACAAGCATATCCCAACCTGATAAGGAGCTAATATGACAGAAGAACTCCTTTTACAAGAACTAAATAATCTGCGTGATCAGATCCATTATCATAACTACCGTTACCATGTACTGGATGCTCCTGTGATCAGTGATGTGGAATATGACCGGATGATGATGCGATTGAGGGAGATCGAAGCTGAACACCCGGAGTGGATTACTCCTGATAGCCCAACTCAACGCATGAGTGGTCAGGTATCCGAAAAATTTGTTAAGGTTCGCCATCCAGGGCCAATTCTCAGCCTGGCTAACGCCTTTAACCTGGATGATGTGAGAGCCTGGTATGACCGAATTCTAAAATTGGATAGCCGGGTGGCTTCTTCTGGATTTGTGCTCGAACCGAAAATTGATGGATTATCAGTGGTATTACATTATAGAAACGGAACTCTAGAATTAGGTGCCACCCGAGGTGATGGAGAAATTGGTGAAGATATCACCGCCAATATGCGCACAGTGAAAAGTATTCCCCTGCATATTCCTGTTGGAAAAAAGTCAGGAGTAGCACCAGGATACATCGCAGTAAGAGGGGAAGCATTTATCAACATTCGTGATTTTGAAATATTAAACCAAAGGCTTGAAGAAGCAGGGGAAAAGACTTATCTCAACCCGCGCAATACCGCAGCAGGTTCTCTACGTCAGCTAGACTCTGGGATTACAGCACAACGTCCGTTAACAATGTTGATTTACCAGATCGTAGCCATCGAAGGACAAGAATTACCTGTTACACAATGGGATACGCTGCAATATTTACGAGATATGGGTTTTCCCGTCACTCCTGATGCAGAACAATGTCGAGATCTGGAATCAATGCTGACAGCCTGTGAGCGTTGGCTTCAAAGCCGTGATAGATTTCCATTCGAGGTGGATGGGGTGGTCATCAAGCTGAATGATCTGCGATTGGCTACTGACCTGGGAATCGTAGGAAAGGATCCTCGAGGAGCTTTAGCGTTGAAATTCCCTGCAAGAGAAGTAACCACCCGATTGAATGATATTGGAGTGAATGTGGGACGAACAGGTGTTCTGACCCCTTATGCGATCATGGAACCGGTTGAAGTAGGTGGAGTGATTGTTAAACAGGCAACTTTGCATAATTTTGACTATATCAACGAGAAGGATATTCGTATAGGTGATCGTATCCTTTTAAAACGGGCGGGAGATGTGATTCCGTATGTAATTGGACCAGTAATGGATGCTCGTACTGGTTCTGAACAGGTGTATGTACCACCAAAAAACTGCCCGGCTTGTGGTCAGGTAGTAGAGCATTATGAAGGCGAAGTGGCATGGTATTGTGTCAATTCTGCCTGTCCGGCTCAATTGATAAGGAATATTGAGCATTTTGTCTCGCGCGGTGCGATGGATATTGTCGGACTGGGGATACGTATTGTTGAGCAATTGGTGGAAGCAGGTCTTGTGAAAGATGTAGCAGACCTGTACCGACTGCAGGCGATCAACCTGTATGGGCTGGAGGGTTTTGCACAGAAGAAGGTTGAAAATTTATTAGCTGCTATTGACGAATCACGCAATAGACCTCTGGAACGCCTTATCAATGCTTTGGGAATCCGTGGAGTAGGTGAGGTGATGGCAGGTGATCTCGCGCGTGAATTCATGGATTTAGATCACCTGGCGAAAGCCACACCTTTGGAATTACAGAATATCGAAGGAGTGGGGCCAAACATCGCTATGGCAATTGTGGATTGGTTTAGCCGCCCTGCCAATCAGAAAGTGTTGATGAAACTTAAAGAAAGTGGTGTATGGCCTAAAAATGGTAGCACAAGAGTGAGTGGAGAAGGAAAACTGACTGGTCTGGTGTTTGTGGTCACAGGTACACTTCCAGATTTCAGCAGAGATGGGATCAAGGAATGGATACAAGCGCGTGGTGGAAAAGTTACTGATAGCGTAAGCAAGAATACTTCGTACCTGGTAGCGGGAGAAAGCGCTGGATCTAAACTGGATAAAGCACGTGCATTGGGTGTGCCTGTTTTAAACCAGGCTGAATTATTGAAGCTGGCAGGTGAATAAATGACTGAACCAACATTGATCCTGAAACCAGGGCGAGAAAAATCTGCTTTGCTGCAACACCCCTGGATTTTCTCGGGCGCAGTCGCTACCGTTTCTGGTGACCCTCAAAATGGACAAACGGTACAGGTTCTCAGTTCGAAAAAAGAACCATTAGGGTATGCTGCCTGGTCAGCCCATTCAAGTATTGCTGCCCGTTTCTGGAATTGGGATATTGCAAATCCGATCGATGAAAATTACTTAGAAAAAAGGATTATGAATGCCTGGAAAGCACGGACGGATTTGCATAATAATCCAGATACGACAGCTTACCGGATCATCCATGCTGAATCAGATGATTTTCCCGGTTTGATTGTGGATAGGTACAACGATTGGCTTGTGGTACAGATACTATCATCAGGTGCAGAATACTGGAAGGATACGATCGTAACCCTGCTAAAAAAAGTTACCGGAATAGATAAGATTTATGAGCGTTCAGATGTTGAGGTGCGCTCTTTGGAAGGTTTACCTGAGAGGGTAGGTTCTTTGTCAGGAGGGGTGCCGCAGGATTTAATCACCATTCATGAGAACGGTTTGCTCTATCGGGTGGATATTGTTCATGGGCATAAGACCGGTTTTTACCTGGATCAACGCAACAATCGAACACGCATCAAAACGTTAGCTAAAGGGAAACGAATACTGAATTGTTTTTGTTATACCGGTGGATTTACTCTTTCGGCAGCAGCCGGTGGCGCGATAGAGATCACTTCGGTCGACAGCTCTGCTGAGGTTCTTTTACTAGGCGAACAGAATATGAAGTTAAATGGATTGGCGACACCCAATGAATGGGTGGAAGGGGATGTTTTCCAGATACTACGTAAATATCGTGATCAAGCCCAACAATTTGATATGATCGTATTGGATCCGCCAAAATTTGCGCCTACGGCTGCTCAGGTAGAACATGCTGCCAGAGGGTATAAAGATATCAATCTGCTGGCATTTAAATTACTTGTGCCAGGGGGATTGCTAATGACTTATTCTTGTTCGGGAGGAGTGAGTAGTGATCTTTTCCGAAAAATTGTAGCAGGGGCTGCACTGGATGCGGGAGTACATGCGGTTGTACTCGAACGACTTTCACAGGGTGAAGATCATCCAGTTGCACTGAATTTCCCTGAAGGAGAGTATCTAAAGGGATTGGTGGTTAGAAAAGAAGAGATTTGAATTTCAACTGATGTCACCAAAAAGGGAGATTTTAAATAGCTTTTACGAATAAAGGAATGGTGCGGTTAACAAAAAAACCGCACCATTCCTATTAAATTATTTCCCAAACACACCCAACCCGTTCAATAAAACAAGGAGTACAAGAACAGGTGAGACAAAACGGATCAGGAAGAACAAAACGCTGACAAACTTCTCGTTATGTAATTCTCCATTATTGGTCAGTGCTGCAAAGAAATTCTTCTTGCCCCATACCCAACCTACAAAAATACAGATGAAGAATCCACCTAACGGCAAAAAGATGTTAGACGTTGTAAAGTCGAACAGGTCAAAGAAGGTCAATCCAAAGATCTTTACATTTGCCAGGAGACTGTTCGACAATGCAGCCAGTGATCCAACCAGGATCAGGGTAAAGGATGCCAGAGCCGTACTGAGTTTCCGCGATAGATTAAATTTTTCATTAACTAGTGAAATTGGTACTTCAAGGAGGGAAACCTGAGCGCCAATAGATGCGATGAAGGTAAGGATGAAGAATATCACCATAAAGATATTACCAGCAGGCATCGAGGCGAATACTGAAGGGATAGTTAAGAATACCAGCGACGGGCCAGCATTTGGCTGAAAGCCATACGCAAATACTGCTGGGAATATGGCGATCCCAGCCAATAAGGCGATGGACATATCAGCCAAAGCCACACGGACCGCTGTCGTTGGGATGTTTTGATCAGAACGGAAATAAGACCCATATGTGATCATCGTGCCCATCCCAATGGAAAGTTTAAAGAATGCCAGACCAACTCCTGCTAATAGTGTTGAAGCAGTAATTTTGCTGAAATCAGGCTTGAAGAGGAACTCGAGCCCTGCAGAAGCGCCTGGAAGGGTCAAGCTGCGGATAGCAACTACCACCAGTAAAATAGCCAATAATGGGATCAACCTCTTAGTTACCCGTTCAATTCCTTTAGATACTCCAAACATCAAGATACCACCAACGATCAAGAGATCGATCACCTGCCAGGCAACTGATAACCCTGGATTAGTTACGAGTGAATTGAAAGCTTCTGTGGTGACATTAGAGTCGGTGGATAAAATTGAGGCTGAAAACGCTTTAAAAACATAGGCAAGCACCCAACCAGCCACTTCTGTGTAAAACGCCATAATGAAGAATGCTGCCAAAAACCCCAATGCTCCAATCAACCACCAGGGCACTTTGTTTGGTGAAACTTTCCTCATTGAATCGATCGCATTTGCGCGTGCAGAACGACCGATAGCATGTTCACTGACTAAAACTGGAATGCCAATAAGCAGAACACTAATCATATAAATAATAATAAAGACAGCGCCACCACCTGTTCCAGTTAAATAAGGGAACTTCCAGATATTACCCAGACCAACTGCAGAGCCCAGGGTTGCCAGTAGAACACCCAGACGGGTTGAAAATCCATCCCGTACTTTAAAATTGGTTTTGCCACTACTAGCTTCTACTAATTTTCCATCTGTACTACTTGCTTCCATATCTCATCCTTTTGTTGATTTGATAAAAAACTCTCCGTCAGGTTGGCGGAGAGTTTTTCTTGTAAGTGGATTGGTTCAGGAATTTCCAGGTACCATTAATCTGCCGCCAGGGGGTGTTGGGGAAGATAAATAAGGTGCCAGTAAATAATAATGGTGCTGAACATATTGGGCGCATTTATACTCCCCTGATAGTGATATGTCAAGAGAATTTATTGGATTATCCTGCTATCTGGGACAAATCCAGTTTGCATTTATGTAAGCAATTGGATAATTGCCCTAATCCATATTCTGTCTATTGCAAGGGGATAGGTGTAAAATCTGGTAGAATCGCGCATACATAGGTGAAAAGCTCAATGAGAAAATCTTCGTCATTTTCCATTTTACGTTGGATGGCTCTGGCTCTTATCTTTTTGGGAGTGATTCTACTGGTAATTCAACTGGTCAGTTACAGCCGTTTCCGGGAGTGCTTTCCATCAGGATTAGAAATTGGGGGTGTACCTGTCGGTGGATTAACCCAACAACAGGCTTCCGATCGCATTAATCAAGCATATGGTATCCCGATAGAGATTCACTATAATGGGGCAATTATTCAGATCAAACCTAATATGGTTGGTTTTCAAATGAATATTCCTGGAATGTTGACCGCTGCTGACTTGCAGCGTGTTAACCAACCATTCTGGTCTGGATTTTGGGATTATTTGTGGGATAGACTACCTGAACCTACTGATGTGCCACTTTTGGCAGCAGTCAATGAGGATCAATTACGTGCCTATTTGCGAGATGAAGTAGCTACACGATATGATGTTCCTCCTACGGCTGCTGTTCCGATCCCGGGTTCTTCTTCTTTTGAGCCTGGTCAGCCCGGAACGGTATTAGATATTGACCGATCTATTCCCTTAATCGAAGATGCACTAAAATCACCCAATTCGCGTATTGTGACATTAACCTATAAACAAGTGAGCGCTCCCCGTCCCACAATGGAGAATTTAAAGATTTTACTCGAGCAGATCATCGATACCGCTGGTTATGATGGCTTGACAGAAATTTACTTGCTAGATCTTTCAAACGATCAAGAATTATATTTCGGGTATGAAAATGGCCAAGAAACAACACCTGGTGTAGCTTTTACAGCTGCCAGTACTGTCAAAATTCCAATCATGGTTTCAGTGTATAAGCGAGTATCTGAACCAATTCCGCAAGATGTTGCCGATCTTCTTGAATTAATGATTGTTCGCTCCTACAATGATCCGGCAGATCAATTGATGCAGACCGTCATGGATTACAATCTTGGTCCGTTGCAAGTAACTGAAGATATGCAAGAGATCGGACTGCAATCTACTTTTATGGCTGGGTATTTTTATGATGGAGCTCCTTTACTTCAAAGGATCGTCACACCTGCAAATTCTCGCACTGATTACACAACAGAACCAGATGTATATAACCAAACAACCGCATTAGATATGGGGATGCTATTAGAGGATATTTACCAATGTGCAGAATTGGGTGGAGGAACCTTGATTGCTGCCTATGATGGAGCTATCACGCAAGGTGAATGCCGCGCAATGATAGAAACTATGAACCGAGACCGCATTGGTGTATTACTTCAGGCAGGTCTCCCCGATGGAACGAAATTCGCACATAAACATGGTTGGACAAGCCCTCCACCTGATTATGTGATCAAGCAGGTTGCAGATGTGGGAATCGTGTATTCTCCAGGTGGAAATTATGTATTGGCTGTTTTTCAATACCACCCAGTTCAAATATTGTTTGACCCAGATAACCTGATGCTGGCAGATATCAGCCGGGCGATTTATAACTATTTCAACATTTCCAATGAATAAATCCGAACCGATAATGAACCCTAGGGTAAGCCGTATTTCTTAAGCAGGCTAGAAATTGATCTATCTAATTAAGTCGTATGAAAACAAGTACAATAAACAGGGCATTGAAGAACCTGCCAGAAAGACCCCTGTGGTATAAAAGATAATAGCCAGGGGGGATGTTATTATGTATAGGATGAATCATTGCTTAAAGTATAATTGGGAAATGTAAGTAAGAATTCTTTGTAGAGAAAATGTTCTCTACCTGTACGTGGAGGTTGATCATGAAAATTAAAAAACCATTCTTTGGTTTATTATTACTGATAGTCGTTGTAAGTTTGCTGGCAAGCTGCAGTCTTGGAACTGCTAAAACAACTGAAGATCCCATGCTGATCTATACTCAGGCACAACAAACAGTAGCCGCACAATTGACTGGAACAGCAGCCATGATGCCTACTGTAACAGAAACACCACTGCCTACCAATACCCCTGAACCAACCGCCACAGAAACTTTGGTACCACCGTCACCAACGTTACCTGTATTAACTACTACGAGCGGATCAGGTGCACCAACTGCAGCCATTACCGCCACAACCGGAGCAGTCTATCCCACCAGTACACAAATTTCTCAAAAAACTGGGGATTCTGCAGCTTATGGTACACAATCTCCTGCAGATAACAGTACTTTTGGCAGAGATGAAGAATTCACTTTAGTTATCAACATGATCAATAATGGAACCACAACCTGGACTTCAGATTATAAGATGGTCTTTCAGAGTGGGACGCCCTTATCTGCTATTTCACAAATTCCATGTAGCCGTGACACCACAAAACCGATGGAAACTTGCGATTTTTATATAGCTGCCAAAACCCCGCTTGATCCAGGAAAATATATCTCTCGTTTCTGGTTATACAACGCCCAGGGAGCGAAAATACCCGGCGGCGAGGTGTATTTTACTTTTATAGTTCAATAAGCCAGGTGTCAATTTTTTGCTATGGAAAATAAAACCCCAACACATGAAAGCTGGCTGGACCGTTCTTTATCCTCCTTGCTCCCTCGCTGGAATGTAAGAACGCTAATCATTGTTATCATCCTGGTTCTCGCTGTAATCAGCCGTTTTGCCATGCTGGGTGCACGTACGATGAGCCATGATGAGGTCAATCATGTAGTCCCATCCTATGACCTGTCTCAAGGAAAAGGGTACCGACATGACCCAATCACGCATGGGCCATTTCAATTCCACATTGTTGCATTAACCTATTTTCTTTTTGGAGATAGTGATTTCACATCACGTGTTCCTGCTGCTATTTTCAGCGTGGCTGCAATTGCTTTTGTTATGATCGGGTTTCGCAAATACCTGGGCAATACTGGCTCGTTAGTTGGTGGACTGTTATTTCTCATTTCTCCTTATATGCTGTTTTATGGTCGCTATACTCGTAATGAAGCATTCATTGAATTATTTGGCGTGGTTTTATTATATGGAATACTTCGTTACCTGGATAAAGGTGATCATCTATCATTGTTTCTGGTTACAGGTGCTACTGTAATGCACTTCGCTGTAAAGGAAACTGCATATATTTATACCGCTCAGGCTTTATTATTTATTGGGCTCCTTTTCCTCGAAGATATCACGCGCATTCGATGGAACAGCAGTAAAAAGAAGAATCTCTTTATTACTCTTATGCTGGCAGCATTGATCTGTCTGATTGCTGCGCTTGGTTTTGCTGTTGCAAATGCAAGTTCTTCTGAGAAGTCTGCTGCAGTAGTAGAAACCACAGTACCTACATTTAACTTTATCGCTTCAGGCGAGATCATTGCACTGGCTCTGGTAGTTATGTTGGGTATTCTTGCAATGGTGATCCTGGTTCGAAGCCTGGGATGGAAGACAATCCGTTCTATGCGATCTTTCGATCTACTGGTCTTATTAGGTACATTAGTTCTTCCATTGCTCAGCGCTTTCCCGATAAAGATCATGGGTTTTGATCCACTGGATTACCAAAGCCAGGGTCTGATCCGGTCTGGTATCGTAATTGCGATATTCTTTGCACTTGCCATTGCTATTGGTTTATGGTGGAATCGGAATTTATGGATTGCCAACGCAAGCCTGTTCTATGGTGTGTTCACGATCCTTTACACCACATTATTTACCAATGGAGTAGGTTTCTTTACTGGCCTGATCGGTTCACTGGGATACTGGCTGGAGCAGCAGGGGGTAAACCGTGGATCTCAGCCCTGGTATTACTATACATTTGTCCAATTACCCATTTATGAGTTTCTCGCTGTTTCGGGAACGGTGTTGTCAGTATATTTTGGTATCCGGCATAAGAAATTCACTCAACTTCCCGATTTACAACCTGCTGACGTAGAACCAGAGAAACCTATATTGCTTGAAACTCAATCAGGAGATCAAATTGCGTCAACAGAAACAGTAACTGAAGAAGTGAGCCAGCCAGAAGAACCAAGAAGGATCCCGGTCTTATATCTATTGGTGTTCTGGTCAATAACCAGCCTGGCAGCATTCACTCTTGCCGGTGAAAAAATGCCCTGGTTAACGGTGCATATTGCTTTACCTATGTTATTGGCAGCCGGCTGGGGCTTGGGTTATCTGATCGATTCAACCCCCTGGAAGGATTTAAAAGGAAACCGGGCTATATTGAGTGTATTGATGGCGGTGCTTTTTATTATTAGCCTTTCTGGAACACTGGGCAGTCTCCTTGGTGATCAGCCACCTTTCGTTGGACAAAGCCTGACACAACTTGAAGCGACAGCAAATTTCCTCCTTTCTTTGCTTGGATTGGCGGGAAGTTCTGCTGGATTGGTTTATTTGCTTCGTAACTGGCATTGGAATAATCTCTTCAGGTTGGTGGTGTTAGTTTTCTTTGTATTTTTAGCAGTACTAACCGGTAGGGCAGCTTATCGCGCGTCGTATATAAACTATGAATATGCAACAGAATATCTGGTTTATGCTCACGCCGGTACAGGACCTAAGCAAATACTGGCTCAAATTGAGGAAATTTCACAGAGACTTACAGGTGGTCTTGACCTGAAAGTCGCATATGACAATGAATCGTTATACCCTTACTGGTGGTATTTACGCAGGTATCCAAACATTCAATATTTTGGTGAAACACCCACACGAGATCTAAAAGACGCGCCTATTATCCTGGTAGGAGCTGCAAATTATAGCAAATTAGATTCGATCGTCCGTGATCAATATGTATACTATGACTATACCCGTCTTTGGTGGCCAATGGAGGATTACTCCAACCTGAGTATACAAAAGGTGTGGGAAGATCTTAAGAATCCAGCCATGCGGGCAGCCATTTTCCAGATATGGTTGAACAGAAATTACGAGCCTTATGCGAAATTGGAAGGAAGAAATAATCTGACTCTATCAACCTGGCAGCCTTCCAACCATATTCGGATGTATATTCGTAAAGATATTATTGCTCAGATATGGGATTATGGTGCTGCTCCTGTTACGTATACAGAGGTAGAAACCGACCCTTATGTGAACAGTATTGTACAAATGCAACCAGATTTTGTTTTGGATGGTGCTGTCACGGAAGCAGGCCCATTCAATGAGCCTCATGGCATTGCTTTTGCAAAAGATGGTACGCTTTACATCGCTGATACAAAAAATCATCGTATCCTGCACTTTGACGCTGAAGGAAATCTTTTGCAAAAATGGGGAAAACTATCCGAAACAGATGCTGCACCTGGAACCTTCAATGAACCATGGGGAATTGCGGTTGCTCCGGATGGCAGTGTGTTAGTAGCTGATACCTGGAATCATCGAATTCAACGGTTCACAGATAAAGGGAAGTATCTAAATTCTTGGGGTTACTTTGGACAGGAAGATAACCCTGATGCTTTTTGGGGGCCTCGCGACGTGGCGGTAGATGAAGATGGACATGTTTTTGTATCCGATACTGGAAATAAGCGGATTGTGGTCTTTGACTTGGACGGAAACTACATCACGAAATTTGGTACTGCTGGCATGGAAACAGGGATGTTGAACGAACCGGTGGGTATTGCTATCGATAAAAATGGCAATGTATATGTGGCTGATACATGGAACCAACGAATCCAGGAATTTTCTCCCGATGCAACCAAGACAACTTATGTCTCAATCAGAGAATGGGAGATTGCTGGATGGTATGGTGAATCAACAGAAAATAAGCCATATATCTCTGTCGACCAAGAAGGTAATCTTTATGTGGCTGATCCTGAGGGTTATCGGGTACTGGTCTTCACTGGTGAAGGTGTATTCAAATATGGATGGGGAGAATATTCCACCGGGATGGAAGGTTTTGCACTTGTGGGTGGGATTGAAATAGCTCCAGATGGAAAAATCTGGGTTGTTGACTCGGGAAACAACCGCATACTACGTTTTGCTCCACCGGTTACAGGAAAATAGTTGTCAAGGCAAAAGGAGTCTGATTCTTTCAGACTCCTTTTTTTATTTATTGCTATGCTTTCTTGAAAAACAACCCCAGAAAGAAACTGACAATTGAGACAATGAGTGCACCAAGGAAAGCTGGCCAAAATCCTGTTACTGTAAAGCCAACCTTGAAAAGTTTCCCTATTTCACCAGCCAGCACAAATAAACCAGTATTTATGAGCAATGTCCCCAAACCTAATGTGAGGATGATGAAAGGGCAGCCCAAAACTACTAACAAGGGCTTGATTGTTGCATTGATCACCCCAAAGATCAATGCCAGAATAATGATGTTTGCCCAGTTATCCGTGGTCAGAGTTATCCCATGACCTTTCATGATCGTCAAAGCCGCGTAAAGTGCAACAGCATTTATGGCAAGGCGGATAAGGAATCTTTTCATATTAACCTCCACAATCATTATGCCATCAATGAAAGAGATATACCCCAGAATTTCTAGGATATTATGCCGGTGATGCGAGCTTCATCCAGATAAGGGTGTGCTGTAATTTAAATGCATTGTCGAAAAAAACCTGGCGGGCTTCATTTGCAGGGTAATTGATTTGTATTGGTCGTATTGAGAAGAAATCACAGCGAAAATATTGCAATAGGGCGTCAATGGCAATTTCTCTTACCTCAGGATCTACACTCAACCATAAGACATCTGCATAATGTCTAGTGGCTTCCCAGGTAGCCAACCCAAGCAACTGGTTATCTCTTCTGGCAGCCCAATGATGTAACACATTTGCTTTGATGAGATTTTGTAAACCATTCCAAAAACCCGGTTCAAAGCGCGATTCTTCCAGGTGAAAATTCCAGGTTACATCGTCAGGGTAGGTATCCTCCAGCCACTTAAGTTGACACTTCCAGTCGGATGAGCGACGTGTAGTAATGACCAGGTTTGATGTTCTCATGCTCAATAATGGTTGATGTGCATCCAAAAGCCAGGTATCACGACGGCAGCGTTCTTGAAATCCCAATGACTGATATAAATGCTGTGCTATTGGGTTATCTTCTCTCACTTGCAGCCATATTTCATTGCTTCCGAATTTACGAATATGGTCGATGGCATATTGTGTAAGTGCTCGCCCAATCCCTTGATTACGATATTGTGGAAGAACAGCAACATTTGCAATTAAGTGATAAGTACGATCACGAAAAGTAAATGGAATGAGTGATAAATTAGCAACAATTTGATCATGATCAAGCCATACAAAACCCCGCAAAGGGTACGGTTCTTGCTCCCTGATATATGGTGTTCTTTCTTCAGAAAATGCGGCTCTACCTGCTTTACGTAATTGGCGAATGAAATCTCTTCCATCTTCATCCAGGGTAGCTGCAAAGCATTGTTCGATCACGTCTGCGACGGGAAGTAAATCTTGAGGATAGCAAAGCTCTCGGATATGAGAAACAGGTGATGAAAGTTCATTTGTCACAAAGATATTTTACTCTTATATAACTCTTACATGATATTTTTGATTTATTAATGCACAGCATGCTATAATTTTTTAAGAATAGGATCAGGATAATTTAGAAGTCTAATAATGGCTATGAGGAATACAACCTATGATGCGATTTGATCGATTTACCGAACGTGCCCAGGAAGCTGCACAACGAGCTGCAGAGATCATACAGCGATATGGACACAATCAGATAGATACAGAGCATATTCTTTTGGCATTGATCGAGCAACCTCAAGGGATGGTATCGCAGATTCTTGAGATTTTAAAAGTAGATGCATCAGCGCTGGTAGAGCGCCTTGATTACATTTTACGGACCAGCCCTAAAGCTGGAATCTATGGTAGTGGATCAGGACAAATCTTTATTACGCCTGGTGTAAAGCGAATTATAGATCAGGCGAATGAAGAAGCAAGCCGTCTAAAAGATGAATATATTTCTACAGAGCATATCTTTCTCGCAATTTTGAATGAAAAAAATACACCTTCTGCACGTTTACTGGAAGGTGCAGGACTTAGCCGCGAACGAGTTAACGATGCAATTATGCAATTGCGTGGCGGGCAGCGGATTACCGACCCACAATCTGAAGTACGATTCCGGACACTAGAAAAATATTCTCATGACTTGACTGCAATGGCACGTGAAGGGAAGCTGGATCCGGTCATTGGTAGGGATAATGAAATAAGGCGTGTTATGCAGGTGCTTTCTCGCCGAACGAAAAACAACCCTGTCTTGATCGGAGAAGCTGGTGTAGGAAAAACTGCCATCATCGAGGGTTTAGCACAAAAGATCGCCAAGAATGATGTTCCAGAAATATTAAGTGGTAAGAAAGTGATCTCCCTGGATCTGGGGGCCATGATCGCAGGTACCCGGTTCCGAGGTGAGTTTGAAGAGAGGTTAAAAGCTGCCATACAGGAAGTTCAAAAGGCAGCTGGTGAGATCATTCTTTTCATTGATGAATTGCACACGGTAGTTGGTGCCGGAGCTGCACAGGGGGCGATGGATGCATCCAATATGTTGAAACCCGCATTAGCACGTGGTGAACTGCAGTGCGTTGGTGCAACAACACTGGATGAATACCATAAGTATATTGAAAAAGACACTGCACTTGAACGCAGGTTTGCACCTGTGTTTGTAGATGAGCCTTCGGTAGAAGATACTATCAAGATGCTGCATGGTATTCGGGATAGATACGAAGCGCATCATAAAGTGCATTTTTCTGATGAGGCGCTAACAGCCGCAGCACAGTTATCTGCACGTTATGTAACAGATCGTCACTTGCCTGATAAAGCAATCGACTTGATGGATGAAGCAGCCGCGAAACTGCGCGTAGCATTGTATTCTTTGCCAGATGACTTAAAACAAATGAAAAGTGAGTTGGATAGGCTAGTCGCTGAAGAAGAGCAGGCAGGAAATGAACGTGATTATGAAAGGGCTGCTCGCAAGAAAGCAGAACGGTTACGTCTTGAACAACAGTTTACTGCCCAACGTGACAAATGGGAAGAGGAACATAAGCTGGATGAAGTGGTGGATGTAGATGACATTGCTCAAGTAATCGCTCAATGGACTGGTATTCCTGTAACCCAGATGATGGAGTCAGAAACCGAAAGATTACTTCATATGGAGGATCGTCTGCATGAACGTATCATTGGCCAGGAAGAACCCATTACCGCGATCGCTGATGCCATCCGCCGTGCCCGATCTGGTTTAAAAGATCCGCGCCGCCCAATCGGTTCATTCATTTTTATTGGTCCATCAGGTGTAGGGAAGACGGAGCTTGCAAAAGCTCTGGCTGAATTCTTATTTGATGACGAAGATGCTCTTGTTCGGCTTGATATGAGTGAATATCGCGAACAACACACGGTCAGCCGACTTTTTGGAGCTCCTCCTGGATATGTAGGATATGAAGAGGGGGGGCAGTTGACTGAAGCGGTACGCCGCCGACCCTACCGTGTGATCCTGTTTGATGAGATCGAAAAAGCACATCCTGAAGTGTGGAATGCCTTGTTACAAATTTTGGATGATGGTCGTTTAACAGATGGTCAGGGGCAGGTTGTTGATTTCCGTAATACTGTGTTAATCATGACAAGCAACCTGGGTACAGAATTCGTTCGAAAAGGTGGCACATTAGGTTTCTTGCAGACTTCCAGCAACAGTGAAGAACGCCAGGAACACGACAAGATCGATAAAGCACTGAAGAGCACTTTCAGACCCGAGTTCTTGAACAGGGTAGATGAGATCATCATCTTTTCTCCTCTCACGTTGGATCAAATGCGAGAAATCGTAAAGTTACAGATGAAAGAAATTCAATCCCGCCTTGCTGAACACGGTTTAACGGTTGAATTAAGTGATGAGGTGCTTGATTACATGGCTGAAATTGGATATGACCCTGCCTTTGGAGCACGACCGTTACGTAGAGTACTTCAAAAACAGATCGAAAGCCCACTATCAATTAAACTGCTTGGTGGTGAATACGTCAGTGGCGATGTTATCGAGGTGACTGTAAACGCGGACAAACAATTGATTTTTACGAAAAAAGAAAAAAAATAGCCTTATCAAACGGGGCAGCAAACCTGATGCCCCGTTTTTCTTTTTAAATTGGTCTGATATACTAATATCATGCTGTTGGATTCTCAAGAACTCATCTCAGTTTTAGAGGCGACCTATCCTTTTCATTTGTTGGAACCCGTTGATGTTGAAGATGTGTTTAAACATGCAGCGGTTTACCAGTATGAGGTCGGGCAAACAATCTATCAACAAAAACAGCAAGCAAACAGGATCTTCGTTTTAGCACATGGCAATGTGACATTAACCTGCAAGAATAAATCAGGGAAGATCACATTTACCGAAAAGGTTTATCCAGGCACGTTATTTGGCATGGAAGGAACCGATGCACTGCGAAGATGGTCAACAGCGACTGCTGATGAAACTGTGATCGTGATTAGTTTCAATATCAAACATATTCAGTCCCTTTTTCATCAATACCCGATATTAATTGGGCCATTAGAATCCTTCTTTCAGGCTGCAAAAATCGCTCATCAAACACACTATCCATGGAAAGAGTTGGATGAGACATTCTTTTTTGCCGATCATCGTCACCCGGCGATATTGTTATGGTCATTGATCACACCAATTGCTGTTTGGATGACCGGTATGATGGGAATTCTACTCTTTTTATCCAGTACAAACCCTGGAAATCTACTTGCGTGGGGACTTGCTGGTGGGCTTACAATCGTGGTTGGCATATGGGGCATCTTGTTGTGGATAGATTGGGGAAACGATTATTCCATAGTTACCAACCGAAGAGTTCTGTTTCAGGAGCGCATCATTATGTTATATGATAGCCGTCAAGAAGCGCCTATCAATGCAGTGCTCTCCGTTGGTCGAGATTCAACACAAATCGGCAGGATATTTCAATTTGGTGAAATCTCTGTACGTACTTATACAGGTGTAATCACTTTACCTGCCATCCGTAAACCTGAATTGGTTGCTGGTGCGATTTCATTTCTTCAACATCAACCCATGATGCCTATTGGCAGGCGTGAACGGGTAGAGCAAATGGCGGCGGCCTTAAAAAGTCAATTAATGGGTGAATCGACAGGAAAACCTTTGTTACCTGAAAAAGAACAGACTCAAAGGAAGAGTTTCAGTCAGTGGCTGGCAAACCTTTTCATGCTGCGATTTGAACAGAATGGTGCCATTACATATCGCACACATTGGATCATTCTGTTTCGAAAAACTTTCTTCCCTTTGTTAATTTTCTTCTTCCTGCAGCTCGTCCTTCTAGCAAGAGTCGTTGAGGTGATAAACGTATTCTCTCTGGCAAGCACAGTGATCGTATTAGGTATGCTTGTTGTTGCAGACCTGATTTGGTGGGTGTATCAATTCATGGATTGGCAGAATGATTACTATGTAGTCACCGACGATCAGGTCATCGATGTTTACAAACGACCACTTGGAACGGAAGACAAACGCACAGCACCATTGAAAAACATTCAAAGCATCAATTTCAAAAGGAATGGTTTTCTTGGAGTTCTTTTGAATTTTGGAACGGTATATATTTTGATTGGTGATAACCAGCTAACATTTAATAATGTTTTCAACCCATCTGAAGTACAACGTGAGATATTTCATCGATTGTATGCTCGTGAATATAAAAGCAAATTGGAAGAGGAAAAAGCTGAACAATTAAGGATCCGAGAATGGATAGAGGCATATAACAAAGTATTGGTTGATTTTGAGAAAGAACAGGCTGAAAAGCAAGATGAAGGTTTAGATAGTGAAAATCAGGAAACACAAGTTATACAAGATGAAAAAAATCCTGAAAATCAAGGTACAATAGCCCAGGAAAATTCACGGGATAATATTATTTAGAGGCAAATCATGGCATTGAGAAAAATTGTTTCCGTACCAGAACCTGTGTTACGGAGAAAAGCACATAAAGTTACAGATTTTAATAAAGATTTTCAAACCCTGGTCAATGATATGGTTGAAACATTGAGAGATGCTCCAGGTGTTGGCCTAGCAGCGCCACAAATTGGCATTTCACTAAGGTTGTTTGTTATGGAGTTTGGGGATGAGGAAGATGAGAATATCCCCAAAAAACTCTATGTATTCGCCAATCCAGAAATTATTCAAGCTTCAGAAGAGAAGGTTATTGGTACTGAAGCCTGTTTATCCGTTCCTGATTTAGCAGGGGATGTAGAACGTCACACATGGCTTGTAGTGAAGGGGCAGAACAAGCAGGGGAAAGTTGTGAAATATCGTTTTGAAGGTTGGATAGCCCGTATATTTCAGCACGAATATGATCATCTAGATGGCATTTTATTCACCGACAAAGCAGAAAAAGTCTGGCAATCCCGGCCAGAAGAAACAGAAGAAATTCGCGATTGAAATGTACCTTACACATCTTTCGCTAACCAGCTTCCGAATATTTTCCCGCCTGGATATTGATATTCCAAGGCGGGTCATTTTGTTGGTAGGAGATAACGCACAGGGAAAAACCACTGTTTTAGAAGCAGTATATTTCCTCTCGACATTCACTTCTTTACAGGCTGCAAACGATCGGCAATTGATCAATTTCGTCGCATGTGAAGAACCTCTTGCGGTTGCCAGAATCGTTGCTGAATTCAATCGAGAGGGGCAACAGAATAAAATAGAAATCCGCATCATTAAAGAAGCAAATGGGAATGGTGGGATGCGAACCCGAAAGGAGATCATACTCAATGATATCAAGCGATCTGCGCATGAGAGCATTGGTTTCTTTAATTCCGTCTTATTGCTTCCACAGATGATGAAAATATTGGAAGGCGGACCAGAAGAAAGACGCAGATACCTGAACCTGATGATCTCGCAAGCAATACCTGGATATGCTAAAGCTCTTAGCGAATATAACCAGGCAGTTACACAACGCAATGCCTTGTTAAAACAGTTAGCTGAGAAAGGAGGAGATACCGACCAACTTCTTTTTTGGGATGATGTTGTAGCAAAAAGTGGATCTCAAATTATGCATGCCCGTATTGCCACCATAAATGAGGTTGAACTGATCGCTTCCAAGATTCATCAGTATCTTACTCGCAATGAAGAAGTATTGCGTTTGGTATATCAACCATCATATGAACCGGCTGTTACACAACAAAACCAAGCTGCATTACCAATGCAAGTAGATGTGAAACGTGATGCATTTAGTCAGAAGGATTTAATGACTGGAATGCTTGAAAGATTAAAGAATGTACGACGTGAAGAGATCTTTCGTGGCACTACTACCATTGGACCTCATCGTGATGAGATGCGGGTATTAAGCAACCGTATCGACTTGAGTAATTTTGGCTCACGTGGGCAGGTACGAACAGCATTATTATCCCTTAAGCTGGCTGAAGTACAGTGGCTAAAGGAAAAATGTGGTACCTGGCCGGTGCTGTTGTTGGATGAAACATTGGCTGAACTGGATCAAAACAGAAGACATGATTTATTAAGTTTTCTTGAAAACAGCGAACAAGCAATTCTGACAACGGCGGATAAGAGTCAATTCCAGGATGATTTTATCCATCCCAATACGGTGTGGAATATTCATGGGGGAAGAGTTACTAAAGAATAGGTTTTTTGGAAGGAATTCCTACTTTACGAGGATATTCAGGTGGTGTGGTGTGCTTTTTTTCAACAACGATCAGATATCTTTGTTCAGCCACACTGGGAAGTGTAACAGGATGCACAATTCTTAATCGTCCACCTAATTTACTAATTGCATGCGCAGATTGCTGGGTTTCTAAAGGCCCACTTTCACCCTTTTGTGCAAGCATGCATCCTTTTATACGAACAAGTGGAAGTAGATATTCACTCAAGATAGGTAAATTTGCTACTGCCCGTGCAACTGCCCAATCGAACCGTTCACGGAATCTGGGATCTTGACCTACTTCTTCAGCTCTTGCTTGAATCACTGTTACATTTTCTAATTTCAAAGTATCCACTACATGCTGGCAGAAGGCAGTTTTCTTTCCTACAGAATCAACAAGCACAAGGGAAAGGGAGGGGATGGCGATCTTTAAAACCAATCCTGGGAAACCAGCACCCGTACCAATATCAATCAGGTTGGTAGGAAATGGATTTGTCATCACTTCAAGGCAATAGAGAGAATCAATGAAATGTTTGGCAACAATTTCATCATGGCTGCGAATGGCTGTCAGATTGATGCGTTCATTCCACTCTAAAAGTAATTGTTCATAAATTTTGCATGATTCTACCTGACGGGTAGAGAATGGGAGATTAAGTTTGGTGCGGGCGAATTCAAGGACGCGATTCATAGAGGTATTATACTCAGAGAATTTATTATGAGGACAAAAAATTATTGGAATGCATTTGGCAAAACTCATTGCAGATAGGGAAATGACCCCATTTTTGATAAAGAGATATTTTTGGTTGGCCAAAAAGGTGGCGATAAGAATATAGAATTATCGAAATTGGATAATTTATTCCAAAATTGCTTTGAAAATTCCTTGACAGATGGTAAACATCCATGATAATATTCCTACGTTAATTTATTCTTAAGAAAGGAAGCGACGAGTCATGGTATTTCTTGCCAACACATTCTCTCCGGAAAATGCCGGTGTCGGTGTTTTAATACCTTCTCGGAGTGCGCCTGTTTGCGGTTAAGCATCTGATTTTTTGATTATCGCGGCCACGGGACACTCCAAACCCGTGGCCTGATTGTTTTAATTTACAAAAGGCTACGGGACATCGTAGTCTTTTTGTTTGCAATTTGTATGGAGGTCAGCCATGTTTGAAATTATGATGCAGTCTGGTGGACATAGAGTAGTTTATTTGAACCACTCTGCAATTGGCAAAGATGATGCTTTTGGTTTTTATGTGTACGGAAGAATAATGGACAACCAGCGGTATTCATTCGAAGCACGTCATCATCTTTTGGCAGGTCTACAGTGGATTACATGCACAATGCAACTTGAAAAGCTCATAGCCGTATATATAGATGTCACCTGTATGGCTGACCTGAAACGTCTTGGACGTCAGCAGCTATTCGAAGATATCAAAAATGGTATGTTCAATAAAGTATTGGTTTATCAGAAAGAAGATCTCACAGATGGTACATCAAAAAACAAATCTAATAGTTTTCTACCATCTTGCATCAACTTTGAGACCATTACAATAGAAAATCATTGCAATGCTTCCAGTCGGCAGATGTGCATAATGAATAATTAGTGATTTCTTAATGGGCAGTACCTGTTAAGAAAAGATATATCAGGAAAATGAAGAACCATGGAAAACATAACAACAGAGAAATTAGTAGTAAAACGTCAACCGTTGCTCAATAACATGATAAAGCTGTTCATGGTGGCTATGGTCCTGGCAAATATTTCTGGAAATATGTATGGTACTTTGCTACCACTCTACCTGAAAGAGTTGAACGCATCTGTTGCGCAGGTTGGATTATTCTTTACATTATCACAGATCGTCCCACTTGCAATGCAGATTCTGGGCGGTTGGCTATCTGATAATTTGGGACGCCTGCGCAGCATCGCCATAGGTAGTGTTGCGGGCATCCTTTCATATCTGGGGATCTTGTTTGCACCAACCTGGCAATGGGTATTACTGGGTGAAGGATTCGGTTCAATTACCAGATCATTGGTAGGACCAAGTTTCAGCGCTTTTATCGCGGAACAATCTTCGGAGGAAAATCGGGCAAAGGTATTTGGTATCAGCCAATCCATCTTTCAAATTGTGGTTATCGTAGGGCCTCCATTAGGCGGGTGGTTGGCTGATGTCTATGGTTTTCGTTTCATGCTTCTTGTTGCCTTGATCCTGTATACTGCAGCTACTGTAATCAGAGTAATAATGGCAAAGGCAGCGTCGCGCGGGCATGAAGCAAACCCAACGAAACTAACAATCACAAGTCTAAAAACAAACCTGGGTACCATGATTGGACTAATGTTTGCTGGTGGTTTGATTACCTGGCTGATCATCACAGACGGATCCAGAGATATTGCCTATTCAATGTCCTTCAATTTGATGCCACTCTATCTGGAAGATATTGGCGGTATGACAGTTCAGCAAATAGGATGGCTCGTATCTTTCTATGGCATTGCTACTATGATCATGAATGTCCCTGGTGGTTGGTTTGCAGATAAAAAAGGTGAACGAGCTGGAATAGCACTTGGTTATTTATTCACCTTTGTTGCAATGGTAGTGTTCCTGGAAGCAGAAAGTTTCTGGGGGTATTGTGCATGTTGGATCCTTTTTGGATTGGGTGATGGGATGATGGGGCCGGCGTATCAATCTCTCATCAGTAAAGCAGTTCCCGAAAAAGTCCGAGGTACCGCCTTTGGATTGATGAGTACAAGCTTAGGTCTATTCTCATTACCAGCACCTGCAATCGGTGGACAACTATATGAGAAATCGAGCCCGAAAGTGCCATTCTATATTACTGCTGCTGTCTCAATTTTGGTGATCATTCCTGTCTGGTTCAAATTTAAGATAACTCCGAATGAAATGAAGAAAATTGAATCTGCAGGATTAATGAATGGAAATAACACAACGAATGGCATTGAGCAAAATGAATAGGTAAGTGAAATTTTTTACATAATAAACAACAGGGTGAATGAGTTTTTCGTTCACCCTGTTGTTTTCTACATAAAGAAAAAGTGAGAATTACCTCAGTTTGATATGGTGGAATGATATACTCGAACAAGCAAAGGTAAACAGGTGAATCATGAGAGAAAACAAAAGAACCATCATCTGCAATAAAAACTTTGATCTTCCCTATCTGTTAAATAAATGTTTCAATGAACCAGGTAAATTTCAACCTTTATTGATGGGGGTTTAAGGATGAGTAATTGGCTTTCAAAATATTTACCATTCAGTAGTTTTAATAAAAATACTAAGCTTTTCCTTACTGCAACGATCATTGATGGCGTTATATATAGTACATTACAACTATTCTATAATTTTTTTATTCTCTCGCGAGGATTTGATCGTGAATTCCTTGGTGTGATGAATTCTATCCCCTCTTTTGCTGCTTTGTTCTTTGGAATCCCGATGGGTATGCTTTCAGATAAGCTAGGAAGGCGGAAAGCAATGCTCACTGGATTGTTCTTCCAGGTTTGTGGTATGACTTTAACCCTTTTAGCTCAATCAAAATGGCTATTGATCCTGGGAAGCATCGTTTATGGAACGGGTAACAATCTATATGTTCTTAGTCATGCTCCTTTTATGATGGCAATGACAAACAGGGATAATCGTGGCTTGCTGTTCAGTTTGAATTCTGGTTTATCTACTCTTTCAGGTGCTGCTGGAAGTCTGTTTGCAGGTCAGCTTCCAGCAGTAGTAGCACCATTAATCCATGCAGAGGTGGGTAGTACAGCGGTTTACCAGACTATTCTGTTGAGTGCGGTATTCCTTGGCGCTTTTTCTTTGCTTCCAATATTCTTGATCAAAGAGCCAGACAGGGTTGAAGCACCAAAAACCCGTAGTGAAAACTTGCATCAATTGATAGAGATTATTAAGCATGTTCTTACCTGGAAACTCTTGGCTCCCAATTTGATTATCGGTTTTGGCGCTGCGATCCTGATCCCTTATATGAACCTCTTTTTTGCTTATACTTTTTCAATGCCTGAAAATGAGATAGGTGCGCTTTTTAGCCTTTCATCCTTACTCATGGGTGCAGGGATAATCGTTGGTCCTATCATTGAAAGAAAAATTCATGGGAAAATTAAAACTGTAGTTTTAACTCAAGCCAGCAGTTTGATATTCCTTGTATTTTTAGGTTTCGTTCCGATAAAATGGGTAGCACAGATAAGTTTCCTGGCTCGTGGTGTTTTGATGAATATCGCCACTCCATTTTATTCAGCTTTTGCGATGGAGATGACGGCACCCGAATCGCAGGGTACTTTTAACAGCATGCTGAATATCTCATGGACCTTGGGGTGGGCTGTCGGACCACTAATATCTGGTATGGTTCAAGACATTGCAGGTTTTCGGCCATTATTTATTACCACTACCATCTTATACAGCCTGGGATGCTTTATTACGTGGAAATTCTTCCATAAAAGTGAAGAAAATATCAGTGGAAATGAAAAAGTCTATGAAGTTGAACAAAGCCTTTCATGAATTGGT
Organism: Anaerolineaceae bacterium; assembly: GCA_034429195.1. Classification (GTDB taxonomy): domain Bacteria; phylum Chloroflexota; class Anaerolineae; order Anaerolineales; family Anaerolineaceae; genus UBA4782. The sequence continues at coordinate 151,407 of DAOUGQ010000006.1, forward strand.
AAAAAATTGGGACTCGCGTCCATTCCGAATGATTATTATTGGAGATACCCATATTCCTGACAGAATACGCGTTTTACACCCTGAACTTATCAGTTCTATTCGTGATCATCACCCCGATGGGATCATTCATACTGGAGATATTTGCCAGCTTGAAGTTTTGGATATGCTGAACCAGATAGCTCCGGTGTTGGCTGTGAGAGGAAATCGAGACCTGCTACTGGCGAATCTTTTACCAACACAGGTTAGTTTTTCTATTCACGGATTGAAAATCACCTGCCTTCATGGGCATGGAAAACCGCTCTATTATCTGGTTGACAAAGCATATTTCATATTCACTGGACGACAACAACGATTCACATTACCATGGTTAGAGCACAATTTCTGCTCATCGCAAATGATCATTTATGGCCATACACATATAAAACGGAATCAAAAAATTGGAGATCAAGTGTTCTTTAATCCTGGTTCCCCAACAAAATCTGCTTTTGAAAATGGAATTCTTTCGTATGGAGTGGTCACTGTTTATCCTGATAGAAGGATAGATACAGAATTTGAAAATCTTTCAGGGTGGAGGAGAAATGGAAGAGATTGGGAGAAAGAAAAACCTTAATAATAATAAACAACTTATAAATATACTTGACCATGACATAGATAATTGTTATAATCACGGTTTGCATGTCAACTTATAGTAACGAACTTATATATTCATTGCCTGGTATTGATAATGATCAGGTTTAACAGCTTAGGAGAGAACGAATGGCTTCAACTTTGCCCGTAAAGTCATACGCGCGAATTCCCGACATATTTCCCCTCCCAAACCTAATTGAAGTCCAGCTAGACTCTTTTCGGAGACTTAAAACCGAAGGTTTAGCGGATCTATTTCATGAGATATCGCCAATCGAATCCTATAACAAAGGGATGAAACTGGTTTTTCCCAGTCGAACGGATGAATCGCGTGAATTCGATTTGAAATTTAGATTTGGTGAACCAAAACATACAATCGAAGAGTGTATTGAGAGAGATTTTACTTATTCAAGCCCCTTATATGTTTCTGTATTATTAATGGGCAGCGAAGTACCTGAGCCAATCAAGCAGGATATTTTCCTGGGTGATTTCCCGGAAATGACTGAAAAAGGCACATTCATTATTAATGGTACCGAACGTGTGGTTGTGTCTCAGCTGATTCGGTCTCCTGGTGTATATTTTGAAGCTCCCATTGATCGGGCTACTGGCTATCGTCTTGCTACCGGCAAACTGATTCCGGATCGCGGTGCCTGGATGGAATTTGAGACAAGAAAGAATGATTACATCATACTCAAATTCAACCGAAAACGTGTTGTACCAATTACCATCTTCTTGCGTGCATTAGCAGCCGTTGATGATGGTCTTATGGATTCCCCATTAAAAACAGGAACGGATGATGAGTTAATAGATCTGTTCAAAGATGTGGATAACAACGTAGATCGCTTTTTCATTCCATCAACCTTAAAGCAGGAACCCGAATGGGACCTTAGCTCAGGTATCACTGTAGCTGAGGCTGCATTACTTGAATTCTTCAAACGTATGCGCCCTGGTGACCCGGTTACCGTGGATAATGCCCGCCAGTTCCTTGAGGAACAGCTTTTTGATCAACGGCATTATGACCTGGAAAAGGTTGGTCGTTATAAGCTCAATCAGAAGCTTGATCTGACGGACCGTATTCCCGTTTCGCATCGCACAATCACCAAGTGGGATATTGTTTACCTTGTTCGCCGGATGATCGAGATCAACAATGAAGTAAAAGATAAAGATGATATTGATCATTTGGGAAACCGCCGTGTAAAGACAGTAGGGGAGTTGATCCAGAACAAGCTCCGCATTGGTTTACGCAGGATGGAGCGAGTAATCAAAGAACGTATGTCCATTCGCGATCAAGAAGCGCTTTCTCCAGTGAGCCTGGTAAATATTCGACCTGTGGTAGCTGCATTGCGTGAATTCTTTGGCTCAAGCCAATTGTCACAATTCATGGATCAAACCAACCCATTGGCAGAACTTCGCCATAAACGAACACTTTCCGCGTTGGGGCCAGGTGGCTTGCGCCGCGAACGTGCTGGTTTCGATGTACGCGATGTTCACCACTCACATTATGGTCGTATCTGCCCGATTGAAACCCCAGAAGGTCCAAACATTGGCTTGATTGGTCGTTTGGCTTCTTTTGCACGTGTGAACGAATATGGCTTCATTGAGACACCGTATCGTCGAGTTGTACGCCAATTAAATCAGAATGATATACGGTTGTTAGGACGTAAAGTAGCTGTAGATTTCACTAATCCCGACACAGGTGAAGTGATCGTCGCAAAAGGTGAACGTGTTTCAAAAGATCATTTACCTGAGATAAAGAAATCGAAAAATACAACTGTTTTCATCGAACCTTTTGTTACAGAGGATGTCGATTACCTTTCTGCAGATGCAGAAGACAAGTACAAGATCGCTCAAGCGAACTCCATTTTGAATGCACATAACGAGTTTGCTGAAAATCGAATATCTGCTCGATATTACTCTGACTTCATTATTGTTGATCCCAATGAAGTAGATTACATGGATATTGCACCGCATCAGGTTGTAGGTGTAAGTGCATCGCTTATCCCATTTCTTGAGCATGATGATGCCAACCGTGCTTTGATGGGTTCGAACATGCAGGCACAGGCAGTTCCATTGATCAACCCTGATATTCCGTTGATCTCTACAGGTATGGAAAAATACGCTGCCATTGATTCGGGGCAAGTTGTAACTGCGGATGATGATGGGGAAGTTGTCTCTGTTTCTGGATCAAAGATTGTTGTAAGAAATAGTGAAGGTCAACTGCATGATTACAACCTTCGAAAATACCAACGATCAAACCAAAGCACTTGCATTGATCAACGACCTGCGGTAACCAAGGGACAGCGCGTAAAACGAGGTGAAGTCCTTGCTGATAGCTCATCCACAGTAAGTGGCAACCTGGCTTTGGGTCAAAATGTTGTTGCTGCATTCTTATCCTGGGAAGGTGGCAACTTCGAAGATGCGATCTTGATCTCTGAACGGATGGTGCAGGAAGATAAATTTACTTCCATTCATATTGAGAAGTATGAAGTAGAAGCACGCGATACTAAATTAGGTCCAGAGGAAATTACTCGTGACATCCCGAATGTAGGCGATGAAGCGATCAAAGATCTGGATGAAAAAGGTATCATACGCATAGGTGCCGAAGTTGGACCTAATGACATTCTGGTAGGCAAAATTACCCCTAAAGGTGAAAAAGAATTGACACCAGAAGAACGCCTGCTGCGTGCTATTTTTGGTGAGAAATCACGTGATGTAAAAGACACTTCCTTACGGATGCCTCATGGCGAACGCGGGAAGGTAGTTGATGTAAGGGTATTCACCAGAGAAGACAGTGATGATCTCTCTGCTGGTGTTGAGACTATGGTCCGTGTTTCTGTGGCACAGCGCAGAAAGCTCACCGCTGGTGACAAGATGGCTGGACGTCATGGGAACAAAGGTGTTGTCTCACGTGTTGTACCTGTAGAGGACATGCCTTTTTTGGAAGATGGAACTCCTGTTGACATCATCCTCAACCCATTAGGTGTTCCTGGTCGTATGAACATCGGTCAGGTACTTGAAACACACCTTGGTTGGGCTGCAAAAGAACTCGGTTTTCGTGCAATTACACCTGTATTTGATGGTGCAAATGAAAACGAGATCGAAGCTGAATTAGCTCGTGGATGGCTAATGGAACAGGCATGGAAAGAAGCAGGAGAAAAAGCCTGGGAATGGATTAAAGGAACAGACCTACAACCTGAGCAGATCAAAGACGACGATGAAGTACGGATGCTTTTCCTGGAAGAAACCTTGTCTAAGAATGGGGTTGATTTCAGTAAATATATGGATGATCCATTGTATACACGTCGAGAGACTTTAAAACTCTGGTTGAAGAATCAGGGGTATAACCCTGAAGAGTTCCTGGAATTCAACGACGTTCCGAGTGGATCTGATTTTGATCGAATCATAGATCAAAAAGCGATCGCCGTCTGTTTGAGGATCTGGTTGGGTCAACATGATATTGACTGCAGTCAACAGCAAGACGATGAAATTCGGGCAATGGCAGAAGATCTGATGAAAAAGACCGGTGAACCTTTACCCATTCTTGGAAAGCAGATCCTGCGAGATGGAAAAGATGGTACTCCGTATGATCAACCAGTTACAGTGGGTGTAGTAACTATGCTGAAATTGCACCACCTGGTTGAAGATAAAGTACATGCCCGTTCGACAGGCCCTTATAGTCTGGTTACACAACAGCCTCTAGGTGGTAAAGCTCAATTTGGTGGTCAACGGTTTGGTGAAATGGAAGTGTGGGCACTGGAAGCGTATGGTGCTGCATATACATTGCAAGAGATGTTGACGGTCAAATCAGATGATGTTCAGGGCCGCGTAAATACTTATGAAGCTATTGTCAAAGGTGAAACCATCGAAGAACCAAGTCTACCTGCTTCATTCAGAGTTTTAGTAAAAGAACTGCAAAGCCTGGGTCTGGCAGTAGAAGCTGTTATGGATAACGGTGAAGTCATTCGATTTGGAAAAGATGAAGAGCGTATTCATCCTCCAAAAGTAGGAACAGGTTTGCTAGGTTTAGGCATGGATTACGAGGAAGGTGGCTTATTATAAGTTTTCTTGACGGGCATTTTTGCTCGTGTTATAATCGCCTTCCGTTGTCTCAGTTGTGGGATTTTTATCCCAGTGCGTAGGAAATGCGGCGAGGCCATCAATGAAACAGATGGCCTCGTTTAATGAAAAAATAAAAGGCGTAATTGCCGCAAGAATTTCGGAGGAAAAAGGTGCCAACCATCAATCAAATGATCCGTAAGGGTCGCCAGAATAAGAAGGCAAAAAGTAAAAGCCCAGCTTTGCAATATACCTTCAATACCATGAATCACCGCCGAACCCGCCAGGCGGAAGGATCGCCCCAGAAACGTGGTGTATGTACCGTTGTACGTACTATGACTCCTAAGAAACCTAACTCGGCTCTTCGGAAAATCGCGCGTGTGCGTCTTTCCAATGGCATTGAGGTTACTGCTTATATTCCTGGTGAAGGTCATTCGTTGCAGGAGCACTCAGTAGTATTGGTGCGTGGTGGTCGTGTAAAAGACCTGCCTGGTGTTCGTTATCATATCGTGCGTGGAACCCTGGATACCACAGGTGTAGCAAAACGCAGCCAGGGCCGTTCAAAATACGGTTCAAAACGACCAAAGGCTTAATTAGCCGTTAGAATGTGGAGAAAGACAGAACATGAGACGTATTAGTCCTGAAAAGCGGGAAGTAACTCCCGATGTACGCTACAACAGTGAAATTGTACAGCATTTCATCAATAGAATTTTTTCGCGTGGGAAGAAAAGTACTGCAACTTCGCAATTCTATGATGCTATGGATATAGTAAAAGAAAAAACTGGTCGTGATCCTATGGAAGTTTTGGATAATGCGATCAAAAATGTTGGTCCACTGATGGAAGTTCGCCCACGACGTGTGGGTGGCGCAACATACCAGGTACCAATCGAAGTTGCTCCTGAGCGACGGCTCACCCTGGCAATGCGATGGATCATTGCAGCTTCTCGCGCTCGAACTGGAAAATCATACGCTGAAAAATTAAGTGGTGAAATTCTGGATGCTGCATCCAACCAGGGCGCTGCAGTACGCAAACGCGAAGAAACTCACAAGATGGCAGAAGCCAACCGCGCATTCTCGCATTACCGTATGTAATGTAGGAAAATAGAATTTGTATTAAAGAGTTGGTAAATATGCCTCGTCAGTTTGCTATGGAAAAGTATCGTAATATCGGCATCATTGCTCATATTGATGCCGGAAAAACTACGACTACTGAAAGAATTTTATTTTATACTGGTAAGACCTACCGATTAGGTTCTGTAGATGATGGAACCACAGTGACTGACTGGATGGCACAGGAAAGAGAACGCGGGATCACCATTGTTTCAGCTGCAGTTACCGCAGAGTGGAAAGGGTACCAAATCAATGTCATTGATACTCCTGGACATATAGATTTCACTGCAGAAGTACAGCGATCACTACGTGTACTGGATGGTGGTGTGGTTGTGTTTGATGCCACACAAGGTGTGGAACCCCAAAGTGAAACCGTTTGGCGTCAAGCTGACCGATATGGCGTACCGCGAATCTGCTTTATCAACAAAATGGATCGAATTGGTGCATCGTATGAAGAATCTATCCAATCGATCAAACAACGTCTTGGCGCGAATCCCATCGCCATGCAAATTCCCATTGGCACCGAAAGCGAATTTCGTGGTGTAGTTGATCTATTAACACGCCAGGCTTTCATTTGGGAAGATGAACAAGGGAAAGACTATAATACAGTCGAAATCCCCTATGATTTGAAGGACCTGGTGGAAGAACGAAGGGCGATCATGGTCGAAAAGATCGCCGAGCTTGATGATGCGTTGACAGTAAAATTTCTCGAAGATAGAGAGATCAGTGTTCCAGAGCTAAAGACTGCTCTTCGAAAAATCGTTATTCATAATCTTGGTACACCAGTATTTTGTGGGACTTCTTTAAAGAACAAAGGTGTACAACCTGTTCTTGATGCAGTAGTCGATTATTTGCCATCACCTCTGGACATACCGCATGCACAGGGAACACATCCTGAAACTGAAAAGATAATTGATCTCCCAGGTGAAGATTCGGCTCCGCTGAGCGCGTTGGTGTTCAAAATTGTTACCGATCCGTATGTTGGCCGTTTGGCTTATTTTCGAGTTTATTCGGGAACAGTTAAACAGGGTGATATGGTTTACAACCCTGGAAAAAGGAAACGTGAGCGTATTGGTCGCTTACTTCGTATGTACGCTGATCGGCGAGAAGATGTAGAGGAAGTATACGCGGGTGATATCGCAGCAACTCTTGGGTTAAAAGAAAGCTTTACTGGAGACACTTTGTGCGATATTGCACATCCCGTTATCCTTGAAAATATCAGTTTTCCTGAACCTGTTATTTCGATCGCGATCGAGCCAAAAACAACCCAAGATCAAGATAAAATGGCAGAAGCTTTAAAGAAGTTATCTGAAGAAGATCCAACCTTTAAAGTTAGAACAGATGAAATTACTGGTCAAACGCTCATTTCTGGTATGGGTGAACTGCACCTGGATGTGATCGTTGACCGTATGTTACGTGAGTTTAGAGTACAGGCAAATGTTGGTAAGCCACGTGTAGCATACCATGAAACCATCACCAGAGAAGTTAAAGAATATTCTTACAAATATGTTCGCCAGACTGGTGGTCATGGACAGTATGGTCATGTGGTTTTTAATATTGAACCTTTGGAACGCGGAAGCGGTATTGTCTTTCAAAGCAAGATTGTTGGGGGATCTGTTCCAAAAGAATATATTCCAGCCGTAGAAAAAGGTGTAATGGAAGCTTCTGAAAGCGGTGTTCTGGCTGGATATCCGATGACCGATATTAAGGTAACACTTATTGACGGTTCTTATCATGAAGTTGATTCGAGCGAACTGGCATTCAAGATGGCTGCAATTTTTGCTTTCAAAGAAGGCGTAGAAAAAGGAGCCCCGGTATTGCTTGAGCCCATTATGAAGGTAGAAATAAATGTCCCTGAAGAATATCTCGGAGACGTTCTAGGTCAACTAAGCTCTCGCAGAGGAATGATCACGGGTACAGAAATGCGGCATGGAAATACTCAATCTGTTCATGCATTTGTACCTATGGCAGAAATGTTTGGTTATGCCACCGAATTGCGTTCCATTACTCAAGGGCGTGGCATATTTACCATGGAATTTGATCATTATGCCCCTGTATCGAGTATGGTTGCAGAGAAAATATTGAATAAGTAATCAGTTATTTGTTTAGAATCTCGAAGGAGAAGGAACATGGCGAAGCAGAAATTTGAGAGGACAAAGCCACATCTGAATATTGGGACCATGGGACATATTGACCATGGAAAAACGACCCTGACCGCAGCAATCACGAAGTATTGCGG
>DAOUGQ010000007.1:0-374891 GCA_034429195.1 Anaerolineaceae bacterium
AACCCGATCGTCAGCAGGTTCGCTTCCACACTCCCCCCACTAGATAGCACCACGCTCTGCCCACTCTTCTTCTCCACCCCAAACGTACCACTCACACTCACAAACCCAAACAGGTCGATCGTGGATGCACCTGTAGCTTGCATTAATACACCTAAAGTACCATCCATATCCAGTGTGAGACCGTTATCGATAACCAGGTTGTTTTCTCCACTGAAATCAACCACGGTTTGATCGTTAGCTGCATTGTTTATAACTACATTGAGGTTACTTCCATTGAAGGTCAGTCCATTGATTCCCGTGAAACTGAATCCATCTGCATTGGCTTTGAGTGAAGTCCACTTCAGAGTAGGATCTGCCTGGCTGGTAAAGATTGCTAATCCAAAGTCCACGCCACTCAAAGACAATCCAAGCTCATCTGCACTGCCGCCATTAAGCCCTACAAACGCATTGCCATTCAACCCGCCTAGGATCAACTCATCAACGGCAAGGATCTCATCAACTGTTGGAGGTCCAGTTTTCATTACTCTGACTGTTCCACTCTTTTTCACAAAAGAGAATTGCCCATCGACAATGAAGAAATCGAACACATTGATGTTGAAAGTGCCGCTGGCTTGTGTCAATTCTCCTTCGTCAGCTCCCATATCGAAGGTGATCGTGCTGGTCGGGCCTGTAGTTATGGTCAGATTTTGAGCTGCATAATCTACTAACGAACCATCCGCTGCTGCTCGCGCGATCTCTATAAGGATCTCACTGCTTGACAATTTCAACCCATCAATTCCTACAAATGAGACACTTCCTGCTGATCCTTTCAATGCCATCCATTTGCGTGTTGGATCTGTCTGACTTGCCATTAAAGCCAGGGCAAAGGATAAATTGCTAAGGCTCAAACCAACTGCATTGGCAGTATCGCCATTCATTCCGGCAAAACCGCTCAAGCCATTGCCACCAATAGCTAACAAGTCTACGGTAATGCTGGAAGATATTCCATCTTTCTTCACAAGAACATCGGTCTGGCTTTTTTCAAATGCCAGATCACCACTCAATGAAAAGAAATCTGCAATTTTCAAAATGAAACTGCCACTGGCACGGACCAACTCGCCAAGGCTGCTTGCCAGATCAAGAATAATGCTTGTTGAAGGACCTGTCTTGATGGTCAAATTATTGGTTCCAGCATAATCAGCAATAGATCCATCCACTGCTGCCAGGTTGATCTCGATATTGATGCTGGATCCGCCCACCTCGACGATGGCTGATCCAATGAAACTGAACGAGCTAGCAGTCGCTTTTAATGTCACCCACGTACGTGTTGGTGTGGTATTGTCATTCATGATCGCCAGAGCGAAATTCACACCGTCCAGGTTCAATCCTATGGCATTAGCTGTTCCACCATTGATACCAGCGAATGCACTGACATTATTTCCTCCCAGTAACAATTCATTTACTGTGACTTCTGAAGTCACCGTTCCACCTGATGGTAGAACTTGAATTGTTCCGCTCTTCTTTTCAAAGGCAAAATCGCCTTCAACCATGAAGAAATCAGCGACATTCAGGGTCAGATTTCCAGAAGCTCTGGCAAGCGCACCATTACCGCCATCCATATCCAAAGTCAATGAGCTGCTTGTACCGGTACTTACTTCCAACGATTGGCTGGCATAATCTACTACGGTATGATCACTGGCTGGGCGATTGATCTCTACATCCATGGCTGTAGCGCTCAGAGTCAATCCACTGATACCAACCAAGCTGATCCCGCCAGCAGTAGCCTTCAGTGATGCCCATTTCCGGCTAGCCAGACTTTGATCAACCAGAATTGCCAATCCAAAAGATACATTCGTGAGATTCAAGCCAATTGCGTTTGCTGTTCCACCATTAATGCCAGCAAATGCAGACAAACCACTGCCGCTGATTAATAATTCATCTACCGTAACGGTTACCAGATCAGTGAGTTTATCAATCCATATTAAAGGTAAGGCTTTAATGCTTCCGCTCTTCTTCTCAATAGCGATACTTCCACTGACGGTAAAGAAATCAAAGAAGTTCAAGTCAAGGGTACCACTGATTTTTGCTAGCTCTCCAGATGCGCCATCGATATTCAATTTCAGGCTCGTGCCCGTTCCCGTTGTTACCTCAAGATTCTGTATCTTATAATCAACAACCCTGCCATCGCTTGAGGCCAAGTTAATATAGACTGCCAGATCTGTACCACTTAAGGTTAACCCATCGATCCCAATCAAACCGCCGCTAATAGCGGTTGCAATCAGGCTCAACCAGCTTCGTGTGGCATCCGCTTTATCAGTTAACATAACGAGGGCGAAATCTACACCAGCGAGGTTCAAACCCACCTGGTCAACGCTTCCAGCGTTCAAACCAACCATCGCTGTTACGTTATCACCTCCGATGGTCAAAAGATCGACATCTACCGAACTGTTATCATCGAGCTTAACATTGGCGATCTTCTTCTCGATTGCCAGGCTACCATTCACCTGGAAGAAGTTGTAAACTTTGAGGTTGATGTTGCCGGATACCTGTAAAAGCTCTCCAGAAGCCCCATCGAAATCAATGGTTTCACTTCCGATGGATAAAGAGTGTCCATTGGTGTAATCCATAATACTGCCATCGGCAGATTGCTGATTGACCTGGATTTTGCCATTGTTGAGAACAAGCGTGAGATTATCAATACCGTCAAATGAAGCGGATCCTAATGAACCAGAAAGGCTGATCCATTTCTGCAGAGGATGATTGGCATCACTGGCATCACCGGTAAACATCGCAAGCCCCAAGCTTAAATCAGTGATGGTCAAACCCTGAGCATTGGCTGTTCCACCATTTAAACCAGCAAAACCGCGCAAATTGCTTCCGCTAATCAGCAATTGATCTGTAACCACAGCCTGGCGATCGGTCTCTTGATCTGTCCAACCTGCGGGCAAAACATAGGTCGTTCCGCTGCTCTTCTCGAAACTCAAACTTCCACTTAACTGAAGAAAATCATACAAAGAAAATGCAGTGATCGTGCCACTGGCTCGTGTCAATTCCCCTAATGCAGCATCCAGATCAATAGTAACACCACCAGCAGTCACCGGGTTCGTGCAGAAGTCCACAATGCTTCCATCGTAAGATTTTCGGTTGATCTCAATCGAAATGGAATTCAATGTAAGAGTGATTTCATCTATGCCAGTTAAGGAAGCACTATCGACACTGGCTTTCAACGCTACCCATTTTTGAGATGCAGTCGACAGAATCGCCAATCCGAAATCCACTCCGGTCAGGGTGATACCCAGTCGATTAGCAATATCTTTTCCATTCGTTCCCAGGAACCCACTGGCACCTTCTGCACCAACAACCAGCGCATCTACCGCTGTATCAACAGCTTCGCTCTTAACTGTCCAGCCAGACGGCAAAACATTGACGTGAGCGCTGCTCTTCTTTTCAAATGTAAAGGTACCAGTTAATGAAAGGAAATCTAGAATAGAGATAGTAACGTTGCCGCTAACCTGTACAAGCTGCCCATCACTACCATTCATATCCAGTGCAACACTACCAACCGTCATTGCATGAATTCCAGCGAAATCAACAACACTGTCATCGCTGGCTTTGGTGTTAATCACCACAGATAGGTTATTACCGCTGACTTCGATATCCGAGAATCCGATGAATGACACATTATCAGCAGTGGCTTTAAGAGAGAGCCATTTCCGGTAACTTCCGCTGGTCTCTTTCATGACAGCAACACCAAAACTGACATTCGATAGCGACATCCCCGTAGCATTTGCAGTACCACCGTTCATTCCGGCGAATGCATTCAAGCAACTGCCGCTAAATTTCCAGACATTTACTGTCACCGTAGATCCCCCTGCCAGTGTCAGGCCTTCGATTGAATTCTGGATGGTTATGGCAGCATCTGTTACAGAGAAGAAACCCTTAATATCAAGAGAAGCATGAATGGTAATAGTACCCAGACCAAAGTAGTCAATGTTCAGTAGTTGACCAAATTTATCATTATCCGTAGATGTGGATCCGCCAACGATGATCTCGCCCAGATCCAATATAGTATTAGTAATCAGCTTAACTGTATTGGTGGGTTGTGAAACGGTCAAATAATACGTATTCGTCCCAAACCCGAATAAACCCTTGGCAGTATCAAAATGCCCGCTCAATGTGGTTGCAGAAACAACCTCAAAATTATTACCATCCGAGGGCAGGAAGTTATTGATAAAGGCTATCTGCAGGGTTCCGTTGAGAACCAAAGTTCCATCGAATACGAACTGGTCATATTGAGCGCTTGCTGTTGTGCCACCAACTTCGATCCACATAACAGCATCCTCGCCCATATTCAGGGTTTCGATGCTGGTTAATACTGCGGAAAACTCATGGTCGATTTGTCCAGCAGAGATCTGAACAGTATCTGCCCCATCTCCACCATCCACAGTGAAGGAACTGGCAGAATCAAAAGAAATCGCAAAGGTATCATCACCAGTGGTACCAACAAAAGCAATCCCGGTTGAGTTAATGAGAGAAATAAGCCCGGTAAAGTTGATGCCGGTGAAATGAATATTGGTACTATTCGATATGGATAAAGTACCATCGAGTGTCGCAGAACCGCTATCAAGTTGGAAAGTCAATCCAGAAAGTCCATCGATGACAAGGTTCTCTGTGAATGTTCCGGTTTCGATTACGATGATCCCCCCATCAGGAACCAAACCACCCTTCACCGCATCGATCGCTTCCTGGATGGTCGTATACGTATGATTATCTGCGCCACCCCCAGTGGTGAAATGAGGGTCGGGAACTAAGTTTAACTCGACTGTCTCACCAATAACTTCAGCATTTTGCACGAATTGGAAAGCAGTTAGCTGTACCAGATCATCACTTAAAACAGGTGCTGCAATGGTAAGCACACCTGCTGTAGAAATGATAATCTCACCGCCTGAGGTCAAACCGGTCAAACCGTCCTGGCCTCCGATGGTGAGATCACCATGGTTCCTTACATATATTCCGCCATTTACATGATCTGGCAGATCAATTTTTGCTAAATCGCTAATGAACACGCTACCCACGCAGTTCACAAGTGCCGAGAAGAAATCAACTGACATTTGCATGGGAGCTAAAGCTGTACCAAATCCCTGGGCTTTCACTTTTAGTGTTCCGCCAGGAATAACCAAGTTGTCTTTGCCTGCACCGCCGCGATTCTGGATGTACCCTGCAGCAATCAACTGCAACGTTCCTGCCAGGAAAAGAACAATCTGACCAACTGCCATGTTGCCACCAAAAATGCTCAGATTATAATTCTCCTTGCCCAGGTCGAGCGTTCCGATGAGAACCTCACCATGGCTTTCCATTTCACCAATATTCAATTGTGCTGTATCGATCAGAGCTAATTCTGCCTGGCTGAGGTTGAAACCTTCGCTTTCAATTCCAAGATGTACATTTGCCAGAGGATTCGAATTGATTAGACTTACCTGTCCTTGTTGAGACTGAATGAAACCCATCAATTCCATATCAGCGGCACGGATTTCTACAATTTGTAGACCCTTTATTGTGGAACCTTGCATTAAGACAAAAGCGCCAGTTCCATCACTGTTGGTATCCGCGTTGATCAAAACCCGGTTTCCAGATACCAGAACATTTTCACCTACCATTACACCATTTGCGGCATTGAGATAGACATCAGATTGAGCGCTTTCTACATTGGAGTTGATCAGCAAAGAAGTAGAGATAATATTGATCAGCCCCTGACTGACAATTCCGCCCTTTTCGATCGAAACCTCGCCCCCTGTAATAGTTACACTATTTGCATAGATCGTATTCTGGATCAAAATATTGGAAGCAGAAAGACTTATATTGGCACCAGTGGCATTTAAACCATTAACATTGATCGAACCGCTGTCCAAGCCAGATACATTGAAAGAAGCGTTCAGTAAGTCAGAGGGATCAAAAACAAGACTGCTTTCACCCAATATGGCCTGACCATTCTGAATTATCAATTCTCCGCCATCAGTGTCGATGCCAGAAACACTTAATCCATTCACACCATCGACTGCCAGATGATTGGCTTCTTTGTCCATCTCCACTGCCAGTGATTCAGACGAAGTAGTTGATATGAACGAAACCTTTGAACCCCTCGTCTGCAGACAGCCTTCCAGATAGCTGTCGATAATCTCTCCATCGCGCGAATGATCAACAACAAGCCCAGTAAGGAAAGTACTGTTCTTGATCGAAAACCTCTCAACATTACTGACCAGCATTTCGGATGTGAACAGACTTGTATCGATAGAAAGATCAGTGCTTTGCGTTACCACCGCACTGGAATGCAATTCATCGTCTTCTAAAATAAGATGGCGGGTATTATTAACCACAAAGCTCCCGTTAAACACGGAATTTACAAAACTTACATTTTCACCGTCCAGAACATTGACATTACCATTAAAGACAAAATTCTCGAACAAAAGAGGAAAATCACTACCACTGACAAAAACTCTTCCATTAATATTCGAGGCTTGCCCATCTACTCCACCCCGAAGGGTTAACGCACCAGGGAGAGAACCGAACTCCAATGTCTCAGCAAAATCTCCACCCTCGACATTTATGACACCATCATCGGGTAACCCATTTACCATGATATCGCTGATTGCACTGGAGATAGGCGTATCACTTTCGAGGCAGTTGGTATACCCGCTGCAATTAGCCCGGAAATAAAAGATTTCACCGTTTCGGTTGAAATAGGGGTCAAGAGCAGAAGTTACTTCGTCAACAACCTGCATATCCGGCGAAAGAAGCGATTCTGTTTCATCAATTATCGGGAGTTCTTCAGGAACTACCACATCGATCTCAGGTTGGACAGTTTCCTGTTGCGAACCGCTGGTTTCGTTTACCATTTCTGGATCGTCAATGTCAAGTTCAATTGGATCAGAAACAAGCGTAGGATCAACCAGGATATCAGATTCGGTTAAAGATGGATCAATGATTTCGTCACCCGAGCCATCATCTGCAAAAACCGGTGATGTCGAAAATACTAGACAGAGAAAAGCAATTAATATCCCCCCAACAAACCATTTCATTTGTTTGGGATTCCGCAGAGTACTGTGTTGTATGCCCAATTTCTGCACCACTTTCATTAAGGCATCACCTGAAAACGGAATGAAAACATAATATCACAAAAACAAATTATTATCAATAAAATGATAAAAAATAATAATTAACAGATTCGTTATTAGAAGATTTAATAGAATTACCATTCGGGTATATATGTTGCAAAGTATATGCCAAATTGGTAATTATTTCTTCTCCCTTTATTAAGTTTTATCTTATGTGCTTACCATTCTTTGCTATAATGATTGTAGAGACGGGTATGGGAACAACAAAATTTCAGTATACGTGTTTACGGATGAGATGGATTACTGATCCCCCAGTAAAATCCAAAATTTTATACTCGGGAGGTATCAAGGATTCCTGTGAATCAAAATTAATCCTTGAACAAATTCTCCCACAGCCCTCATCTTCGAGATTATGGAAGAATTGAATTTATTACTTTAACTAATTATCTGATAGAAGAGCGGCTGATTAACCGCTCTTTTATTTTGCCTTTGAAAGCTGCTTAATTATTCTGAATTCTATTAATTTACTTTTTGTGTAATATCTTTTGGATTACCCGATTTCATCATGATAACAAGCAGTTAAGAATAAGGAGAATAACATTATGTTCATAATTATGTTTGTTCTAGATGATCCAGGGTTTCTTACTCAGATTTTAAAAGCCTGGGCAAATCATGGAATTACTGGGGCAACCATCATTGAAAGTACAGGTGCATTTCGTCATCTTAATAAACACATCCCCATGCGTTATTCTTATGGCGCGACAACAGACATTGAATCTGGAAATATCACTATTTTCGTTATTGTAGAAGATCAAAGTAAAATTCAACTTTGCCTCGAATTGATTGAACAAATTATTGGTGATTTAAATGGTCCTAATACAGGGATTTTTGCATCATGGCCATTAACATTATCAAAAGGTTTTCAAACCCATTAAGTGAGATCGTCCTATGGTATGGATTACTTTCTTTCTTGCCGCCGCTGTAATCGTTTTTGCTGCCAATCAGTTGGCAAAATATGGTGATGTAATCGCCCTTCGAACCAGATTGGGGCGGATGTTCATCGGTGTACTGCTACTTGCTGGTGCTACTTCGCTTCCTGAAGTTCTTACTTCTATCAGTTCAATAAATCAGAGTACTCCTGATTTGGCTGCAGGAAATCTATTAGGTAGTAATTCCTTCAATATGGTATTACTGGCTATCATTGATATTCTAAATCGAGACCAACGCATTTTAAGAAAGGCTGCCATGAAACATGCATTAACCGGCAGCCTGGCAGTTTTCATGATTGCGCTTGTAGTACTTCTTATAATGGCAGATATTAAAATTAGTTTTGGGTGGCTTGGATTAGATAGCCTTATCCTTATCGGTACATATATTCTGGCTGTATGGTTGATCCAACAAAATTCCTCATCCCTTGATAAGTCTTTTGAGTTAGATGAAATCCCATCAAATACTCCTGGTTTATTTACAGGTATTGTTGGATTTCTTCTTGCATCAATAGCATTATTTATCGCAACTCCTATCATGGTAAGGAGCGCAAACCATATCGCAGAAATTACTGGACTTGGAACATCTTTTATTGGAACTACTTTAGTCGCCTTGGTTACCTCATTGCCTGAATTAGTTACTACAATGGCAGCAATAAAAATTGGTGCGAATGACATGGCTATTGGTAACCTGTTTGGAAGCAACATGTTCAATATGTTTGCTATTGGGTTGACAGACCTTTTTTATTTGAATGGGCGTTTCTTAGCTAATATTGATCCATCTTTTCTATTGATCGGCATGTTTGGATTAATAATGACCGCTATGGCACTCATTGGAAATATCGCGAAACTAGAAAAACGCATCTTGTTTATTGAAATAGATGCTTTTGCTTTGATTATGCTTTATATCGCCAGTATTTGGCTTTTATATTTAAGGACATAATTATTTGAGTGAAAGGCACATTAAATGAAATATAAAATGGAATCAAAGAAGATCATTATTACTGGAGCTAATTCAGGAATAGGAAAAGCTGCTGCGATTCAACTGGCAAATCTTGGTGCAACAGTAATCATGGCTTGCCGGTCAGAAGAACGAGGCAGAACCGCAGTAGAAGAAGTAAGGCAGGTAACAGGAAATAATAACATCGAGTTTATGCAAGTTGATCTGTCTTTGCAGAAATCCATCAGGCAATTCGCAAATGAATATTTATCAAAACACGATCGTCTCGATGTTATCATCCATAATGCAGCCAACTTTGACCACTCACTGAAGAAGGTAACAAAAACCCCAGAAGGATTTGAAACAGTATTTGCAACCAATCACCTTGGTGTTTTTTTGTTAACTAACCTCTTCCTTGAGGCGTTACTCAAAAGTACACCAAGCCGCATAATCACTATTGCTTCCAAAGGTCTTATGATGTATCCCTTCTTAGATATTGATTTTAACAATTTAAATGGAGAGCGTCGATTCACTCTGCAGCATGCATATTATCAATCAAAACTTGCTCAGGTCATGTTTACATATGAACTAGCCAGACGGCTTGAAGGAACTGGAGTAACGGTAAATTGTGTGCGTGTCGCAAATGTTGCAATTCCTGATGAAAGGTTAACCCATTTGCCGAGTTGGCAAAGAAAAGTCTACTCATTGAAACGGAAGATGGCAATTACCCCCGAAAAACAGGCAGAAACTTATGTATTTCTTGCTGCAGATCCATCTGTAGAAGGAATTTCAGGTAAATATTGGGATGAAAACAATAAACCAGTACGATCTAATGCTAATTCATATAATTACTTAACACAGAAAAAGTTATGGGAGATAAGTGCATCAATGACAGGTTTAACTTGACTCAGAATCTGTTATCTTGAAAAGAGGTCTAAATGATAAAGAGTTGCATGAAAAGGAATGTCATTTCTATTGATTCCAATGCTACTATTCGAGATGCCGCAATTAAAATGTCTGATCAGCATATTGGTCTTCTACCCGTGATCAATACAGAAAACAAAGTTATTGGCATGGTCGGATTGCCCGATCTTCTTAACCTTGAAATGCCTGCATTTTTTAATTTGATCAACGACGTTGATTTTATCAGTGATTTTGGAGCCGTAGAAACCACTCGCCCTAATGCAAACCAGATTGATCGCCCTATAACCGAAATAATGCAGCCTGCATTGCCCGTATCTGATAATTCTGGATTACTTGCCGCTTACGGCTTTATGATCAAACATAACTTATCAGATTTACCTGTTGTTTCCGAAACAGGTGAGTTGGTTGGAATAGTATCGCAAGTGGATATTGGAGTCGCTATCTTATCTTCATGGAAAGATATTTAAAGGTAAATTAATGATTGCAGGCATACTCTCCAGTGCAATTTTCATCACCACACTCTATATAATTTTTTCTGAAAAGTTAAATCGTACCATTGCTTCTCTGATTGGTGCTGTTGTAATGGTATGCCTGGGATTAATTTTTGGTTTCTATTCAGAAGAAAAGGCACTTCAGTCGATTGATTTTAATACGCTTGGTTTACTTATTGGAATGATGATCATTGTTTCCATTCTGGAACCAACGGGCTTCTTTCAATTTCTTGCAATCTATGTTGGAAAAAGATCAAATGGAAAACCAATTCTTTTACTTGTGCTCTTGGGAACTACAACAACCATTGTATCTATGTTTCTTGATAACGTAACAACAGTCATACTAATTGCACCAGTTTCAATTTTGTTATGTGAAATTCTTGGATTAAATCCTCAACCTTATCTGATGGCAGAAGCAATTTTATCAGATACAGGTGGTGTAGCTACTTTAATCGGTGATCCCCCAAATATTCTTGTTGGTTCAGCAGCAAAATTAACTTTCATTGATTTTCTTACTCATAGTTTACCAATTGTTGTAATTGTTTGGCTGGTTGCCTTATTTATGCTTCGTTTTTTCTTCCATAATGAGCTTTCGGAAAAACCACAGAATTTGGATGCCCTTGAAGAACTAAATCCATTGAGTGCTTTAAAAGATCGAAAAACCGTAAGGAAAGTAATCATTATCCTTGGAATTGCATTAATCATATTCTTACTTGAAGAAATACTTCACATCAGGCCATCGTTGGTTGCACTTACAGCTTCTGCTATTGTTTTAGTCTGGGTTCGTCCTCCTCTTCAGGAAACCCTTAAAAGAATTCAATGGGATATTCTTATATTCTTTACTTCTCTTTTTGTACTTATTGGCGGGCTCCAATCAGCAGGTGTAATGCAGGCGGTTGCAACATTAATTTCACATGTGCAGAATATTCCTCCGATTCTTTTAGGAATAATCCTTCTATGGGGAGTTGCTATCTTATCTGCTTTTGTTGATAATGTACCAGTTACTATTGCCTTGATCCCTATTATTCAGGAATTGGAAAATGCAGGAATTCATATTGAACCTCTTTGGTGGGCATTGGTATTTGGAGCAGGCTTTGGTGGAAATGGCACAATACTAGGTTCGACAGCGAATATTGTTGTTGCATCACTTTCAGAGAAAACAAACGTACCAATCACGCCTAAAGTATGGAATAAAAAGGGTTTACCAATTATGGTAGGAACTTGCTTTGTAGCGAGTATTCTTTATCTTTTTGCATTTACCCTATTTAAGTGGTAGATGCTTTCTCTGGCTATTTAGTTGTTGATTTTATATCAATTAAAAACCAATATGGTAAGATAATATGACAATACAATCCCAATATTGAGAAATTCATGGAAAACTCTCTCCTCCATAATAAACTTGTCATTACTCTATTCAGCGTGATCATCATCGCAAGTCTGACATTTTCGTTACTTTCCACAAGTTTATTTGCAGGAGAAAATTCTTTATTTGCAGCAACTCCCACCATCGATGCTACGATCACCCCTACCTTTTTACCATCTTTGGTTCTTCAACAGATCAATACAGCAAAAGAATATGAAAATAATGGCCAATATGAAGAAGCAGTTGAGGTATATGAGAACATCATCAGCATGGGGTATGAAGATCCTGATATCTATTACGCGCTGGGAGTCGATTACACTCAACTGGGCTTAACTATGCTGGCTTTTTCCGCTTTCGATAAAGCTATCGAATTAAAACCTGATGTTTATGAATATTATTCTGCGAGAGCAGAAGTTTACGCCAGCACAAAGCAATTCCAATCTGCCATGGCCGACATTAATACTGCCATGAATCTTTCCCCAGAAAATCCTCTTCTCTATTTCTCTAGAGCGCAAATCTATCAGACGATGAAATCGTATGACAAAGCGAAAGAAGATTATGACTATGGGATCAGTCTGAATCCCATTGACTCAACAGGTTACATAAACCGGGCAATGTATTTCGAATTGTTAGGAGATTTCGCTGCAGCGGCACAAGATTATACCCTCGCCATTAAATATTCCTCGTCAACAATTCCTATGCTTTACTTCCGTCGGGGGTATGCTTATACCCAATTGGGAAAATATGATCTCGCTCTAGCAGATGTCAACAAAATCATTGAGCTACAACCAACCGGCTATGAGATTGTTTATTCGCTGAGAGGGAATATTTATCTTCTCCAAGAAAAATATCAGGAAGCTTTGGACGACCTAAACCGGGGAATAGAAGCAGGTAATGATCTCTATTTCGAAAGAGGACTCGCTAATTCAGCATTGTTAAATTATGAAGCTGCCATTCTGGATTTCACAAGATGCCTGGAAAATCATCCTGACAATACCAACGCACTGCTCAATCGCGGGATTCTTTATATCAAGACAAATCAATTTGCCCTAGCAAAGCTCGATTTCGATGCTTATATCTTACAAGTTCCAGACAATTCCAATGCATACAACAACCGGGGTCTGGCAAACAGGTATCTGGGATACAGCCAGGATGCCATAGACGATTTTAATAAAGCAATTGAAATCGATGGTACATATATTCAAGCTTATATCAATCGGGCTTCTTTATATTCAAGCCTGGGCAAATACTCTAAATCTATCGATGATTACCTGAAAGTGATGGAATTAAGCCCAGATACTGTAGAAGCTTATTACAACATTAGCATTGTATATTACAAACAGGGTCAATATTCTCTTTCCATTGAGAACATGGAGAAGGCAAACTCAATGACCCCTACAATCGATGGATACAACCTGATGGCAGTTTGCTATCTGAAATTAGGATATAAGAATAAAGCATTGGAAGCTGAAAATAAAGCGGTGGAATTGTTCCCAGATTCAGCAAGTGCTTACTACAACCGGGCAATTATTTATAAATACCTGGGAAATATTACTGAAGCCAAAATTGATTTACAGAAAGCCCTTTCATTATCTACCGATGATGAAGAACGTCAAGAAATTGAAAATACATTAAAGAAACTTGGGGGAAGTATCTAGGTTTCTATTCCAAACATTCATTAGTAAAACCTTCTGAAAATCTCATTACCAATAAGTTGGTAAAAAAGAGCAGCCTTTTCCCTTATCCATAATAAAGTGCAGCATGTTTTAGAGTTTTTAATGAAATATTTGAAACTTTTTGTTGTGTTGATGTTAGTTAGCCTTTCAGTAACTTAAATGTAAGAATCCCCTGCACTGGTAATAAATGGTATTTCCCCTACTCCAAAAGTTATCACAAGTGCTCCTCAACCAGACTATAAAACCCTCCCCAACTCCTTCTCCAACAACCCTTCCTGTAAAAAAATTAATAGTGAATACAGGGATGGATATCGTTGATGGGGATACCTCAAATGTTGATAACCTGCTTAGTAATCTTGGAGTTGATGGATTACTCTCATTGCGAGAAGCTATACTGGCTTCCAACCAGACGGTTGGTGAAAAGCAAATAATGTTTAATCTGTTCTTGAAGGATCAAGTGATCTTCCTCGGTTCAGATCAGCAGTACAGCGATCCGCGCCTGATCATTACTGGAGAGAAAATCTCCATTGATGGAATTGATGGAGATGTTGATCATGATGGCAAACCAGATATCGTCATAAGCGGTTCTACGCTTACCCAAGAATTTTCATCGGCATTTATTCTGAGCTCCCGATATATAACTCCAAAACCTTATTTTTCGAGATTTTCAGGATTTCGCCAGTATCTTATCTTGTATAGATGATATTTGTTCGACAAAACCCTTTCATCATATTCAGATCATGGATGATCAAATTTATTCAGATGTAAGGGGCGGAGGTATGAAAGTTCTTCCCATGAATACCCTCGCGGATCTTTCTGATCCGTCTTTGTCTTCCACTATCAATATCGACGACATAGAAATAACACGCAATACTATTCAGGTTGCTAATAGGCAGAATAAAGGTATCTATATGACTACAACAACAGCAGGTGGATCGAATAATCGTCTGACGAATATTTCAATCATCAATAACATTCTCTCTTCTCCTGGATCAACCATAGCTGTCAATGCTGCCGACGGTTCCAGTTCCTGTTATGGATTAACAGAGATAGAGATATTTTTTAACAAGAATACTGTTGAAAACATTACCATAGATGGAAATACCATTGATCCGCTGGGAGTGGGTAGGAATAATGCTCATCCTGCTGGAATTGTGATGTTGGCGGGTAATTATGGCAATAGCGATAACTCCATGAGTGGAATTAACATTTTTAATAACGTGATCTCGTCTACTGCCAGGCATGCTATTGCATTATTTGCTTCAAACAATTTTATAATCCCGGGTTACCAATTTCATCTCGGGCACCTGTAAATAATGTTATTGAAAATGTTCTGATCTTTGGAAATACCAGCAATGCCGGGGGTCGCGCTATCTGGAACTATGCTGCATCAGAGGACGATCCGATGCCGGAAGGGGTAACGGGTCGAATTAATCATGTGGAAATTATTGATAATCAAATCCAGAGATATAAATTTGAAGGCATTATGTTGAATGATGGAATTGGCGAAAAGAATAATTCGGTGGAAGAAGTGCGAATTGAAAACAATACGATCGCTTCACTGGACCCATCTAAAGGTCTGGCATTATTCATCATCGGTGGTAGAGGAGATACCTGTAAGCGGATTTCTCAAAGCAATGCGATTACACAATTGGTCATTTAAAAAACATAATCAGAATTCTAATAGCCATCCAAGGCAAACAATTCTATTCATAACGATCAGTATTGCATTGATCATACTGTTGGGTTTCTATCTCAGTAGTGTGTTTATTCTAAAAGATATGGCAACTCACCGTGTAGAAAAATTCAAAAACACACCCGAATTATTAGGGTTGGAAGCCACTACTATTTATTTGACAAGTGAAGATGGCATTCCTTTGCAGGCATGGTATATCCCAGCAAATGATCCACGTGGTGTGGTAGTTCTCCTGCATGGTATAGATGGAATGGATGCGTCTAGCTTTTTACCGCATGCCACTCACCTGCATGAAGCAGGATATTCCAGCATTGTTTTGGATATGCGTGCACACGGCAGGAGTGGGGGAAACTGGATTGGCTTTGCCTTTGAAGAGCCACAGGATTTGAGTGCTGTGTTGAATTGGATTGCATCCAAGAATGAATTGGAGGATGTACCTGTTGCTCTTTTGGGTTTCTCAATGGGTGGGGCAACCGCCATTCGTACCGCTGCTTACCGCTCCGATGTAAATGCTGTCATAAGTGTAAGCTCTTTTTCTTCAATAGATAAAATGATTGGTCTGGGAATGCTGCTCATGGGAGCGCCAAAGGAAATGGTACGTACGAATTTACACTCCATTTATGCGGTTAGGGCTGCTGACCCTGTATGGAGTCTGGCCAGCTACTGCGTCTCCTGAACATGATATTGCATTAATTTCCCCTCGTCCCGTCTTATTGTTACATGGTTCTGCCGATAGTCAGATACCCGTTGAACATGCTTATGTTCTGCAGGAAGCTGGTAGACAAAATGTAGAGCTGCAAATTTTCGAAGGTGCAGAGCACCTTGTTTTTCGTGGTGATGGAACTGGGTCTGAAGATGTTAGTTTCCGTCAGGCAGTATTGGATTTTTTAGCACGTTCGCTGCCCAAATCACAGTAACGCTGACAATTATTTTTTTGGAAACCAAGGTATGAAAGCATTCGTTTTTTGAATATATTCTTTATATCCAGGTCGAGTTTCCATGGATTTTTCCAGTAAAGCAACACCTGAAATTTTTAAAAGGAGAAAGGTCATTATTACAGGGCTGAAGATAGACCACCACCCCCCTGCTGCCAGAGCAATGAGATAATAAGCCCACCACTGTGTCGCATCTCCAAAATAGTTGGGATGACGGGTATATCTCCATACGCCGTGATCTAATACCCTTTCTTTATTCTCCGGCTTGGAGCGGAATCTCACCAATTGTGCATCTCCCACCGCTTCAAAAAAGAACCCTATCAACCATAATCCAAGACCTATAAAATCCAGAAGAGAAAAATGCGCTGGTATTCCCTTCCATTGAGCAGCAAATAATGGTGCGGAAATGATCCAAAGCAATATACCTTGCAATAAAAAGACTTTGAAATAGCTTTGCCACCACCATTTAGGCCCAGCTTCTTTTCGCCACTTTTGATATCGAAAATCTTCTGATTTACCCCAATTTCTCAATAAAATATGTATGGATAAACGCAATCCCCAGATCGTCACAAGAAAAGCGATTAATAGTTTACGCCAGAAGAAACCATCAGGAGACAAAGTAAAAAACACCCAAACAGAAACCACAAAACCGAAACCCCAAAAGATATCTACAATACTAGAGTTCTTTAATATCAGGCTAATTGCCCATAAAGCAGTCATTAATATCAATATGATTGCCAGACCCGAACCGTAAATACCTAAAAGTTGCATCGAAAACCTCGCTATTTCTTAGTTACACAGGCAAAACCAACCACGCCCGTTCCTAAATGAGCGCCTAATACTGGATTGATTGTCTCAAACCAGATTTCCTGGTTTGAAATAAGGTCGTTTACTATAGATTGCAGAGTTTTCGCCTCTTCAAGAGCGTTAGAATGTAAAAAGGCTATTTTCTCAAAAGGGCTAAATTCTTTCAACATTGTGATTAACCGATTAAGGCCATTCTTTCTGGTTCGTACCTTCTCAGCTTCAGAGACTCCATTGTGCATTTTCAAAATCGGTTTTATGTGCATGATATCGCCTATGACCGATACTATGCGATTCATCCTTCCACTTCGTCGTAAATATTTCAGTGTATCAAGTAAAGCCCAAACCTGCGTCCGTTTGATCTGATCTTGAAGACGAGGAAGAATTTCTCTTACTGCAAATCCTTGCTTCGCAAGCTCAGCAGCGGTTTGAACCAAAAAACCTGTTCCCATGCTAAGTGATCCTGAATCCAGAACCGTTACAGGTACAGAAGTAGTTTCATCTGCAGCAGTTGAAGCAACGTTAACAGCAGCACTCAACGTGGATGAGATATGGATGGACAAGACCTCCGTGGCTCCTTCATCAGAAAGCGCATTATATATAGCATGGAATTTTTGGGGAGAAGGAACTGCTGTCGTTGGATGTTCTGGGGAATCAGGTAAGTTTTTATAAAAATCCTCACGAGACATATCGATCCCATCTAAATAATCGTGCTTTCCTATGCGAATGTAGAATGGGATCACCTGTATGCCCAATTGAGATATGACTTTGGCAGGTAAATCACATGTACTATCGGTTACAATTCCTACACTCATATCACCACCTCAAAATTAAGATGACGCCAAAGACAATTTCAATTGCAAGGCTGATCCAATTAGAAGAAACACTGGACTTATCAAGAAAAATGGAAATCAATCGCACGGCAGCAATTGCCAGGTAACCGAAACCTAAAACTCGATAAGCTACCTCTCCAAAGATAAATGGTGCAATGCCAAGTGCAATGAATAAACCACCAAAGATTGCTCTTATCTCTGAAATACCTCTGGCATTTTCAGCCAATAATCCTGTAAAACCATAGACCGCCGTTGGTTTAATCAGTGCCAATAATCCAGTTGCTGCAGTTCCTATTGCTGCAATAATTTTTAGTACCATTAAAATGATCATATTCTCTTCCTTAATTATTTATATTAATTTTTATAAGAATTTCCAATAATTCTTGATTGTCGGGAATATCAGACATTGAGTGCCCATAATGGGCAAACCTTGCAATCCCAGTCTTATCAACCAGCACTTGCGCTGGCATTCTACCAAGCTTAAAAAGATTAACCTCCTGCCCATAAGCCCTGAGTACAGTAGCTCCCGGATCGGGTAGCCCAATAAATGGTAAGCCATGTTGTTGCCAGTAGCGTGAGAATGCTTCTGCGTTCTCGGGACCAACTACAATGATCTTTGTATTCTGTTTTTGAAACTTGTCATAATCCTGACGCAACTGCGCCATATGCCTCTGGCAGAATGGTCAAAAAAATCCGCGATTAAAAACTATCAAACCATTTTCTTTTCCTCGTAAATCGGATAATTGGAATTTTTGACCTCTGACATCGATCAGAGAAAAATTTGGAGCAGGGAGATTAATATCAACTTTTGCCATTGCAATGCTACCTGTCAGCTACTTTTTAGTTTTACTGCCTGACTTTTCGCCGTGGGATACGGAAAATAAATGCCAATCCAAGGCTCACCAAAACTAATCCAAACGTGATCCATGTAGGTAGAGCAACCTGTGGAAGCGTATTGAATTTAATTGCTATTCCAGCTAACGCCCAAAGGATCACCAGCGTATACGGAATATCACGGCGGGTAAAGTTCATCAGGATATTGATTACCAGAACTGCCACCAGCATGATACCCATCCAATTGATGGCTGAAATTCCGAATCCATCCCATTTCAGGTAATCCAGTAATGAAGTTGCATTGGCAACTGTTGCTACTGTGATCCATCCCAGATAAATACTGAATGGTATTCTGACTGTTAATCTTTCCGCAAGCGGAGCTTCGGTTATGCCAATTCCCAACCGTAGATAAACGATGATGAGGGAAATCAGCAAAACCAGCATCGCTACAATAGTTAATGTGAATTGCTCATAATGCCAGAGAAATATCCAGACACTGTTTGCAATCCCTCCAAGGGCAACCCACCACCCTGAAGCTTGTAACCGAGGGTTCTGTCGCTGAGAAGGTAAAGCTTGATAGATAGAAAAGACTATCAAACCCAGATAGATCAAGCCCCAAATAGAAAAAACGTAACCCGCTGGGACAAAATAGACATTGAACCGGTCAGAAATTTCTCCGGTATTTAATCCATTTAATGGAAGTATATTTGCAAGTGAATTAATGATGATCGTAACGATCACAGATAGAACTACGATAATTTGCCGGAAAAGGTCTTTCATTCGAATATCCTTTTTTTATTTTTAGTCACATGCGACTTTTTCATTGAAGGAACGACAAAACAATAGTGGTGTGTGGAATATCTTTAGAAGCTGTAATCGATAAACGCCTTATTTATTAAGACTATTGCTATCTACAAATTTATATTAGCAAATAACGGGCAAAATGTCAACTATTTGTACAGTTTTTGTTGACTTTTTGCATATTTTAATCTATACTAAATACATTCTATTGCCAACATCGAAGGAAGAAATATGATGATCAATAAAACACCTGTTTTCAATCTGAATGCCGTCCTTAAAGAAACCGGCTTAAAAGCCGAAGTACTTCGCGCTTGGGAAAGACGGTATGGGTTACCCAATCCCCAGCGATCTACTGGGAAACACCGGTTGTATTCTCAATATGATGTAGAAACAATTAAGTGGTTGAGAGCACGTCAAAGGGAGGGGTTGAGTATTAGCAGGGCGGTAAACCTTTGGAAAGAGCTGATTGAGACAGATCGCGATCCTCTGACGGAATATCTCCAGGCGAAAGATTCTCCCTTACCGCTACTAAATGCTCAGGATACCCGCATAGACCTTATGCGAATCCAATGGCTTGATGCATGTATGAAATTCGATGAAATCAGGGCAGAAGGAATCTTAAACCAGGCATTTGCTTTATATCCGGTTGAAGCTGTCTGTATAGAGATCCTTCAAGATGGTTTGAAAACGATTGGAGATAGATGGTATACGGGAGGTGCTTCTGTTCAACAGGAACACTTTACAACTTCAATGGCGGTACGAAGGCTTGAAGCTCTTATCCTGGCAGCACCGAACCCAACCCGGCAGCAGACAATTCTGCTTGCCTGCCCTGCAGGTGAAAGGCATATTTTCCCAATATTATTGCTCTATTTGATCTTGCGTAGAAAGGGCTTCAATATCGTTTACCTCGGTGCAAATGTTCCGCTTGATCAAATGAAGGATACTATTGAATCCATACATCCAAACCTGATTGTTCTATCGGCACAAAGATTGTCATCTGCTGCTTCTGCAAAAAGTACTTTTGAATCTTTGGCAGATTTAAATATTCCCCTTGCTTATGGTGGCTTGATCTTCAACCGTATTCCTGAATTACGGGATCGCATTCCTGCGTTATTTTTAGGGGAAAATCTTGATCAAGCGATTCTGATGGTCGAAAACCTGGTAACAAAACAACAGGTTTTTTCAGCTTTTGAAACACAACCTGAGCCATTAAAGGATATTGCTGTCAGATTCGCTGAATTACGTCCTCTAATCGAAATGGCAGTGCATAAGGAAACGCAAAAGTATTCCAATCACTTAGAGTTCCTTGGTGTGGCAGATGACAATTTTTTCTCAGGAATGATATCTGCTCTGGAATTGGGAAATCCTGCATTCATGGAATCTGATCTGATATGGCTGGACCAGTTTCTCATTGCAAGACAAATTTCGCAGCAACAAATAAACCAGTATTTATTAGCATATTGCCATGCAATTAAAAATATCCTGGGAGAGGATGGTCCTGTTATTACTACATGGCTTGATTCATATTTATCGAAAAAAATGAAAGAGGTTGGATGAAAAATATTAAACGACTTAATTTTAAATCGCCAGCTCCAGATCTATCGCTTCTAGATACTTCACGAAATCCCATACAGTTATCTGCTTTATGGGCATCAAAACCTCTCTTATTGGCGTTTACAAGACACTTTGGATGCACTCAATGCAAGGAAATGCTTGATGAACTGGTTGCTGGAAAAGATCGTATCTTCCAGGCAGGATTAGATCTGGCAATTGTCACCCAGGGAACACCTGAAACGGCTGCACTTTTTGCAAAGGATTTTGCACCCGGTTTACGTGTATTGGCTGATCCCGAACGAAAAGCTTATGCAGCCTATGGATTGGAGCGGGGTAATCTTTTCCAGACTTTCCTGAACCTGAAAGTATGGGTTGCTATTTCCAGAGCACGTCAAAAAGGATACGCTGTTGAACCTCCTCCCGCTGGACAGGATGCCATGCAAATGTCAGGAACTTTTATTATCAGCACATCTGGGTACATAGAATTGCCATATTATTACGATCATATTGCAGACCATCCCCCATTGGATCTCTTATTAAGTGGAGTTCTATCGACGAATTGGAAGCAGCCTTTCAATGGGCCAGTTGGTGTTCGCGAAAAATAAACATTATTGGAGTATCAAGTTATGAAAAAAACCACCCTATTTATTATTATCATGATCAGCATTTCCATGCTTCTTTCATCATGTAGCCCCAAAAGCACAGATATCAAAACCACTCCCATTCCTCAACAGTCAAATTTATTGATTGCTGAAGGAAGGGTGCAACCAGCGAAATATTTAGAACACTCTTTTAATATCTCTGGTCAGATAGCTGAAGTATTTGTGGCCGATGGTGAACATGTTACCAAGGGGCAAGAGCTTGTACGGTTAGAAAGCTCTTCGGAGGTTGACCTGGCACTGGCGAGGGCACAACAAGAACTATTGATTGCCCAACAGGCGATTGACACGATAAACTCTCAAGCCAATTTGCGCCTAGCGCAGGCTGAATTAGCTCTCCTTGACGCAAAAAAGGCACAAGAATCAGCACAAAATCGTTATGATGCTAATTCATCAGAAGAAAACAAAGTTGAATTGGATATTGCCAATGCCAATCTGAAACTTGCAGAAGATGCTCAAGCCAAAATGGTTGCCAATAAGGGAATTGACCCCGATCTTATGGCTACTGCTGAAGCGCAATTCGTTTCTGCGCAGGCATCAGTGGCAAACGCTCAGGCTATTCTTGATGCATTGACTCTTAAAGCCGATATGGATGGAACTGTCATCGATTTGGATTTACAACAAGGACAACGCGTGAACGCCGGAGCTGCAGTTCTTACCATTGCAGACCTATCCACCTGGATTGTAAAAACAGACAACTTAACTGAATTGAATGTAATTTCTGTTGCTATTGGTGAAAAAGTGGAGGTTGTATTGGATGCCCTGCCTGATGTGAAACTGGAAGGTGAAGTAACAAACATCAATAAACGATACGTTGAGCAACGTGGAGATATTACATACACAGTGACCATTCTTTTAACAAAAACCGATCCGAATATACGCTGGGGCATGACAGGCGCAGTTAAATTTTTGAAGTGAAATACTCCTGGAGTAAGCGATGAAAACAGTGTTATCGATTTCAAGTTACCTGGCAGCGAAGGAAATCTGGAGAAATCGTGGGCGATTCTTATTAGTAAGCCTGGTTATTGCTCTCATTACTTTGCTGGTGTTGTTTATTGCGGCTTTGGGAGAAGGATTGGGCAATGGGAACCGTGAATACATTTCCAAGCTGGATGCGCAATTGATCGTTTACCAGGCAAAATCTGATTATCTCATTCAGGCAAGCAGGCTTGGCAAAGATCGACTTGCTGCAATTCGCCGTGTGGAAGGGGTTGCAGATGCTGGAATGCTTGGCACTTCAAGCGTCACGTTAGTTTTACCAGAAAGTGAAACCCTAAAAATAGCTCTTCTTGGAGTGGAACCTGGCCATACTGGAGAGCCGCGTATTGTAGAAGGGCAACAACTCAGCACAGATAATGCAGATGAAGTGATTATTGACCGCAATACCGCAATCCGCAGTGGTTTACAGCTTGGAGATATGGTTACCATTCGCTTAACCCAGGGTACAAAAGATGAATTCTTCACCTTGAAGATTGTAGGAATTACTGATGGTCAACAATATTCTCTCCAACCATCCATATTTGCTCCATTTTTTACTTGGGACCGTGTTCGACCCAAATCTGAAGCGGAAGTGAACAGTACTACTACTATTGCAAATGTGATCCTTGTCAGAATTTCTGACCCAACTCAAATAGATGTAATCCGTCAGCGGCTGGAATCACAGGTGAACAATGTTGAGACAGCAACATTGAAAGAAGCGATTCAGGCTCTTCCAGGATATTCTGCACAACAAAGCACACTGAATACACAAGGCGGATTTACCCTCTTTATTGGGATCCTGGTGATTGGAGGTTTCTTTCAAATTCAAATCCTCCAGAAGGTTCCTCAAATTGGTGTATTAAAAGCCATTGGTGCCACCAATCCGGTTGTGGCTGCAGCAGCAATTATCCAAATAGTTATTGTAACCACAGTGGGTGTTCTGATTGGTGGAATTTTAACTTTCCTGTTTTCATTATCATTCCCCCCTACCGTACCAATCGTTTTCAATGGGACAACATCCACTTTTGCGATTGTTGCTCTGCTTCTTATTGGCCCATTGGGTGGCTTGGTTTCAATACGTTATGCAATTCGAATTGAGCCTCTAAAAGCTTTAGGACTGACTTCTTAATGGATATAACTATGACAGTACACGCACTTGAAACAAAATCAGTAGTAAAAACTTATCAGAGTGATTTTGGTACCATTTACGCCGTTGCAGATGTTTCTCTCCAGGTTACTAATGGCGAATTTGTGGCACTTGTTGGCCCCAGTGGTTCAGGAAAAACCACCATGCTTTCTATCCTTGCTGCACTGCTTAAACCTACTTCTGGTCAAATTCTTATTGATGGGCAGGATGTATCAAATATGAGTGATATCGAACGGGTTGCGATGCGCCGCGAAAAAATCGGTTTCACATTCCAGGCGAATAATCTTGTTCCTTATTTAAATGCAGTAGAGAATGTTGAACTAATGCTGCGATTGAACAACAAGCTTGATAAAGCTGGAAAATTGCGTGCCCGAGAATTGCTTGCCCGTCTTGGGCTTGAAGAACGGCTGTACAACCTTCCAGGGCAAATGTCGGGAGGGCAACAGCAAAGGGTGGCAATCGCCCGTGCACTGATCCATAACCCCAGCCTTGTATTAGCAGATGAACCTACTGCCAGTCTGGATACTGAACGTGCCTATCAGGCTGTCGAAACCTTCGCAGGATTGATCCACGAGCAAAACCGTGCAGGGATCATGGTCACACACGATCTGCGCATGTGTGAATTTGTTGACCGTGTTCTGCAAATGCAGGATGGGAAACTGGTACATGAATATCAAGGGCATGAAGAGATCATGAGATTTATCAACAACAGTAGGAACTAACAGGAATTCACGATTGTGACATCTTCTGCAATATTAAAGTGAGTCTCTCATGAATATCTGGTGGATACGACGAGATTTGCGCCTTACGGATAATCAGGCGTTCCATGAAGCTTTGAAATATGGCGAAAAGGTTTTACCCCTCTTTATCCTGGATAAACATCTTCTGAAATCTCATGCTGAAAAGCGCCAGGCGTTTCTATTTTCGGGATTACATTCTCTTAAGCAGGATCTACAAAGACTGGGATCAGATTTAATTATCCGTAAGGGCGATCCTGAAACAGAAATACTTCGGTTAGTGGAAGAGTATCCTATACAGAAGATCTTTGCCGAAGAAGATATTACTCCTTATGCCCGCCGACGGGATCATTCCATAGCACAAAGAATTGACCTACATCTTGTTCATGGTATTGGTGTGCATCCCCCATATGCGGTAACCCGAATGGACGGGAAACCATATAATGTTTTTACTCCTTATAGCAGAGCATGGAAAGCTTTTCCATTTTTAGATACTCTCTCTGTCCTTCCAGCTCCGGTTGTCCTCTCGCCAATTCCCAACTTGCCTTCAGAAGAAATCCCAGAGCTGCCAAATTCATCTTTATTTCCAGCAAATGAACAGGAAGCGATTCGCCGGCTGAATTCCTTTCTGGATGAACGCATCTTTGCATACAGCGATTCACGCAACCGGTTGGATGAAGAAGGAACTTCTGCCCTTTCTCCTTACCTTCATTTTGGTATGCTTTCACCCCGCCTGGTTTATAATGAGGCAATACAAGCCTGGAAAAACTCACATGATGCGATTGCCAGAGCTGGGTGTGAAACCTGGATCAATGAACTCATCTGGCGCGAATTTTATCAATCCATTCTTTGGCATTTTCCTGAAGCACTATCTCAATCCCTTAAGGCTGCTTTTCGAAATATTGTCTGGCGTTATGCCCCTGAGGAATTTATCGCCTGGCAAGAAGGGAACACTGGTTATCCCATTGTAGATGCCGCAATGCGACAACTGGCTTCAACTGGATGGATTCATAATCGAGCGCGTATGATAACGGCATCTTTTCTCGTCAAGCATCTCCTGATCAATTGGCAGGAAGGGGAACGGTGGTTTATGCGATCGCTTATTGATGGTGATCTGGCTGCAAATAATGGCGGGTGGCAATGGGTGGCTGGAACAGGAACAGATGCTGTTCCCTATTTCCGGATTTTCAATCCAGTTACCCAGGGAGAAAAATTCGACCCGCAAGGAAAATATGTTAGAAAATGGATCCCAGAGTTAGCGAATGTACCTGCAAAATTCATTCATAAACCCTGGGAAATGCCCACAGCTGAACAGCAAAAATACCATGTAGTCATTGGTCAAGATTATCCTGCGCCAATAGTTGACCATCGTATAGCTCGAGAACGTGCGTTACAAATGTACAAAAA
Organism: Anaerolineaceae bacterium; assembly: GCA_034429195.1. GTDB lineage: Bacteria > Chloroflexota > Anaerolineae > Anaerolineales > Anaerolineaceae > UBA4782. The sequence continues at coordinate 25,857 of DAOUGQ010000007.1, forward strand.
AGAGTGAAGAACAAGTATAAAATACCATCAGATTAGTCCATGCTGTTTTAACAGTTCTTCATCATGGAGAATCTCGCTCGACCTGCCATCCGCCACAACTCTACCCTGGTCAAGGATGATCACTCTTGGAGTGAGCAATTCGGCCATTGCCAGGTCATGAGTGGCGATCAACATGGTTTGAGGAAGTCCAGTTAGAAGCTCGATCAATTCTCTTCGGGCTCGCGGGTCTAAACCAGCTGTTGGTTCATCAAATACCAAAATCTGAGGCTGCATGGAAAGAACAGTGGCAATCGCGATTCGTTTCTTTTCCCCACTACTTAGATGATAAGGATTCCGAGATACATAATCACGCATACCAACATCAGATAGTGCTTTTTCAACTCTCTGCTGTACTTCTTGCTTCTGCAGCCCTTGATAGATAGGCCCGAATGCTACATCTTCATAAACTGTAGGAGAAAATAGCTGATCATCGGGATTTTGAAACACTACACCTACCATTGATCGGATCTGGTTCAGAGTTTTTTTCTGAACTGGTAAACCATCTATATAAATCTGCCCCTGACCTGTATAAATGCCATTTAAATGCATGAGAAAGGTCGATTTTCCTGCACCATTTGTACCTACAAGAGAAATTTTCTCACCTCTTTCAACCTGTAAATTGATATGATGTAATGCCTGTTTACCATCAGGATAAGTAAATGACAGATGGTCTATCTCAATAAAGTGCGACAACTATCAACCTCCCGTTAACATTCCTATTAACCAGATTAGAAAGATAAAACACATACCTAATAAGATCGTTTGCCGGTGATCTTTCGAAAGTGGCTTTCTCTCCCCAGAGGGAAGTTCACCTGTGTATCCTCTTGAAAGCATGGCAGAATAAACACGGTCACTTCTTTCAATAGAGCGTAAGAAGAGTGTACCAGCCATTCCTCCTGTGACATTGGCTCTCCATAATAAGGTGCCTCCTGTTCGCTTTGTTTCAAGCAAACTTGCACTACGGCTGGCACGCGCGTATGTCATTGTCTTGGCTTCATCAACGATGACGAATAGATATCGCCACATTAACCCAATAATTGCCACCAAAAGATCAGGGATTCTTACTTGCTTGAGGGCAGTCAACAAATCAGGGAACCGGGTGGTTGCAGCCAACAGAATAGCCGCCTGTATTGAAATCCATGATTTCAAACCAATGCTGATAAACCGTAAAGCACCTTCTGAACTGATTGCCAGGTTCCATCCGGGAATAATTTGCCAGATCAATCGTGGCTCGGAACCTGTGAAAAGAAGAGGAATGGCAGCCAGAATAAATGGAAGAGCAATAAAAGCTCGTTTAAAAACAAACCAGATTCCCAGATGTGAAAGGATCGCCATTGATATTGGGATTACCAGAAATAAAATATAAGCTGGCCAGGCTGCTGTGGGAGACAGACTGATAAAAATGATAAATGCAAGAGTAAGAATCAGCTTTACTCTTGCATCCATTCGATGGATCAGGCTATTTCGATGGGAATACAACTCGGGCATAACTTCTACCTGGATATCTCTCTTTGTTTCTTAACCTTCTTTTCAGCATGTGCAACACCAAAAGAAATTCCAAAAACAATTACTGTACCGATGATCCCAGCAATGACCGTCGCTAATGTTGTGTTTGATATACCTGGCATGGTGTAATCAGGAATGATGGTATAGACAGAATCCTTTGCTGCATCAAGAAATCCTTTTTGTTCTGCTACCCATTCCAGACCATCGGGATGGCTGGACGCAAGCGGTGAGAGGATTGCCAGAACCAGCGCAAGGATACTTCCACCAATCAGGATTCCTTTATCACTACCAACATTTGATGCGTCAGCTACGAGCAGATCCTTGCGCGAAGCATATATCAAGGTCAATGCTCCTATTGTGATCAACCCTTCTCCAATACCAATGAGTACATGAATAGCTGCCATCGCAGGAACAGCAATATTCGCAGGAGAAGTCCCGGAAAGTGCCAGCTCAAGCGCGCAGGCTAATGAAGCAAGAAAAATTGATGACCAGGCTGCAAGAAATCCTGAAACGAAAATATTTCTGATAAGTTTGTTTACCAGGGTATAAACAGCATAGGATACAAAAACCCCAATGATCGCCATGTTAAAAATATTAGTACCCAGAGCCAGCACCCCCCCATCCTGGAACAAAATTGCCTGCACAGACACTACGGATGTCATCACCAGTACAGCTGGCCAGGGGCCAAGCAGGATGGTTGCAATTGCGGCTCCCAATAAGTGTCCTGATGTACCTCCGGTCACGCTAAAGTTGAGCATCTGTCCAGCAAAAATGGCAGCAGCTAAAACACCCATTAAGGGTACCTGGCGCTCACCCAACAGACGACTTGTTTTTTTAAGTGCAATTCCAATGACAATAATTGAAATGATCCAGAATATGATCGATACTGAAATGGAAAGAAAACCATCAGGTATATGCATGGCTTGATCAGATGCGATTGGTGCAGGCAACATAATTTTCTCCTGTTTCCCTGGAAGTGATAGAATGATAAGAAAACCTAGAGTTATTATAATATATTATTTGCATTTGCAAATTTTTGCATTATCACATTTAAAGGGTGACAAAATGCGTGCTTCTTCCGTTGATCAGGTGATCATTCAGACTTTATTAAAAGAACATGCCCACTTAACTTCTTTACAGGTCTATGAAGAAATTCGCCAGCAATTACCGGCTGTCAATCAATCTACGGTATATCGGTCGCTGGAACGATTGGTAGGGCAGGGACTAGTTTCAGTTTCAGATATGGGCACTGGTTCTGCTGTCTATGAAACAGTCGTAGATGGGATACACCATCATTTAGTTTGCCAAAAATGTGGAAAGGTGATAACAATCAGCCATAATGATGTTACGGAATTTTTCTCATCCATTCAACAAAAGTTCCACTTTTCTGTAATTACCAATCATTTGATCCTTTTTGGCATCTGTGAAGATTGTCAGAAAGGTTCATCAGCTCTTTCAAATGATGGAATTTATTGACAAAATGAGAATCTTCTCTATAATGATTATATGTGCCGCTTTTGGGGATAGCACATGACTTTTTTGCTTCACATTTATTTGTTGCTTTACGAGCCAAAAGTTAATACTCTCTCTTAGTATGTATTTTTAGAGAGTTATGCACACGTGTGCATAATAAAGTATAATAGCGGGAAACATCTGGCAACCGTAAGGAAAGATGCAACAGAATTATCAGCGTTCATCACACCAAGCATTTTAGGGAAAGCACGGCATTCAAAAGTGTTTTCGTAGTAAAAACTCGCTCTGATGGATTTGCCGGTATTTTTGGTTTGTTCCTTTTTCTCCGGCTCTAATCATCGCTTCCTGACCGCTCTATAATCAACACCGGTTGCCAGCCACTGAATTTAATAATGATCATCATCTTTACCGTTGCTATTCGTTAAATCAAATCAAAAACTGAAGAAAAGGGTTTCTTAACACATTCTGGAAAGGAGGTTAACAAAAGGGAAGGGTAATAATCTTTTGAAAATCACGGAAAAGACAATCACTATCCAGAATATCCCGACTTGATAAGATTGCACGATATGGTATAGACACCATACAGACCACAAAGAATTTATTCTGGACTAACTTAAACCAAAAATAAAGAAGGAGGAAAATAACATGTCGTTTAAGAAAAGTATCACTCTATTCGTTTCGCTGATCGTTATCCTTTCATTGATCGCAGCGTGTGCCCCTAAAGCAACTACTGAAACAGCAGATGATCCGGTGGCTAAAATCAAGATCGGTGTAACCATTGCTAATTTCAATGATACATTCCTGACCTATATGACCGATGGAATGAAGGACTATGCTGCAACCCTTGGTGCAGATGTAGAAGTAACATACGTTGACGCCAAAGAAGACACTGCCACCCAACTCTCCCAGGTAGAGAATTTCATCTCCCAGGGGATGAATGCCATTGTGGTGGTCCCTGTTGATACTGCTGCCACTGACCCGATCACCCAGGCAGCCAAAGATGCCAAGACCCCCCTTGTATATGTCAACCGGCTTCCAGCCAATCTGCCCGAGGATGTGGTATTTGTCGGCTCCAACTCTATCGATGCCGGCATCTTCCAAATGGAATATATTGCTGAAAAACTGGGTGGTAAAGGGAATGTTGTCATCATGATGGGTAAATTGGATAATGAAGCAGCTATCCAGCGAACTGCTGGTGTAGAGCAGGTTGCGGCTAAATATCCCGATATCAAGATCACCAAGAAAGATACTGCCAACTGGAGCCGTCCCGAAGGGCTTACACTAATGGAGAACTGGCTCTCCACAGGTGATCAGATCGATGCAGTTTGTTCCAATAATGATGATATGGCTTTAGGAGCTATCCAGGCGATTGAAGCAGCTGGTTTATTGGGTAAGATCATCGTGGGCGGCACAGATGCCACCCCAGATGCATTGGCAGCTATGGATGAAGGTAAGCTTGATGTAACCGTCTTCCAAGATGCTGCTGGTCAAGGCAGTGGTGCTATCAAAGCAGCCGTTGGTCTAGCTAAAGGCGAAACGGTCGAAACTCGCGTATGGATCCCATACGTATTGGTAACCCCAGACAACTATAAAGATTTTATGAAATAGGATTTCTAATTATTTACTGTGCGGGTCTTAATAATAGACCCGCACAATTGAAGTGCTTGAAACTGCAGATTCTATTGTATCAGCCTCTTTTAAATATTTTGATACACTTGAAATTGTCCCTTGAAATTGTAACTTTTATACGAAGAAAGGCTTCATCATGGATTCAGAAACCATTCTAATGATGGAGAACATCTCAAAATCATTTCCTAGTGTTAAAGCCCTGGATAATGTTCATTTATCGGTTAAGAAGGGAACAGTGCATGCCTTGATGGGTGAGAACGGTGCAGGCAAATCTACCCTCATGAAGATGCTCATCGGATTATATACTCCCGATAGTGGTTCAATAACTTTCAAGAACCAACCCGTTACTATCCCCGATACAGCTACGGCATTAAAAATGGGCATTTCAATGATCCATCAGGAACTTTCTCCCATACCATACATGACTATCGCCGAGAATATCTTCCTGGGGAGAGAACCCATAAACAAACTGGGGCTCGTAGATCGGAAAGCAATGCTTTCCGCTTCCAGGAACCTTCTAAAACAACTGAACATTCAACTAAATCCCGCCTCTCTCATGAAAGATATATCCATTGCTAATACCCAGATGGTAGAAATTGCAAAAGCGATCTCGTACAACTCTTCCTTAATTATTATGGATGAGCCAACTTCAGCCATCACAGAACGAGAAGTGGAACATCTGTTTGCCATGATACGTACCCTGAAAGAAAAAGGCGTTTCGATTATTTTCATTACTCACAGAATAGATGAAGTTTTCGAAATTGCGGATGAAATCACGGTTTTCAGAGATGGACATTATATTGCCACAGTGCCAACTAAAGAAACGAATAAAAACAGCTTAATTTCGATGATGGTTGGCCGTGAATTGACCAATATTTTCCCTAAAGAAAAAGCAGAGATTGGTGAAGTGATCTTGTCTGTGAAGAATCTTAACCGAAAAGGAAAAGTGAAAGATGTCAGTTTCGATTTGAGGCGTGGAGAGATCCTGGGGCTAGCCGGGTTGATGGGTGCAGGACGGACTGAGATCATCGAAAGCATTTTTGGTATAGCAAAAATCGAATCGGGTGAGATCTTCATCAAAGGTCAAAAAGTACACATAACCAGGCCAGAGGATGCGATCAGACATGGTATGGCATTGCTCACAGAAGACAGAAGATCAAGCGGAATCATGGCAGTGCTATCGGTAAAAGACAATATGGTTATTGCAAACCTCAAGCAATTCGTAAAAAATGGATTTCTACAAAAACGTGCCATCGTGGATACTTGCAATAAAGAGAAAACCAGGCTGGATATCAAAACCCCCAGCATGGATCAACTCATAAAATTGCTTTCAGGAGGGAATCAACAGAAAGTATTGGTATCCCGCTGGTTGCTTACCTCACCGGATATTTTAATTCTGGATGAACCAACTCGCGGAATCGATGTGGGAGCTAAAGCAGAGATCCACAGATTAATGTCAAGACTTGCCCAAGAAGGCAAAGCAATTCTGATGATTTCGTCAGAACTGCCAGAAATTCTGGGAATGAGCGATCGTGTCATCGTCATGCATGAAGGTCGCCTGACTGGAGAATTTACACGGGAAGAAGCAAGTCAGGAGAGCATTTTACGTGCAGCTACGGGGCTCGCTACAGCTTGATTTGGAAGAATGTATAAAAGAGGAGAATGAAATTGGCTACAACAAAAACCGGTGAAACCGGATTAATTAATAAATATTGGATCAAAATCATCTTTCAGAAATATGCGATCGTACTGATCTTATTGGCAATGATCCTTCTCGTCTCGATTCTGTCGCCAGCATTTTTCCAGGTGCGCAATTTACTGAATGTTGTTCGCCAAATTTCAGTAATCGGGTTGCTTGGTATGGGTGTCACCCTGGCAATCATTGCGCTGGGAATCGATCTTTCCTCTGGATCAGTACTTGCTCTGGCAGCAGTAGTGGCTGCCAGCCTTGCACAGCGTCCTGATTGGGCGGAAGCAAAATTTCCCGGTCTGGTATTGCCGCTCATCGTACCCATTCTGGCAGGACTGATTATCGGGTTGATTTGTGGTTGGATCAATGGGTTTTTAATCGCTCAATTCAAGATTCCACCCTTTATTGCCACCCTGGGAATGATGACAGTGGCAAGAGGATTTGCCCTTCTGTACAGTGATGGCAGGCCTATCAGCAGTTTGACTGACTCATACAACTTCATTGGGCAAGGAGAAGTTTTAGGATTCCCAATCCCTATTCTGATTCTGCTCTTCATGGCGCTTGTCACCCATGTTATGTTGAATTACACACGGTTTGGTCGTTATGTGTATGCAATTGGTGGGAATGAACAGGCAGCACGTGTTTCAGGGATCAACATCGATAAAGTCAAGATTGGTATATATACCTATGCTGGTTTACTTTCAGGTCTGGCGGGTATTGTCCTTTCTTCCCGTATCAGTTCTGGTCAACCAGGGCTTGGTCAGGGTTATGAATTGGATGCCATCGCCTCTGCAGTCATTGGCGGAACCAGCTTTGCAGGCGGTGTGGGCACTGTATGGGGCACCTTAGTCGGTGCTTTGATCATCGGTGTTCTCAATAATGGGTTGGATTTACTTAATGTGTCGGCTTATTGGCAGCAAATTGTCAAAGGTGCTATTATCGTTGTTGCGATTATTATTGACGAAAGAAAGAACCGCTGAGAATGAATTCTCGCGAACGTGTTCTGGCAACCTTAGACCATAAAGAACCTGATCGAGTTCCTTTTGATCTGGGAGGAACTGTTGTGACAGGGATCCAGGCAAAGGCTTACCAGAGATTGCGTAGGTATTTAAACTTACCTGAAAAGCCGTTGCAAATCACCGATGTGTTGCAGCAAATCGCTGGCGTTGATGACGATATGATGGATTTTCTTGGCGTTGATGTGCGGAATGTATCGCCACGTTCTAGCGCCAGTTACCAGATCCAATTTCGTGATTCAACGGATGGCAATTACTCTACTTTATATGATGAATACCATATCGGCTGGCGCATGCCAAAAGATGGCGGCATGTACTACGATATGTTTGATCATCCTCTTGCCGGCAAATTGACAGGAGAAAGAATCGATTCCTATACTCTCCCTGATCCACAGGAGCCATCACGATTTATTGGTGTACGTGAAGCTGCATTGAAGATCCTTGAAGAACAGCGAGCTCTTGTCATTGGTAATATCTATGCAGGGATCTTCGAAATGTACATGTGGACTCATGGTTATGTAGATGGATATGCAGATTGGGTAGGTGAACCCGATCTGGTAAAAAAGCTATTGCAGAAATTTACCGACTTTCAAATGGCTTTTCTTGAAAAAATGTTTTCTGTGCTTGAAGGGATCCCAATCGATGTAGTGCACATGGCGGATGATATGGCAGGACAAATAGGTATGCTAATCTCACCTGCATCCTATCGCAGGATGTTGAAACCGCTGCATAAAGAAATGTTCGATTACATCCACCAGAAAACACATGCAAAAGTATTCATTCATGCCTGCGGTTCTATCCGTCCGATCATACCTGATCTGATCGAGATTGGTGTGGATATTCTTAATCCAGTACAGGTGAACGCTAAGGATATGGATTCTGCAGACCTGAAACGCGAATTTGGTAAAGATTTAACTTTTTGGGGAGGTGGGGTCGATACTCAGAGTGCCTTCGACGAATCCCACACTCCTTCGGAAGTGTACTCGGATGTTCGCCACAGGCTGGATGACCTTATGCCAGGAGGCGGGTTTGTATTTGCAACCGTCCATAACATTCAAGGCAATGTTCCTCCCGAAAACATTATGGCAATGTGGGAAACGGTTCAAAAGTATGGCAAGTATTAATTTCAAAAGACCTGCAACAAATGGAGCTTCTTCTATAGTAACCGACGAAGCTCCATTTTTGATTCGTTTCTCGATACCATACTACCGCACTATATATTTCAGCTTTGCGCAATGGCTTTGAGCTTTGTAGTTGCCCCTTCCACAAGCAGTTGGAATAATTTCTCCCCGTGTTCCGCATTGCTTTGGCGAGGATCGCCAATGACTCCGTTTTCTGAAAGATCCTGGGCAGCCCAGCCAAAAGCAATATCTGGAAAAGGTTTCTTGGGCTTGAAATCCTGAGGGATCTCTCCAACCAATTCTGGTCGAAGGTACAACATCAAGGAGGTTTCAATTGATGCTGCATGAATTTCAGGATAAGAAAGATGAGGGAAAACCTGTTCTATTGCATCAGCGTTGACCAGGTCGTTATTCCAGAAATTCAAACTGTAAATACCCATCTTGTAGGTATAGCGCAGATCAAATGCGAGTGAAGCCAATAAAGCGGTGTTTCCACCATGACTGTTTAAAAAAACAATCTTTTTAACGCCATGCTTTTGCATTGAATTAACGATATCTTCAAAGATGGCGATCAATGTTGTTGCCCGCAGAGAAATGGTGCCACAAAATTCAAGGTGCTCTGGGCTTTTTCCAAGTGGGATTGATGGGGCGAATACGATAGGATCATCCGCACTGAATTGCTTTCTGACACCTTCAACCACAGCATCCAGAATGATGGTATCTGTCCCCATAGGGAGGTGCGGTCCATGCTGCTCATTTGATCCGATTGGGAAAACAACTGTTTTTTCCCGTAATGGGAGTTCTTTAGCAAATGTTGATGAGATTTCTTGCAAACTGAGTGCTGGATTATTTTTCGTCATTTTGTTTTCTTCTTTTTATCAGGTCATTCTTACGCAAATATGCCAGATATTTTTTAGCATAGGGATCACGACCACTTAGGAAATTTTCCGCAAAGATCAGTGTCAAGCCATCCTGACCAAGTCTGGTACATAGAGGCGGATCGATCAAAGCCACATCCATGCCTGCAGGGATCGCTGCTAATAAATATGCCAGGTCTATGGATTCTTTATAAGGTAAACCGTACCCCGCATTTTCGATACCTAAAAATGTGGAAAACTGATATTTCTGTTTCACCGCCCGCAGAACATCAAACGCCACCAGCATACTATCGGGTTCGCTCACTCCCATTGCCATAACGAGCGGGTCGATAGCAATGTCATCATCTGGGATACCAATTTCCCGGGCTCTCTGAATGATTCGTTCAGCAATGGCCATTCGTTCTACTGCTGTAGCAGGGATCCCTTTATCGTCCATACATAAGCAAATGACTGCTGAACCACTCTCCTTTACCAGGTTAAGCATAGGTTCCAGACGTTCTGAATCTGCACTTACGGATAATACTGGTTTGTATGGATATATATCTAATGTGCGGCGTATTGCATTGATATTGGTGGAATCAATATATAGAGGCAATCCGGTTGCGTCATGTGCAGCTTTGCATACCAACGGTAGCATCACCTCTTCATCTATTTGAGGATGGACGATCATGACTTCTAAAAATCCTGTCCCATCGCCAACCTGCTTTTCTGCCAGACGTTTTACCTCATCAACTTTTCCTGCGATCAAATCCTTGGTTAAAGTCTCATTTTTCAAGGTATTGATCAATGTAGTTGCCAAAACAGTTGGATAACCTGTTCCAAACGTACAGCTTCCGCCTGAACTTGTTAACGTTGTCATATTTCTCTTCTTCGCTTGTCCTCAAGATCACCAGTTTTGATGAATCTCGCGCAGTCCTTTGGTTGCCATATCAACCAGAGCTTCAAAGATCACTTTACCTTTTGCTGCGGTTCCCAAACTGGCTACACCAGAGATACCACTAGGGGCGATATCCTGTAAAGAGTTCCAATTGAAGCTAATCGGACCACCCATTCCAACCACCTCACCCACAGCCAACTTCTCATTCTTTTCGTCAACCGCCCATTCCATGTGAACATTTTCGGGAGTCAGATGAAGCATCAACGCTGTTTCGATCTCACCGCCATGTGCATCAGTCTTGTTTGACGCTTCTCTTACGTGAAGATCATTTGCAAGTCCAACGATCACCCCCCAAACATTGAACATGAAGATCTGTAATTTATAGCTGTCGCGGATGTCAAATGCTGCTGAGCCAATGGCTGCGATATTCCCGCCATGACCATTGATAATGTACATCTTTTTAAAACCATGCCGCGCCACACTGCAAGCGATCTCTTTCAGCATGCGAATGTAAGTTTCAGCAGTGAATGTGATTGTCCCAGGGAAATCCATATGTTCGGGGCTTTGTCCAAACGGTATCGGTGGAATCCACAGGCAATCCATTTCATTTTCGACATTCTTCAGAACTCTCTCAGCGATCTTCGCTGCGCATTGGGTATCCATACCGATTGGTAAATGGGGACCATGCTGTTCCATCGAACCGCACGTGAATACCACAATTGTCTTTTCTCTATTCAGGGCCGCTACCTGTTTAAAAGATAGATCCTCTAATTTATAGATTGCCATTTTCTTTACTCTTCTCAAGATCATCCACTCGAATTTGCGCTCGAACCTGCATGATGATCTTGCCTAGCATATTCTTACCTTTTCCATCTGCTCCGACTCCCCAGAAAGAGTCAACAGGAGAATTTTCGACAATCTCCATTTCACCTGTGGCTAATAGTTTTTCTTTTAATTCAGGGTTTTGTGTAAATTTTGCCAGCACTGCCTCATGCATCACATTAATTTTTTCATCATCCCATTCAGCCCGAACAGCAATTTCTGGGCGCCTTGTATATTCAAATGCCAAACGAGGACTTTCAAGCCTGCGGCAAACTTCTTCAAAAGGTGTACCTGCCAGCTTTTGTGCCTGATAATAATGTTCTGTGGATGGCCAGATCTTCTCTTTCAGAAAAATCGAAGCCGGATACCAGTTGCTCAGGTAGCCATTCGCTTCATATGCGCTATAGAAAAGGATTTTTTCTGCTCCATGTTGGCTCAAAGGGTGAAAACGCATATTGGTGAAGCCATATAAATTCCCATCTGGAGCTCGATAATTTGTCCATTCCTGTGTAAATTCTGAATAAACAGGACCGACTTCAATACCTGCATTTTTAAGTTCTTCCGCAGCCTGGCGAACATCATCGACAAGGAAATCTACTTTACAACCCTTGGGATGTCCAATTTCTGGAGCTGCTTCAGGCGAAAGTAATTCAAAAATATCACCATTGGGCAACTCAAATACGGTTACAATGCCTTTATCTTCCTGTACCTTGAATCCTAAAATATCCTTAAGGAATACCCGCATTTCATCGTACTTATCGGTTTTCGTACCTGACCAAACAATCCCTTTGACTATCATAGTAAATCCTCCTTTTCTAACAATAATCCATTCTATGTACTTTCAGTATGTTGCCGGATAAAATCCTCCACAATTGGTAAAGTCGGTAATGCACTTTGACCTCCTATCTTTGCAATGGAAAGTGCCGCAGATGCACTTCCAAATTGAATGGAGCGCCTCAGACTCCATTTCTGGAGGTAGCCATAGATGAATCCAGCAGAAAAAACATCCCCGGCGCCAGTGGTATCAACTACAGATACATGGTATGAAGGAACATAACAATATTCCTTACCATCGTATCCCAAGGCACCATCTTTGCCACTTGTTACAACAACAATTGAAGGTCCAGCTTCTCTTATTTTGAACAATATTTCCTCAAGCTCAAGGTCAGGGAAAAAATTTTTGGCTCCCTGACGGTTCACAAAGACAACATCTGCCCATCGGATGGCTTGCAGGCAGGCTTCATATCCTGGGTAAGCAGCGTCCAGATCAACCGATACAGTCATACCCGATTCTCTTGCTATACGCATGGTATTTGCCATCCGTAAAGGTTCGATCCCTATGAAATGCGCATGCTTGCTTGTTTTTAGATAGCCTACTTTTTCTTTCAATATCTCTGGTGTTGGGTAGATAAGATTAGTGTCCACCACCAGAATTGCTTTTTCCCCTGTGGCATCCAACATCATAATACAGTAATACGTTTTCGCCCCAGAGACAACTGTTACTCCTGAAGTGTCAACTTTATTCCGCTTCAACCCTTCAAGACCAATGGCGCCATACCGGTCATCCCCTACTGCAGAGAGAATACCAGTATTTACACCCAGTGTGCTTAGAGCAGAGGCAGTATTTGCCCCCTTACCACCTGGAAATTCATATACCTCATGTACCAGTACCCCTTCATCCCATTGCGGAATGTGAGGGACTATATAAAAGGTATCGGTATCTATATCGCCAACTACAATAACATCAAGCATTAATAATTTACTCTTTCCTTCTTATCTCTACTTACAAACTCTTTCATGCGTTTCACCATCAAACAAATGAACCTTGCCAATTCTGAACCCTAGTTCTAATTCACATCCATTAACGTGATATTGCTCGCATCCTTGAGGGCTACGTAAAATGACAGTCTTGTCTCCAACCTTTGTATGGAGAAAATAATCTGCACCAAGATTTTCGACAAAGTAAACCTTACCAGTAAAAATTCGGTGGTTGCCATCGTTACCCACTGTAAAATCTTCAGGACGTATACCTAAAACATATTTTCCATCAGGAATTTCTAGCTGTCTCGAATCGTTTGGGAGCAAACTCTTCAGGGTTTCTGTGGTCATCGAACCATTAAATTCATCAAATTTGATCTCATTAGCTGTCTTTGTGCATCTAAAAGTATTGATTTGTGGTGAACCAATAAATGAAGCCACAAACAGGTTCTTTGGGTGTTCATAAATATCTGTCGGTGTGGCAGATTGTTGAATAACACCATCTTGCATCAAGATGATGCGATCACCCATTGTCATGGCTTCAGTCTGATCATGGGTCACCAGTACTGCAGTCAATCCAAGTTTGCGCGTGATTTGAGCAATTTCAACCCTTACCTGGGCGCGAAGCTTTGCATCCAGGTTGGATAGAGGTTCATCTAAAAGTAATAGTGAAGGATTGAGAACCATAGCCCTTGCCAGCGCAACACGCTGTTGTTGCCCACCGGAAAGCTGCTTGATTGAACGATCGCCCATATTTTCAAGGCGAACCAACTTCAGGGCTTCATTTACTCTTTGCTTAATCTCATCCTTCTCAATTTTCCGCATCCGTAAACCAAATGCAACATTCTTAAAAACTGTCATATTTGGGAAAAGTGCATAATTCTGGAATACCATACCAATATCCCGGTTATAACTGGGAATATTAGTAATATCTTTCCCTTTTAAAACAACAGCGCCCTTATTTGCCGGTAATAAACCTGCAATAATCTTCAATAGGGTTGTTTTTCCACATCCAGACGGACCCAACAGAATAAGAAATTCCTTATCCTTTACTTCCAGATCAATCTTTTGCAGAACCTGCTGTTCACCATAAGACTTGCTGACATTGGAAATCTTTAATGCGATGTCCGATTCACTATACATCGGTTCTTCTCCTCTTGTATCAAAAACTCAACCGGGAATCTCTTTGGTTGGATAAATGGCTTAAAAGAAGCGGGACCATTTGGCAGTTCTCTCGCCTATCATGGCGATGATCACAATAAATATAACAACAAAAGCACTGACAGTAACCGCAAGGGGGTCCAGGCCTTCAGTGCGAATTTCGCTATACATCCGAACAGGAAACGTAATGTATCTCGTTCCTGCCACAAAGGATGACACAACTACATCTGTAAAAGAAACCATGAACCCAAAAACTGCACTTACCAAAACACCAGGCAGGATGATGGGTACCGTCACTTCCAGAAAAGTTCGAATTGGTTTTGCACCCAAGCTCATGGCAGCACTTTCCAGATCAACTTCAACATACTTCAAGCTTGTGAGTACCATACGGATCACATAGGGAAGAATGATCACTGAATGTGCAAGCACAATTCCTGCAAAGGAACCCAGAATGCTTCGTCCACCAATTTGAACCATCGAAAAGAACTGGATCAACCCCAAAGCCCAAATAATCTGGGGTAACATCAGAGGGGAAAGGAACAGGGATTGCATGAATGCATTGCCCCTGAATTTATATCTATCGAGGGCAAAAGCAGCTGGCACACCTGCCAGCAATCCAAGCCCTGCTGCGGTCAATGCCACTCGTAGGCTGATCAATAATGCTTTTTGGTATTCTTTGCTTGCATAAAATGCCTTATACCATTCAAGAGTAAAACCTGTGGGTGGAAATTCGAAATATCGGCTTTGATTAAAACTGCTAATCACCAAAACAAAAATTGGAGTGAGCACAAAAAGCAAAACCAAAGCAGAAAATATGACAAGTAAAACGCGGTTTGCCTTTTCCATTATGCCTGTGCTCCTTTCGCAACGGTTTTCGTCTTTTTAATACCTTTTTGAATTAATCCAGTGAGCCAGCCAGCAAGCATTGCAAATACAAACACTGATATGATGAAGAAAATGGCAAAGGCGGACGCAAATGGCCAATTACCTACCGAAATTGCCTGTTGATATGCAATCGTTCCAAATACCATGATCTTATTTTGACCCAATATGGATGGTGTAACAAACATGGTAAGGTTCATCATCAAAGTCAATAGTGTTCCTGCAGCAGCTCCTGGCAAACTCAATGGAAGAACAACTTCAAAGAAAGTACGGGTAGAATTAGCGCCAAGGCTCTTTGCTGCATCTTCCAAAGTAACATCGATGGCTCCCAATGAAGTCACCAGGGGCAGAACCATAAGTGGGATAAATGATTGAACCAATCCAATAACAATTCCCAATTCTGAGCCCAGAAATGCCACGGGTTCTTTTGCCAACCCCAATCCCATTAGTATTCCATTCAGCATGCCATAACGCATCATCATCGCCATCCAGCCCATCGTCTGGATCATTGCACCACCGATCATCGGAAGCGCGATCAATGTCAACATGAATCCTTTTAAACCTGTCTTTAACCGAGAGATGAATCTGGCAAGTGGGTAAGAGAGCAGTAAAGTTATTCCAGTTGATATAAGGCTCAGCTTAATTGTTCTCAGGTACACCTCAAGATAATAGGTGTCCTGAAAGATTTTGGCATAATTTGCAAAGGTAAGAATTGGTTTTGAGACAAATGATGATTCATATGTCCAAAAACTTTGTACCAGGAGAAAAACAAATGGAAGCAGAAAAATTATTCCAATAATCAGGGACGCGGGAAGTAGTAGAAGTATCAATGAACCTTTTTTTGACTGCATAACATACCCTCCCAAAACATCGAATATTGGGCTCGTCCAGGTAAAAAGGACGAACCCAATACCAGTACTACCAATTAAATTTATTGACCAAGAATCTCACGATTGTAGCGTTCGGTCAAAGTGTCGCGATTATCAATCATGTATGTGCTCAGTCGGAGGAGTGAATCCACTTTCTCCTGACCATATACACATCGTTCTGCAGCGTCACCAGTCAAGACTACTTTGGAGTTGGTCGGGCCAAAGTAAATCTGCTCAGCAAATGCCTGCTGAGTCTTTGGGCTGAGGGATAATTGAGCCCATGCGTATGCCATATCCTGATTTTTGGTACCTTTAACAATTGTCAGAGTATCCATCATCTGGATAGTTCCAGGATCTTTTGGCCATGCGAATTTGATGTTCATACCTTTATCAATATAGGTCCATGCATAACCACTAATAACTGGGGCAATAGCCACATCGCCTTTGTCCATCATCATGAAGAGTTCATCCAGTGAAGTGTAGACCATGGCGAATGGGGTCAATTCTTTCAATTTGGTAAACATGGCATCGGGATCATTTTCATCACTGCCAGCCATATATCCAGCAACAGCCAATAAACCTTCGCTATCGCCACCGGGGAAAGTTGCAGTTGCGATCTTGCCAGCTACTTTTGGATCCCAAAAATCTTTCCAATCTGGTGGGGTATCGAAATAAGTAGGATTGTAGGCAATTCCCAGACCCATGAAGCTCATACCATAACCGCCCACCTGGGCAGCAGGATAAAGATCATCATATGCAGGTACGACATTAGACGGTGCTTCTAATACACCATCTGCCACACCTTTGGCAGCTTCATACATATTCAGATATGCAACATCCATAGTAGGGTTGCCCTTTTCAGCATAGATCTTGGCAGTCCGGTCACCAGTACCACCGAGAAGCAGTTCGACTTTCCCATTATGCTTCTCAATTTCTGGAATCACCAGGTCGCGATAGATCTGCTCAATAACGCCACCCCAAACGCCCACAACAAGTGTCCGGCCACCAAAGTCCTTGCCTTCAAGGAATGCACAGGTCTGCTCATCCCAGTCGCAGCCGGTTGTAGCAGGTGCTTCAGTGGCGGCTGCTTCAGTTGCAGCAGCTTCTGTTGCGGCTGCTTCTGTGGCAGTTGTTTTTGGTGCGCAAGAAGCAAGAAGCATTGATGCGATAATGATCATTGTGAAAAGCAATACTGCTGTCTTCTTCATTTTGTATCTCTCCTTTTTATCATTCACAGTCCAAAACATTAATGTTTTCAAGCCCAATAAAATCTTCTAACCGACCACCTCCTTCCTCATGCAATCACCTGCGATTCGTTTGCTAAGCTAACCAATAAGGCATACCAATATTGGCATGAATACCACTAATAGGTTGCAGGTGAGTTGACCAGAATCAACTCAGCTTTCACATCAGAGATATTTTCCCAGCGATGCGGGATTTCTGAATCGTAATAAATTATGTCGCCTTCACCGAGATCGTAGGCCGTTTCTTCATTCAGAATCGTTCGTATTGAGCCTTTTTTAACATAACAAATTTCATCACCTGGATGGTGATTAGCTGCACCCGAATTTTCTCCAGCTGGAATATGAATGACACAAAATTCGATATTTGATTTTGTATCCAACAAAATTGATTCAACAGAACGGCCAGCCAGGGGATACCACTTTCGACTATCCCGCCGGATCACTCTGACATTATCACTCTTTGCTTCTTCAAATAAAGATGCAATTGATACATCGAGTGCATTGCATATTTTTGTCAGGGTAGTCAAATTAATATTTACCCGACCGTTCTCTATCTGACTAAGAAAAGGTGCAGAATGACCCGACATGCTTGCAAGTTCAGAAAGAGTTAATCCTTTCTTTTTTCGAATTTCTCGAATATTTTCACCAATCTTATACAGGTTATTGCCGTTCTGTTCTGCCATTTGGCTTTTAGGTTCCGTTTCTTTCGAATCAGACAAGTTTGAACCTCTCAGGTACAGGGTATTTGGCAGCCATTTCGACTGCGATAGCATTATGTCGTTCTATCAATTTTTCAATATCTACTGTTAGCAATTTCCCATCACGTACTACTATGCGTCCATTGATCACAGAAAGCTGTACGGTACCCACATTACATAACAATAAAGCTGCAAGCGGATCATGAACTGCGCCTCCAGCCATTGCGATAGTATCAACAGGTACGCCAATGAAATCTGCTGCTTTTCCAGGTGCCAGCTCACCTATATCATCCCTACCTAGTACTGAAGCACTACCTTTTGTAGCCAGAGTGATCGCGTCTCGAACAGAAAATGCTGAAGCACCCAGATTCACACGCTGTAAAAGCATTGCCATTCTGGCTTCACCGATCATATGATTGCCATCATTACTGGCTGAACCGTCCACACCTATACCGACTTTTACACCAGCATCCAACATTTCACGAATGGGTGCAATACCTGAACCAAGACGCATATTGGAGGATGGGCAGTGAGCTACACCTGTGCCACTTTCTGCCATCATTTTGATCTCATCAGAATTCACCCACACAGAATGTGCCCACCAGACATCATTTCCTGTCCAACCTACCGATTCCATATATTTAGCAGGGCGCATTCCTACACGTTGCATGCAAAATGTTTCTTCATCTCGTGTTTCTGCTACATGGGTGTGTAACATGACAGATTTATACGAGCGTGCCAGTTTCGCACTCTGTCGCAGCAACTCAGCTGTTACAGAAAATGGAGAGCAAGGAGCTAGCGCAACTCGTACCATGGAATATGGATTGGGATCATGATATGTTTCAATAACGCGTTGACAATCTTTTAAGATTGCATCTTCTTCCTGCACCACATGATCTGGTGGCAAGCCGCCTTTGCTTCTTCCAAGCGACATAGATCCACGGGTGACGTGGAATCTCATTCCAATTTCTTTGGCTGCCCTTACCTGGGCATCTAATGTTGAATTATTAGGATAAAGATAGAGATGATCACTACTGGCAGTTCCTCCTGAAAGGATCATTTCAGCCATAGCAGTAAGAGTGCTGATGTAGACAGCCTCTTCTGTTAGCTCACCCCAAATAGGGTACAGCCTTACCAGCCAGTCAAATAATTCTTCGTTTTGAGCCCCTGGAATTGCACGCGTTAGAGTCTGGTAAAAATGATGGTGTGTGTTGATCAACCCTGGTAGGATCACCATTCTGCTTGCATCGATGATCTCATCTGCTGAACCTGGTAGTTGCTCATTTGATCCTATTGTTTCTACGATATTATCACGAATGAACAAACTTGCATTACGGCAATCACCAATTTCAGCATTATTTGTGATCAACAGGTTAGCATTCTTTATGAGCAGTGTTCCCATTTTTTCTCACTTTTCAATTTATTGTGTATAGATTGCGAAAATCATGCAATTATGTTGCAGTCCATTAAAAGCGAGTCGTTTAAAAAAGCAAATTTAAAAGTTCAATAAAGTACTGGCCGGCATAATAATTCACCGGCCAGTATTCAAAATATTTATTTCAGATATCCAGGAAAGTACGGTCCAAACAGGTATTCATTGATGTTATCAATATAGGTTTTAGTGCCATCAATGGAAATAAACCTACGTGTGGGTCTGCCATCGCGACCTTTCAGGGAAACGACCTGACCATCAACCATTACCATTGCGACACCAAAGGTATCATCCATGGTCATTCCTTCGAGAGCATCTTTACCAACGGAATCCTGCCCCATGTCGATAGCCAATATATCGGCCTCGCGACCTACCTCTATTTTACCGGTATTTAGACCAAATAGATCAGCAGTATTACCCGTGCCCATTGCAATTGCCTGCGCGGGTGGAACATCATTGAATGCCGCCATTCGCATGGTCATTCTCTGAATACAATTCGGGTTCGCACCTTGGCCAGTAGGAGTATCTGAGCCAAATACGATCTTATCCAATTGACCCTTATCTGCCATATAGCGGCAAATCTTATCTGCCATCTTCTGATTGCCCACATAAACAAATTCTGCATAAGTAGATTGATCTCGTTCATCAAGGATGCGTTTGATATCTGCCCATGGAGCAGCTACAGAACCACCGTTAATGTGTGCATATTTATCTGGCGCATGCGCCAGAGCAATATCAGAAAAAACAGGGGATGATCCAGGAATAGAAGAAGGACCAATGTGGGTTGAAATCTTCATTCCATATTTTCGCGCCCAACCAATCATAGGTATAACATCTTCAGGAAGATAAGCACCGCCACCGCCGATTTCTGCAACCAACCAGACACCAGCCTCTGCCATTTCTTTGAAATCCTGCTCTACCATTCCACGCTGTAAGACAACTGCTCCACCATGGAATTTCAAGAAGCCACCTGGGCGGAAATTATCAAAAACACGTTTGGCAAAAATAGCGGTAGCTTTTGCACCTAGCGGGTCATCAAAGAAACGGGGGTATCCCGGCCCCTGCTCTCCTTCGGAAATAATGGTAGTGATCCCGTACCACAAGTAACATTCCATCCAGTTAACTGTCTGACTCATTGGTCCATAATCATCTACAGTGTTATGAACATGAGCGTCAATAAAACCAGGGCAGACTACCATTCCATCTACATCGATCACATGATCTGCACCAACTGAACTAAGATTTTTACCGATATCTGTAATATAGCCGTTCTTTACTAAAATAGAATCAGCATCCAGAATTCCCTTGTGGAAATCACCAGAAACAAGGGGGCCAATATTTTTGATCAAAACTGTTCCAGGAAAACGTCTGTCAATAGGCATTGGAACCTCCAGTAAAATTGTTGATGATATCAAATTTTTAGGGGTAAAAGTTATTAAAATAATAAAATTTCGATATTTCAATTACTAGTGACAAATGTCATATCTTAAGAAAGCTGCGCAAAATGTCCCAAAAACCCTACAGATTTCCTTGATTTTGCATTTCGGTTTTGTTCTATAATTTTTATTAAGTTTGATTTGTTTTACATATTTTTCTTTAAAGAATATTTTTATGAAAAGACAACAGATCTTAGAAAAAATCGATGGGGCTTGGCATGATTTCGTTGATTCCTTCACCGGGTTATCCGAATCAGAGATGCTACAAGCAGGGGTGACAGGTGAGTGGTCTGTAAAAGACATCATTGCCCACGTGAATACGTGGGAAGAGGAAGCTCTGAAGTATTTACCCGAAATACTGAAAGGCACACGATTACCACGATATTCCGCAATGTATGGAGGGATCGATTCTTTCAACGCGTTAATGACTGAGCAAAAACGCACCCTTACCTTATCGGAGACTCTTGCTAGATTGCTTGACACACATGATAAACTGATCGCATATTTGCAGAAAATTCCCGATGAGGAATTTCGTTCTGGTAGCCGAATCTTGAAAAGGATCCAATGGGATACCTATACCCATTACCCCATGCATTCGCAAGCCATCCGAGCCTGGAGAGAAAGTTTATTTAAGAAAAATTCGTAAAATAATTCGCTTTTAAAGACGGATTTTCTCAAAGAGAAAATCCGTCTTTATCATAGTAAATACTACTTTGTTTGCTTATACCTTAAGGATTTTTACATCCAATAAATCTGAAAATTTTTGAATATAGAAATCTGCTTTTGCATTCTTATCGTAATTATAGGCGATGGTAGCCATCCCTGATTCACGCGCACCTTTCAATTCTGAGGCCTTATGTCCAACAAATACAGCTTCATCAGCCAGCAAGCCTACTTTTCGATAAGCTTCCTCATAGATTAATGAAGCAGGTTTTCGAATTCCCATTTCTTTTGAACTGACGAACGAATCAAAAACATTTCCAAAGCCTGCCGCTGTGAACCAATCCAATTTGACCTGTATCGGGGTAGCTGTATCAGAGATGATACCAAGAATGAAACCTTTTTTCTTTAATGCCTTTAGAGTCTCTGGAACTCCTTCGATGATCTCCACGGTTGTGGCATCACGAACCATTGCGGCAATTCCTTCAGCCAAAATACCCGGATCAGTTACACCATATAAACGGATCACTTTCTCGTAAAAATCATACCGGTCGATCGTACCATGAAATGCCAGATCTTTTAATTTTCTCTTTTCTGCCCGTACATCAACTTTCGCTTGCAGTTTATATTTTGAGATGAACCGTTTCATATTCATCTCTTTATGGGGTTTATAGTACAGAATATTGCCCGCATCGAAGAAAATCCCTTTTATTTTGCATTTCTTGCCAGATCGATTATTATACTTATTCTTTTCAAGCTCTTTCTCAAGGATTGGAATGAGCTCTTGCATATTATCAATGATGGCATCAGGAATGGCTCCGACATCAGGTTCTCCATCATCATAAGGATGGCGAATCTGGATCGCCAGACGAAAACCAGATCGGGTAGCTCCAAGGATATCGCGGTTGATCTTATCTCCAACGTATATAATGCTTCCAGTAGGTAAATTCTTTAATCGTGCGGCATGATAAAAAATGGATGGGTCTGGTTTTCGATGGCCAAATTCGGATGACAGGACAATTGGATTGAAATATTGATCAATATTGTACTTTTTAAGGGTATAAGGAACCTGGCTCAAGCTATGGGTATTGCTGATGCATCCAATTGCGAGCCCCATGGATCTGATCTTTTCCAACACTGCTGGGATTTCAGGTCGCATCTCTCTCGAAAAGTATCTAGTTTCGTAAAGAAAACTTAACTCTTCAGAAATATTAGCCAGGGCATCTTCAGAAATTCCCTGATCCTTGAAAACATACTTCGACCAAATTTCTCGGGTGGGTAATTCGATGAACGATTGCCGATTCCATTTTTGATAGATTGAGATTCCTGTTGAGATGATCTCCCGCAATTCATCATCTCCAATGCTCAATTGAATACCAGCCTTCTGCAAACAAAGGCGAAATGGTTGGATATCAAAAAGCTTTGACTCTGAAGTAAGCCGGAAGGTCTCTAATGTACCACCAACATCAAAGAATACTGCGCTTAATTTCATTCCAATCCATCCTTTATATCTTCACGAATAAAGCGAATTAATACTGCAGATTATTTCAATCCATTCACTGAGTCTTTCTGGATCAAATCTGATAGTGCAGGTAAAATTTCAAGCGCATCACCCACTATGCCAAGGTCGGCTTCTTTAAAAATTGCGGCTTCTGGATCTTTGTTAATGGCAACAACGGTTTTCGACGAGCTCATGCCCACGATATGTTGGATTGCCCCGCTAATACCAGCCGCAATATATAACTCTGGGCCCACGGTAGTACCAGATTGACCCACCTGAATGGTATGTGATATCCATCCTTGCTCAACAATCGCACGTGACCCTGCCATTACGCCACCCAACTGTGCAGCCAGTTTGCGCAGTATTTCCAGATTGGCGGCTTTTTGTAAACCTCTACCCCCAGAGACAATCACCCTTGCATCCTCTATACTGGCCGCATTTTCGTTTTCTGAATAATCTTTCTCCACCACTCTTGTACGGATAGCTGCCTTGTTCAAAGTGACAGAAAAATTTTCAACAACAGCCTTTCGATTCAAATCACGTTCTTGTGCTGAGAATACATTTGGGCGTACCGTGGCAGTCTGCGGACGGCTATATGGTGTGATTATCGATGCCATGATATTCCCGCCAAATGCCGGGCGGGTTTGTACCAGTTGGTTCTGATCATCAATTTCCAATCCGGTACAATCAGCGGTCAGGCCTAATTTTAACCGCGCTGCCACCCTGGGAGCAAAATCACGTCCATGTGGTGTTGCTCCATACAACACAACCGCTGGTTTCTTGGCGGTGATCACTGCACACATCACATTGGTAAAGCCATCTGTCGAATACGAAGCCAGCAGATCATGTTGGCATAAAATAATCTTATCTGCTCCGAATTGACCTAGCAACTCTAAATCCAATGCTGTCGAACCAGTCAGTACAACCGCCACAAGCTCTTCTTCCAGCCTGTCAGCCAGAGAACGCCCTTTGCCCAACAGTTCCAACGCTACCTTTTTGGGACGAATAGCATCCTGATTTTCCTCCAACTCGATCCAGACATAAACCCCTTTATATTGCGCCAACTCTTCACGGGAAGCCTGTTTTCGCTCGATGGAAAGCACTTTGAACCGGCAGATGTTGATACATGCTCCACACAGGGTGCATTGTTCATCGCTCTTGAGCAACCCATTTTCGAAAGATAATGCCCCAAAAGGACAATTTTTTATACACAGGCTGCATTTCGTGCACCGTTCATGATCAATGATCAACATCTCCATCCCCTTTCATTTTTACTTAACCATTTATGTCGTAAGTTTTGTAATTCCATAACAACATATCTTTTTCTTCCCCGATTGAACGATCAGGAAATGAATTTTCGTTTTTTCAGGAATGCGAAAATCTCCTGAGCTGCTTGAACCGGTTCGACATTTTGGATCAATTGGTTGCTTTTCTTTTGTGGAGGCGGGAACACCTTGACTACCTGTGTAAAAGAACCTTTCAATCCTAACTCCTCTTCTGAAAATGGTAGCTCGTTTGAAGAGACGACCCGGATGGGTTTGTGCCTTGATTCGATCACGTCGCGAAAAGATGGTGCTCTTCGAACAACTTCCCCTTTACTGAAAGTTACCAGCGCGGGCAGAGAAGCCTCAAGAACCTCATACCCCCTTTCCACTTCCCGCTTCACCCGGATTTGTTTTCTGTTCACACTTAGTACTGCTTCAACCCCATAAGTAATTTGCGGTAGCCCAAGGATTTCTGCAATTTCTGGTCCTACCTGGGCAGTATCGCCATCGATTGCCTGTTTACCTACCAGGATCAGATCAAAGTCAGGTATCGTGAATCGGATTGATTCTGCCAGAGTGAGAGCTGTTGCCCACGTATCTGCCCCAGCGAATTTCCGGTCAGTCACCAAAACACCTTCATCTGCTCCCAGCTCCAGGCTGCGTAACAATACACTTTTTGCCTGTGGAGGTCCCATCGTAATCGCGGTGATGTGCACATTTTCGTTTGCCTGTCTGATCCTGACAGCATGATCGAGCGCGTATTCGCAGAACGGGTTTAGAATAGACTTCACTCCTTCACGGATAAGAGTGCCTGTTACAGGATCGACCTGTACATTGGTTACTTCGGGAACCTGTTTTACACAAACGACGATCTTCATTCAGCCTCCCTTTCTGTGAACATATCGTTTGGGTTGAATATTCCATCAGGATCAAAAGCCATTTTTACATTTCGCATCTGCCTTATCTGGTCAGGCGAGAACATCAATCTCAGAAATTTTGCTTTGATCTTACCGATACCATGTTCTGCGGAAACTGAACCGCCGAGCTCTACAACCCTTTTTGCGAAAGATTGATATAACTCCATCCCTTGATCCAGCTCACCAACCGTTCGGGGAAGGATATTGACATGGATATGATTGTTCCCTATATGCCCAAAAGCATACCATTCAAGTTGTAGACGTTCACAATTCGTTTTGTAAAGCTGCCATATTTCTGGTAAATACTCATCAGGTACTGCCATATCAGTTCCCAGTTTATGAAGTTCGGGGATCTGCTTCTTTCTCTCTGCAATGATGCTATTGATGGTTTCGGGAACCATATGTCGGAATACTTTAAATCTATCCAACTCTCTGCTCTCATAACCAGCCCATGAATTGGCAATATCCGCCCCACAACTGGAGATTGTATTAACAAGAATGCTGTAATCCATATCACTGGCACATGAATCAAAGCTCATTTCGAAAAAAATGGCAGCCTTTGCTGTATTGGGGATGATCGGCATTCCTACAGTAGAAGGTTCAACTTTTTGTAACTCGCGCAACAAATTGAGCGCATTTCCCGAGTAGAACTCTAGAAAATCCAACTGTAATCGTTTTTCAGATCGCAGTGCCTGAGTTAATTCGATTGCCTGCTCATCTGAATCCAGAAATTGGATGATCGAGATTTTCTCTTCTCGTTTCAGCAAAGCGACTTCGACACGGGTAACCACACCCAAAATCCCTTCACATCCGATGAACAGGTCGATCAGATCCATTTGAGAAGCCGTATATAACCCTGCTGCGCTTTTAGTTTTTGGCAAAGGATAATCGGGAATGGTAACAGGAATTGCTTCACCCCGCGAATCCCAGATGATGAACTGGCCGGCTGGTGAGGCAAAATATTTCCCTCGCGGGATATCCAAATACTCACCATTCGCCAGAAACATGCGGATCCCCCTGACCCATGCTCTGGTAGGTCCATACCGGTAGGTACGTGCACCAGAAGCGTTGGTTACCACCGAACCACCCAGCGAAGCACTCATTTCGGTAGGATCTGGTGGATAAAAAAAGCTATCGTGATCATTCTTGAAACGCTGGTATTCGCTCTGTACCCAGGCGTCTTCGCTCTTTTCTAGCGACGGAAATTGCTTGAGCCGGAGCATATTCTCTAGAGCTTTCAGACTCACGCTGGTTTGAGCACAAACTCTCCATTCTTCAGCTTTGGGTTCATAATAGATCGCTTCCACCTTGTCCATGTACTCCAAAGAAACCAGTGCACCTCCCTGAGGAACGCACCCACCCACAAGACCAGTCCGGGCACCCGCAAAGGTAAGCTTGATCTTCTGTCGGTGCATTTCACGAATCACTGCAGCTAATTCTGCTTCACTCTTTGGGAAGAAAAGATAGTCGAAAGGTCCAGCAGATAGCCTGGATTCATCGGAAAGGTATGTTGGATATTCGCTTTTGATATTTTCAAAACCATGAACACACTTAACCTGATTAATATCTACAACAGGTGCTGATTTCGTTTGAATTTCATGCATAATTTTGATAACTCCAAATTAATGGTACCTGGGTTTTTATCTCTGGATGCACAGGTCAGAAAATATCATAATCTCATCAGCCAAGTTGCGCCAGTACGGTTTGTAGATAGGTGATGGATTCCCTCGCAGCAGTCTCCGCATCAGGTTTGGGCAAAAATTCACCTGAGATGAATCCATGATATCCCGTTTTGGATAGCGACCTTATGATCGAAGGAAAATCCAGATGTCCCTTGCCAGGATACCAACGGTTTGAGTCAGCCACATGAAAATGAAAGATTCTTTTTCCACACAATTGGATGCTTTCTTCGATAACTGGTTCTTCGATATTCATATGGAAAGTATCAAGAAGTAATCCGAAATTTTCTTCCCCTACCTGCTCGATAAGATTCAACCCTTCTATAGAAGTGTTGATCAGAGTTGTCTCATATCGGTTTATTGGCTCAAGTGCCAATCGAATTCCATGGGGTAAAGCTGCCCTACTGCATTCTCGCAGTGCCTGATACAGCCATTCCATCGCCTGCACGTGTTCCACCCCGGGTTTGACGATGCCTCGCACCAGCCCGATAATAATCACGGCGTTAAAACGTGCTGCAACAGGAATATGGCTTTTAATTCGTTCAATCGCTGCCTGCCGGATATCAATATCCGGATCGGTAAAAGATAACCCTTCCTCATTCCATGCCTGCCCGGTACCAATTGCCGGTACCTGCAATCCATGCTGCCTAACGAGGTGAGACAACCCATCCAGGTCGACAAATCTGGGATCACGGATCGCCAACTCCACCCCTTGATATCCCATTGCAGCAATATTTACCATATTCTTTTCCAATGAACCAGAAAGACTGGCAGCCTGAAATTGCGTCTGGTGTGTCGAAAGGACAATTGAAAGTTTCATATTATTCCAAAAGAATATTTAATTCCGAAGAGTACGATATATCATTTCGAGCGTAGCAGTTAACCTCTGTCTGCTGTTTTTGTTCTGCTACGCTCGTCATGATGAATAAAACTCTGGTACCTTTTACCAGGTCTTTATGCAATATATGTGATCTTGCATTCTGACCTATCAGTTTGCAGCTTAATAATGTTCTCTGGCAATTCGTGTAAACTCACCTTCTTTGTGCTCATTATGGTCATGTCCATCCCAGATGCCATACATTCGATCACACGTGGGAATGTACCATGTCCAGAATGACCCTGTGCACCGATGATGCAGGCTCGTCTTACCTGCAATACTTCACCGGTTACCGGCATTTTGGCTTCAGCGCGGGCAGTTACCACCACTTTGCTATTCAGGGTTCTCCCCTCCCAAATCACACGTTCGATACCTGGGTAAACCACAGTTGGTAACCCTGTTGCTTCCATGAAAAGATCAGCACCCATGCCGTCAGTGATCTCCAGCACTCTTTCGGCGAAATCTTCTTTCATTGGATTGACATGATAGTCTGCACCCAGCTTCAACGCCATCTGTGCCCGGTTTTCCTGCGTCTCGGAGATAATTACCTTGGAAGCACCCGCCCGTTTAAGGATGGCACAGGCAGCAAGGCCCACAGGACCCCCACCCAGTATGACCACCCGGTCACCAGGGCGAATGCCACCGCCTCGTTCAATGACTGCGTTATACGCCACACAGGTTGGTTCCACCAGGCTGCCCGCTACAAATATATCTTTATCATCTTTATACATTGCCCGCATCGGATCAAGACTCCACAAGGTTCGGGCAGGCACCACGATATATTTGGTGAAAGCGCCATTCACATTGAATCCAATTTCATTCAATCTTTCACAATGGTTTGGCCAGCCATCTGCGCAAGGCTTACACTGCCCACACCATAGCATTTCCTCTGTGGTGACAGCTTCTCCACCTTTGAATGGTTTATTCGTTTTCTTGTCGAGAGCTTTCTTGCCAGCTTCCACTACCACGCCTGAAAGCTCATGCCCTAAAATGCTGGGGAAACCAGTCAATCCAGGATAGAAGATATATCCATCCTTTTCCGCCTGAGCCATGTGTACATCCGAACCACAGATACCACAGGCTTTTACTTCCAACAATACTTCATCATCACCCGGGGTAGGAATATCATATTCGCGGATTTCCAACCTTGGATTTCGCCATACCTGGCTGCCAAGATATGTCTGCCTTCCTTCGATGTCCTTTACACCCAGCTTAAATCCAGGTTTGGGATCCCAATCTGCAACCAGCGTCAATCCTTCCATTTTGCCCTTCATGTTTTCCTCCTTTTGAAATTATTGCGAAAACAGACCTATACTTCCGTTCCCTGTCCAATGCGGGGGATCCCATAGACGGGTTTCCAGCCTTCGCTGAGTGGTTCACGCAAATAGGGTTCCATCTCTTTTTCAGTGCGCAGGGTTACTTCTTCAACTGGGGGTACTTTCCCCGCCGGGAAAGCTGTCAGAATATCATCATTCCACATGGTGAGGTACTTCAAAATGGCAGCCACGGGACGTTTAGCTTTTTGTGCGTCGCCAGATTTGGCTTTTCCAACTACACCTTCGGGGGTAGCTGCGATCTCGATCGCAAAATGACCCTCTCCCTCTGACCAGCGGCTTGGGCGTCCATAGGGATCAACCGATTTGTCAAAGTGACCTTCCGGCAGGTAGTTTTTCCCTTCCGTGTTGACAGCATAATTCATATCCACCATCTCAGGATGTAACAATAGGCTGAGGGAAGTTTCAGATTCATCAGCGTGAACAAAATTAGTGGTCATCTGACCCCCACGTTCTGCAGGGCGGAAGAATTCTCGCACGCCACGATGCCAGTCGATCACCCGGAAGATACCCGGAAGCTGGTAACGTTTCTGGAATTCCTGCACAGCAGATTCAAGCATCCATAATTGACCATGGTTATTCACAATGAGCTGCTTACGAAAGCCATCGTTCCATAAACCGAGCATCACATCGATCATCATCTCACGCACCACATGTTCACGCACGATCACAGTCCCGGGCATACCCATATGATGATATGGATGGCCACCATAATTCAATGGGGGCAATGCCAGATTGACTGCCGCACCACGTTTGGCAGTATATCGCCGCACTCCTTCACAGATGGCACTGACATACAATGTATCAGCGGCACTGGGAAGATGCTGCCCATGTAATTCAGTACATCCCACTGGGATGAAAACGATATCGTTCTTTTTACGATTTTGTTCCACCTGCCACCGGGTGGTAGTTTGAATATATGAACCGGGTTTCGCCCATTCTACTGGTGAAGGTATGCCATATTCAGCTAGAATGGCATCGATTTCTTCATCACTGGCTTCCCAAACCTGTTTCTTCATTCGTCCAACAGCATTATCTTCAAAGAACAGATCGGGTTGTTCTGTTGGAAGGTATCCTTCAGGTACGGATTTTGAACTCATTTTTTCTCCTTCTCTATCATAAAACTTATGACTTCTGCTTTGCTTCAAACTCACAAATTTTTACAGGTCTATTCTCATGATAGGACTTCCAGGCGGCAAAACCCAACACTACAGCCATTCGACCATCCTTGCCTGTAGTGGGTGTGGGTTTATCATCCCTTACACATTCAATGAACTGTTTGACTTCTTCTACATAACAGGGTGCATAGCGCTGCATGAAGAAATGAGGAACACGGGCAGAGTGGAATCCATCGGGATTCCCTTTTACCACGGTGTGTTCTATTTCATTTTCAGCTTTGGCTGTGCCGTTCAAACAGAATACTTCCAGTTGCTGATCGTATCCATATACCGCCTGGCGACTGTTGTCTATCACGCCTAATGTCCCATCAGTAAACTTCAAGGTGACAACTGCTGTATCCAGGTCTCCAAAAGAATTCAACTCGGAATCGATCAATACACTTCCAGTGGCAAACACCTCATCTACTTCACCGATCTGGAAGCGAGCCATATCAAAATCATGGATGGTCATATCCAGAAACAACCCGCCCGATACGCGAAGAAATTCCATGGAAGGCAGTTCAGGGTCACGATTAGTGATCCGTAGAATACAGGGGCGCCCAAGCTCTCCGGAGTGAACGATCTCGCGGACGTGTTGGAAATTCTTGTCAAAACGGCGATTGAAACCTACCTGCAGCTTAACCTTTGTTTTCTCCACAACCTGCAATGCGTCATCGATACTTTCCAGATCCAACGCCAGAGGTTTTTCACTGAAGATATGTTTTCCAGCCAGAGCTGCATCTTTGATGATGAAAGCATGAGTATTTGTGCTGGTGGCGATTAAAACTGCATCTATATCCTTATCATCCAGTAGTTCATGGTAATCTTTCACCACCCGTTTGATCCCCCATTGATCAGCCACTGCCCGTGCAACATCCAAACGGATATCGCAAATGGCGGTCAAATTAGCTTCCGGGATCCTATTGACAAGGTTCGCCACATGAACGCTACCCATCCGACCTGTTCCAATTACTGCAATATTGATTTTGTGAGTCATATGTTCCTTTCTTCTCCTCTCTCCTCTCGAAGAGAGGAGAAGTATACAAGGAGAGATACAAATTAAGGTTTCATTACTATTTTCATGGCACTCTTCGGGCAATGCGAAAGAGTTTTCATATCCAAACCCAGCATATTGAACGCGTTCAATCCTTCTTCTAAAGGAATGACCTTCGTAAAGAAAGGACCCATGTTCAGTCGATTTTCCTGATAGATACGAATTGATGGTACCATGGTATTCTGACCCAGATATAACCCCAAAATCTTGGTTGCCCAACGAGTGATCTCATTTGGAATGACTGTTGCTGTAATGCTCGAATCCATACCAAATGGCAGCACTTTGCCACCTGGTGTGACACACTTTAACGCCTGCTCCAGCCCATTGCCGGTGGCTTCAATGACAATGTCTGCTTTCTTACCATAAGTGAATTCGGTGATCTTTTCCACCACATCTACCTCATGGGGATTCCAGACCGTCAACCCGCATTGCCTGGCAACACTGATGCGGAAAGGATCAATCTCGGTGACCGCAACTTTAGCAGCGATATTCTTTGCAAATTGCCCAAACAGGTACCCAATTGGACCGAACCCGATGATCATGACATACTCATAGGGCAGCATCTGCAGGGTGTTCATACCATTGACCACCGTGGCAAGCGTTTCAACCTGTGTGCCCAGAATATCATCGATCGTATCGGGCAGTAAAAAGCACTGTTTCTCGGGAACCAGGCAGTATTCAGCATACCCGCCATCGCGCATGACACCCAATGCGCTGGTTTTGATATCTACACACTGGCTGGTCAGCCCTCTGCGGCAAAACTCACAGAAACCGCAGCGGATATTGTTATCTACTGCCACGCGATCACCGATTTTAAAATGGTGAACATGGCTGCCAACTTCAACGATCTCGCCACAGAATTCATGCCCAAGAATTGTATTGGGTTTGAAATGATGCTTTCCTTCGATGATCTTTACATCGCTGCCACAAATGCCAACAGCTTTGATCTTCAGTACAATATCATCCGGTTCTTTTACATGTGGTATCGGTACTTCTTCCATCACCAGGTTACCCACATCTTTGAATACCAACGCTCGCATTTTTTCCATTTTTCCATTCTCCTTTTTATATGCACACGTGTGCATATAACGCAAAACAAAATTATTAAATAATAAATGATTCGTATTTCATCGTTGAATTCGGGCTGAACCTCCTCGGGCAAAAGTCTTTACCTGTTCCAGAGTAGCCATTGTGGTATCGCCCGGGTATGTAGTTAACAACGCTCCATGAGCCCAACCCAGGTTCACAGCATCCTGTTCAGGTTCGCCCGTCAATAATCCATAAAAAAGTCCTGATGCGAACCCATCTCCCCCACCCACCCGATCATAAACATCAAGCTCACAGGTAGGAGATTGGAAAGTTTTTCCATCTATCCAAGCAACCGCTCCCCAACTATGACGGTTGGTTGAATGAACTTCACGTAATGTTGTTGCCACAACCTTCACATGAGGGTAAAGTTTGACAACCTGCTCAATCATCCCAAAGAAAGCGACCGGGTCTAATTTTGATGCCTTTGCAACCTGCGGACCCGCAATTCCCAAACCCATTTGCAGATCTTCTTCGTTGCCCACCAAAACATCCACATTTTCCATGATGCGATGAAGAATATTCTGTGCAGCTTCCTGCCCTCCCCAGATATTCCACAGTTTTGCTCGATAATTCAAGTCAAAGGAAACCACCGCCCCCGCAGCTTTGGCTGCCTGCATGGCCTCAATAATCACTTCTCCTGTTGTCTTGGATAGCGCTGCAAAGATACCCCCGCTATGGAACCAGCGCACCCCTCCAGAGAAAACTTCTGACCAATTGAAATCTCCAGGTTTCAACTGTGCAGCCGCTTCATTCGACCGGTTGTAAAAAACCACCGGAGGGCGAACACCAAATCCCCGGTCACTGTACACTGTGGCCATATTGGGGCCATTGACACCATTATGCTTGAACCGGCAATAGAAAGGCTGCACACCCATTGCTTTTACACGCTCAGCTATCAGATCTCCAATAGGATAATCCACCATCGCCGTGGCAATGCCTGTCTTTAATCCAAAGCAATCTGAAAGGTTGGCAGCACAGTTGAACTCGCCGCCACTGACATGGATCTGGCATTGAGCGGCTTTTCTAAAAGGAACAATTCCCGGATCCAGACGGTGCACCAACGCCCCTAATGATAGAAAATCTAATTTGCCCTGTTGTTGAATATTCAATCCATACTGTGTCATCATCGATCCTTTTTCTCTTGTTTCCATAGAGTGTGAAAAACTCCATTCTGGTCAATCCGGCGATAGGTATGCGCCCCAAAATAATCTCTCTGCGCCTGAGTAAGGTTGGCGGGAAGTTTCTCACTTCGGTAAGCATCAAAATAAGCCAGCGATGCACTCATAGCTGGCACAGGTATTCCCATCTCAATGGCACTCTGAATCACCATGCGCCAATCAGCCTGGCGTCTTGAAAGTGCTGGCTGAAAATTCTCATCTAGCATCAAATTAACGAGTTGAGGATCACGTTGGTACGCCGACATAATATCACCCAACAAATTTGCGCGAATAATACAGCCAGCCCGCCAGATTTTAGCAATATCCCGCATTTGCAAATCGTATCCGTATTCTCTGGTTGCAATCTTCATCATCCCTAACCCCTGGGCATAAGATGTGATTTTACTGGCATATAATGCGTTTTCAGCAGCATTGATGAATTGAGAAACATTTCCCCGGAACTCCGTTTTAGGGCCAGCAAGGATTTTTGCCGCAAATACCCGTTCCGTTTTAAGAGCTGAAATGATTCGACTTTCCAGAGCGGCATTAATGGTAGGAATGGGAGCCCCAATATCCAGTGCATTTTGGCTTGTCCATTTGCCGGTACCTTTCTGTTGAGCTTCATCCAGAATAACCTCTACCAGAGGTTGTGAGGTCTTCGGATCAATTTCTTTGAAAATATCTGCCGTGATTTCGATGAGAAAAGACTTCAAGACGCCTTCATTCCACCCAGAAAATACCTCATATAATTCCTGGGCGTTCAATCCCAATCCGCGATGCAAGATATCATAGATTTCAGCGATCAGTTGCATATCGCCATATTCAATCCCGTTGTGCACCATCTTGACAAAGTGTCCCGCTCCACGGGGACCCATATATTCCACACAGGGTTGACCATCTTCTGCTTTAGCGGCAATTGCCTGGAAAATTGGAGCAAGAGCATTCCAGGCTTCAAGACTTCCTCCAGGCATGATGGCAGGACCCCATTTGGCTCCCTCTTCTCCACCAGAAACACCCGTTCCAACAAAATGGATCCCTTTGGCTTCCAATTCCTTATAGCGCCATTCGGTATCCATAAAATAAGAATTTCCACCATCAATAAGAATATCTCCCGGTTTCAGAAAAGGCTCAAGGTGTGAAATGACACTGTCCACCGCAGCACCAGCGGGTACCATGATCAAAACCCGGCGAGGCTCTTCCAAGGCAGCCATCATTGATTCTGGGTTTTCCACTCCTAATAGAAGTTTCCCTTTCCCTTCCTCTTTTATGAACGCATTTGTCTTTGCGGTATCAAGGTCGTATCCAACTACAGGGAACCCATTCCGTTCCATGTTGAGCGCCAGGTTGCGCCCCATGACACCCAGTCCAACCACACCGATCTTATATTTCATTTTCTAACCCTCTACTACCAGAATGTCTCTTTCTTATGCGGTATAACATTTCTCCTGCCCGAGGCACTACCAGAATACCTGCATCCTCTTTTCCCTGCCAGGCTTGCGGATCTAGCGAACCGGGATCCAGGTAGCCCAAACCAACTCGTTTACATCTTTCTTCGGGAATGCCGGTTGCCAGGGTGACTTTGATCCTCAAGGTTTCCTTCCCTTTTTGCGCATCATAAATGCCAAGCCCACGCAAATGGGTTGAATGTGCCAATACCCCATGTGGGTAATCTTTATATTTTTCCCATTGCTTGACAAAGAAATCGCGACAATGATAGCCTACCTCATCCAGGATTTTGCCATGGGTATAGCTGATCTCGGTTATATGAGGTGCATAAATGATTACTTCACCTCCTTCTGCGATCACAGGCTCCATCTTATACATTCCTTTGGCAGCCGTCCAGATGTCATCATATAGCTCTGGCATTACCGAGATCACTTTCTTATAAGGGCTATCCACATAAACAATATGTACCTTGGCAGAAAGGGCTACTGCAGATTTCCATGCTTCCTGGGCACTGCCAAAATATATTCCAGAAAGTCCTTCGTGAGTAACCACCAGACTGAAACAGACAACAGGGGTGGGAATGAGACTGGCCGCCCTGTCAATAACAGCCCGTACCGGGGTGTACTCAGACCCAATAATCTGGTAACTGGTAATTAAAGCTCCCAACCAGTGGGTAAAATTAATGATTTCTGCTCCTGCGATTCCCGGGAAGAAATACTTATTTCCACCAGAGAATCCAACTACTTCATGGGGAAATACTGGCCCACAGATGATGATCTGATCGTAATTATTGATCAGTTTGTTCAATCTCACCGGTACTTCTTCAGAAAGCATACCATTGGTAAGCAAATGGATTTCACCAGCATGGATCGTTCCTATTTGAGTAAAAGTGGATGGTTCATTCCATAAATGGTTGTAGATATGGCTGGAACCAGCCTGCCCATCTAAAACTTCTCTACCTATCAGTTTACTCAATTGAACGTCTGTCATCGGTTGGTGTGTTCCTAACGCCACCAGGTAATCCATCTTCTTCACGCGAGGCGCCAGATATTTTTCGAATAAAGCAGCCATCAAAGGCATCGGCATGGTTCGTGTGCCATCTGGGATCAGGATCAATACGCGCAAACCGTCCACAGCAAGTGTATCCAGAGCCTGTTTCACCAGCTCACAGGTTTCTTCATCGGTCAAATACCGGTTAGAGTAGCCAGCACCTAATACCATATTTTTTACACTCCACTGAAGGCTGAAAAACCGCCATCGATCGGAACAACAATTCCTGTCACAAAATCTGCTGCTGGAGAAACCAACCAGAGTACTGCCCCAAGTAAATCATCTGGGGTTCCAAACCGTCCCATGGGAGTATGCTCGATAATGGTTTTTCCGCGCTGGGTTAGTACGCCAGTCTGCGGTTCAGTCAATAGAAAACGATTTTGATCAGTCAGGAAGAAACCAGGAGCAATTGCATTTACGCGGATTTTTGGTGAGTATTCTTGAGCCATGTGCACTGCCAACCATTGGGTAAAATTGCTTACTCCCGCTTTGGCTGCAGAGTACGCTGGGATTCGGGTAAGTGGTCGAAAAGCATTCATCGAAGAAATGTTCAGGATAACACCATGCTTTTGCTCGGCCATTAACCGGCCAAAAACCTGACTTGGCAATATTGTGCCCAGTAAATTTAGATCAAATACCCAACGAAGGGCATCTGCAGGCAGGTCAAAGAATGATGTCTCTGCATTCGTGGTTGCCTGGGGTTTATTCCCCCCTGCACCATTGATGAGGATATCGACTTTATTAAATTGAGCAAGAATCGCACTCGCAGCAGTCTCGATACTGGTTTTATCCAGAACGTTGCAACTTACCCCTATCGCTTTTCCTCCTTGGACATTAATTTCGGAAGCTAGTTTTTCTGCTGCCTCCAAATTAAGATCCAATACTGCCACTGATGCGCCAGCAGAAGCCAGAGCTCTACACATCCCAGCGCAAAGAATTCCTGCACCACCCGTAACGACAACGGACATTCCAGTGAAATCAGATGCTGCTTGTTTATTTTCGTTCATTTCTGAACCCTCAATGCAAAGAATTATTCCTGCGTTAATAGCGAAAGGTGGTGAACAAAATGCTTTTCCAAATTCTCAGCATACTTATCTTGATTTATGTACAGAAGTTTCAGTAACCTGTCACGGAAAAGCATTCCTCCATCTGGCTTGATCGCTTTTAGAACTGAACCAAAGGTGACATGCATAATTTCACGCGCATCAAATTGATCCAATAATGCTTTCCCACCTTTAACCTCTTCAGGCAATGGAGCACGCATCAATTGGGCAGACACATGATAACTGATTTTGTCTGCTTCGTAGTGCTCACGGGCAAATGAATAAATTTCACGGAAAAGATTCGCATCGATATCCGCAATAGTTCGTAGAGCTTCCAAATAGCTGGTACCCGCAGTTTTCAAGTGCACAAGTCCATGCGTCTGGCGTATGGCAGCAGGATAGATGCTGAATTTATCTGATCCAGAATGCAGACTCAATTTATACTGACCAAAGCAGCGTGCAATGGCTGCATGACCCGCAATATCCTCCTCAAAGGTTGCAATATCGCCAATATAATCCACACCCTTTTCAAAAGTGCCAACATATCGTGGTGCCAGGCTCACCCAACGTACTCCCAGACGTTTCAATTCGCTTGCAATATACACATGTTCAGCGTGACTGGTAGGTTGTGCGGTCTCATCCACTGATACTTCCAATTCAAAGGGTTTTTCTCCTGCTTTATCTACCAGGTGGCGATACATGGCTGCCACATGCCATACCGCCCGACCATATTTGGCCATAGCCTTTAATAGGATCCTTTCTTCAAAGGTCACTTTTACATGTTCCAATTGGAAGGCTTTCTTCAATAATCCATTGGCTTTTAGTTGCATTTCAACGGGTAACATGTTTACCATCTCGCGTAACTCGCTCAAACTGGCAGTCTCAGCCCGATTATCAACATAGTCTCCAGGGTCAATGGTGAAAAAGGTGTACCCGGCTTCCAGGCATACATCGATATCTTCGGTGGTTTTCAAGTGGTCAGCATCTGCACCAAAACCTCCCTGCCAGTTCTCCTGGAAAACACCCCAGGTGGCATCATCCATTACCTGTTGAGGGCTGCGACCACTACGCACCATTTCACGAATGGATTGTTGAGCAAAAATTGGATCAAGAGCATTATCTACTTTGCGAATTGCCCTTACATGTCCGGGTGTTGCCAATCCCAGCCTATCGCCCATCCCTGCAGAAGTATGCGACCCTATAAGTCTGGGCTGCAGCCAGGGAAGCTGTGCGCGTAGAATGGCAATATTGTGAGCACTCCGGTGACCATAAACCAGTTTCTTCTTTCCTATAGAGGTGCGTTCACCTTCAAACGGGGTCAGGCGATCATCATTCTCATCAGCCAGTACAGCCAGGTAAAAATCGGAATTTTCTTTTAAAGCAGCATATTCAATACCAGCAAACAGAAATACTGATTGTGGTATTAATGGCAGGCTTGTAGTCAGTAGTTGAGGGGTTTCAGGTATCATATATTTTCCCAATAATCATGCTGCAGGTGCAGCAGTTGAGTTTCTTACCAATAGGCTGCCTTTCAAAACTTTAATTGTTTGAGTTAGAGGAAATTTTCCAACTTCATAATGCAGAAGATCTAATAACAGTTTGGCAGCTTCCATCCCAAGAAAATATTTCGGTTGATCGAAAGTAGTTAAAGTAGGGTTGGTAAATGCAGAATATGTGATGTTATCAAAGCCTGCTACAGAAATTTGTTCTGGCACCCGTATACCTGCCTGAGAACATGCTCGTAAAACGCCCATTGCCAGGACATCATTGAAACAGAAAATTGCTGTTGGCATTTCATCCAGGCTTTGGAAGTATCCCATAGCTTCATATCCTAATTGAGCTTCTCCGCCAGCGACTTCGTATATATATGCATCAGGAATTGTAATTCCGGCTTCATGCATGGCATCTCGAAATCCTGTCAGGCGATCCTGCGTAGTTCTGCCTGATCGTGAATTGCCCAGGTAGGCGATCTTGCGATGCCCTAAATGGATCAGATGTTTTGCGATTTGTTGACTTCCATCGATATCATCATGATAAATCGAAAAATGGAAGCTATCGTCCGCAGTCTGGTTATTGAGCACTACAACAGGAAATCCATATGCCATCAGTTGATGTCCTTGCTCGGCACTGAACGATGATGAGCAAATGATGACACCATCAGTACGTTGTTCCATCATAGTCTGAACGATCTTTCGTTCACGCATGGGATCATGTTGCGAAGAGGCTATGAAAAGGCTATATCCCTCTTCCTGGGCACATTCTTCGATGCCAGAAAGAATCTCACTAAAAAAGGGATCGTCAATACTGCTGACGATTACTCCCAGCACCTGCGTGCGGTTGGTTTTCAGGCTACGGGCAGCCGCACTAGGCTGGTATCCCATTTCCTGTGCTGCTTGCCGGATGCGCGCTACAGTTTCGGGAGAAATCAACGTGCTTCCATGCATAGCCCGTGAGACGGTAGAATGCGATACTCCTAATTTTCTGGCAATATCCTTGATCGTAGTAGCCATAAGAGGAAATCTGCACACGTGTGCAATTATTATTAGTTTACATTCTGTGTGACAGAAAGTCAATACTTTTTCGCAAGAATACTTGCATATATTTTAGTTTTGTCGTATTATATCAGCAATTGCAAGATTAGTTTCATATTCCTTGTTTTTGCAAGTATCCTTTACTATCAACGGGAGATCTCATGAAACCTGAAATCGATGTCATTTTTCTCGATGTCGGTAATACTCTGCGAATTGTCGTCGAAGATCCTGAATTTCAAGCGCAAGCAAGGCATCAATTGATGCAGCTTGTCCAATCCAAAGAATCCCCCGAAGCATTTTTCGAAAAAGTAGAATCCCGCTGGAAAGAATACCGGCACCATTCCAAGTCCTCACTCTTGGAAGCATCGGAATTGGAGTTGTGGACACAGTGGCTGCTTCCTGATTACCCAATCGAGCTCGTAGCGCCTCATACCAGCAAATTAACCCGTTTATGGCGTGATCGGGATGGCAGGCGGGTAGCCCGACATGACGCCAAAGACACCATCATCGAACTCGACCGACGTGGATACCTGTTAGGGATCATTGCCAACACGATTACCGAAACAGAGATACCCGACTGGATGCTTGCAGATGATGTTTTGCGATACTTTAAAACCATGATCCTCTCGTCAAAAGTGAGAGTACGCAAACCCGATCCACAGATCTATTGGCTAGCTGCTCGTGTTATGGGCGTCGAACCTGCTCGGTGTGCATACCTGGGAGATAACCCCATTCGTGATGTAGAAGGTACTCATGCAGCCGGGTTTGGAATGATGATCCTGTTTGAAGAACCAGCCACTCTTGCAAAAGAACCTCAAAGCAGCAATTTCAAGCCAGATTACACCATCAAAGAAACCAGCCAGTTATTGGATATCTTCCCACCACGACTATAAACCACTGGTCTCTGAAATATCTGTTCTGATCCCAGGATAATTCTAGACTCTTGGAATTGAGAGGGAAGGAAATGGGTAGCAATTTGCTCATTCATGGCGGGCAGTTACTCGCTAAAGCAGTCGAAAAAGTTTATGCCGAAGGTCAAACGGATTATTCCATTGAACCACTTGTTCGTATGAATGAAAGCGGCACTCCTGTTGGTTCCATCCAGGAAGGCGATACTGTCATTTTTTGCTGCCGGAGGGGTGAGCGCGAAATAGAATTAACCGAAGCATTCACCGAACAAGATTTTCCTCATTTTGATCGGCAACACATCAAAGACTTGAATTTCATAATTCTGACCCTTTACCATGAGAAATTTAAAGATTTGCCGGTCGCGTTTGCGCCTACCAATGTGAGCAATACCCTGGGAGAGATCGTAAGTAGAGCCGGATTACATCAGCTACGTTGCTCTGAAACAGAAAAATTTGCCCATATCACTTTCTTTTTAAATGGCGGAAATAATAAAACTTTTCCTGGTGAGGATCATATCCGCATCCCCTCCCCTAAAGGCATTCCCTTCGACCAGGTGCCAGAGTTAAGCCTGCCCAAAGTAGTTGAGGAAGTGATCAAAGGTATCCATTCTGGATACGACCTGATCATCACTAATTTCGCCAATGGTGATGTGATCGGTCATACCGCCAGCAGCCAGGCTAAGATTCAATGTGCGCAACATGTAGATAAACATCTTGGCAGAGTGGTTCAGCAAGCCATACTTAATGACTATGTGATCGCGATCACTGCTGACCATGGCAACCTGGAGTTGATGTTGACAGAAGAGGGAACACCCCATGTTGCACATACCACGAATCCGGTCCCATTCATTCTCATAGATCCTAAATTGAATACACCTCTAAGTCTGAATGATGGCAGCCTGCAGGATATTGCCCCCACAATTTTACATATATTGGGAATCATGCAGCCAGAAGAAATGACAGGAAATGATTTATCTAATCATCACGATTGGGGAACCAGGCGACATGTGCTGCTCATCATTTTGGATGGCTGGGGAAAAGGAAAAGAAAACCATACAAATCCTATACACCTTGCCAAGACACCAGTTTGGGATGAGATGGTAATGAAATACCCTCCTTCTCTTCTGCATGCGTCCGGAAGTGCTGTCGGTCTGCAGGAAGGAAAAGCGGGCAATTCAGAAGCAGGACACATGAACATCGGTGCTGGCAGGGTAGTACTTCAAGATGATGTACGTCTTGACCAGGCAATCAAAGACGGCACATTTTCCACCAATGCAATTTTTCTCCGGGCTATTCAGGAGGTCAGGGATCGGCATTCGCACCTGCACTTGATAGGATTATTGACAGAAAATAGTTCTCATGGTTCCATTGATTATCCTCTTGCAGTATTAAAAATTGCCAGGGATATGGGTGTACAGGATACCTATTTGCACCTCATTTTTGATGGTCGCAGCACAGAACCAGGTAGCGCCCCTGCGTTGCTGAATAAATTGGACGATCAACTGACAGAAATCGGCGCAGGCGTAATCGCAACCGGCATGGGTAGGGGAATTGCTTTAGACCGGGATGGGAATTATGAAAAAATCCAGCGTGCTTATGAAGCACTTGTAATGGGAAAAGGTAGGAGATATTCATGACAGATCCATTATTACTTAATGATAGAGCCCGCTTTTCAGAAACCCTGTATCAAAAGATGACCTTAATCGAACCGGGAATTTCAGAACTTGAACTATACGAATTTCGTTATGCATTGGATCTCATTACACCAGAAAATGGATGGAACACCATCTCGTTGACAGAAACCGGGACTGTAGAATCTCTTATCCAACAACCAGAATTTTTTGAGAACGTACAGATCAAACCGATGAAGAATAACCGGATCGTTCTGGACGAAAAAGTCGCCTGGCTCACCCAAATGCTTTTTATTGGATTGGTGGTAGAAAAATATTCACCTCAATGGGTGAAGAAGTACTTCTATTTTGATATCAGGGGTTTCATTTTTCTTGTTCGAACAAAATACTACACAGAAGCTATCCTTGAGCATTTTGAAGGGCATCCCTTTGTTCAATTTACCCCCGGACAAAAAGCCCTGGAAAAATACCAGGATATTGGTTACAAGGAATACAAAGAAGCCAATCGGGTGATCGATCGGGCATTCATGGATGCGTTGAAAAGAATCATTGCTACCAAAGGTACTCCCTTGTTGCTGACACTGGTTGGTCCTTCAGCAGCAGGAAAAACAGAGATCGTCTCAAGGCTCTCAAAAGAACTGACCCACGAGGGTAAAAGCATTACCTCGATCGAGATGGATAATTTCTTTAAAGATCGTGACTTTCGCGATGGGAAACCCATGGATAAAGAAGTTATCCATTTTGACCTTTTCCAGCAATGCATGAAAACATTGCTTGAAGGAAAAACCGCCTTAATGCCTAAATACTATTCCGCTCTTTCAATCTCCACTCATGATTTGAATAGCAATTTACGTCCCGGGCAGACGCCGCTTCAAGTGGAGCCGGCAGATATCATTTTATTGGAAGGGAATTTCCCTTTCCACATCCCTGAAATCGCCCCCCTGATCGGAGTGAAGATCGTTTATCTTACCGACGATCCCATCAGGTTGAAACGAAAATGGAGACGCGATATTGATTACCGCAGAAAATACGACCCGGTATACCTGTGCAACCGGTATTTCCGTACACAATTCCTGCGTGCGCATGAAGTGTACCTGCCAATGATGGAAATCTGTGACATGGTAGTGGATACTACTGCTGCATCGCTTTGGTTGACGCCCGAAATGGCATCTGCCTTGAAATATACTGAATAAGTGCTCTTCCAACAGTGAATTCCACGAAGGTCAACTATGTTTGATACCTTTTTTCATAAATCTACCATTCCTGCAGAAACAAAGATCGCCATGCTTATTATGGATGGATTAGGTGGATTACCAGCAGAGCCTGGTGGTAAAACCGAACTTGAAACTGCCTTTACTCCCAATATGGATGCGCTGGCAGCCCGTTCAGAGCTCGGCTTAACAATGCCAGTTGGTCCTGGCATTACTTCCGGGAGCGGTCCAGGACACCTGGCAATTTTTGGCTATGATCCATTGCAGTATGAAATTGGTCGTGGAGCATTAGAGGCTCTGGGTATTGATTTTGAAATGGGAGCAGATGATGTAGCAGCAAGAGGGAATTTCTGCACCATAGATGAAAATGGTATTTTGACCGATCGTCGTGCCGGAAGATTGTCCACTGAAGAAAGTAAGAAGCTGGTCGAACAATTACGGACGATCAAAATCGATGGTGTTGAAATTTTTGTCGAACCAGTGAAGGAGCATCGCTTTGCTTTCATCATGCGCACTCCTGGTTTGGCAGAAGATCTATCAGAATCTGACCCATTGAAAACAGGAGTGGCAACCATGCCCGTTAAAGCCTTAACTCCCGAAGCACAAAAAGCAGCCCT
Source organism: Anaerolineaceae bacterium (assembly GCA_034429195.1). Classification (GTDB taxonomy): domain Bacteria; phylum Chloroflexota; class Anaerolineae; order Anaerolineales; family Anaerolineaceae; genus UBA4782. Next base: position 69,515 of record DAOUGQ010000007.1, read on the forward strand.
GATCACCAATGAATTCATTGAAAAAGCTCGAATATTACTGAAAGGTCAACACCCTGCCAATATGATCATGCTGCGCGGCTTTGCCAGATTCCCAAAAGTACCTACTTACTCCGAAATATTCAAGTTGCATCCTGCAGCGATAGCTGTCAATGGTATGTATAGGGGTGTTGCCAGGCTTGTGGGCATGGATATCCTCCCAGTGGATGGTGCTACTCTGGCTGATGAATTTACTACTCTTGAAAAATACTGGGAAAAGTATGATTTCTTTTATATTCACTTTAAGAAAACCGATACCTACGGTGAGAGCGGTGATTTTGCTGGAAAAGTAAAGGCGATCGAGGAATTCGATGCGCTAATTCCTCGTCTCATGCAACTGCAGCCTGATGTTGTCGTCATCGGAGGAGACCATTCATCACCGGCTATATTACACTCTCATAGCTGGCATCCAGTACCTATACTGTTGTATTCAAAATACACTCGCTCGAATGGACTTGCCCAATTTGGAGAACAAGCCTGCTCCCAGGGTAGTCTGGGAGTCATACCGGCAAAATATGTCATGCCACTTGCACTGGCTAATGCCGGTAGAGTCGCCAAATACGGTGCATGATAAAAAATTAGATCAGGAAAACCATGACGAATCCCCTTCTTACAAACCCACAAGCATTTTCAGTAGCTTTATATGAAAAAATGAAACAGATCCAACCTGGTATTGCTAATCTGGAATGGTATGAATTTCAATACTGTCTGGACAATGTAACTCCAAAAGAAGGTTGGCAAACTATCACCATCGAACCTGAAAGAGATGTTGAAAGGATGGTCAATGATGTCAATTATTATTCATCCATCCATTTAAGACCTTACCAGGGTAACCGTATGGTGATGGATGAAAAGATCATCAGGTTGCTGCGAATGCTGTTTGTTGGGTTGGTAACGGGAGACTATTTACCGGAATGGGTAAACCAGCATTTTTCTTTTGATATCCGTGGATTCTACTTTATCCATCGTACAGAGTACTTTACAGATAAAAGTCGGGATCATCTGGGTGGCAAACCTTTTCGCAAGTTTGAAGAAAAACAAAAAGCTCTCGAAACCCAAATGGGTATCAGCTATAAGGTGTTTAAAGAAGCCAATGCAGAAGTAGATGATTGTTTCTTAGAAATTATAAAGAAATTGACCTGCCTCAAAGGCAGCCCTTGTGTAATCGCAATTGCTGGGCAAACTGCTGCCGGAAAAACAGAAATAACTGCAAGGTTGTGTGAAGCTTTCACCCAGACAGGGAAAAAGATCACCTCGATAGAGATGGATAATTTCTTTACAGATCGTGATTATCGGGAAGCTCGTGGCATCGACTCCTTGGGAAAAGAAGCGCTTCATTACGAACTCCTTCAACAATGCCTGAAGGATATATGCAAAGGGAAGAAGATCATCACACCACGCTATGACTTCATCCAGGCTACTTCAAGCCATACCCTGGATGGGAGATTAAGAGAAGGCTGTTCTCCGGTGGAAATTGAACCTGCGGATATTATCTTCATGGAAGGCAATTTCCCCTTCTTGCTGCCTGAAATAGCTCCATTGATCAGTATAAAAGTGCTCTATTTAACAGCGGATGACATTCGGTTAAAACGTAAATGGAAGCGTGATATGGATTATAGAAAAAAATATGACCTGATGTATTTCCTGAATCGATATTTCCGTGAACAGTACCTGATGGCTGAACAGGCTTATATTCCCCAAATGGAAATCTGTGATGTACTGGTAGATACAACACATGCTGCTCTTTGGGTAACTCCTGAAATTGCTCACGTTTTAGAAAAGTAGATCAGAAGGAAAATAAACATAAGAATTGTCATGACAGTAAATGTAACTATTCTTGCATTAGTTTTTCTTTTGCTGTATACTTTTTCAAATGAAAGTTAATGTTCATTTTTCGCAATATTGTTAGTTAATAAAGTGGGAAAGGCCGGGTCAAAAATGAATGATAACTCACCGTTAAAAAGCCATGACTTTAGCCAATTGATCAGCGAAAATTATAACTCTCTAACAAAGAGTGAAAAACGGATTGCAAATTTTTTACGGAAGAATCAAGAAGAATCCGCTTTTCTTCCAGCGGGAGAGATTGCCAAGAGGCTAAATCTTAGTGAAGCAACATTAGTTCGTTTTGCCCGTACTCTTGGTTTTAACAGTTATCCAGCTATGCGAACAGTATTACAGGAGAATTTTCGCCAACGGGTAAGCCACTCTGCAAGGCTGCGGGGAAGGTTGGATGACCTGCGAGAGGGCGGTGACATGTTCGAACGCCTGACTGTGACCGAGATTGATTACCTGACCCAGGCGATGGAATCAATCGATCGTAATGCAATCAAACGTGCGGTCAATTTGATGCGTGAACATAAACGGATTTTCGTTTTTGGGTTAGGACCTTCTATTTCGCTGGTTGATTTGATGGAAATTCGTTTACGCAGGTTTGGAAAGAATATTATTCCCCTAATTAATTCTGGACGTGAACTGCTCGAATCTCTCTTGCTTTTAGATTCATCTGACCTGGTTTTCATCATCTGCTTCTTCGATCAGAATCCCGCCCTGAAACTTCTCCTGGATTATTGTAATCGAGTCGGATGCAGTACGATCATGTTAACCGATACATTGGATTCCATACTGGGAGATAAAGTTGATGTCGTATTATCTGCCCGAAGAGGACCAATTGGCGAATTTCATTCTCTTGTTGTACCCATGACGGTAATCAACGCTCTCCTTTTATCAGTCGCCGGTGAGGATCAGGAAAAGATTATGCCTATCTTGGATAGATTGGACCTGCTCCGTGATCAATTAAATGCTTTTAACACCGATGGTGATTAGTTACTGGATTGCGATTTGCCAAACCTTATTGCTGTACTTTTAAATTCACGTGACCTTTTTCTTACAATCAAATCTGAGAATATTTTGAATAGTTTTGAAGAGGAGAAAACGAATGGCAGTAATTTCAGACACGTCGCAGCAAAGATCCCAAAAATGGATCGCTCTTCTACGTAGATTTGCACGATGGGTATCCAGCCCTCATGTGGTTCTTTCTATTATTATGCTACTAGTCATGGTCTACATGGTGATTATCCCTCTATACCGAATGCTCATGACTACCGTAACTGTTCAAGAAAGTGACCTGCGAGTCCTTAAAGATGCACAGATAGGCGATTTTACTTCTTATCACTGGTTAAGAATGTTGACGAGCAAAATCGCCAAGGTCATGACATATGAGCCATTGATCCATTCGCTGACCATTTCGTTGGGTGCAACTCTTGTCGCACTGATCATCGGTGGATTTATGGCATGGATGGTGGTAAGGACCGATGTGCCGGGAAAAGGGATCATCAATTTTTTGGCTACCATCCCGTACATTATGCCCTCATGGACAATTGCAATGGCATGGACGGTATTGTTTAAAAACCAAAAATCAGGAGGGACACCAGGTTTCCTGGAATATATTACTGGCGCTGCTACTCCAGACTGGCTGGCTTATGGGCCTTTCCCAATCATCATGAGTAGCGCGCTGCATTACTATACTTTCTTCTTCCTGTTCGTCTCAGCCGCACTGCTCTCCATTGACTCCTCTTTAGAAGAAGCTGGAGAACTGGCAGGTGCTGGGCGATGGCACATTGTCCGCAAAATTACTTTCCCACTGGTTGCACCTGCAATTGCTTCAGGTTTCATCATGACCTTTTCCAAGACAATGGGCACATTTGGGGGGCCAAATGTGCTGGGAGTTCCTGTGCAATACTACACACTCTCTACTATGCTCCGTTCTAATACTGGCATCGGAAACTATGGTGATGGTTTCGTTCTGGCAATCGTTCTGATCCTGTTTGCGATGGTCACGGTTATGCTAAACCAGAAGCTCGTGGGTACCCGGAAAAGCTATGAAACGATAGGCGGGCGAGGTTTCATGGCTCAAAAAATGAAATTGCGCAATTGGAAATTTTTCTTCACCTCTATTGTTGTGATCTTCGAATTTATTATTGCGATCTTGCCCCTTGCCCTCCTAATTTACAGCACCCTGATGTTACGTACGGGAGATTACAGTCTAAGCAATTTCACGTTGGCTCATTGGATTGGAAAAGGGGATATCAAGATCAATAGCGGCGAACCAGGAGTACTGCTGAATCATAAAATCTGGATGGGAGCCTGGAATTCCATCAGGCTATCTATATTAACCGCATTTTTCACTGCACTGTTTGGTGTGATCCTCGGATATGCCATCGTTAAAGGCAGAGGAACCAGACTTTCGAAGCTGGTTGAGCAAATTTCGTTCATCCCTTATGTCATTCCAGGTATTGCATTTGGTGCAGTGTACATTTCGATGTTTACCAAACCAGTAGGCCCAATTCCTGCTCTGTATGGTACCTTTGCTCTTCTGGTGGTGGTATCAGTCGCTAAACATATACCCTATTCGGCGCGTACTGGAGTTTCTGCAATGTTACAGGTTGGGAAAGAGCTGGAGGAAGCGGCAGCAATTGCAGGAGCTTCGCCCTGGCATCGGTTCAAGCGCATCATTTTCCCTCTAACCAGCACTGGTTTCGTATCGGGATTTCTACTGACATTCATCACGACTATGCGAGAGCTATCTCTCATCATTGTATTGGTCACACCTTCCACTGCAGTATTAGCAAGCATGACCATGCGATATATTGAAAACGGAAATGAACAGCAAGCCAATGCTGTCATCATCATCCTTATCGTTCTTGTTCTGATTGGAAACTTTATCATCAGCCGCTTCCGTGGTGGTAGTTTGAAAAAAGGCTTGGGAGTTTAGGAAAGGTTTACTATGGAAACACCGATTATCATTCGAAATCTCACTAAAAAATTTGGCGATGTAGTGGCTGTAAATAACGTAAGCTTGACCATCGAACCAGGTACTTTTCTCACATTGCTTGGTCCTTCAGGTTGTGGCAAGACCACCCTCTTGCGGTGCATTTCTGGTCTGGAAGATCCCGATGATGGTGAAATATTTATCGGAGATAAGCTGATCTTCTCGCGTGCCAAAGGTATTTCTTTGGCTCCTGGTCAACGAGATCTTGGTCTTGTATTTCAAAATTATGCTCTTTGGCCGCACATGACGGTCTACAAGAATATTACTTTTGCTCTTGAAATTCAAAAAATGACTAAAGAGGAAATGACTCAACGTGTCAAAGAAGTACTGGCAGAAGTAAAAATGAGCGGTTATGAAGACCGCTATCCTCGTGAAATGAGCGGTGGACAGCAACAGCGTATTGCGCTGGCACGCATGCTGGCTTATCGACCAAGAGTATTCCTGATGGATGAACCATTGTCTAACCTTGACGCCCGATTAAGAATGGATATGCGTACTGAGATCAAACGCCTGCATCACATTTCCAATGCAACCACAGTCTATGTAACACATGATCAAATCGAAGCCATGACCATGTCAAGCAATATCGCTGTTATGAAAGAAGGCGTGATTCAACAGATGGATACTCCTGATAAGATCTATCACTACCCAGCAAATTTATTTGTTGCAGATTTTATTGGTAATCCAAAGGTTAACCTTCTGCCTGGTCGTGTAATAGAAAAAAACAAAGTCGATCTGGGAAAGTTTACTGTTCCAGTAAGAACCTATGATAAAACTGGGGATGTTGTTGTAGGATTGCGTCCCGAGGATATCATCGTCAATACTGCTCCAACGGATCATGCAGCTGAATTTATTGCGTATTCAGTTTTGCCTGCCGGTGCAGATACCACGATTGTTGCTCAAAGGGGTGACACAGAATTAACCGTCAAGGAAATGGGCGTCAGTCATATCCAGATGGATCAAAAAATCTGGTTATCTTTCAAAGAAGAAACCATCAATCTGTATGACAAAGAAACTGGAAATTTAATCACTGGATGATCGCAACAGGGGTTTCTATCGTAATTTCTCAAGCGAAGGAGGTAAGTATACCCTGATAATTCAAACGGTTTAGATCTACATTTGATCGTTCAAATAATATAAAGGAGGAAGTAAATGAAAAGGTTATATAGGATTGCAGCATTGGTAATTTTGCTAACCCTGGCATTGTCTGCCTGTGGGACGAAAGCGACTGAAGCACCCGCTGCGGCAACTGATGCGCCTCTGACCGCACAGGAAGAATGGTTAAAAGCCAATCAACTTGGCGCTTACGATACCGGCGTGCAAGACTGGGCAGCAATTGAAGCAGCCGCAAAAGAAGAAGGAACCGTCCTGGTATATGCCAATACATCAAAAATCGAGAAAGCAGCCGAAGGTTTCATGGAACTGTATCCAGAGATCAAGGTTGAAGCATTTGACCTCGGTGGCGATGATGTTCTCCTGAAAACCGTAGAAGAACAAAAAGCCGGCGCATTCACCGGTGATGTCTGGTTTAGCAGCGGTGGGGCAGAGCTTGTTGGCAATGTTCTTCCTAATAATTATGTCTGGCGGTTTGTTCCCGACAGTACCGCAGCATATACACCCGAAGAATATACCCAGCCATTGTTGATGACCCGTTTCGGAACAAGCGTCTTTGCCTATAACTCAGAATTGAATGATACTTGCCCAATCACCAATATTTGGGAATTGACCAATCCAGAATGGAAAGGTAAATTCTTCATCGAAGACCCATTGAATGACGCCTCAACCTTGAGTAAACTGATTACACTGGCATACCATGCTGACGAAATGAAAGAGGCCTATATTGCACTCTATGGCTCTGAACCTGTTCTTGATGAAGACACCCCCGATGCTGGCTGGCTGTGGTTGAAGAGATTTGCCCAGAATGGCCCTATTCCCGAACCAGGTGGCGATGAAGTTGATTCCGCTTTTGCCACCCCTGGTATGACTGAAAGCTACATGGCATTGACCTCATATTCTAATATGGCTGATGTAATAGAAGGCAATCTGGCATTTGAACCATGCTGGGGTCTCACTCCAACCGTTGGTATTCAAAGCCAAAGCTATACTGGTATCATTAACCAGGCACCCCATCCCAATGCTGCAAAACTGTGGATCAAGTACGTAACCAGCCCTGAAGGGCGTGAACCCTGGGCAAAGTTTGGTACCTTCTTCCCAGATTCAACGTATGTAGTACCTGAAGGTCAGAAAACCCTGGAAGAGATTTTCTCCATGACCTGGTTCATTGCAGAGCAATACGCTTACGATCACATGGTTGAGGCACGAGACTTCTACCTGCTCAACCTGGGAAAGTAACCATTTTCAATCATTTCCGTTCATTCAGGCACGGATCAGAATATGTTCCGTGCCTGAAAATAAAGCATGAAATCATTTACTTTTTGAACCCTTTTCTGATCTTCCACAAAACAGAAATAGATTCGAGGAAACAGCATGACGTTTAAAGCCATTTTCTTTGATATGGGTGGCACCATTGAAACCTTTCAATTCACCCGGGAATACCGCATTGCAAAGATCCACCTGATACGACAATGCCTCGAGAAAGCAGGTATACAGCCCTGTGCCTCTGATGCACAACTGGTAGATATGATCACCGAAGGAGCTATAACCTACCTCCGCTGGAATCTTGAATCCAATATCGAACTGAAACCTTCAGAAATCTGGTCAAAATATTTCTTAACCGATCTTTCCGTTTCTTCCAAGGCTCTTGCTCCTATTGCAGAAGAGCTTGCCTTTATTTACGAAACACAGTTATTCGCACGAGAATTCCGTCCTGAGGTGCCTCGAGTTTTGGAAGAGATTAAAAGAATGGGTTTGACAATTGGATGCATCAGCAACACACAAAGCCATGATCAGGTACCTCATAATTTGCAAGCATATGGAATTCTTGATTATTTTAATCCCATTGTTCTCTCTTCCGTTTATGGCCGGCGGAAACCTGATCCATCCATTTTCTATTATGCAACCCGTCTGGCTAACGCTCCTACGAGTTCTTGTGCCTATATTGGTGATACGATTAATAGGGATATCCTTGGGGCACGCAGGGCAGGTTTTCGTCTGGCAATTCGGATATTGCATAATTTCAGTAACGATGAATCGGATAATGGTACAGAACCAGATCATCTGATCCATAACATGGAAGAGCTTATTCCGATTCTGGAACAAGAGATAAAAAATGATAGCAAACATCGAGTATTTTCAGAGAAACGAAGAATAAAAGCTTTATTCTTCGATGCGGGTGATATCCTTTATATTCGCCCCCAAAAGAATCAAAATTTTGAACATTTCTTGAATATTCACAACATCACTCCCCCGCCTGATTTTGAAGCAGAAAGCAAAAAGATACGAGATTTGGCATATTCAGGTCAAATCAAACGATATGATTACTACAAGAAAATCCTGCTGCTATGTGGGATCACTTCTTCGAAAGAACTTGCGGAAGGGATTTTTGCCATGAGCGAGGATGACAACACGGTGGAAATCATGGATGGTGTACCAGAGACGATCCTGAAATTAAAAAAAGAAGGGTATTTCCTTGGCATCATCACAGACACTGCCCTTTCAATATCACAAAAACTCAAATGGTTCGAAAAGTATGGTTTTGGGCACGTATGGGATGTCATGATCAGTTCCAGAGAGATGGGTATTCGAAAGCCTTCACCCATTATGTATGAAAAGGCTATCTCCCAAACCGGTATTCAAGCCAGCGAAGCCATATTTGTAGGGCACAAAAAGACTGAATTGGATGGCGCAAAAGCAATAGGAATGTACACAGTTGCCTTTAATTACGAAATAGATGCACATGCAGATGTTTATATTCAGGATTTTCGCGACCTTTTAAAGGTACCAGTCCTAGAAAAATAAAGAGAACAGGATTCAGACTCTCATGCTAAGTAATATTGAAGCTATTTGTTTTGACGTTGGTGGAACATTAAGGATGACCAAGATAATTGATGACACCTCTCTGAACCATATTCAGAAGATACAGTCTTTGGTTGGCATAGATGGCAATCCGCAGGATTTTTTGGCAGCATTACGAAGTCGGGAGAAAAAATATCGGCACTGGTGTAAAAGAAACCTGGTGGAATTGAGTGAAGCGGATTTATGGTCTACCTACATGTTACCCGAACTTCCAGCCGATTTTGTACGTAATCATGCTATCACTCTTAATCAAATGTGGAGGAGCACACGGAATAAAGCTCTTTTACCAGATGCTGTAGAGACTTTACGAACGCTTGTCAGCCGGGGATATACCCTGGCAGTTATCAGCAACACAACTTCATCGACTGAAACGCCACAAATACTGGCAGAAAATGGGATAGCTGACCTTTTCAAGGTGGTTATCCTTTCAACACTATTTGGGCTTCGCAAACCCCACCCTTCGCTATTCCTTGAAGCCAGCCGCGCTATGGGGATCCCCCCGGAAAGGTGTGCCTATGTAGGTGATAACCTGGCAAGGGATCTAATCGGTGCCCGGCAGGCAGGCTATGCATCTGTATCAATCATTAATGTGAATGGATATTTTCAAGATGAATATGATCCAGATGACGAAACAGATAAAGAGACCATCACCGAAATCCAACCCGATCACCGCATTGGTAGATTAAGCGAATTGTTAAATATTTACCCCCAGCGGACACAGGTTATTAATCAGGTGCTCTCAACGCAACCTCTAAAGCAGCCGAAGGTGTTATATAATGCCGCCCTTTCTACTATGTGGGGAATTGATCAGCCTATTCCATTCAATGAAACATTTTTACAGGCGCGCAGTATTGGCTTCTGCCGATTTGAGTTGAATCATAAAGTATCCAAATCGATATACAAGCAATTTGATTCAAACCAGTTTTATATTTCAACGGTTCATGAACCTTGTCCCGCCTCATATACATATGACGAAAGAAAATCAAGAGATCTCGAAATTTCAAGCTCGGATGAATCCCTTCGATTGAAATCCATAGATATGATCAAAAGGTCCATTGATTTGGCATGCAGTCTGGGTTCAAAAAGCGTTGTGATCCACCCAGGCGCGATCGCTGGTGATCATTCACGCGACTATCAATTGCGCCAGTTATATAAGAATGGGCAAAAAGGTTCAGTAGCATATGAATCACTAAAAACTGAAATGATAGCCCATCGGGCGCAAATGGCTCCCCCTTACCTGGAAAGAGTAATGCAGAGCCTGGCAGAGATCATTGAATACGCAAAAGATACACACATTACACTGGCACTGGAAAACCGTTATCGCTATTACGATATTCCCCTTCCAGATGAAATGGAACAATTATTAGATCTCTGCAAAGAGGATTGGTTCGGTTTCCAATATGATACCGGGCATGCGCAAACATTGGATGTGCTGGGTCTGGTAGATAGTAATGAATGGTTGACCCGTTTTGCCAACCGCATGATCGGAGTACATCTTCATGATGTGATAGGAACTACAGATCATCAGGTACCTGGGCGGGGCGAAATTGATTTCAAAAAGATTGCTCCATTTATACCTGGCACAGCCTTGAGAACAGTCGAAGTAAACCCACAGGCAAGTCTACAAGAACTGGCAGCTGGATTGGAAGTTCTGGCTGAAAGTGGTTGTATTGAAAGAATTTAACAAACCCTTATACTATAAGGATATTAGGTTTCACCTACCTTAAGATTGTGTGTGAGGATGGAAAACGATGCTAAAACTTTTTAAGAAACGGCGCAATATATTTATCGCAAGAATACACGAGCAAGCTTCATTGACGCTTGAAGGGATGGACATTCTCATTGCCTATCTTTCCAAGCCTGACCAGACTCTTGCTGATCAGCTTACTGCAAAGGAAAAAGAAGCAGATGAAGCCCGCCGCATTTTGATCGATGAATTAAACCGAACGTTCATCACCCCATTTGATCGTGAAGATATTTTTTCGCTTTCAAGGGCTATCGATGATGTGTTGGACTACGCTTATAGCACCATGACTGAAATCGTCATATTTAAAGTGAAACCCACTGAATATATGGTGAAGATCAGCACGCTATTGCGTGATGCAACTTTCGAAATTCTCAAAGCAGTCGAATGCCTTCAAGAGCACCCAGGTGTAGCAGCAGAACATGCGCATCGTGCGAAAAAGATCGAAAACAATGTGGAGAAACTGTATCGAGAGGCATTGGCAGAAATGTTCCACGATACAGATGATGTTAAAACCATTGTCAGGGCAATGAAACTGCGCGAAGTCTATCGCCACTTAAGCAATGCAGCTGATCGAGGTGATGAAGCAGCCAATGTGCTGGCTGATATTGTTGTAAAAACCACTTAGAGTAAACCTTATGCCAACTCTATTGATCATATTGATAATCCTGGCGATTTGTTTTGCATTCTTGAATGGCGTTCATGATTCATCCAATCTTGTCGCTACGATGATCTCATCCAGGGCAATACAGCCACAGGTAGCATTAATCATTGCAGCATTAGCCGAGTTCAGTGGTCCGTTCATTTTTGGCGTAGCAGTTGCCAATACCATCGGTCATGATATTGTGTCTTCTGAACACTTGAATATGATGATCCTTATTGCAGCTCTCTCGAGTGCAATCATCTGGAATTTGCTCACCTGGTTGTTAGGTATACCTAGCAGCTCATCACACGCTCTCATCGGTGGTTTGATCGGAGCGGTTGCTATTGGAGCAGGATTTCAGGAAATTCAAATGGCAGGCGTGATCAAGGTTGTGATCTTCCTTTTTGTTTCACCTCTGGTTGGTTTCGTTGTTGGTATGTTGGTAGCTAATATTGTTTACCTGCTCTCCTGGAAAGCTTCACCCAGGATCAATGGAGCATATAAAAAGCTACAAATCATTACCTCACTGGGATTGGCAATGGGAAGCGGCGCAAATGATGCTCAAAAAACTATGGGGGTGATTACTCTCGGGTTGGTTATAGCCGGGATGCAGAAAAGTTTCAATGTTCCTTTCTGGGTTATCTTTTCATGTGCCCTGGCTATCGCATTGGGTGTTGCTCTCAGTGGATATCGCTTGATCCGCACATTGGGAGCAAAGTTCTACAAAATTCGTCCCATTCATGGATTCTCATCTCAATTAGCATCAGCTATTGTGATATTGGTTGCTTCGCTACTGGGTGGACCAGTCAGCGCAACACAGGTTGTCAGCACCTCCATCATGGGTGTGGGTGCATCAGAGAGAATGAGTAAAGTTCGTTGGGGTGTGGCAGGTGATATTGTTTTTGCCTGGCTGTTTACCATCCCATTCACAGCTTTGCTGGCAGCAGGGGTTTACTGGGTGATCCATTCTGGAATTCCAGCCATTATTCGTCTCTTCTAATAAACTCATTCTATTAAGGATTAATTGCCCTTTCATTGCTGAAAAAAGTTATTGGAAAATTCAAGCAGATGTTCCGAAATTATTCTACGTATCAGGAAATATTATGATTAGCACAACAAAACACTATGATGTAATTTACACAGGAAACTACACGAAAGACACCATCATTACACCTGATGGTACGCGGTATGTTGATGGGGGTGGTATGAATTATGCTGCTCATGCAGGGATGCGCTTAGGTATCAAAGCAGCGGTGGTCACTCGACTGGCAAAAGAGGATGCATATGTGGTCGAAAACATTCAAGCGGATGGGATAGACTGTTACCCGATTTATTCTCCTTACTCAACTTTGATGACATTGGAATACAAAACCTACGATGTTGACAATAGAAATCTTTATGTAAAGAATATTGCTGAAACCATTAAGCCCGAACATCTGGATGGACTTACAGCAAAGGCTATCGCAGTCAGCCCCAGCATTCGTGGAGAGGTTGAGCCAGAATTCTTTAAAAAAATGCGCAAGCGAAATGGAATACTGTTGGCAGCAGACGTACAGGGATTTGTGCGTGTATTACATGGCGAAGCACTCATTTATGAAGTCTGGGATGATATGGAGATTATCCTGCCTTGTTTAGATATATTAAAATCCGATGCGGTAGAAGCGAAATTTTTAACCGGTGAAGATGATATTGAAAAAGCGGCTCAGCGTTATGCTTCTTATGGCGTAAAAGAAATCGTCCTGACTCACAGTGAAGGAGTATTGATCTATGCCGATAGGAAGAACTTCCACTATAAATTTCATTCCAAGTCCATGGATGGGCGCAGTGGACGTGGAGATACCTGCCTGGGTTCATATGTTGCCAAACGGCTCAGCCTTCCTCCATGTGAAGCCGGAAAATGGGCAGCTGCCGCTACCAGCATGAAAGTGGAAAAACCCGGCGTATTCAAACATTCCATCCCAGAAGTAGAAGCTTATATTGCCAGGTATTATGCCAACTGATCTTTATATTCAAAAGCAGGCTGAGATTGAGCAGAAAATTCTAGCCACCGTTGCTGCATATCCTTCTCTTTGGCGAAATGTTATATCTGACTGGCAAACAGAAAAGGGCGACACCGTCTGGTTGACTTATGCCGCCAATTACCTGCTGCATACTGGTAACACTCACTGGGCGATAGATCCTTATTCACTTTACACCCGCTTAAAATTAGACATCCAGCTTGATTTTCGCGATGATCTTCAAAATCTGCAACTGGTGGTACTTACCCATGCCCATGCAGATCACCTGGATCTGAACTTAATCGCGGCACTACATGACCTTCCTATCAAATGGGTAATTCCTTCTTTCATGCTGGAAAGGGTACAACAAACTGCCCACCTTCCAAAAGAAAATATCATCATCCCGCAGCCTGGTATGCCTATTTCGTTTTCGGACCTCACACTTACACCCTTCGAAGCACTACACATCCGTGGAAATAATGGAGTTCCCGAGTTAGGCTATCTGGCTGAGTTTAACGGCAAGCGCTGGCTTTTTCCTGGCGATACACGTGTTTACGATCCGGGTCGCCTTCCTTCAGTTGGTAAACTGGATGGAGTTTTTGCCCACCTGTGGCTTGGAAAAGCGTGTGCATTGGATGATCCACCTCCACTAATAGAATCATTTTGTAATTTCTTTTATACACTTCAACCAACCCGGATCATCGTTACCCATCTCGAAGAATCAGGCAGGAAAGCAGATGATTTCTGGACGGAGGATCATTATCAACTGGTCAAACAGCAATTTAATGCCCTTGATCCTGAAATTGTCGTCACCTCTTTGATGATGGGGCATAAGACCTGTTTATAGAGAATTTAAGAACAACACAAGAATAACAAAAGCTCAGGTTTTAAAGCCTGAGCTTTTTTGTTGTAATGATGATTCTTACGGTTTTGGTTGTTGCTGTGTGATGCAGTGAATATTTCCACCACCCAACAGGATTTCACGAGCAAGAACACTGACTACCTTCCGCTCGGGCATCAGTTTTTGCAACTCCGCAAGAGCAATAGCGTCGTGTTTATCGCCAAAAACGGGAACGACTGCACCGCCATTGCACATATAGAAATTGATATACGATGCAGCCAGGCGGTCGCCTTCCTCGCGTGGAAGTGTCCCCTCGATAGCATCCACATCTTCGCTTTCTGCTTTTGTGATTAACACTGGATCAGGCTGGTGGATTTTATGGATTTCGAGGCTACGACCCTTTGCATCTTTTACGCTCTGCAGGATCTCATAATTTTCTTGAGAAATTTCGTATTGCGGATCGGATTTATCATCTGTCCAGGTCAACGCCACCACTCCCGGACGGATAAAACAGCAAATATTATCCACATGCCCATTGGTTTCATCATTGTAGACACCGCGATTCAACCAGATGAATGTATTTACATTGAGATATTGCGATAACAGTTCTTCGATCTCAGCTTGTGTTTTATCCGGGTTGCGGTTCTCATTCAAGAGACATTCTCGGGTGACCATCAGAGTTCCCTCACCATCCACATGGATGGAGCCGCCTTCCAGAACAAGCGGAGCCTTATACCTGTCTACTCTTTCAATTTCACCTACTTTACGGGCAACCAGATCATCCTGATCCCATGGGAAATATAATCCTCCCAAGAGACCACCCCAGGCATTGAAATCCCAATCTACAATGCGTGACTCCTTTCCATTCACCACAAAAGTAGGTCCACAATCGCGCATCCATGAATCATTGTTGGACATTTCAACTACCCGGATGTTTTCGGGCAGCATCGCTCGAGCGTTCTGAAATTGTGCACGAGAAACGCCCATAGTAACGGGTTCAAACTGACTGATGGCAGATGCAACGGCAACAAATGCGCGCTGTGCGGGTTTTGCCCCCTGCCGCCAATTATCCGGGCGCTCTGGCCAAAGCATCCACGTACCAGCATGAGGCTCAAATTCACCCGGCATGCGAAAACCATCATTTCGTGGTGTGCTTTTTATAGTTCGAGACATTTTATTATCCTTCCAAAGTATTTTCTTTTAAGTTCTACTTCTTTTTGGACACTGCCATGAGTACTTCACCAATAATCAGCGTAAGCACTACACCAATGAGCACTGGACCTGCAAAAGTCCAGTCAATCGGCTCACCTGGAACATAGATAAAGAATACGATCGCTTGTAAGATGAAGATTTCACAAATGACAGCCATGATCGTGATGAACAGTTTGCTACCTGGTACTTTATATGGGCGTTCAATGTCACCATCTTGTTTTCGTAGTTTCAAGAAGGCGGGGAATAAAGCAAGGTAGGGCAGCAAGAATACCATTGAGCTGAAGGCGAATAACGTCCAGAAGAGTTCTTCTGCGGTGCCAGCCATCAAACCGTAGATGATCATCACAGCGGTGGACACGATACCCGTAATGATGAAAGCACCTGTTGGAGTTTTGTAAACAGGGTGTTCTTTTCCAAAAATTGCAGGAAGTTCATGCTCTTTTGCAGCCTCAGCCGCAGTACGGTTAGCTCCCATTGTCCAGGTAACCATGTTAGCCAGGAATGAATACAGTGCAGCTACACCCAGTGTTACGACAATGATTCCGCCAGCACCTGTGGTACCAAACAAGATCTGCAGTGTATCGATGATACCTGTGACGAGACCCAATTGATCAAGGGGTACTGCCATGAGGATACCAGTGGTTCCCAGAAGATAGAATACAGAAATCAAAGTACCAGCGATGATGATGGCACGAGGAACATCCTTGCCAGGATTCTTCATTTCTTCCGAAGCGCCGGAAACGAGCTCAAATCCCATAAAGTTGTAAACAATCACCGGCAAAAATGCCAAGCCCGCACCCCATTTTGGCAATATATTGCTGAAGGAAAGGTCATTTGCTACGCCATTTTTCCCAGCAAAAATGAATGCACCAACACCAATCACAACCATGATGAGAGCTTTGATAATGGCACCAATATTAGGGATCCATTTTCCACTCTCAAGTTTAATACAGCCGATCCACACGGTGATCCAGCTCATTACGATCCCAATCAGGATCTGCAGCCACATGCTCATGTCAGGGAAGAAGAGTTGAGCGAACATACCTGCAAATAAAATGTATACACTGGGCATCCATAAGGCAACGTTGATCCAATAGAGCCAGGTGGTACGAGCTGCCCATTTTTCGCCAAAAGCTTTCTTCACCCAGATATACAATCCACCCTGTTCGGGGTAGGTAGTACCTAACTCTGCCGTGATCAGACCATACGGAATGAAGAAGAGAATCAGGGTAATCACCCACCAGGAAATGGAGGAAGGGCCAATGGCTGCTGATGGAGCCAGTGTATCCATTACCAGAATGGCACACACAGTAAAGAGGGTCATATCCAGACCCTTCAACACCTTCTTGAATCCAGTTTTCTTTTCTTTCATTTCTACACTAGAAGCGGTCATTTTCTCTCCTTTATTATTTTATGAAAACAAGTTTTAGCAATAATGCTTTTCAAGAAAATCTTGAATCTGTCCAGAATGATATGCTTTCAAATTGGAGCTTGGGCGTTTGAGTCTGGGATAAACCAGCCAAACCAGCAATCCTTTTTCAGTGTGCAGGCGATTTTCAGCCTGATCAAAAATGATCGAATTTGCCGAATCCATTACGTCGTCTGTTGCTTCAACCCCGCGTGAAGCAGGCAAACAGTGCATGAATTTGCAATGAGAGGGCGCATGCTTCATCAGGTCAGCATTCACCTGGTACCGGGGCATGAACGCCTTTCTGCGATCAGGGATCTCTTCTTCCTGACCTACCCACCACCACAAATCAGTGTAGATGAAATCAGCATTCTTTACCGCAGCGATAGGATCTTCAGTCACCTGTACGGTTCCACCAGAAACCTTGCAGTTCTCTTGAGCGATTTTTAGCCATTCATCAGGAGCTTGGTATTTCTTGGGGGCAGCATGGGTGAAATTCATTCCCAGACGAGTACAAATGAACATCAGAGAGCTTAATACGTTAGTGGCATCTCCCACGAAGGTTACATTGAAATCTTCCAGTTTTTTTCCTTCGGGAGCATGCTCGATCATGGTAATTACATCGCAAACTACCTGTGTCGGGTGGTTGTAATCCGTCAACCCATTAATTACGGGTACGGTAGCATACTTTGCCAACCCAAGCATGGTTTCATGCTTCAGGGTACGAGCCATGATCACATCCACATAACGGGAAATGACCTGTGCAGTATCACCAAGGGATTCACGCACACCCAGGTGAATTTCACCTGGTTTTAGATACAAGGCATGACCACCTAACTCGGTCATACCTGTCTCAAAGGAAATCCTGGTGCGTGTGGAAGGCTCTTCAAAGATCATTGCCAGGGAAGCCCCTTCCAGCAGTTTGGGTGTAGCTCCCTGTTTATCAGCTTTTTTGATCATGCGTATTAGTTCGATCAAGTCCAGAAGTTCGCTTTTCGAAAAATCTTGGGTATCGATAAAGTGTTTGAGTTCCATTTTTACTCCTTTACATGGTTAAAAATTAATCCAGCAAAAGCTAGATCACTACAAATCATCCCCATCATGATTCCCGATTGCAAAATCGCTATCTTTGGGTAACCAGGCATCGATGTTGCGAATGATGCGTGGTACAAGAGAATACCCTCGCACGGTAACACCATTAATCGAAGGAAGACGCTTTCGCAGGAATTCACGCATGTCATCATTCGTTTTGAACCTGCACTCGATGGAGAGATCTCGGTTTCCTTGACCCAATGCGATATACGATACCTCAGGTGTGTTAAGGAAATTTTGGATTACTTCATCTTCTTGATCAGGTTCGACTTCAAGGAAAACATCCACTGCGGTTAAATATCCAAACGCCTCCGGTGAAACAATGGCAGTCAGGCGAATGGCTCCCAAACGCACCAACCGATCTATTCGTTTTCGTATTGTCCGTTCATTAGCATCCAGAGCACGTGCAATCTCTGATGCTGATGTGCGTGCATCTTCATGTAAAAGTTGGATAATTTTTTGATCGACTAAATCAAAGTCCGTTTTTGCCATATTCAGTTCCGTTTTGTACTTATATCGTTCCTATTCGGTATTATAATAGCGCACTTACGGAACTAATTCAAGCGGTTTATGACATTCATCTCGTAATTAGATGCTTTTTCTAGCAGAAAATATTTTCTTTCTCTCCTTATGTTTTCATTACATAAGCCATAACAATGAAATCAATAGATCTTTTTTGCATGAAGAAAAGACTCTTTAGATCGGGATAGAATTCACAAAGTATCTATGACAGTTCCACTTGTTAGTAAACAGAAAATGTATTAAGCTAAATTCAATGCTGTTTACCATCTGACTCTTGTTTTGAACTCCTTCTGAATTGCTGGTATTAATTACTCATGGCTGACAGGCAAGCCTTTCAAAAATCCATCCCATTTCCGCAGCCCTCTGCCCCACTTTTTCAAATTCTGAAAAGGGTGTACCAGTATTTGCGCCCCTATTGGAAACAGACGGCAGGTGCATACGCTTCTCTTTTGGGCATCCTTGCACTCAATACGTTTATCCCACAACTCATCCGTTGGATCATCGATACCGGTATCGGTCAGAAACAACCAGCCATTTTGACATGGTCAGTGCTGGTAATGCTTGGGTTAACCTTACTCAAAGGTGTTTTTTCTTTTTTACAGGGCAAGCTAAGCGAAACTTCATCACAGAGCGTGGCGTATGACCTACGAAACGAAATTCAAAAGAAACTTACCCAACTCTCGTTTTCTTACCATGACCAATCTGAAACAGGTGAGCTGCTTTCCAGGGCAGTTCAAGATGTCGAGCGCGTACGCTTCCTGACTGGTCGTGCAACTCTCCGCATTCTGGATGGTATTCTGATGCTGGTTGTCACGATGGTCATGATGCTGATCATGGATTACAAACTGGCATTATTGATATTAGTAACCATGCCTTTGCTGGTTATTCAAGCATTACGATTTGGCACCAGGTTCCGTCCTCTTTCTCTTCAGGTGCAAAAACAGCTCGCCGTTCTCACCACAGCAGTCGAACAGAATTTGCGTGGCAGCAAAGTAGTTAAAGCTTATGCACAGGAAGATGTTGAGATCGAACGCTTTGAAATGGAGAATTCACGCTGGTTTGACCTCTCTGTCCTTTCCGGGCGGATGCAGGCGATTAACATGCCTTTACTTTTTCTCCTTGCCAACCTGGGCACGGTCATCATCGTGTTGTATGGTGGCAACCAGGTCATTCAGGATAAATTGACTATCGGTGTGATCATTGCCTTCATTACCTACCTTGGGCAATTGATCGAGCCGATCCGTCGGCTTGGATTGATCATTCCAGCTGTTGCAATCGCCGGATCTGCAGCCGAACGCATTTTTAGCATTCTTGATCAGGTTCCTGAAGTGAAAGATGAACCTGGTGCAATTCTCATGAAAAGCATTCAGGGGCATGTTCAATTCGAAAATGTTTCCTTCAATTATGGAGCCCGTAAAATTCTCAAAGAGATCAGCTTTGAAGTTTTCCCTGGTCAGACGGTTGCATTACTGGGTTCAACAGGTTCGGGAAAATCCTCGATCATCAACCTCATCCCCAGGTTTTATGATCCCACCACTGGCAGGATACTCATAGATGGTATGGATATCCGTCATGTTACTCTCCATTCCTTACGTAGCCAGATCGGTATCGTAATGCAGGATACAACCCTTTTTGCCACATCGATCAAAGAGAATATTGCCTTTGGATGTTCCAATGTTTCAGATAACGAGATCATTGAGGCAGCCAAGGCTGCCCAGGCACACGATTTCATCATGGAAACCTCCAATGGATATGATACGCGCGTGGGTGAGCGGGGTTCTACCCTCTCTGGAGGACAAAAGCAGCGTCTTGCAATCGCCCGTGCATTATTGCTGAACCCCCGCATCCTTCTTCTGGATGATGCGACCGCTTCTGTTGACACAGAAACAGAGCATCTCATCCAACTGGCATTTGCACGGTTAATCCAGGGGCGCACTACATTCGTCATCGCCCACCGCCTCAGTACCGTTCGCAATGCCGATCAGATCCTGGTGCTGGATGCAGGTCATATTGCTGCTCAAGGTACTCACGAAACGTTGCTATCCACATCTCACCTGTACCGCACCATTTACAATCAGCAATTAAAGAAACAGGAGAGCAGACCATGAGCTTCACCATTGGTCCTGGTTCAGTGGGTATGGGTCCACGTTCTGCTTTGGATCACTTTGGCAACACCAGCCAACAAAGTGGAGAAGTCTATAATCCCAAAGTAGTGAAACATATGCTTTCCTATCTGCGCCCCCACCGTTGGAAAATGTTCCTCGCATTGATCCTCACACTGGCAGAATCAGGGTTAACACTGTTATCACCCTACCTGGTAAAGGTTGCCATTGATCAATACATCACGCCAAAAGATTCACCGGGATTGACCGTCATTGCAATCCTCATCGCAGTCACGTTTGTTGCGCTCTTCTTTGTCAGTTCTCTTCAGGGATACCTGCTATCATGGGTGGGTCAAAATGTCTTATCGACCGTTCGAAGCCGGCTATTTAATCATTTACAGCGTCTTCAACTGGGATACCATGACACGCATTTTGTAGGCGTGACTGTTTCACGGGTGATCAACGATGTTGCAGAGATCAACGAACTACTCTCCCAAGGGATCGTCACATTATTGGGTGATCTAGTGGTTCTCGTTGGCATTATTGTGATCATGTTCTCCATGAGCCCAAAATTGGCATTGTTAACGTTTATTGTTCTCCCTTTGATGTTCCTGGCAACCTGGTTATTCTCACGCCAGGCGCGTTCGGCATTTCGTGAAACCCGTTCTAAAGTCGCAGCTGTAGTAGGCGATCTGGCGGAAGATATCAATGGCATTCGCGCCATTCAAGCCTTCACACAAGAGAAAGCATCACAAGAACGTTTCGAGCATATCAACAAAGAAAACCGCAATGCTTATATCAATGCCATGTCACTTTCGTTCATCTTTTTGCCAACCATCGAATTCTTGAGCACATTGGCTACTGCCATTGTTCTCTGGTTCGGTGGGCATTACGTGCTGCAAGAGACCGTGACTCTTGGGACCATGGTAGCATTTCTTTCTTATGTCTCCCGATTTTTCCAACCTATCCAGGAATTGAGTAGGCTCTATACCACCTTTCAATCTGCGATGGCGGGTGGTGAACAGGTGGTCAAACTTTTAGATACCCCCGTGGAAATCGAAGATAAGCCTGCTGCCATCGAAATGCCTAAAGTACAGGGCAGAATCGAATTATCACATGTTTCATTCCGATACCGTCCTGATACACCCGTTGTTTTACACGATATCAACATGTCTATTGAACCTGGAAAGACGATCGCTTTGGTTGGTCCTACGGGTGCAGGGAAGACTACCATCGCCAACCTGATTGCTCGTTTTTATGAGGTTACAGAAGGTTCCATCACCATTGACGGCATGGACATCCGGTCGGTAACCCAGCAATCGTTACACCGACAGGTGCGGGTTGTCACGCAAGATCCTTTCCTGTTTTCCCGTACCATTGCTGAGAATATTAAGTATGGAAAACCAGATGCCACCGACCAACAGATGGAAGAGGCGGCCAAACAAGCTAACGCGCACGATTTCATTTGCAGATTTCCAGATGGATACCATACCCGCGTTCTTGAAGGTGGAGTGAACCTCTCACAGGGGCAGCGGCAGCTTCTCAGCATTGCTCGTGCGTTACTGACTGACCCGAGTGTGCTGATATTGGATGAAGCCACTGCCAACATCGATACCGTTACCGAAGCCCTTATTCAGGAAGCCCTTGCTCGGCTGCTACAGAATCGAACCGCAATCGTGATCGCTCATCGCCTGACCACGGTTCGCAATGCTAATTGGGTGTATGTAATCAATGAGGGGCGTATTACAGAACAGGGCACACATTCTGACCTGCTGGCACAAAAAGGGCTATATGCCAGTCTATATGAACGTCAATTCATGGATGAGTGAATAACGCCAGTTCTCTCACATAACATTCACATTTACTACCAATAGAATGATTTTGCTCTGATGCTTTATTCATTTGAAAACAAGCATACCTCCGTTGTATTTCCTTCGTGCATGAAAAGGGAGCAATCTCTTTCATCGAACCGCTGAGACAACCAGTTCTTCTCCAACTCCAGGGATGTACCAGGCGAATCTGAGGGCAGAACCAACCAGATTCGTTTACTTGAAAGGGCTTCCCGATTGAGAATAGCCATTCCCACTTCATCCAAAGCATCTTCAGGGTTTCCGGTTTCATTAAATTTTTCAATTAACGCAGGTACAGGAAACGAAAAAGGCAGGGATACCCATTCCAATTCTGGAGAAGTCCAATTCATCCAGAAATACCAGACAGCATTCGCATAAGATTTGATGAGTACTCCATCTTCTGGTTGATAATCCTTCAGAATGAATTGCTGGCTTTCAAAGAATTCGAGTCGATTCTTTCCATACATAGATTCTTGAGAATAGCAGGATAGCATCAATCCATTTAGCCCGATGCAACCCGCAGCAGCCAGAATTGATAATATTCGTAGGAATGGATATTTCAGGCTGAAGCAGGCGATCAGAAGGAGGAAAATGGTCATTATAAGGATTCCCACCTGCGCATCACCCGAGCGTACCAAGGCAATATCAAGCGGTTGACCACTTAGTATCCAGCGCAAACTCCATCCTATGATCGAATCTTTCAGGTTCCATATAGAAGAATACTCTGTGATGATGGATGGCGAGCTGTAAACTGCAGCATAATACTTCCCAACGGAAGTAAGCACCCCAAGCAGTTGAATGCAAAAAGAAACCAAACCTAACGCTGCTAAAGCCATCCTGCCAATTCTGCTCATCAACCAACAGTCAATGATGGGAACAATGGTTAAGAACAATAAAGGGACAGTCAACATGACATAACGCAATCCCCAATTATTAAGCCCTGCCCAGCCATCATCATAGAAAAATGCCTGGGCGATTATCAGGAAGATCAAATACAACCATGTAGACCACGACTGCTGGAAACGTTTCACCAGGCTCCAAAGAGAAAGAATTAAGATCGGTGAGAAAAGGAACAAACTTTTTCCCGAGCTGATAAAGGGCCCACTGATCGCCTCTAGAAAATGCGGATGCGGGGTGGAAAGGAAATATTGCAACAGATAGCGGTAATAGGTTGGAGAAAACCGGGAAAGGATTGGAATTTCAGGGACAATAATAATCCAGACCAGAATCAAACCTGTGATTACTACAAGCCATCCAACCTGTCTTTTCCATGAAGAGATGATCCCTTTCGCCCATGAGAGAAAACCTTTCCGGCTGATGCTTTCGAGCAGCAGCTCAAAAATCACTATTGGCACTGCCAGTAAAACGGTATTCTTCGTGAGAATTCCTGCGATCAGGCTTGCGAATAACCCGAACCAAAGGAATATGCCGTGTTGGTTGGGTAAAGTTTTATCATGCAGCAAGATCTTTTGACGAAAAAACCAGGCACAGGTGAGAAATAACATGGCAAGCGGATCACGAAAGTAAGTGCGTGTGTAAGGAAAAACGATCGTGCACATTCCAAACAATATAGAAGCGATGAAAGCTGTGCATCTTGAGTATCCTGATATGGAAACGATAAAGAACAGCATCATGGCTGTCAGAGCTGTGACCCAAATATTCAGTAAGAAAAGTGTTTGTACCTGCCCAAAGCCCAACCATATTGCCAGCTTTACTAACGGTACACTGATAAACGTCTGCGCAGGCTCGATATTCGTAGCAGCAGGTGGTAGTTGCGATAAAGCAAAGACCCGCCCATTGCCCATCACCCGAAGATCATTGACCTGCTCATCCAACGCCAGACTGATCGCCCGTGAAGCGAGAATATGTTCGTCATCCACCAGGAAAGTACCGGAATACGTCAGGCTGTAGAAGACAACCAGGATAGCAAGGATGGCGAATGCGGTGAACAAGAGAGATTTTGATTGTTTCATTGTCAGTGTTATTTCCGGAAGAATTGGACCCTACCCAACCCATCCTGAATCTGCCACTTAAGAAGCTGCCACCGGGCTAAGTGATGGTAAGACGCTTCAATTCTTGCAGCATTTTTCTCTCTGCTTTGAGTTGGAAATTGAAGTGAGAGATATTTTCGAATTGCTTTTATTACTTGCTGGCTGGTATTCCTTAAGCTAGCCTCCACAGGTAAATGTAGGTTCCGTTGTGCCAGATAATGAACCATTACTCCCGATAGAATTGTGTTTTTCAAATGGTGTAGAGTAAAGCGAGAAGGTTCCACATGGTGAGTCACTTTCGATTGTGGCAGTACCGCCACTGTATATCCTAACTGTTGTATCTGGCTGGCTGCAACAATCTCTTCTCCACCGTTATAGTCATTCCCGTGCCGGCCATACCTGCCCCGGAACCCACCTATCTGCAACAAGGCTTTTCTTCTGGCGCTCCAGTTTGCCCCCCAGGGAAATTCCCACCATTGTGTAACTTGGGTATAACCTTGATAACCAGTTTCAAATTGACTCCAGTATCGCTCCCAGCCAGCTTTCCAGACTATATTCAGGTTTTCAGGCCGCTTGAGGATGATATGCCCGCCTATGACACCCGCATCAGGATGCTCCTGGTATGCTTTAAGAGTCTGTTCAATCACATCTCTTTCAGCAACTGCGTCGTCATCCAGAAATAACAGTATCTGACTCCTGGCAAAATATATCCCTGCATTTCGCGCATATGAAAGCCCTAATACCGGACAGTGCAGCAGCCGTAGATGGTCTGGATGATCTGCAAATTTTTTATTGCGGATTTTTGCTACCAAACTCTCTAGTTCCATACTTACAGGGTAGTTATCCACCACCACAATTTCATAATCACGGTGCGGGATCGTCTGGTCAGTGATGGCGATCAGAGCATTTTCCAACTCCGCAACCCGTTGGTAAGTACAGATGATGACAGATATCTTCAGCTCTTCAGCCAGTGATGTTGATAAGACATTTTCGATCATACGCAGATGGTTTGTACGGGCTTTGACATCTATAGCACTGATCAGCGTTTCAAGATCACTTGTCTCCCACCAACCTTTTTCCACTGAAGTTGCTTTTGTCAATGCAGTAGAATTTCCCCAGGTCAGGTAAACATCCCAATAATTGTCAGATATATCAAGAAGATCTGTGTTTCCCAAGAACAAAAGAACCTTTAATACGTTATTGCAAAGGTTTTTCGGATATTCCATCTTCGATGACGAATCTTCACTGATCTGTAGATAGATCATGGGTATACCAGTTTCCGGAAGTTGCATTTTTTCCAAATCATCCAGAGATAACAACACCTGACCTTTTTTGATAAGAGATTCCTTCAACCGTTTTGCCAGATGCTGGTGTTCGGTTGTAAAATCATGCTCTGCAATAATCCAGATGGCTGGCATCAAGAAAAAATCCCGCCGAAAGTCGTCGAAAATCATCAGGTATTTGCGATCTTGGGTTATCTTCAGAGTGGCATCTTGACTTGTCAAAGAAGTTCCATGAAAACGGTATTCATAGACAGGATCATCAAAGGGAACATGTTTCAGGGTAAGCAGTGCGTTAACCTGCATCCAAGCGTCATAATCTTCACGGGTGAATTGATTGGGGTTATATCCTTCCAGTACACTTTTTACCCTGGCGCGATATAAGAATGCTCCTCCAATAAAATTATTTGGGTAAGTGTTCAATTCGAAGGTATTGTGCGGGAAATGGATATGCTCACTTCTAAAAGGCACCTGGTAGCCTGCGTACCAGTTAGAATTTTTCAGAGGTTTGCCATCTTCACCGATGAGATCCATGTTCGCATAAACCATATCCCAATCAGGGTGGTTGGATAAGCACTTTACCATTCTTGCCAGAAAATTGGGTTTCAACCGGTTATCGTCACTCGTCCAGGTGAGAAATTCTCCACGAGATAATGCAAATCCATTATTGAGAGATCGGGGCAGTTTTTGATTTTCCTGGTGAATGACACGGATACGGTCATCCTTTGTCGCATAAGAGTCAACAATTTCGCCGGTCAGGTCGGTAGAGCCATCATCCACGATAATCAGCTCGAAATGCCGGTAAGTTTGCTGTAAGATACTTTCAATAGCCTCACTGATCATGGTAGCGCCATTAAAAACAGGTAATACGATCGAGACCAGCCCCGGTGTATACGGCACGTGCAGCTTCTCAAGCGAAAGATTGAATTTTTTCTTTCGTTCTTTCCGATACAGGAAGAAGGCATATGCATATCGCGATAAAAGAAAGGGTTTCTTCTTCCGCAGGATATTTCGTATTCCGCGTAAAATGACAGTGAAACCCATCCCGATTTTCTGAAATCCAATCCACAGGTTTTTGAATACTTTCTCCCTGGTAGAATCATGGGGTACAAAAAACAGCCGAATTTGCCACATACCCCATAACCATTTCCACCCCCTGCTGCTTTTAATCGAAGTCAATTCATACGACTGAAAATTCACCTGGCGTCTCAGCTCGTCCAACTGCATGCCCAATTCTTGTTGCAATGTGAAATATTTCTGTTGGCTTTGCATTTGAAGTTCGTGGATTTGATTTTCACCCTGGAGACGTACTTCATTGACCCGGTTTTCTGCTTGTTTTTGGATATCCCGGATTCGCTGCTCATCTTGAAGAATTTTAGTTTCCAATTCATGCTTTTGCTGCAGCAAGGTTTTATTTTCTCTTTGATAATCATCATTCTTTTTCGATAGTTCTTCCTCCTGATTTACGTGCCACTGAATGGAAGATAGAAGTTCTTTTTCCCGTACCTGTTGAGAAGCAATAATTTCGCTTAACTTTGCTTTTAAGTTTTTCTCGCGTGCTTCATATTCAGCAATAGTGTTGTTTAGGAGAAAATTCTGATTATTCAAGATTTCGATTTTCTTTTCTTTTTCAGCAATGGAATCCTTAAGGGAAGCCAACTGTACACCAAGACTCTGTGTCTCTTCTTGGTGCTGTTTTTCTAATTCTTTTTGACGGTTTTTCAACTCGTCAATCAATACACCTAGAGATACATTGGATGCGGACTGCTCATCCAGTTTATTTGACAAAGAAAGGATCCCTTGCTCTAAGAGATGATAGGTTTCTTCGGTCACCAGGGAAGGATTGGGTGGAAGAGAAGTAAGTAAATGCGCTGCCATATGAGCAGTTTTGACCGCTTTTACAGCCAGCACTTCTCGTTTTTGATGCAGCCTTATTCTGATCGATTCACTCTGCTTGAAAACCTCTTCTAAAATATTTAACAATTTATCATCTGTGATCGCATTTATTGGGAGGGCAAATTTATTCATCCCCAATTGAGACATGAATTGTTGTACTTTGGGGTCATAGATCAATCCCACAACGGGAATTGTATGACTGACCGCACCAATAAGTGCGTGCAGGCGCATCCCAAGGATCAGGTCACATTGAGTAATTGCAATTTCTCTATCAAAAAAGCTGGAATTCCAAGGAAGAATTCTTGTCCGCAACGAATTCTTCATTCTCTTTTGCACACGCCTGGATACCCCCGAGTCATCCAGAAGAGTTTCTTGAACATCTTGAAAGGGTATGAAAACAACCTTTATTGTGGAATGATCATCCAGAAATTTGTCCAAGGCTCTGGCAACCTGTGTTTCCCAATATTCCGGTTCGACCCCTACATCCCAATTACGAAGAGCAACTCCCACCATAGGGAATCTCCGGTTCTGTTCTTTAGGTATTATTTTTCGCGTTTGAGGCAACGTCAGACCAAACGCAGGGTCTGCTGTAATAGTCACCTTTGAAGCAGGTATCCCAAATGAAATCAAAATAGTTTTGGAATCAGGATCGCGAACGGTGATCAACGTACTGTTCCTGGCAATTGCCCGTACATACTGCCTGCCCTCATCAGTGATGATAGGTCCTACACCTACTGCATACAACATCAAAGGCTTTCTATAGATCGATGCAAGCAGAGAAATGCCGTAATAAAAAGCGATTCCTATATGTTCTGTGGTTAATACACTTGAAGTATTCACCCCCCAATAATCATGGAATAAACCACCCCCTCCCAAGATGACCAGATCGCAGGACTGAATCACTTTTTTTATTTCTCTGATGTCTGTCCATGCAACTGCATTTACGCGATGGATATGCTTTGTCTGCTGCGGGTCTCCACAAACAACAGTGATATTCAACTCTGATATCACCTGCCGGAGGTCATGAATCATGGCTGACAGGATCGCTTCATCCCCTGTGTTGTTGAAACCGTAGTACCCTACGATCACAATGTGATTTGCCAAGTCGATCATTCCTTTGATAGATTGTTTTGATTCACGGTCATCATATAGGAATCCACTACTGACTTTACGGCTCCCATACCCATCACCGTGCCTTTATCCAGCCATAATGCGCGATCGCATTTTGAACTCACCATGCTTAAATTATGAGTAACCAACATGATTGTCGAGCCATCTGCGCGAAAAGCATCAATTCGCGCCAGGCATTTTGCTTTAAATGCCTCATCTCCAACCGCGAAAATCTCATCCAGAAGAAGAATTTCTGGCTGCCAGGAAGTTGCTATGGCAAACCCCAACCGCGCTACCATGCCAGAAGAATACTTTCGCAAAGGTGCATCAATGAATTCATCCAACTGTGCAAATTGAAGGATCTCGTCCAAGTGAACTTTTATTTCTTTTTGCGAATGCCCAAGGAGGGTGCCATTCAAAAAGATATTTTCTCTACCCGTCAATTCGGGCTGGAATCCAGCACCAAATTCCAACAGGGGTGCCACCTGACCGTGGATCACAACCCGCCCGCGTGTGGGAGAAAGCACCCGGGAGATCACCTTGAGAAGGGTAGTTTTCCCCGCCCCATTTTTCCCAATGACCGCAAACATTTCACCCGAATTAACGGACAGGCTCACATCCCGCAAAGCCCAGAAGTCATGCATTCGTACTTGATTCTTTACATACTGTATAGCGAAATCCTTAAAGGAATGGAATGGCTCCACCGGTGCGCGATACCTCACCGAAACGTTTTCAAGGTAAATGACACAAGAGTTCTCTGGCATCATGATGCGCTTCCTGTCATGTACGATAAGTAAATTCATTGGCCTTCCAGGTGAACACCAGCCATCCTAAGAGTAAAAAGCCAATAGCAAAGCCGAAACCAATTGCCAGAATAGATGGAGAAGGCAACACTCCTTCATATACTGGAAGGCGGAAAAGCTCTACCAGGTAATACATAGGATTGATCTGCACTACAAAAATATTAAACTCCTCGGGGATGATATCCACCGGGTAGATGATAGGGGTCAGATACATCCAGGCAGTCAGCCCAATATGAAACATCTCAACCACATCTGGAAAATACAAAGCCAGGGTGGAAAATAGCAAACCAACTCCAAGTGCAAATGCTGCCAGGATTAAGATAGAAACCGGCAGGAACAACATGGCAGTATGAAAAGAATGATGAGTGATGATCATAATCAAGCATAGGGGAACCAATGAGATAAGCAGGTTCACCAGCCCGGTGCCTATTGCTGAAACAGTAAATGCGGTTCTTGGCAGGTATATTTTGTGCAACAGGCTTCCGCCCCAAACATTCTGATTTAAAGCTGCAGTGGTGGTCTGTGAGAAGAAATTCCAGGTGATTAACCCGCTGAGAACAAAAACTGGATACCCTTCAACTGAATGGAAAATCTGTGAAAAAACTATCGTCAGGATAAGCATGGTTCCCAGAGGGTTGAGCATGGTCCAGACAACACCCAATATTGAACGTTTATATCGGGTGATTACATCCCTGCGGATAAGCTGCCACACTAATTCGCGATACTGGAAAATGCCGCGCAGTTCTTCAACAGCCAATAGTTCACGGTTAGAGCTATCGAAATCCCTGGAAAAACGACCGGCAATTTGAGTTTTCAAATTGCACCTCTTCAAAACGTTAATAGATAACAAATAAATTTTGAGGCTGCAATGTTATCCGGTAGATGGTTTACTGTTTTTCGTCTTCAGTGGTTCTGCGCGCTCGAAACCATTTCGTCCGCTGTAACGAGAGAAATATCCCTTTGATCCACATGAAAATAAACTCTGGCAAGAAGAATAACGCTTTAACAAACGACCATCTTTCTGGCATAAGAACGACTCCCAAAAAGAATAAGAGGCATTCCCAAATTGCCAGACTGAATAATATTATTGATAGAACTGGTATTTTAAAAAGGACAATTGCAAGAAGGATCATAACTGTCAGCTTCAACCACCGAGGTTTTAGAAACACCGATGCGATCACCGACCAGCCATTCAATCCCTTCCCTAATATCTTCCAGATCACTCCTCGATATCTCCACAACGCCAGCCACTGTCCCCTGAACCAGCGCGCCCTTTGCCTGGATGCCGCGTTTATTCCACTAGGCTTTGGATCATATACTGGTGCATCAAATAAAGGTTTTACAATCAGGTGTTTTTCTGCCATCAGCAGGCTGAGAGCAATATCTTCCACTTCGGTATCTATCCTATCACTTACATCGTGTAGCACCTGTGGGCGAAAAACCATCCCTGTTCCCCGCAACCTGATTGACCACCCAAGCCCAGCACGAATGCGATCAAAAATTGTCTGTTCAACAATTTCTGAAAGCGCGATCAATTTGCTAAGTGCAGAACTCTCATAATCAACAGGAGCGAGATAACATTGACCCACATCAATGCTTTCCCCCAGGCTTTTTTCAAGCCTGTCGAGAAAATCCAGGTTGATCTTACTGTCTGCATCCAGAATAACCAGGTGTGAATAGTTACCATACCGTTCAGGATAGTTCTGAATGAACCATGAAATTGCTGCCCCTTTTCCATGGGGAAGTTCTTGCTGACGAATGAAAACTTCAGCTCCCGCCTCTCTCGCAAGGTCAGCAGTATTATCAGTGCAATTATCAGCGATGACAAAAAGAGCATCCCGGGCGCGTAGCGTTTTTTTCGCTGCACTCACTGTAGATTGGATCAAAATGGATTCATTTTGAGCGAAAATGATCAATGCGATCCGGTATGGTGAATTCTCCATGAATACCATCCCAGTGAAAATACCTCTAAAACCTGTACGACTTTTGGTAATGCCCGCATTGTGTACAATGCAAACCATCCGCAAGCATTAATAATGATCCTGAACATAATTCACATTCACCAGTAATTTCGGTGGAAGGACTTGATCCAGCAATCGCATTTCTAAAATGCCAATCCCAATGCCCTGCCCAGGTTTTAGCAACGGTTTCCCAACTTATAGGGCTGTTCATCGCATTTCGTCGAACATATTTCAGGTACTCGGGATAAGTAATCAAGCGATTAATCAACCTTGCTGCACATTCATGCGTTTCTGGATCGATATGACTACCCGGAATAAGGAAACCGTTATACCCATGCTGGATTATCTCGGGATATGCGCCTACTGTACTGGCAAGGACGATACAGCCTGCCCGCATAGATTCGTTCACTGCCAGTCCAAAACCTTCTTGAATTGCCTGTAAATTTATACTAAATCCGATATTCTGAATTTCACGGATCAATCGTCGTTGCCCAACCAATCCATGATTGAGCACGCCTGGCCCCATGGGGATCTTCTCTTTCGGTTGACCCCACATTTCATGGCTACCATATACATCCAAAACAAAATCCTGATCTGTTTTTCGTAAAATTTTTAAAACAGAAATTGCAGCAAAAAGCCCTTTTTCAGGATGCCCGATATAAACCAGACGATGAAGATCCAGCTTTTTTCGAATATTTTTCTTGAAATACCCTTCTTCTATACCTCGATATGAGACAAATAGCTGTCCGGGGAGGATGACTTGTTGGTGTGCCACTATATCGCGAATGAAATTACTCAGAACATAGAGAAAATTAAAGTTATCATAAGATACATTTCTGGGGGTTACCATGCCATGTATCATCAATATTTTGCAGCCCACTTTGATGGTATATCGAGACAGTTCCCCAAGATCAACATTACCACCACTGGATGAAGCAATAAAGATATCTGCAGAACTGCCTTTGAATTTCGAATAATGCTGATAGGAGACTCCATCTATCATCCGTTCCTCAGGACAATTGACAAACAATGTCACCTGATGCCCCTCTTTTGATAGCGCATGTGCAATTCGAACCCGCGATGTTATACCACCACCCACTCCTTTCTTTTCCAGGGTATGAATGTCGTACATAATGTGGTTATCTGGGCAGTAGATATCGATTTTGTAGGTCATATAGAAGACGAATGATTATCCCTGTAATTAAATAGAACCACCTCTCAAGCTATAGAGAGGTGGTCAAAGAAAATTATTCGGGGAGAACAAGTCCTTTCGCCATAACAATAATATATGCGCTCCATGAACGATCCATCTGGTTGGTTGGGCAGAATAGTGGCTTCAAGGTACCTGGGTCCTCTCCACATGCAGGGATTAAACCATCAGCATAAGCTTTCTCAGCCCATTTTGTTCCCCAGTAAGTGGGGTCTGTCATATCTGCAAAAACTGTTCCGGTTGCTGGGGGCGGTAAATAACTTGTTCCATATTTCATCGATAAGGCAAAAACACTTCCCTGTTCTCTGGTAAATTGTGTCCACGGACAAAACTTGAGAGGATCTGTTGGAGGATACTGACATCCCGCAGTCATTTCCTCCTTCCACATTCCTTCTGCCCATTTGGTACTCCAATAAGCGGTATCGGTCATATCAACGAACACAGTGCCGGTTGGCACTGGTGGTACATATGCAGTTCCATATTCTGCCCGGAGCATAAACACTGCTGATTCTTCACGAAGCATTACCTGTTCCGGGCAATACATCAAAGGACCGCTGGTAGTACAACCTGCAGTCAGTCCATTGTCCCATAAGGCTTCGATATAAGCCCACCGCTCATAATCAAATGGGACATCTGCAAAAGTAGAAATTTCGAATTCAGCAGTAACGGTTGTTGCAACAGCGATGTTCACCTGACAGGTGCCAGTTCCACTGCATCCCCCGCCCGACCAGCCAAGAAAACGATGGTAGTTCGAAGCTGGAACGGCATTCAGGGTAACGATCGTACCATAATCATAGTTCTCGGAACAATCAGACCCGCAACTGATACCAATTGGAGTGCTGGTAACAACACCCGACCCGGTACCTGTTTTATTAATGGTCAACAGGTATTTATTGATTGTTGCGGTGTAATTCTGGTTGGTCTGATCTGCCTGCACATCAATATAATCATTATGATCTGGTGTAAAAGTATATTCGGTCTTCGACGGTGTCACTGTTCCCGACCAGTTATATGGCACAGTGATGCTATAGTTTCCACTTCCATCCGCAGTAACAGGTGTTCCACCAGTGAAGTTGATCGTCGCACCACCTACTCCTGCATTCCCTGAAATGGTATATGTAATGGGGGCTACAGCATAGTTTTCTCCAGGATCATCCGCCGTCACGTTCGTATAGCTTCTGTGATCCGGTGTGAAAGCATATCCCTCCAACGAAGGGGTCACCGTCCCAGTCCAATTGTAGGGTACAGTAATGCTATAGTTCCCGCTGCCATCTGCTGTGATAGGGGTGCCACCGGTGAAGCTGATCAGTGCACTACCTATTCCAGCGTTCCCTGAGATAGTAAAGGTGATCGAGGATGTAGTAAAATTCTGATTCAGCTGATCTGCCAATACTCCCTCATAATTTCTATATGCGGGGGTGAATGTGTATCCAGCCAATGAAGGAGTCACTGACCCTGTCCAATTGTAGGGTACGGTGATGATGTAGTCACCGTTACTATCGGTCAGTACAGGTGTTCCGCCATCATATGTAATCGTTACACCTTCCACCTCTGCGTTTCCAGAAATGGTATACGTGATAGCCGTAGCGGTATAGTCTTCGCCAGGATTATCTGCAATTACACCGCTATAGTCTCGGTGGTCTGGCGTGAAGGTATATCCAGTCTTTTCTGGCGTTACTGTTCCCGACCAATCGTAAGGAACAGTGATGCTGTAGTTCCCGCTGCCATCTGCTGTTACAGGTGTGCCACCGGTGAAGTTGATCGTCGCACCGCTCACCCCAGCGTTGCCCGAAATGGTGTAGGTGATGGCCGTTGCTGTATAATCTTCCCCTGGGTCATCTGCAATTACATTGCTATAGTCTCGGTGGTCTGGCGTGAAGGTATATCCAGTCTTTTCTGGCGTTACTGTTCCCGACCAATCGTAGGGCACAATAATACTATAATCGCCATTTTCTTCAGACAATACAGATGTCCCACCATCAAAAGCAATAGTAGCACCTGCTACCTCTACATTCCCCGAGATCGTATAGGTAATTTCCGCATAATTGGCAGTAATCGTCTTGTTCCCATCAATATGCACCGTGGTGGGATTTATTGCACTCGTTATATCCCCCGTCCAATTGGTAAAAACCCATCCAGTACTTGCAGTAGCGGTAAGCTCAACATCTTCGCCATAAAGATAAGTGGTTTTATCTGGATTCTTTACTACTGTCCCATGGTCACTATTGATAGTAAGAGAATATTCAATTGCCGTAAATGTAGCCGTGACTCCTTTTGCAGCATCCATGGTTACCTGGCAGGTTCCCGAACCAGGGCAGCCAGCATCACTCCACCCGGTAAAAGTAGAACCAGCGTCGGGCACAGCAGATAAAGTTACCACTGTATTCAGTTCAAAATCGTAAGCGCAGGTGGTTCCACAATCGATCCCTATGGGATCACTGGTAACCACCCCACTTCCGGTACCATCTCTGCTAATAGTGAGAGTCAACAAATCCTGAAAAAGCAGAGCAGCATTATATGCCTGCAGGGGGATATCCCCTTCATCGATTGCATTTACCGGTTGGGTTGGTTGAGCTGCTAAAAACAAAAAGAAAATAAATGCTTGAACAATGCGATCAAGATGGTTGTACCTGCAATTCCATTTTAGAGAGATCTCTTTCCGCGCCATACTTCCTCCACTACGGAATTACATCATTTATCTTAAACGCTAAAAGCCCCCTTCTACAATCATAAATAAGGATGCTACCCGCTTCCATATTAAGCTTTTTGCTTTCGGCAACCCGACTATCTCAATAAGAGACTCAAGGTTTTGCGTCCCCATATCACTATGGGTTTGCCTTTTCGCAGTCCCCAGAAAATAAAATATTGCTAAAATAAGCATTTACACTTTACATTAACATAGTATGAAAGTCAAGTAAGAAAATCCTTGCTTTTTTAAATTTTGTTGTTATGATTTATTTACACAAGTTATCATAAACCCCAATAAACAAGGGGAGTTTTCTATGGTTGAGAAAAAACAATATACCTTGTTTTTATCAGGCTTTATTCTTGTTTTCCTTCTCAGTCTTGTGGTCATTTCAGGATGTGGTCCCAAACCCACCTGGACCCCATATGCCCCAACAACGATCATGCCACCGAAAACATTCACGCCATCTCCCACAACCACTGAGGTTGTCAAGCCACATAATTCTGTGGTGATCCTGCCAGATGGGTCACAAATTCTTTTGAAGCCCGAAGCAGATATTAATATTGTTTTGCTTCCCGGACTTCCGGATGAAGCTACCGATATCACTATACAATTGAATAGCGGAGAAATAATGGTTGTGCCAAACCCTGACATCAAAAACTGGATCACGGTGTTAAGCTCCAAAGGATATGTGGCTCGCATTCAAGGCTGTGCCATGGTTGTTAACTTTGACCTGTCTGCAGACGCTTATACAATGAAATGCATCGGTGGTGACTGTGAAGTTGGTCCAGACCTGGAACATAAATTTGCAGCAAGCAACAATCAGTCCTGGTTATTCCAGGGAGGTGGCTACCTTGAACCAACGGACATAAATTTCCTACAACTGGTACAGGAATATGGCGATGTGATCCCTGCATGTGTTGCTGACGCAGCCCGAAACACAACACCAACCTTCGTTCCATCACCTTTAACCCCCAAAGCGACTGAAGACCTGGCAGCCACTGCTACCGCAGCCTGCTCTGATTTCAAGAAACAATTCCCTGGTACTCCCTGCCCATAACATTTACTGAATAAATTCGATAAACAGGTTTGTATCTTTCGATGCAGACCTGTTTTTTGGCTTAAAAGACCAGGTTTCTTTAATTTTTACCTTTATACCAAATCTAAACCTGTGAAATTTACTGGTACATATAATCGAAGTTATAAGATCTTTTCCTGATCTGAAAAAAATATTGGATCATTGAGAAGACCATCCTTCAGGAGATGCAAATGAGACATAAAATCATAAATTCCATAACCATTCTATTAATATTCTTCCTGTCCTCTTGTTCAGGTGTTTTGGTATCAACTGATACATCCGGCACAACCATCTCAAGTACGCAAGTTTCTTCGACAACAGAGATAGCAGTCGTGGCTACCCCTTCAGACACGGTAATTGATGCTTTCGCATCAAACAGTAAGACACATGATGATGAAGCTGATTACATCTGGGATGAAAGCGCAGAGATATCCATTATTCTGAGCGATAATGCGATCACTACAGATGGGACAGGGATTGAGGTGAATGGCTCGGTAGTTACCATCACTTCGGCTGGAACTTACCATATCAACGGAAATCTTTCAGATGGACAGATCATTGTTAACACAGCCGACGAAGACATTGTAAGATTGATTCTCGATGATGTAACCATAAACAATTCATCAAGTTCACCTGTATATATCGAAGATGCCGAAAAGGTAGTCATTGTTCTTGCAGATAACACAACAAACACCCTTTCAGATGGTTCAGCATACGTTTTTGACAATGTAGATATCGATGAACCCAACGCGACCCTGTTCAGTAAAGCAGATATGACTATTTATGGAAATGGTTCGCTGATAATTAACGCAAACTATAATGATGGTATTTCCAGTAAGGATGGGCTCATCATAGCTGGTGGTACTATCTGTGTTACATCAATAGATGATGGCATTCGGGGTAAAGATTACATTGTGGTGAAGAATGGAAATATCACCATCAATACTCAGGGTGATGGAATAAAATCTGACAATGAAGAAGATGCCACAAAAGGGTATATCTCTATTCAGACCGGAAAATTTGATATCACCTCTGGAGGAGATGCGATTTCTGCTCAAACAGATGTAATAATTTCTGCAGGCGAATTCACAATATTGACCGGAGAAAGCAACACTAGCCAGATTGATGGTACTACTTCGATAAAAGGAATAAAAGGTGTTGTCAATGTAAACATCGATGGCGGAACATTCAACATTAAATCGGCTGATGATTCCATCCATTCGAATGGAAATATTGTGATCAACAATGGAATATTTACCATTTTATCTGGTGACGACGGTTTTCATGCAGATTCAACCCTCACCATCAATGGTGGAACCATCGATATTACCAAATCTTACGAAGGAATCGAAAGCGCTGTAATAACCATCAATGATGGCAACATCCATATCACATCCAGTGATGATGGCATTAATGTCGCAGGCGGCATGGATAGTTCGGGGATGCCTGGAGACAAACAGCGCCCTGGTGGAAAAAGTGGACCTGGTGGTGGACCTGGACAAGATGCTTTCACCTCATCTGGAAACTACTTCCTGTATATCAACGGTGGTTATGTTTATGTGGATGGACAGGGCGACGGTATTGATGTCAATGGCTCCATTACCATGACTGACGGTGTGGTGATCGTTGATGGCCCATCCGAAAATATGAATGGTGCTTTAGACTACGATGGCAGTTTCGCCATGAATGGTGGATACTTCCTGGCGGTGGGCAGCGCTGGCATGGCAATGGCTCCTGATACATCTTCAAGCCAGTATTCCATCCTGCTTAACTTAAGCAGCAGCCTGCAACCTGGTACACTGATCCGCTTGCAAAATAGTGCAGGAGAAGATATCTTCACCTTTGCCCCTACCCGGATATACCAATCCTTTACTTTCTCCTCGCCAGAGCTGAAAGAAGGCGAAACTTACACAGTCTATTATGGAGGCAGCTCCACAGGCACAGTAACCGATGGTTTATACCAGAATGGTAATTATTTAGATGGTGTTAAATATACTGAATTGACCATATCCAGCATCGTGACCAGAATTGGCGGTGGGGGTTTCAAGCGGTAAAGGGAATTACCAGTTTGTTTATTTCAAAAAGATGCAGTTCATCTTTGAACTGCATCTTTTTATTGTTTCAGATGGTGAAGGAGTCGTGCGTATGTATACAAAAAATAAACCATTATCCTGGTGAAGAAAGATATCATGGGAAGAACTCTGATAAAGAATTTTCCTTGGAGAATGCAATGAATAAACCTTTATGGATAACAAGTACTCAAGAACGCACATCTCAGCAGCCCTGGCTGCTCCCTCCCGTAGAACCAATCTGGTATATCAGCCCATCTGAGCTGGCATCACAAACACATGACTACAGCTCGATCTCACTCAAAGAAATGGATTCAGTAGCTCTACTCAATCGTACTGACACGAAATTCGTTTTATCCAACACACAGCTAATCACCACACTTTCTGCCCTCAAAGATTATTATCGCATCCTGACCATCCACGGGCAAAGATTCAATCATTATCGAACACTGTATTTTGATACACCTCGATTTGATCTGTACAACCTTCATATAAATAATCGAGCTGAACGATATAAAGTTCGCAGCCGTGAATATATCGATTCGGATATTTCGTTTCTTGAAGTAAAACATAGGACGCGTAAGAATCGAACGATAAAAGACCGTCTTCCCACTGAACGTCCGATAACAGAGATCACTGGTGATTCCGAAGATTGGTTACGTGGTGTTTGCCCAATCGATTGCAGCCAGTTGGAACCCAGGTTATGGAATGCTTTTACACGAATCACATTAGTCAATAAACAATTCTGTGAGCGTGTTACGTTAGACGTAAACCTGGTATTTTTCACAACCAACAAAGTAGTGCAGTTGAATGGCATAGCAGTTGCTGAAGTGAAAATGGACAGTTTGCAAAAAAACTCACCTTTCCTCTCACAAATGCAACTGCAAAGGATACACCCCAAAGGTTTCAGTAAATATTGCATAGGAGTTGCCATGTTGTACGATCAGGTCAAGAAAAATTCTCTAAAGCCAAAAATACTTTGGATGAACAAAATTGCAAATGGAGTTGTTTATGAATGATTTATTGTATTTCCTCTTCAGTTTTATTTTTAATTTGCTCATCGCATTTGTCGTGGTTCGCTTCATTTATTATCCATCGACGCATAATAAAAGCTATGTAATCACCTTTTTAGGGTTTAATACTGTCATCTATTTTGTATTGAGCTTTCTTACCAGCATTGAAATTGGGATTGGTGTAGGATTTGGCTTATTTGCGATTTTCACCATCCTACGTTACCGTACCGATCCCATTCCAATTCGAGAAATGACCTATTTATTCATTATCGTGGCTTTACCTGTGATGAACTCTGCTGGGTCAAACGGAGATAACTGGCCACAGCTAATTATCGCAAACCTGGCGATCCTGGCAATCATGCTGGTCCTTGAAAAAAGCTGGGGCTTCAAATATGAAGCATTCAAGCGGATCACATATGAAAAGATCGAACTGATCAGACCCGACCACTTGCCAGAGTTGAAAGCAGATCTAGAGGAACGTACTGGTCTGAAGATCAAACGGATTACTATAGGAAAAATTGATTTCTTGCGGGATGTAGCAGATATCAAGATCTATTACGATGACATCGGAAATAATGGATGGTTGAACAATGACGAACCAACGCTGGTTGTAGTCAGTCGGGATGACTCAAATGGAACAGCATAGATTATGACAATGTACCTTGCAAGCTATACCAAAAATAAACCAGCTAAAGGGTTCGAAGCAGTAAAATGTTTATAGATAATTGATCATTTGAAAATGATATTATCTGGTTGCTTTGATCAATCATTTTCTCTCCTAAAATGAAGCAGGATGGGGTGGATACCCATCCTCTTCACATTAAGTAAAAAGAAATAAAGGTTGGCTATAATTTATTCTATGACACGAAAAATCCTGGTAGTGGACGATACAAGAAATGTTCAGGTACTTTTATCAGACTTTTTAGGCAGTCAGGATTTCGAAGTTTTAACAGCCTCTGATGGCTGTGAAGCCCTGGAAATAGTTCATGACGCATCTCCCGACCTGATCCTCCTGGACATCATGATGCCAAACATGGATGGGTATCAATTCATCAGTCACTTGCGACGTGAATCCAGCATTCCCGTGATCATGATAACTGCCAAACAACAAGAGGCAGATATCATCCGCGGTTTCGATCTGGGTGCTGATGACTACATCACAAAACCTTTCCGTATGCGCGAGCTACTGGTACGTATGCGTGCCGTGCTCCGACGGGCAGCTCCAAGGGAATCAAAAGATGTCATCATCTCTGTGGGTGACCTTTCTCTGGATTGTGGGAAGCATGAAGTAAGAAGGGATGAACAGGTGATCGAACTCACTCCCTTGGAATTCCAAATTCTGGAGATTCTGATGAAATCTCCTGGCAAAGTGATCAAACGGGCAGTAATAAGCATGCAGTTAATGGAATTTGGATATACCGGCTCGGAAGCAACCTTGAAAATCCATATCCGTAATCTTCGGATCAAGCTTGGTGACGACCTGGATCAACCCCGTTATATCGAAACGGTCTTTGGGCTTGGTTATCGGTTTGTGGAACCTGTAGAATGAAAAGATCTTTAAAATTCAAACTCATCTTTTCTTACCTGATCGTCGCACTTGTTACAGTACTGGTTGTTTCAGCGCTTATCAGGTTGACTTCGGGCAAATCTCTCATGAACCTGGTTGTCGAAGAGCAAACAGCTTCACTGGCTGACAGCGCCGAAACGTATTACGTTGAAAATGGCTCTCTCAACGGTTTCTTTGACTATTATCAGCAACTGACACACTCCGCACCTGCCACCATCAAATCTGATGCTCCACCAAACACATTCGATAAACGGAATGTGCGTGGAGTTTTCGGGATGGTGGATAGCAACTACAAGGCGATCATACCGACTTTTAACTACGAAATTGGCCAAACTGTCCCCCAAAATCAGATCAAGGACGCCATCCCGGTAAAATACGAAGGGGAAACCATCGCCTGGATCTTGCCAGATACCAAGTTACAATTTTCTTTGAGTAATGAAGAGCAGGTCTTTCTTAAGAGAACGACCATTGCCATTGGGCTGGCTGCTCTGGCAGGGATCTTGATTGCAGTTGTGATGGGCTTCGTACTGGCAAGCAGAATTGTCAAACCCATCCGACAATTAACTCTGGCCTCTCAAGAACTTGCACGTGGTGCCTTGAAGCAGCAGGTACCAGTTACTTCAAAGGATGAATTGGGACAATTAACAAAGACTTTCAACCAGATGTCGACTGAGCTTGATCAGGTAGACATGCAGCGAAAACGTATGACTGCTGATATTACTCATGACCTCAGCACACCTCTACAGATCATTTCTGGATATATGGAAATGCTGGGAGACGGGAAGGTGACACTCACCCCTCAGAGAATCGAAATCATCAAAACTGAGATCGAGCATCTCCGCAGGCTGGTAAGCGACCTGACCACACTTTCACAGGTAGAAGGCGGCGGGCTGGATTTTCAATACCAACCCATTCAACCATCCATTTTGTTGGAGAGGGTCTATCAAACATATCAACCAATCGCCAATCAACAAAATGTCGATCTGATTCTAGATGTCTCACCATCAAAATCCTCGATCCTTGTGGATGAAGGTCGAATGCTTCAG
The DNA here is from genome assembly GCA_034429195.1 of Anaerolineaceae bacterium. Classification (GTDB taxonomy): domain Bacteria; phylum Chloroflexota; class Anaerolineae; order Anaerolineales; family Anaerolineaceae; genus UBA4782. The sequence continues at coordinate 111,475 of DAOUGQ010000007.1, forward strand.
GTGCTTAAAAATCTAGTTGAAAATTCTTTGCACCATACCCCCAGCAAAGGAAGGATCATCCTCGGTTTACTCGAACAAGAGAATGTTCAGATACGGGTCAGCGATAATGGATCCGGGATCGATGCTGAAGATCTCCCTTATGTGTTTGACAGGTTTTATCGTGCAGATAAAGTACGTGGCTCCAGTTCCGGTAAGATGGGTCTTGGTCTGGCAATTTGTAAAGCTCTTGTAACCGCCCAGGGTGGAATCATCTCTGCTGAATCGGAGGGAAAAGACAAAGGTACTACCATCGTAATGACGTTCAAATCAGCAGTTCTTCCAAAAGATGAAATTTCGCCAGAATGAAGTCATTTAAGTTTTACGCCTGAATTTTCTGCTCTGTTGCAATAGCATCGAGTACCTTCACTAAAATCTCTTTTCTTTTCTTGAGCATTTCCTTGTAATCCAGATTATCAGTGGCGTGAATTTCAACACGCAGATCAGAAAGAGCAGATTCAGCCATTTCTTTCAGAAGCTGTAGTTCTTCTTCATCTAAATGCAGCTGGATCATCTTGACCTCCTTATCAAAAAACCGTTCGAAAAAAACGAACGGTTTATCTTGAACCTAATAATGGACTCACCTCAGCTTTTAATGGCTACAGTATCTATAATCATTATAGAAAATGGTGTATAGAGAGTCAAGAATAAACCCGGTTATGAAACTCATTCATGCTTTCATGGTTGTAAATTATGAATAAATTTATTATCGTGTGAATAGAATGATCAACAAGCCATGAAGCACGATGAAGAGCAATACAATTATCCAAAAAAAGGGTTTTCGGATTTTGTGTCGAAAAATAAGCATTCCTGCGAGAGCGCCTAACGCCCCTCCGCACATGGTTAACCCAATCAACCAGTCTTCGGGGATGCGCCATTGCTGCTGAATGGCACGGTATTTATCTACCCCCCATAAGAGAAAAGTACCCAGGCTGATCACAAGAAAAATATAGGCAAGAATCATAATCGTGAAATGATACCTTCGAAATGCGATTTTGCACACTCATTGCAATAAACTATCATAATTATCGTGCAAAAAATCACTATAATATTTTTAGAGATATGATCGTGAACAAACAAAGAAGTATCCAGAGAGAAATTCTTGACTCACGGAGATACTATGGCAAAAAAAGGAAAAGCGGAAAAGAAAGATAAATCGGAAGTGAAGCAAGAGAAAACACAACCCAAAGCCAATTCTACACCTGAAATCAAATCGAAACCTCAACCTCCTACCCTTGAACACCAGATTGAGATCACCAATAAGACCTACTGGAAGGAACTCCGCAAGCTACAGATAGAGCTGGTTAAACTACAGGAATGGATCCGATTCAAAGGGCTGAAAGTGGTGGTTATTTTTGAAGGTCGAGATGCAGCAGGAAAAGGGGGAGCCATTAAGCGTATCACTGAAAGCTTAAATCCACGAGTTTGCCGTGTGGTTGCTCTTCCAACCGCCACTGAGCGTGAGAAGACACAATGGTATTTCCAACGATACGTTGCTCATTTACCCGCAGCAGGTGAGATGGTGCTATTCGATCGTAGCTGGTATAACCGTGCCGGCGTTGAACGGGTGATGGGGTTTTGTACCGATGAGGAATATAGTGAATTTCTTAGATCGGTACCAGAGTTCGAGCGTATGCTTGTCCGCTCAGGGATCATCCTGATCAAATATTGGTTCTCGGTGAGCGACAAAGAGCAAGAAAAGCGGTTCCAGGCACGAATCGATGACCCCACCAAACGCTGGAAGCTCAGCCCAATGGACTTGCAAAGCCGTTCCAAATGGGTCGAATACTCCAAAGCGAAAGATGAAATGTTTGCTCATACCGATATCAAACAGGCTCCGTGGTATGTAGTGAATGCAGATAACAAAATGTGCGCCAGGCTGAACTGCATGCATCACTTGTTGAGCATGATTCCTTATCAAGACCTGACCCCTGAGCCAATTGTGCTTCCACCCCGGCAGGATGAGCATGGATATGTTCGCCCGCCTATCACTGATCAAACTTTTGTACCTCCAGTATATACAATGACAGAAGAAGAAAAAGAAGATGAGTAAAAGTGATAGATGCCTGAAAAGTGCGATCAAAGACCTACTTTTTACACCGAAAAGCACAAAAAAGTATTTCTTCTTTTGCGTTCTAGTGACCCGGTGATACTTATTTTTTCAGCGAGTAGCAAAATGCACCCACTTGTAAGCAGCTCACAAGTGTTTGTAAAAACAACAGGTTAAAAAAATATGCATGTCTCATTCTGGCTGCGAGACATGCATAAAAGTGGTCACTAATTCCTTATAACAACTTTCTAATACCCTGCTCCGCGTTTCATAGCTTCAATGTTGGCAGGAAGCATCTTTTGGCGTTTTGCAGGTAAGTGTTCTCCCAGCGCTTTTTCAATTGCCTTAACAGGTAGAACAGGCAGGTGTGCCAACAACCCGCCCAGCATCACCATGTTTGCCATCCGTTTTTCACCTAGCTCTTCCGCAATTTCGTTTGCTGGAATGCTTACTACTGTAATATCTTTACGCACTGCTTCGCGTGGAACGAGTGAAGAATTGACCACCAATACACCACCGGGTTGAACCAGAGGTTCATATTTTTCCATAGAAGGCAGGTTCATCACAATGGCTGCCTTTGGATTACGCACAAGAGGCGAACCAATTTCTTCATCAGCTATCACAACGGTGCAATTGGCAGTACCACCGCGCATTTCAGGCCCGTACGATGGGATCCAGGTTACTTCTTTGCCCTCATCCATCGCGGCATAAGTCATCAATTGTCCAGCAAAAAGTACACCCTGCCCACCAAATCCAGCAATGATAATTTCGTTTTGCATGATTTTCCCTCCCGCTTATATTTTCACTTCTGCAAGCATAGGATGAACTTTATAATCACCCAGGGGGTAATAGGGGATCATTTTTTCTTCAATCCATTTTTGAGCATTGCTAGGGGAGAGCCCCCAGTTAGTTGGGCAAGTTGAAAGCAATTCCACCATTGAGAAGCCCAGACCACGTTGCTGAACTTCAAATGCCGTGCGGATAGCCTTCTTCGCTAGGCGAATATTTTTGGGGTCATGAAGACTGCGGCGTACACTGTAGCCAGTGCCTTCCAGAGTAGCCAGCAGTTCTGCTGCTCTTACCGGATAACCTTGTGTCTCTACATCTCTCCCTTTAGGCGATGAAGTTGTGATCTGCCCAGGTAGGGTAGTTGGAGCCATTTGCCCACCGGTCATTCCATAGTTGGTATTGTTGATAAAAATAATAGTGATATTTTCACCACGTGCTGCTGCAGCAACAACTTCGCCCGCACCAATGGAAGCCATATCACCATCACCCTGGTAGGTAAAAACTATTCGATCGGGTAGAACTCTTTTTATACCTGTCGCCATCGCTGGAGCTCGTCCGTGAGGAGCTTGAACAACATCGAAATTAAAGTAGTTATAAGCAAAAACCGAGCATCCCACAGGTGCCACAGCAATCGTCTTTTCACGTATGCCCATCTCATCCATTACTTCTGCGATCAGACGGTGAGCGACCCCATGCATACAACCGGGGCAATAATGCGTTGGTGTTGCAGTCAATGACTCGGGACGGGAATAAATAACCTTTTCAGATACAGGTGCAGATACTGTCATTTTTTCTCCTGTTTTATAACCATTCTCTACGGCATCCGCGACAACCAGCGGTCACGTGGGGAGCCTTCTGTGGGGATTGGTTGGGTTGCCATACGCTTAATTTCGCCCAATATCTCATCTGGGAAGGGTACAACACCACCTGGTCTACCATAGAATTCAACGGGTACTCTACCATTCACATCCCGCAAGACATCATCCAGCATTTGTCCGCCGTTCATTTCCACTACCAGGATGGAATCCACTTTTTTCACAAGTTCTTCTACCTGTTTGCTGGGGAAGGGGTTAAGAGTGATTGGACGTAAAAGTCCAACAGGGATACCCTCTGCCCGGGCAGATCGAACCGCAGACAATGCCACACGTCCAGCTGAACCAAATCCAATTACACCAATTTTGGCATCGGACATTAAATATTCTTTAAAACGAACTTCGTTAGCCTTAATCTCCTGCCAGCGCCGCATCATACGTAGATTTGCAGCTTCTTCTTCAGATGGATCAAGATAAATGGAGGATAGAAAATGACGTGGATCTCCTACTTCTCCCCGTGTAGCCCATTCAGGAAAACTTGTTTTCAGAGGTTTCATTGGAGGGAGTTCGGCAGGTTCCATCATTTGTCCAAGACTGCCATCCAATAGCACAACTACAATCGATCGGTATTTTTCAGCCAGATCAAATGACAGCACTGTCAGATCAATGGCTTCCTGTACATTGGCAGGAGCCAACACGATCAGTTCGTAATCACCATGTCCACCGCCATGAACGATTTGGTTGTAGTCTGCCTGTGACGGAGCTATGTTTCCCAATCCTGGTCCACCGCGCATTACATCCACGATAACTGCCGGAAGTTCTGTGCCTGCAATATACGAAATGCCTTCCATCATCAGGCTAACACCCGGACTGGATGATGAAGACATCACTCTCGCACCAGTGCAGGCTGCGCCGTATACCATATTGATTGCACCTAATTCGCTTTCAGCCTGAACAAATGCCCTTCCTAATTCTGGCATTCGCGCAGATAAATATTCCAGCAATTCTGTCTGTGGGGTGATAGGATATCCAAAATACGCCTGCAGTCCAGCACGTACGGCTGCTTCGGCAATAGCAACATTTCCTTTTAATAGTTGTTTTGCCATTTTCTCTCCTATGCCTTGTCTTCTGTTTGGCTTTGGGTTATTTCACGAAAAACGCTAATGGCAGCCTCAGGACAAACAATGGCGCAAATACCACAACCAGTACACCCGGCTTTGATCATTTCTGCTGGATGATAGCCCTTGGCGTTCAATCTTTCATTCGCCATACCAATTATGCCTTGCGGGCATGAGTCAGCGCATAATTCACACCCCTTGCAGTACAACTCATTTACTTCAATTCGACCCTTAACGGGCATTCGTACCTCCTGGAATGAATGATTTGAAAATATTTCTGCACTTCGACTCTTAAAATTATCAACATTTGAACTAATTATACATAGTGTCAAATTACCTCAACCTCTTCAACAATTATCCCCCCGAAAACACAATATTCATCCTATTTGTGCTCTCCTCTAAATGAGGTACACCATCAACTATGCCCAATCAAATTTTTATTCTTATGATGAGGCTTACCTGATAGACCAGAGCAATTTTCCATGAAACTGACATCCTGGGCATTGTTTTAAATACATATCAAGACCCTTGTTCTTGCAAACAGAATAATTTCGAATACTGATAAGCTGATTTAACAGTAAAATAATAATACTGGAAATCATGAGGCGGAAATATGACAGCTGAAAATTTCGGTATTGAAAAATACCGGCAGATATTCGACCAGATCATCTATTCATTCCCAGACCATGTTTACATCAGAGATGTGATCACTAACCGAAGGGTCATAGAAAACACCAATACTGCCAGAATCCTGGGTTATCAGCTCGATCCCTCTGCCAATTCACATGCTTTTTATGACTCGATCCTTCACCCTGATTCGATCGACACTCATAATCAGTTCTGCGCTGAAACGATCAACGCTATTGAAGATAAAGTTTATGAAATGACCATTTGCGTGAGAGCAGCAAACGGAAAATGGAATTGGTTGAATTACCGTGAAAAATTGTTGTTGCGAGATAACAATGGAAAACCCTGGTTAATGATAGGAACCTCGCGTGATGTTACTGATTTGACAAACATTCAAAAAGAACTATGGAGAACCAACAAAATATTAACAGCCAGCGAAGCACACTATAAAGCAATCATCGATAGCCAAACGGTTTTTATTAATCGCTATAACCGTAAAGGCGAATTGACTTTTGTTAATCAAGCAATATGTGACTTCTTTCAGAAATCCCAGGCACAAATGCTTGGAAAAACTATTTATGAGTTTCTTAGTCCCGATGATGCTGCAGAGGTGGAAAAGAATTTACTTCGCTTGACACCTGACAACCCAATTTATCTTGTGGAGCATCCAGTTCTAACTATTGATGAAAAAGAATACTGGCAGCATTGGATCAACCGCGCTATTTTTGATGAAGATGGGCATTTTGTCGAATTCCAGGCTACTGGTTGGGATATTACAGAGCAACATCATGCGCTACAAATGAACCAGCAATTGATCGATATTTTGGAAGCAACTCCTGATGTTGTGAGCATAGCAGGTTCTGATTTGAAATTACAATATCTTAATAAAGCAGGGCATGTTTTTTTCAATCTGGCTGACGATACCCAATTAAGTGAATTCAATATATATCAATTTCTTCCAGAATGGGTTATTCAACTTTTTCAAGAGAAGATCCTTCCGGAGGTTGAAAAACAAGGATCATGGGTAGGTGAAGCTGCTGTGATCAATGGAAACCATGTCGAAGTTCCCGTTTCGCAGATCGTTCTGGGACACTTTGATACTCAAGGGAATTTAAGCCGGCTTTCTACCAGTTTTCGCGATATTCGATATATCAAAGAATTCGAGCGTCGTTTACGGGATAAGGAGCTGGAAGTACAAGAGCAACAATCCCATTTTATTACAAATGAATTACATGATCGTATTGGGCAGAACCTGACAGTCCTTAACCTCAATTTGACGCTCCTAAGTAAAAGAGCAGAGCAAGGGACCCAGCCAATCACCCGTCAAGATATTGATGCATCTTTACAGTTAGTGGAAGAAACTATGGCAGCCATTAGAAATATCATGTCAGAAATCCGCCCACCTGCACTAGATGATTATGGCATATTTATTGCCATCCGAAATTCAGCAAGGCAATTTTCCAATCGCACAGGAATCAAGATTTTTGTTGAAGGTCAATCATTAGAGCCAAGATTGCCCAGCCAATATGAGATCGCCCTTTTTCGAATTTACCAGGAGGCATTAACCAACATTGTCAAACACGCCAAATCGACTCATGTAGTAATTAGACTGATGGAAAAGCATAATAGAATTACTTTAACGATCCAGGATAATGGTATAGGATTTGAAACAAATAAGGTCCAGCCGCCAAAAACCCATGAGGGGTGGGGAATTCCCAGCATGATCACACGGGCAAAAGATATTGGGGCAGTTCTAGCTATCGATAGTAAACCTGGGAAAGGAACCCAAATCAGGGTTGAATTGGAGAGGCCACTATGACCATCCGAGTATATCTGGTAGATGACCATGCAATGGTACGGAATGCTTTCAAAATGCTTTTGGAAAGTGATTCTGATATAAAAGTGGTTGGCATGGCAGGCGACGGTAGAACCGCAGTGAAGGAAATAAACTATTTACCTGTAGACCTTGTAATCATGGATATAACCATGCCTGAATTGAACGGAATAGAAGCCATCAACCAAATAAAGACAAGAAAACCGGAAATTAAAATACTGGTACTTACCATGCATTCTACAACAGAGCATATCTATCGTGCTTTTCAAGCTGGCGCCTCTGGTTTCCTGCTTAAGGAAGAAACACGGGATATGATCCAGGCAGTTCATAGCGTGATACAGGGTGAAAAACTGATAAGCACAAAAATTGCTGATATGGGCAATGATCTTTATCAGGTGTCGGAAAAGCTTAGTCCACTTGATAAATTATCCATGCGAGAGCGCGAAGTTCTCCAGCTTACCGTCGAAGGAAAATCAGCTGATGAGACAGCCACCATCCTTTCCCTTTCTCCAAAATCAGTAGAAACTTATCGCACACGGCTAAAAAAGAAACTAGGGGTAAATGACCTCCCTTCATTGGTTATGTTTGCAATACAACATGGAATAACCCCATTAAGATAAACAAATAGTTTACCCTTGACACCAGGTTTTCTCCAAAGTATATTTAGATTGGTTCGGGGAGTAGCTACCCTACAAGGGTGGGCTGTCGTCAACACGGAGAATACCTCTCGGCAGTCACTTCGCCTCATGCGATAGCAAGACCACCAGGTTTTATACATTGGTGGTCTTTTTTTTATTAAGTGGAGAATAGACAGATGGAAAATTGGCACCTGATTTCAAGTAATGATGCAGTAGAAAAATTACAGAGTAACATTGCAAATGGTCTATCGAAAGATGAAGCCCAAAAGAGACTTGAACAATTCGGTCCAAACGAATTAATCGACAGGGGAATAAAACCCTGGTGGAAGATCTTGCTAGACCAGTTCAAAGGGATGATGGTGTTGATTCTTTTTGTCTCAGCTATCATCTCGATTTTTTTGCACGAGTATATTGATGCCATTGCTATTTTAGCGATCGTTGTTTTGAACGCCATACTGGGGTATATCCAGGAAGCCAAAGCAGAAAAAGCAATGGCTGCATTAAAGAAAATGGCTGTTCCCCTGGTTCGAGCTATACGTGACGGGCATCTCCACGAGATTCCCGCCAGCCAGTTGGTTCCCGGTGATATTATCTCAATTGAGGCAGGCAATTCAATACCTGCAGACTGTCGGCTGATCGAAAGTGTAAATTTGCGTGTACAAGAAGCAGTGTTGACAGGTGAATCCATCCCTGTTGAGAAAGCACCCGAAAAACTCACTGGAGAAAATATGCCGATCGGCGACCGGCTGAATATGCTCTACATGGGCACTGCAGTAACTTACGGCAGAGGTGTGGCTGTTGTAGTTGAAACAGGAATGAATTCAGAGCTCGGGCATATTGCAGAATTGCTACAGTCCGTAGGGCAGGAATCGACTCCTTTGCAAAAACGCCTTGACCAAATGGGTAAAGTACTGGCTGGGGTGGCAATAGCAATAGTTGCAGTTGTTTTTATTCTTGGTCTGTTGGAAGGTGAAGATATGCTGATCATGATCCGCACAGCGATCAGCATGGCGGTGGCTGCCATCCCTGAAGGCTTGACGGCAGTGGTAACCATTGCATTGGCATTTGGAGCACAACGCATGCTAAAACGGAATGCACTCATTCGCAAACTGCCAGCAGTGGAAACATTAGGTTCAGTCACTGTTATTTGCTCAGACAAAACAGGCACTCTCACCCAAAATCGCATGACAGTTACAGTACTGGATACTGCTGGAAATAAGCTCGATTTTCAGCAGACTCTGCGCGATTACAGCCCTTCTCTTGAGGAAAACGACCTGCAGAAACCACGAATTGTTGAACACAATGCAGAAGCAATGCTGTTGATCGGAGGAACTCTTTGTAACGATGCAGTTCTTGAAATAGATAGTGGAAGTGCAGGAAGTTATCGTACAGTTGGGGATCCCACAGAAGGTGCATTGGTTGTCGCCGCTGCACAGGCAGGCTTTGATAAAAAGAAGCTGGAAAAAGACTTGCCAAGAGTCTCTGAACTCCCCTTTGATTCTGATCGAAAAAGAATGACAACCATCCACGCGTACCAACCAGATAAACTTGATAAAAGTTTTCGAAGCCTGTGGGAAGCACGTCATCCTGAAAACTCATGGGATTTTCTGGCAATCACCAAAGGATCTGTGGATGGGCTATTGAATATTTCCAACCGCGTTTGGACAAACGAACAGATTGTACCAATGGATAATACCTGGCGCGAGCGTATTCAAATTGCCAATGAGCAAATTGCCAGAAATGGCATGCGTGTACTTGGACTGGCAGTACAGTTCCGTCCGAACAGCGATATCAAAGATATTCATATGCCTATCGAAGATAACCTCATTTTTGTTGGGTTGATTGGCATGATCGACCCGGCACGCCCAGAGGTAAAAGATGCTGTGAACGAAGCTCTTTCTGCAGGTATCCGTCCCATGATGATAACCGGAGATCATCCACTGACCGCACTATACATTGCCCGTGAATTGAATATCACTGACAACGACAACGTGATCACGGGTCAAGAACTAGCAGAAATGGATGATACCCAACTTACAGAAATGGTCTCAAAAACCACGGTTTATGCCCGGGTGTCTCCTGAGCACAAGCTACGCATTGTGAACGCTTTGCAAAACCAGGGGCATATTGTTGCCATGACCGGCGATGGTGTGAATGATGCTCCTGCCCTGAAAAAAGCAGATATTGGTGTGGCAATGGGAATCACCGGTACTGATGTGTCAAAAGAAGCATCTGATATGGTTTTATTGGATGACAACTTTGCTACCATTGTTTCAGCGGTACGCGAAGGAAGACGAATTTATGATAATATCCGAAAATTCATCCGGTATATGATGCCAGCGAATGCAGGCGAAATCGTTGTAATGTTGGCTGCGCCACTGTTTGGATTGCCGATCCCACTCACACCACTACAGATATTGTGGGTCAACCTGATCACAGATGGGCTGCCAGGTCTTGCTTTGGCACAAGAACCTGCTGAAAGAAATGTGATGAAACGCCCACCACGATCACCCAATGAAAATCTTTTTGATAAACGTATGGTGTTGGACATTCTATGGATTGGTGTTACCATTGGTCTTATATCGCTATTAAGTGGTTTCTTCCCCTTTTTGAATGGAAAAGAATCCTGGCATACCATGGTATTCACCACCTTGACTATGGCACAGATGGGGCAAGTTGTAGCAGTACGCTCTGAGCGTGATCTACTGGCAGAAATTGGTGTGTTCACCAACAAACAGCTATTTGGCACTATAATTCTAACAATTGCACTTCAAATCGCTGTCATTTATGTCCCATTCATGCAGAAGATTTTTGACACTAAATCGCTCAGCTTGATAGATTTATTGATAAGTTTTGGGTTAGGTGTTGTAGTATTCGTAATAGTGGAGTTATCAAAACTCATCTGGCGTGCATTCGAAAAACGACAAGCTTAACCAGTAAACTTGAGTTTGGTGTTATTTAGAAATCGTGATAATTCCAGCCCGCATTTCAACTGGAGGTTGAATGAATCAACAACAACGAAGTGAAGAAACCCGCACGCGCATTATCGAAACTGCGTTTGCTTGTTTCGCGAGATGTGGATATGACGCTACTGGTGTAGCAGAAATTTGTAGTGAGGCTGGAGTTTCCAAAGGCGCTTTCTATCACCATTTCTCAAGCAAACAGGCTGTATTCCTGGAACTGATGAAACGCTGGTTATCCGGGGTCGAAGAAGAGACCCGAAAATTGCTTTCGAGCACGCTTCCTGTTCCGGAGCGATTCATGCATTTTGCGGGATTGATCCATGGAATTTCTTCTGATGCAGAAGGAAGACTGAATATCGTTTTGGAATATTATTCTAGAGCCTCCCGGGATAAGTATGTCTGGCAAGAAACAGTGGCACCCTACAAGCATTTTACAGATTTGATCTCAGGTGTCATCCAGGAAGGAATTGATGAAGGCAGCATTCGACCCGTAGACCCTCAGAATGCCGCCCGGGCTATGGTTTCGCTGGCAATTGGGATTTTATTGCAGGGGCTGGTCAGTTCACAGGACGTGGATTGGGGGCAAGTAACACAGGATAGTTTACAAATGTTCTTTAATGGTTTAAAAGTATAACTGCAGATGGAACAAAAAAGGTTGGTCTGGTTAAAACCAAACCAACCTTCTTTATTTCAGGGCAATGTTATTCATCCACCTGATTGATATCGCCCAGTCCGCTGATATTCTGTTCTACCTGGGGGTTTCCAATGTAATCCAGTGAACCCGTTCCACTTATTGTGGCTTTCAGGCTGTCACTCACCTGTACTCCCGCAGAGCCCATACCAGATATGGTAATCTCTGCAGTTTTGCTTTCAAGCTTTTTTCCTTTATAATCACCCGTACCACTTAAAGAAACTGATTGCGAAACCACTTTCCCATCAAGCCGGATATCACCAATTCCTGAAAGGTTGACATCTACATTATCAGCCAATAGATTGGTGATGGTGATGTCACCCACACCATTTGATGCAGCAACCAGATTGCTCGTTTCAAGGGTGTTAATGACAATATCGCCAACCCCATTAAGTTCCACCGATGAAAGGTTTTTCACAGAAAGGTAATAAGTGATGTCATATGAAGGATCAAAACTGATGTGTGGTTTCAGATCAATAATAAGCGTATCATCTTCAACACTTACTTCAATATAGGGGAGAAAATTTTCTTCACATTTGATTCGAAGCCCTTCTGCACTTCCCTGTTCAATAATAAGATCACCGATCCCATTCAACTCTACCTTGTTAAATCCACTTACATCAACTACTTTTTCTTTTACTTTGCCATTCCCTGTGATGACCTCGTTTGAAAAATCAACAGTAGAACTAATTCCACAGGCCAGAGTCAAAACCAGGATAATTACTGATAATATGCCATATTTAATTGCTTTCATTTCTTCCTCCATAAACATATACGGCAAAAAAAGAAGAAAGTTGCTAAATCACTTAATTGTTGGGATGAGAGGAGTCTCATCCGGGGTTTCAGCTTGAGGAATAAACCAGCGTTTTCCTACGGTCAACATGATCATAATGAATAGTGCCGCCATAACAAAAAAAACGATGAGTGACGCCACTGGATCATACTTTTGGATGGAAAAGAGAGCAGGTGATGATAAGGCACTTCCCGGAAATGTAACGACTAAACTGGCATACAGATTGTTAGCAAGATGAATCCCCAGACTCAATTCAAGAGACTGGCTCTGTATCGTGATCCATCCCAGTATTAATCCAAAACCAACATAATAAGGGATTGTAAGCAAGAAGCCATACATGTCTACTTCTGGGTTAAAACTGTGTAGCAATCCAAATACGATCGAAGGCACGATCAAAGGCAACCATATCTGTGGAGAAATACGAGAAAATGCCTGTGTATAGTAACCACGAAAGATCAACTCTTCGGTAGAAGTTTGAATTGGAAGAAGAATGATAGCGATGAGGAAGTAAGGAATAAACCTGATAGGATCAAAGCTCCATTGGTAATTACCAGGCTGGAAAATCGAGAGAACAATATCAGAAATAATGGCAAGAATGAACCATACCCCAAAGGCGAAAAAAATCCTTCCCCACCGAATGTGTCTTAATGTAGTGATCAGACTGAGAAAAGATCGTTTGTGTAGAAACCGAATACCCGCCCAAAGGGTTAATAATAAAAAGGGGAATGGGATCAATCCAAGGAGCAGCAGAGTAATCTCCGAATAATGATCAATGTCAGTACCTTCGAAGTAAATTGTGAAAACGCTAGCTAACAGTGAAATCCAGAAACTAATAAAAATGATCAACCCGGTTAGGAGAAGATAGCGCCAAAAATCATTACGTCCATTTTGAACTTGTTCGAGAAAGGAATTTTTTTTCATTGTCCACCATTGTTCATGAAATTATATCAGTGTGCGTAAAGCAGAAAAAAGTTGTACCTTAAAAAGACTTTTCAAAACTGCAAATCAAAAAGGATTCTTGCAGCATTGTAATATGAGGTTTAACCTTATACAATATATCAGAGTAATTACATTTATTATTGTTATTATTATTTGGATTTGAGGGTGCGGATGAACAAAAGTTTTTTTGCCGAAGGGGGCTACCAGCTTCTGTTCGGATTAACAGAACTGTCTGAAACCTTGTCCATCCAGAACCAATTCACGGAATTTCTTAATCAATGGGGAAAACCTGTAGATTATAGGTTTCTTAATAAACCAGAGAATACATCAGAATTAATTCTTCCATTAAAGTCTGAAAAATATACTTTTGGATATCTTGCTGCCAGTCAGAACTACAATGAGCAGACCGAAGATTATAAGAATAAAGTGCAATCTTTTCTGCATATTGTGGGGCTAATCCTTGAAAATGTTCATAACCAGAATATCCAGACAGATTCACCAGTGAACCCTGAAGGCAGTAATCTAACTGGTCCTAATGATGACAGGTACAGGTTTATTGTTGAACAATCCACCGATGGTATTATGCTTGTCGATGAAACAGGTATAGTGATCGAATGGAATAAAAGCCAGGAACAGATTACAGGGTGGACCGCGGAAGAATGTATTGGAAAACCTCTCTGGTTAGTAAGATGGCGGTATATGCCAAAATCTGAACGCACCCCAGAAACATTAATAAGGCTTGAAGAATCAATCCGACGGGCGTTAATTTCTGGGCAAAGTTCGGTATTTCGAGGAACTTTTGAGGCTGAAATTGAGCAAAAAGATGGATCCAAAAGATTCGAGGAAGTACATTCTTATCCCATTAAAACACCCAAGGGTTTTATGATCGGGGTATTAACTCGCGACACTACTGCCAGAAGGATGGTTGAAAAAGAGCGTCTACGCCACGAAGCCATTCTAAATGCTTTAAGATACTCAAGCGATTTATTACTCAGCGGGATTTCCTGGAAAAATCATGCAGAAAATATATTAGCTCAACTTGGTAAAGCACTAAATATCAGCCGGATGTATATTTACGAAGGTCAGTCAGAAGACGAAAACATTTGTTATCGTCAGCAATATGAATGGTGTGCCCCAGGTGTTGCTCCTCAAATAAATTATCCAACAATCCATAATAGTAGTTTTTCCAAAGGTATTTATAAACGGTGGTGGAATAAGTTACAATCTCACCAGTTGATAATAGGAAAACCAGAAGATTTTTCTGAAGTAGAAAATTCCTATTTTAAAAATCGGAATACTAAATTCCTGGCTGTGGCTCCTATTTTCACAGGAGAAGAGCTATGGGGGTTTATTGGATTAGAGGATGAAAATGATGATACACCACTAGATCCAATAGAACATGAATCCATACTGGCAATTGCAAATAATCTTGGCAATACCATCCTTCGAGAGAAATCAGAACTTGCATTGCATGAAAGTGAAATGCGCGAACGCACTCGTGCAGATGAACTACAGGCATTGCTCGATTCAACTCCTGCTGCAGTTTGGATTGCCTACGATCCTGAATGCAAGATGATGACCGGCAACAAAGCTGCGTATGAAATGTTGCAAATGCCTTATGGAACAAATCTATCAAAAACTGGAGACAGCGCAGAGGCTATTAAACATTTTAAGCTAACATTCGAAGGAAAAGAAGTTCCCCCTGAAAAATTACCAATGCAGCAAGCTGCAGCTACTGGTAGAACATTCTTAAATCTCTTTGAATCAATTGATTTTGATAATGGCTCCAAAATCGATTTAGTAGGAAACGTAGTACCACTTTGGGATGTTAAGCGAAACCCCAAAGGAGCGATAGGCGCTTTTCTGGATATCACCCAACAAAAACAAACCGAATCGCACCTGCGAAAGCGAATGCAGATCATGTCTTTGATCAGTGACATTGATTCGGTCATTACAACCAGTTTTGACATCAACCTTACTATAGCTTCCATCCTAACCCATCTGGTAAGTTCGTCTTTTTGTGAAGCAGCCTGCGTATTTATATTGAATGAGAAAACACAATTGCTAGATTATGCAGGTGGTCAGGGTTTTCGTAAATCCATCCCTAAAAACCTGCATGTAAAATTGGGAGAAGGGATTGCGGGTACCGTAGCAGCTTCATCCAAACCTATTACAGTTCCAATCAATGAAGAGAATATCCAGAGTTTGGTTAAAGTATTAATAAATGATGAAGGTTTTACCTATTGTTACAGTTACCCTATGGTGGTGAAAAATCAGGTAAAAGGTGTTCTTGAGGTCTTCCTACGCCGTGCAATTCCACATGACCCAGAGCGATCCGAACTTTACGAAATGATTGCCAAGCGAGCTGCAATCGCCATTGAAAACGGTCAATTGTTGGAAAATCTTGAGCGAACTAACCTGGAATTACTCCAGGCATATGATGTAACGATTGAAGGCTGGTCAAGAGCGATGGATCTGCGTGACAAAGAAACAGAAGGACATACTTTACGCGTAACGCAGATGGCTATAGATCTTGCCCGATTGGCAAATATTCCAGAAAGTGAAATCCAATTTGTGCGCTGGGGAGCATTACTCCATGATATTGGAAAACTTGGGGTACCAGATTCTATCCTTCTGAAACCTGGAACCTTAAGCGATGAAGAATGGATGATCATGAAACAGCATCCTGTGTATGCATTCCAGATGCTTTCGCCTATTAAGTATTTACAATTGGCAACAGATATCCCTTACTGCCATCATGAACGGTGGGATGGATCTGGTTATCCGCGAGGGTTATCCGGCGATTCTATTCCTCTGGCAGCCAGATTATTCTCTGTGATCGATGTATGGGATGCTCTTACTTCAAATAGACCTTATCGCCCTGCCTGGAATAAGGAGCGTGCCCTGGAATATATCAAGATGAATTCCGGGATACAATTTGATCCCTTAGCGGTGAAGCTCTTTTTTCAGCTAGGCAATTTAAACCCGATCATTTGACAATCATCTCTGGCACGAATACAATCCTAAGAAGAAAGGCGTTGGCACTTCCATGAAAAATCGACTTTCTCTGGTTGTAATCGTTATCCTGGTAGCTCTGGCAGCAAGTTGTGGACCTCGAAAACCGCCAGATCTTCCTGCAGAAGAAATCATCAACCGCTCAGTAGAGCGAATGAAATCGCTCAAAGGTTTTCACTTCCTCATCGATCGCAGTGGTGAACCTGCTTATTTGGATGCAGCGGAACAATTTGCATTTCGAAGGGCTGAAGGAGAATTCGTTTCTCCTGACAAAGCGATTGCGTCTGTCAGAATCATCACACCAGGGGTGGTAGGTGAAATACAGGCTGTTGGGATTGGGGACCGCTATTGGGAAACCAATTATCTGACAGGGAATTGGGAAGAGCTTCCTTCAGGGATGGGATTTAATCCAGCAGTTCTTTTTGACCCTGAAGTAGGATTACAGCCAATCCTGCAATCAGATTTAAGCGAAATCACCGTTCTCGACCCGGTAGAGATCGAAGAACTTCCAGACAAATTCCTTTACCATCTTCGGGGTAAAATCGCCGGCGAAAACCTCTATACCATGAGTTATGGGTTAATGGGTCCCGATACAATGGATGTAGAAATCTGGATAGACCCTAATTCATTTGATGTAATCAGGGTTCTTATCACGCAACTACACCCGGAGAAGACGGAACCAACTATCTGGCAGGTGGATTTCTGGAATTTTGATAAAGTGGTAGATATCGAACCACCTCCAGTAGCAGCCCCATAAATCCTGACAAGAATTGATCATCAAGACCAAAGGATGTCCTTACAAGTTCTGTATGGCTGTCTCGGTTTGTTTGTCCCTATGAGCGAAGCATGTCAGTCTCAAGAAGTAGAATAATACTTCACCCTTGAAAATCAGGGAGGCGCAATGACAGAAGGTCTGTTATGGCGAGTAAAAGAAGGTTTCGCGCATATGTGAGTTTGTTTGGTTATTCATGGGCAATTACAAGAGATTCGGTGGGTCCACCTCGATATGCCATTCTGCCAGTGGATGGCCCCGAATTATTTCCACCGGATTGGGACCTCGCAAGACAATTTGCCACCGGTACATGCCACTCATCCGGGCAAAATAACACGGCGCCGGTCCGATCAGGTCAGTCGCATCAAAATCACCCTCTTTTATCCAGTGCTTTAATTTCTCTGCTAATTCATTCGCTTCATTGATTGCTTTTTGTTCACTAATGCTTTGGTACTCCATTCGAATTAAATGGTTGAAAGGAGGATACCCCAATCTTTTTCTTTGAGCAATTTCGTTATGATAAAAACCAGAAAAATCATACCTTGCTGCAGCCTGAATTGCGGGATGCTCAGGCTGGAAAGTCTGCAATATCACCCGCCCTCCCAGGGGAGAACGCCCCGCCCTACCTGCAACCTGTGTGAGTAGCTGAAAGGCTCGTTCATCGGTACGATAATCAGGAAAAGACAGCCCAACATCTGCCAATACTATACCTACTAAGGTTACCAGCGGAAGATCCAAGCCTTTCGTCAGCATTTGCGTACCAACCAGGACATCCGCCTGGTGGTTGCTGAAATGAGCCATGATCAGATCATGAGCACCCTTGACACGGGTTGTTTCCGCATCCCAACGCAACACTCGAGCCTGTGGAAATTGCTTAATTACCTCGGTCTCCAGCTTTTCTGTGCCGGTTCCGTACTGCCGGATGGCTGTACTTCCGCATTGAGGGCATTTTGTTGGTGATTGACGATGATAATTGCAGGTATGGCAAATCAGTTGCCTTCCACCCTCATGTGCAGTAAGGGGAAATGAGCAGTTAGGACAGCGCATCACATATCCACATTTACGACAAAAAACATATGTGGCTGCACCACGCCGGTTGAGAAAAAGGATAGCTTGTTGATTGGCGGTCAATACTTCATCCAAAGCTGTATGCAGTGCTTTGCTAAAAATGGATGTATTCCCTGCCTTTAATTCTTCACGCATATCCACAACAGTTATTGGTGGCAGTGGTAGACTGGCTGAATCACCGTCAATCTCGATTTTTATTGGCTTTTTACCAGCTTGTAATGTATGTTTTTCTATTGCCTTACGGTGTGCCATCACACGTTCAGGTAAAGTCAGAATGTTCCAAGATTCGTGTTGAGCCCGCCAGAACATCGCCACATCGGGCGTGGCAGAACCTAAAATGATAAGGCTATTTGTCTGGCTGGCATAATGGTTCGCTGCTTCGACTGCTGAATATATTGGAGGAATATCTTTCTGATAATAATGTTCTTCATGAAACTCATCAATTACGATCAAACCCAGGTCTGGCAGGGGTGTGAACAATGCACTACGTGGTCCTACAATGATTTTTAACAACCCAGCCCTGGCCCGACGCCAAGTATCATACCGTTCACCTTCAGATAATTTCGAATGGATCAATCCCACCTGACCCGGAAATCTTCCTGCGAAACGCTGCACTGTTTGAGGTGTAAGAGAAATTTCAGGTACCATAACAAGAGCTTGTTTACCAGCTTGAAGTGCTTGTTCAACGGCTCGTAAATAGAGCTCTGTTTTTCCAGAGCCGGTAACTCCATATAATATACAGGGCTTAACTGCTTTTCCAGCCAATGCCATCTGTAGCAAATGATTTATGGCATGCCAGACCTGCTGCTGTGAATGTGTAAGCAACACTGGTTCCTGGGGAGAATATTCATATCTTTCAAGCGGGTCACGGAAGATTTCCGTTTCACCCAACTGCACCAGGTCCAATTCGGCAAGATATTTCAGATCTTCCAGTTTGGCATTGCACGAAGCGTAAACCCAATTCACCATTACGGGAAGAGGCTCATGGTGAAGAAATTCCAGGATTGCCAACCTCCGATCTCCTGCTTCACCCTTTCCAAGTTTTTCTTTCTTTTTTGCGATTTCCTCTGGAGTGGCTGTCAACCTGGCTGTACGTACAAATCGTGGCCTCACTGTTGGAGGTGGCAGAATAGGAGAAGCAGCAAGCCATCCTTTTTCTACCAGTCGGTTTGCAGCAGACTTCCATTCAATTTTTGGTATGGCAATATTGATCTGTCTGCCTCGCATACTGCCTCGCTTCCTTAACAAATCAATCAATCGCTTTTCCATTCCCATCAGAGACCTGGTTTCATCAGGAGGTGATCCCGCAAGAGTGTAGCAGGTATCCGCATGCTGTGATATACCAGGGGGCAACATGGCATCCAGACAGGCAGCCAGGGGGTTAAGCGTGGTGTAAGAAATCCATTTTGCCAATTCTAATTGTGCGTTGGAAAGTGCTGGCTGGCTATCCAACAAATCGATGATCTGTTTGGTTTCTTCTACAGCAGGTATCTCGACTTGACTGATGACAATTCCCTGCACGGTTTGTTTCCCAAATGGTACGATCACCAGAGACCCCTCCTGTACTTTTGACTCCAGTACGGGAGGTACCGCATAATCAAACACGCCTGTTACCGTTGGGACGTTCACTGCTACGCGCAAAAACATATTATTTCTCAATTCTCTTTGAGAGAGTCCCATCTCTTTCATTGGCTTCTTCGTGGAAATGAGTATGCATCAGGCATAATTGGTCGATCCGCAGATGATCCATCTGTTCTACCCTCAACCGGATATTCTCCTTTTTTACATAAACCACATCCCCGGTTCTTGCCATTCTTCCCAACCTGCCTAACACAAAACCAGCTATCGTATCATAATGCGGGTCAGAAAGGTTAAGCCCAAAGTGCTCATTCACTTCTTCAATCGTAGTTAGTCCGTCAATCATGATTTTTCCATCGGCAGTCGTGACGATCGAGGGTGGGTTTGTTTCAAAAGAATCACGCACGTCACCCACGATTTCTTCCAACAGGTCTTCCAGAGTCACCAAACCTGAAGTACCGCCGAATTCATCCATGACAATGGCAATATGAGATTGGCGTGTTCGAAACTCGCGCAAGAGGTCATTCATAGAGATCGTTTCAGGAACAAAAAGTGCCTCCCGCTTTAATTTCCCAACGGATGTTGTAAGGTCTATCTTTTCTTTTTGGGCTCTTATCATATCTCGCATATGCAAAATGCCAGTGATATGGTCAAGGTCATCCTCATAGACGGGTATTTTCGTAATGCCATTTTCCAATACCAGATCGATTGCAGCATAGAGTGGAGCATTTGCATCCAATGCAATAATTTCCAATCGCGGGATCATGATCTGCTTGACCACCAGCTCGCCAAAGTCGATCACTGCAGAGAGCATTTCTCGTTCGGGAGCTTCCAACACCCCTTCTACTTCTGGACCACTGACCATTTGTTTCAGATCCTCTGGCGTGATCAACGCTGACCCTGATCGGGCAGGAATATCAAAAGCTTGCAATACCTGGCGGGTACACCAATCAATTAAATTGATCAACCATTGGAACACTTTGCCAAAGATATCCATTATAGGTGCTGATAACAGTGCGAATTTTTCTGGATCATGTAACACAGCTACCTTCGGCACCTGCTCACCCAGTACGATATATAAACCAGTGATGATGATCAAAACCAGAATGAGGGGCAGTGCAGGAAGCAGGAAATCAATCGCCTTTACCCAGGTAGGAAGCTGTTCATTAGCAAATACTGGTTGCAGAATGGCTCTGAATACCTTTTCCCCAACCACACCCAATGCCAGGCTGACAACCGTTATGCCTAACTGACAGGCAGCGATCAACCTATCACGAACCTTCGGATGCTCCAGCCAGGCATGAACAAGTTTATTCGCTTTGCGGTCTGGATCTGATAAAAGATCAAGGCGAGACCCATGGGAGGAAACCGCAGCGAATTCCACCGCTACGAAAAATGCATTTAGCCCTATAAGAATAAAGATGATTATGATGTTCAGGAGGATCATCCGGTCTTTAGCAGAACTGCCGCTCCATAACCAACAACTTGATTGTAATCGCCAGTCACATCGCCTGAAGTACTGTGATGAAGGATCTCGACCTTATTCGCTCCCAATTCACGGGCTGCCCACATGACCGCAGCCACAGCAGGAGCACCACAGGCATATCCTTTACCAGTTTCTTCTGCATCCAATATTGCCATTGGATCCAAAGAGCTGAACGCTTCCAGCATACCAGTATCCAATCGCTGTGCTGTTGCTTGAGGATAAAAATGAGATAAATCAGTGCTGGCAACTAAAAGGCTTTTTTTCGATGCCATAACTTTAGCCAATGATTTCCCTAGAATTTCAATCGTTCTGGCAGACTGCGTTCGCACCATAACAGGTAGAAGGTGGAAATCTCCCTCAACTGCCCGTTGTAGAAAAGGTAGTTCTATTTCAAGAGAGTGTTCTCCATCATTTGCAACCGGAAAGAGATCTGCTCCTGATTGTTGAAGCATGAGCTCCGTCAATTCTTTAATTGCTTCTGCATCCACAGGAATATTTCCTAAAGGAGTGGAATACGCAGTGTGCGCTGTGGTTAACAGACTGGCAGGGTGAAAACCATGCATTGGAGAAATGACGACAACCAGATCATAAGAATTCCTTTGAATAGCTCGAAACGCATAACCTGCCGTTGGACCTGAATAGCGGTGTCCTGCATGCGGTGCAATGATCCCAATCACTTCACCATGAAGATCAGGTAGTTTGGCGGCAGCCAAATATTCATCCACCTGATGAGCCAGGCGTTTTGGATCAGCGGTATACCAGGTACCTGCAATAGGCGAGGGTCGAATATCAGAAATCCCAGCCATTTCAAACCTCCGTTCTGTTAAGATTATAGCATGCACGCCTTGGTGAAGCAGGCTGGAGTTAATCACCTGGTTAACTTGCTTTATGTATAATTACTCTATGCCAACAAAAATTGAAATCAATCCAGATGTATGTATCCAATGTGGATCTTGTGTCACTATTTGCCCTTCTGATGTTTTTAGGAGTGATTCAGGGTTGCCACCTCAGGTGGCACATCAACAGCGTTGTATTGCCTGTGGACATTGTGTAGCAGTCTGTCCGGTAGATGCGATTGAGCATAGCCGTTTTCCAGATAGTTCTCTCTTCCCTATCAATGAAATGCCACAACCAGATTCGCAAAACATCTTGCGGCTGATGCAAACTCGCAGATCGGTTCGGGAATTCACCAAAGAGCCTGTTCGCAAAGAACATATCCAGCTTATTCTTAAGGCTGCTCGTTCTGCTCCAAATGCCAGTAATATTCCTACCACTCGCTATTCCATCGTGCAAGATCCAGAGAAACTCGGGCAGATCAGCGAATTAACATTGTTCTACTTTGCCAATCAACTTGCTCTTCTTAAGAACAAATTCTTGACTGTAGTAATGAAAACCATCAAGCCAGATCTGGTAAAGGTTGGTATGGCATACAAACCAGTTTTCGATGAGAAATTAGAAGAATTCAAAAATGGCGGTGATCCCATCCTTCACCATGCTCCTGCTTTACTTCTATTCCATGGGGTAGAGAATGGATCATTTGCCAACGAAAATGCACAACTAGCAGCTCAAAATGCAGCCTTGATGTGCCATACACTTGGATTGGGATGTTTTTACACTGGTTTTGTGGTGATTGCTGGTCGTAGCGATCCTTCCATCGGGCAGCTTGTTGAAATACCTAAGCGAGATAAGCTTTTTGCCGGACTGGCAATTGGTTTACCTGCCATCCCTTACCAAAAGGGTATCCGCCGTGATGACCCACCGGCTCGGTGGGTGTAATTTAAATTACTGTTTTTCTCCACACGTTGCGCAAAATGCTGCCCCTGGTCTGACAGGAGTTCCGCATTTCTTGCAGTATTTCACCGGTTGCTCAGCAGATGGTAGAGCGACTGCCGGCAAAGCACGCTTACATATCGGACAGAATTTCATTCCTACAACAACAGGTGCATGGCAATATGGACAGGTGGCTTGCTTCTTCATGCCAACCCCTGATGGCTTTGTACGCTTGTTTCCGCTTCGCATGACGATGAGAACGATCATCATCAACCCGATGAATGCCAGCAGGCATAATCCGCTGATGCATGTGATGAGTATGATCGTTTTTAGTGGTGAGTTTTCGCTGACTTTATGCTCGGGCTTCTCTGGAGTAACCTGGATGGGTGTTGCACTGACACGAAATTCACGCGATGGCTCAACAGGGATTTCTTCTGTTTCAGAGGTTTCGATAACTGGAGTCTCATCTCGATACAAAGGAGGATCACCCAGCCATAACCTGCCAGCTCCGTACAAGATATCTGCCCCTGGATCCCCCAGGTCGATTGATTGAGCCATCAGGTAATCCCGAACATCCTGTGGGCTGAATGCTGGATAAGCCTGCATCACCAGCGCGCTGGCTGCTGATACATGAGGAGCAGAAGCTGATGTTCCGTAGAACTCACCTTCAAAAGCTGCACTGCTGATTCCAGTTGGAGCACTGATTTCGGGTTTTAGCCTGCCATCCAGACTGGGACCCCAGGAACTGTACGATTCGAGTTCGTCAGTCTGCCAATAGGTTGCACCAACCGTAAGCGAATAAGGAGAATCTCCCGGGCTAAGCAGGCTATACTCTCTGACAATATATTCTTCATCCAATTCCGCAGAGAAGAACTGCAGATTCAGATTCACATTGCGGGTGATATTGGTGCCAATAATTGCCAGAAAATACGGGCCCTCATCTCCAAACTCATAACTAATGAATTCGGTTGGCTCAATAGAGCCATTTTGAATATCGCTGGATCCTACGATTAGATTCCCATCCGCATCCACCACTACCAGATCAATATCCTGTGTCCGGCTTTCCCAATCATCCCAAGATAGCCCAATCCGGGTGACTCCAAATGGATAGAAGGATAGGAATTCGCTTCCATCAAAGAACTCGTGCACTGTGTTACCGTCGGTATCAGTGAATTGTCCTGAATAATGCTGTTCTGCATTATTACCAGCTGAATTTATCCATAAAATTCCGTGATCTGCTGCGTCTTCTACAATATCACAAAACCAACCGGTGCCATCCATCGGAGTATTAATGAAACCCCGGCTATGCTGGATGATATCCACATCCTGGCTGATCAACCAATCTACCGCTGAACCCATCTGTGTTCCGGTTATGTAACTCGCAAGAAAAAGCTCTGCATCTGGCGCAATATCGTGTACAACTTCCGTCACTGCTGTTCCGTGCTCACCCGAACCCAGAGGTCCATCATCGCTGTTGAAAATTCTTATTGTAACGTTTTCAGGCAATTCGCTTCCCAGCAGCTCTTCATAACCTTCAAATCCTTGATCCAGAATTCCAATCTTTATTCCCTTGCCCGTATATCCTGCTTCATGCCATGCCAGTGCATTGATCACTGGCAAACTTTCTTCACCAACATCACCCTCCAGGCCTGGCTTATTATTAATAGTATTTCCCAGACCTGCAATGAGCAGGATCGCAGAAAAGACGATCCAAAAGCGATATATATGTTGTAAATTCGTGGAATCAGCTTTCATGTCCTACCCTGTTAGGAATAAAACGCATAGGAATTATTCATACAGTCCGGTGGATCACTTTGCCAACCGGACTGTATGATTAGGTTAAATTTATGAGTTTATTGTTTTTGCCCACATTTAGGACAGAATGCTGCTCCTTGTCTGATGGGTTGCCCACAATAACGGCAAGTTGTCATCGGCTGTGGAGGCTGTTGTGGCTGTGGAGGTGCTCCAAACGGCAATCCACATCGAGCGCAAGAAAGTGCCTGAGGAGCATGCGGAGCTCCGCAACGAGGACAAACCATCATTCCAGGTGGTACCTGAGGTGGGGTTCCCGGTCGTGCCGGTGGATAACCCGCAGGGGATCGTGGTGGAGTTGGGGTTCCTGGTCGAGGTTGTTGATATCCACCGGCCTGTGGCGGGCGTGCTTGTGGGTAACGAGGGGGAACTGGTCTGGCGGGTTTCCGTTTTTTACGAGACAGCAACACGATCAGCAAGACCACACCTAAAATGAACAGCAGAGAAACACAACATAGTGAAGCGATTATGACATATAGAAATGTATTATCTTCAGATTTCTTTTCCTTTTTAACAATAGGTTCTTCTGTTTCAGAAACTACGATCGGTGTTTCTGAAGGAGAGCCCGGTTCTTCGGTCGGCGGTGGTGTAATCACCACTTCGTCACCAGGTGGATCTCCCATCCAAAGCGTGCCCATGCCATAACCGGTATCAGGCCCGCTCGGACCAGCATCCTGTGCACGTTCAAGTAGAAAAGCTTTAACCTGATCGACAGTAAATTCTGGGAAAGCCTGCCGAATCAAAGTGGCAGCACCTGCAACCTGGGGTGATGAGTTGGATGTGCCAGCAAATTCTTCGCCAAAGGCAACACTATATGTTTCTGTTGGCCCACACATATCAGGTTTAAGACGTCCATCTACCGTTGGACCCTGAGAACTATAATCGGTCAGCAGTTGAGATTTCCAGTTAGTGGCACAAATGGTAAAGGCAGCATCAGCATCAGCCGGGCTGAGGATGCTGTATGAAGGAACGATCAAACTGGGATCAAAATCTGCATAGTTTGCAAACACATCGATCGTTACAGGACGTGTTACATTTTGACCTACAATGGCCAGATAGTATGGACCCGAATCAGGAAATTCATAAAACACACCTTCTACCGGGTCAGTTCCACTACCATCCTGGATATTTTGCGATGCATAGATGGCATTGCCTTCGCTATCTAGTACATAAACATCTAGATCTTGGTTCTTTGCATCCCAATCATCCCATTCTACAATGATCTCAGTGTCATAAAAAGGAAGAAAACCCAAACCAATGGTGCCCTCATTATCAAATTCATGAACACCATCTCCATTTGAGTCATAATATTCACCACGCCAGTGACGGGAACCGCTGTTGCCAGATGAGTTCACCCAGAGAATGTTATTAGCAACCACCTGGCTGATAGCCTCAGCATCCATACCTGTGCCATCTCGGGGTCCATAAGCACCCCCACCAGAATGGTTAATAATTGAAACATTCTGACTTAATAACCAGTTAATTGCTTCAAAGAATTCAGTATCCGTTGCATACGCAGCAAAGACCAGTTCGGCATCAGGCGCAATCGCATGGACTACTTCAGCCACCGCTGTCCCGTGATTGATACCCGTTTGGTCGATTTCAGTTCCAGCAATAAAAGAGCGAGCAGTGATGCTCGCCTCATTAGGAAGTTCCTGCCCCAACTCATCCCTGTACCCATCAAAACCAAAATCGAGGATACCAACCCGCATTCCCTGCCCGGTAAAACCGGCTTCATGCCATGCAGTGGCATTAATTACAGGTAATGATTCAAGCGCCAGTTGGTAAACTGGCGCTTCGGGGTTGGTATTCATTCCATCATTCGGACCTGATTTGATTGGCAACCTTACCTGAGTGACATGTTCCAATTCCGTCAGTTCACGAAAGATAGCACCCGGGTCATCTGATTCCAGTTGCTTTTTGATCATATCCACTGGAATCCCGATATCCATTGTGCTTTTATAAACCGTCTTAATAGAGATGCCCTTTTCTTTCAATTGGTCCTGAGCAGCAGTGGTATCTTCGGTATCGAATTCCAGCGTTACGAGCAATTCCCCTTGTTTATTGATCATGTCACGCTTTTCCGCCAACTCAATAGCACCATCTACACCGCCTTCTTCATAGGCAATGAGAAAATCCTTATATGCTGAATCAAGGTCAGGGTCTTTTAAAAGATCAGCGTACTTTGGGTATTTTTCAGCTAATTCAGATAGAGAAGGAGGTGGTGTAAAGTTTTTAAGTGCTGGGTATGTTGTTGGTTTAGTCTGGTTCTGTTGTCTAAAGAAATAGATACCAACCACAACCGCCACAATCAAAAACACGGCAGTTACGATTGCAATGATGGTAATGCCTTTCCGGGTGGCTAGCTTATCAAGAAAAGAAAGTTTCTCCGGTGGATTCTGAGAAACTTCTTCCTCCTGTTCCGGTTCCTCGACAAGTGGTTCTTCTGAGGACTGCACAAACTCAGATTCAGGTACGGGAACTGTTGCAGGTGGTGGCTCAATCGGGTTTTGATCATCAGACATGGTTCCTCCAAAATATACTATTATGCCAGGATAATATGAAATTACTTTACCACTTTCTTATTTTGCTTACAATAAATATTTCTATTTCGGCAATTATTATTTACGAAAACTTTAACACTATGGAATAGTGATCAGATGTTGCAAAATATAGTCTCCTGCCTGGTAATCATCGAAACCATCATTGAGAGGTTCTGCCATAGAAAAGCTATAAGTAATTTCATGTTTTCCGGATTTCAAACCTTCAACATAAGAGCGGTACGTATAACAATATCCTTGCGAGTTTTTATATCCTAAAAAGGCGGTCACCTCATTGATATCCATTGAAATGCCATCAACGTTTAATGTGTATGTCATTAATGACCAGTTTTCCTCCAGGATTTCCTGAGTTGAAGCGCACCAACCCATATTGATAACAATGGGCATGTTTGCTGGAACTGTACAGGTGTATGAATAGTTCTTGGGAACAAGCACCGGATCACTGGCATGAGAACAAACATCACCCAGGTTGGCAAAACCTTGCTGTGGATTGGGAGTGCCATCGTAAGCTGGCAAAACGAAGAAATCGGGTTGAGGAGTGGCAGTGACAGGAACTTTGGTCGGTGCCTTTGTTATTTCAGGTTCTGGTGTATGAGTTGCTTCTTTAACTTCCTTTGTTGAAAAGATCGGTAGAATGGATGGTGCAAATATTGCCACTGCAATGGCAAGAACAATTCCAAGAAATACCAGTATCGCAACAATGATTCCACCCCAAAGGAAACAGGACCGCCCTTTGGTTTTTTGTGGAGGTTGAGGAGGAGGTTCATATGCCCGGTATGTAGGAGCTGTTGCCTGTGGTGGAACAGCATTGTACCTGGGAGGAGCGGGTATAGTTGTTTGAGGTGCTGCAAATTCAGGAAAGATCACAGTTGCCCCAATCTGCAATTTCAAAGCATCTCGCATCTCCGTCACATTCTGGTATCGCCCATCTGGAAAAATAGCCATGCTTCGGGAAAGAATTTCTTCCATTTCGGGAGTAATACTGTCGTTCAAGCTGTGTAAATTGGGGAGTGGAGCGCCATTAAACCTGCTTACACAATCAGGCGGCTCTTCTGCACAAAGAAGTGTATAGAGTGTTGCACCCAGCGCATAAATATCCGTTCGGGCATCAGTAACCCCATCACTCCAAGTTTCATATGCCAGATAAGCTTCTGGCAAGGCAGGTTGGCTTATTGTTGGTTTTTGTTTAGATACCACAGCCTGACTGAATCCATAATCCACCAGAAAAGCTTTTCCTTCTGCATCGATACGAATGTTTGCTGGTTTGATATCTCGATGAATCACAGGAGGTTCCTGTGAATGCAGGTAGATTAATGCGTCGCATATCTGCAATATCCAGGGAATGAGGTCGCGCTGATTTATAGGTCTGTTGTTTTTTTGCATTTCGGATTGCAGGTCGTTCCCTTCCACCAGCTCCATTACCAGGTAATTTCCCTGGTCTAAAATGGTAAAGGAATCAAAAACTTTAGGAAGATTGGGATGACTTAAGCCTGTGAGTGCCTGTGCTTCTATTTGAAATTGCTGCTGGCTTTCAACACTGATACTGCTTATTTCTTTAATAGCACAAGCATGGTTCAGGTTGAGATCCCATCCTCGATAGACGATACCGGTATCACTCTGGGCGATCACCCGCACGATACGATAGTGGTTATTGATCATTTGACCTTGCGAGAGCATAGAAACCTTTCTATTCAATTAGTTAAAAGGGTCATTTGTTTAGTTCCATGATACAACTATCTGCTTGTGCCTGTGCATCATTTGCAAAAGAAGAATAGTTGGTAACCTTATTCATTACATTGTTAAGAGAGTAATATAGCGCATCCCAAACACAATTCATTTCAGGTTTATTGGAAAGATATCTGGCATTTATGGCTGTTTCTCCCAAAATAACACGCACTGGATCCCCTGACATCATTAATGAATTGAGTAAACTGACATTTGCTGGCATGACGCTGAAATTTGTTTCTCCGGTAAGCATGCTTTCTGTTGTCGTCACATAATTGATGAAGTCAAGGGCGATGTCCTGCTCCTGTTTATCACCTCCTATAGGAAGCGAAAAAACCATTCCAGAAATAGGTGAAGAAGATGGCAGGCCAGTATCCGCAATTTTGGGCAAAGATGCAATTCCCAAATTATCACCCAATGCGTCTTTATACATTTGATAAGCCCAGGTTCCATTGATTATCATGGCAGCTTCCTGTGAGAGGAAAAGATTTTCCGCAGTGGAGTAATCCATCCAGTTCTCTGCCTCGCCAGTTATAACAAACAACATCGTCAAGTTCATAGCCTGCTGTACTGCTTCAGTACCCAGGGTAATTGTCTGTCCATCAGAGGCGAAAAGATCGCCACCATAACCAAAGATCCACGGCAGCATCCAATAAGTGATATTACTTGCATATACCACACCAGCCTGACCCGTTTTTTCAAAAAAGATCTTGTGACGATCCAATAATTCATCAGTATTTTGGGGTGGGTTATTCGGATCAAATCCAATTTCGGTGAAAAGGTCTTTGTTATAGTACAGGAGAAGCATACTGGTTGTGGAAAGTGGAACTCCCCAAACAGAGTCTTCTTTAGTAACCATTTCAATGGTATTTGGCAGGTATTCATTAGTGATATACAGACCATCCAGATTTCTCAACATATCATTCTCTTGCAATGAATACATCACCGAGCTATCTATCAGAAAGGCTGATGGACTTTCGCCTGCGGCTAGAGATGTAGTGAGCCAGCCAAATACATCATCTATAACAGGTATTGCTTCAAGTTGAATGGTTACACCTGGATGTTCCTGCTGATAGGTATCAACCAATGGTTCAAAATACTCCAGATTGGAAGTGCTTTCAAGCTCAGTCACCCAGATTTCTACTGTGATCGTTTCACCAGGTGCCAATGTAGGTATGACTTCAACTGTCTCTGGAGTGACTTTTTCATGAGTGACCTCTTCAGAAACTTCGGTCTGAGTGTCTTCTTGTGTTGCCTTTCCTTTATATATGGCTGCAGGAGCGGCTTTATTTTGAATTATAACAATAGCAGCAATCGTAAACCCTGCAAGGATCACCAAACTGCCTATGATCCCAGCAATGATGGGCAAGATATTCCTTTTGCGTTTCTGTAGAACAGGTGTATTGATCGAAGAAACCGGAGCAACTGCGATCATCCCCTGTACTGCAGCGGATGACGCAAGATCTCCCGCTACATGCACCGTATCCATTCTATTTTGTTCTTTTGGTTGGGGTCTGGTCACAGGGACAGCCAGCGCATTTTTAAATGCATTGGCTGAAGAAAATCGTGCTTCTGGCATGATACTCAGCGCTTGAGTAACTGCTTGCGCTAATCCCGGGTTGATATCTGGTCTCAAAGTGCTGACTGGCTCCAATAGTGTTCCTGCCATACGAGTAATTGCTTCTACAGGTGGCTGACCTGTAATCAGGCAGTAAGCAGTGGCACCTAAAGCATAAATATCACTGCGGGCATCAGTAGGTGCCTGTCCATATTGTTCAAACGGTGAAAATCCCGGTGTAATAGCACGAGCTCCCTGAGTGGTACGCTGGTTTGGGTCCCAAATCTTTGCCACACCAAAATCAACCAGAACTGCCTTTCCTTCTTTATCGATCTTAATATTGGCGGGCTTGACATCACGATGAATAACAGGAGGGGTCTGTTGATGCAAATAGGCAAGCGCATCACAAATCTGACTGATCCATTGGATCACTTTTGCTTCTGGTTGTGGACCCTGTTTATCGAGTATCTGCTGTAAGTCTTCTCCCTCAACGTAATCCATCACCAGATATTGCCCCTGGCCTGGAATGCTAAAGTAGTCTGTCACACGGGACAAATTAGGATGGATAAGATTTGCCAGGATAACCGCCTCACGGGTGAACTGTTTTTGTGCTTCTGGAGATGTCTCTAGATTTTCTTTTAAAGCACAAGGCCGGGAGAGGTTCAAATCCCAGGCACGATAGACAGCTCCAAAACCTCCTTGTCCGAGCAAATTCACTACACGATATCGTTGATGAATGATAGTGCCAGTACTCAATACCATAATTACTCCAGAGGTTTTAGAAGTATTTGCGTCAATCCCCAATAGCCATAATTAAACGCTGTTACCAAATATTGGTTATCAGGGCTGAAATTTAATTGTGAGATCGAAACAGGAAAAATATTTTTTGTCTCCAGAATGGTCAAGGTTTTCCCATCCAGCAACGTGACTGACCCATCGGATTGACCAACAGCCAAAAAAGCACCATCATGCGAGAAAACCGCCGCAGTTGGTGTATTGCCCAGTGAAATGGTACCAGTTTTTTGTCCTGTCAGAAGGTCCAATATCTGCACCTCATTGCTTTCTGATAAGATAAGTAACTGTTTATTTTCTTGATCCACAAGGACTTGCGAAAGATTTCCAACAGGAACAGTATAGGATGTAACTATTCTGGCAAGATCATCCAGGTCTCGAATTTCCACCAGTCCCGTCAAATTTGCCAGAATCAGGTAATTATCCTTCTGGAAGAAACCAATGTAATCCATCGCTTCACTTGTCGAAAAGATATATTTTTCGATATTGGTAGTTCCGAGATACCAGATACTGACGTCATTCCCAGCCATTACTACCAGATCTCCATCTGGCAGAAAGTACACTTTTTGTGCAGGAGTATCCAGGGGTGGTAATTTTGAGAGGGTTTTAGAAGCAGTGAGGTCAAAAATTTCTACGCTGCCATCTTCTTTTCCCAAAGCCAGATATCCCCTTTCAGAATCAATCGATGATGAATACACCGGAAGATTGAGGTTCACAGAATCCCAACTTGTAAGAATATATTCAATGGGACCTTTCTTGATCCTTCCTCTATCATCAACAAGAGCGATTAATTCGGGGTTAAAGAAAGCTGCTTCCATTGTCCATGAATTCGAATCGATTTGAGGTGCATATGTGCTTTGCATGTTCATTTCAAAGCGAACCATCCCGCCCGAAAAATATGTGACAGATATTTGTGCTGTTCCTGGGCGTAATGAAAGGGAGCTTGGGTTGGCAAAATCGGGAGCTGAGACAGAGACTTCTGGCTGGGAATTGGGAAGTACAAACTTGTTTAACGAATTATCCATCGTAACATACAGGATGGTGTCATCATCGGAAAACGCTGCATAGTTAGGCATACTATTGTTATATAGAATTGTTTCCTGCCTGCCAGTCAGTGCGTCGATCATATAGATTTGTCCAAAAGGCAGCAATACTGCCAATGTTTTTCCCTGGTGATCCAGAGCCAACCCTACAATTGCACTGCTATCCGTTGTTATATTTGTGAAATCCCTTACAAGTTCACCAGTATCAGGATTCCAGGCTTTCACCGTCCCATCCATACTGCCGCTATAGAGTAGATCAAAGACTGGATCCCAAATTAACTCACGGATATTTCCAGTATGTCCAGTGAATTGGTGAATCATTTCGCCAGTTTCCATATCGAAGGTATATATATCCTGCCGTGTGCGTGCTGCAATCATCGAGCCATCCGGACTGAATACGACATGAGAATTGAAAAAGGTGTAATCTGTTGCGATCTCTCTGATCAAACTTTTATATGTCAAATCATAAAGATAAAAGTGAGAATTCAATTCACCAACGATCAGCTTGGAATTATCCGGTGAAAACGCCAGACTCATTACTATGGACTTTTGGCACGGAATTTCGTAGTAAAGATCACCTGTTTGAGCAAAACTCACAATGACTTTATCGCCTGCGCCTAATGCATAAAGTGTCCCATCGGGAGAATACGTACCGGTATATGTCATCCCATTTCCTATCTTTGTAGTTTCACCAAAGTAGGATGTTGCGGTGGGTTTAGGCGTAGGTTGTAAAGCCACAATTTGTGTGGAGGTGGTTTCTGGTATGGGAAATATTGCAGTGTTCTTAACAATTTCGGGAGGTGGAGTGACTGTGCCTTTTGGGGCATTACTCAACAAAAGAATCACCGCTATGATGGCAATCGCAATCACTCCTATTGCCCCACCCCCTATGAGAACAAACTTCTTCCATGGTTTCGGTTGAGCCGAATGTACAATGGAAATTGCATTTGGTGAAGATACAGCTCCAGGTTGTACCCTGGTTGTAGCAACTACAGGATTTGCCACAGAGACTTGGGATCGCTTAGGAGTTGTTTTCACTTCCTGTGATAGAACATGTGCGGTAGATACACTTGATTTACGGATTAGAGCCTGCTTGAACTCAGCTGCTGTCTGGAACCGTTGGTCAGGCAGTAACTCCAAAGCTTTCAGAATGGTCTGACTTATGGCACCAGAAATATCTTTGTTTATTTCCGATGGCGCTTTGATCTTTGGGTTGGCGACCCTTATGATGGCTTCAGTAGGAGGCTGCCCGGTGAGCAGGCAATACGCAGTAGCTCCCAATGCATAGATATCTGTGCGGGCATCGGTGGGTGCTTGCCCATATTGCTCAAAGGGTGAAAAGCATGGGGTTATCGCTCTTGCCCCCTGGGTTGTGCGCAAGCTGGGATCCCAAACCTTAGCTACTCCAAAATCAACCAGGATCGCTTTTCCTTTGGGGGTGATCTTGATATTCGCTGGTTTGATATCTCTGTGAATGATAGGTGGCTGTTGGGTGTGTAAATACTCTAGCGCGTCACAAATTTGAGCCACCCATTCCGTTACCATGGATTCCGGTTGCGGTCCACTCTTGTCGAGAATATGCTGAAGGTCCTCTCCTTCAACATAATCCATTACCAGATACTGCCCCTGACCAGGGATGGTAAAGTAGTCTGTCACTCTAGCCAGGTTGGGATGGATGAGGTTGGCAAGGATAACTGCCTCACGATTGAATTGCTTTTGTGCTTCAGGGGTTGTATCGAGATTTTCTTTTAACGCACAAGGACGTGATAGATTTAGATCCCAGGATTTATATACTGCGCCAAAGCCGCCCTGCCCAAGGAGATTTACAATTCGGTAACGGCTGTTGAGAATATGGCCAGTCGATAAGGGCATATATTAACTCGCAAAAACAATTGAAAATGACCAAAAAAATTATGGTAAAGGAATAACTATAAAATTCGAGTATCCAGTAGAATAACCAGGTATTTCATCATTTATATACATCCCAGTCGCAATACGGTTAGTTCCTGCTTCCATACGGCTGGATAGATCCAGGGAGCTGACCAGATACTGGTTGGAGTAGAACCAGCCTTTCTCTCCCAGCGCAACCACAGAAAATTCATTGGTTCCACCATCGGTTGTGTTCATATTCGTGAGGGTGCTTGAGGCGATCACCGATGTAGAATCAGCCATGTTATTTGTAAGTTCCCAATTCTGACTTTGAGATATCACCAGCCTGAACTGTTCATTCCCCCCCAAATTGCGGAACATGAAACCACAATCAAAATTTCCCACACTGGTACTGTACGGATTGGTAAAATCAGCCACCATGATGAAGTCTTTGATGTAATCTTCTGTACCAAATTCCTCGATATATTCATCACTGTCATGCACCAGGCTGCCTGAAAGCGGAGTCATATCTAATCGCCAGACCTGAAAATTTGCATAGTTCGTTGCATAGCCATTAATCTCATTTCCAGAATATAACCCGGTTGCCAGTTCGATCAACCCATCCGACTGCCGGCTGGAAAGGTCAAGCTCAGATATTAATTCACCATTCAGGAAGAACCACCCTCGATCGTGAAAAGTAACCAACATTAATGAATTGTAACCACCCTCGTAGGTATTCAGGTTAGTTAAATTGCCACTGGCAACGGTTGTTCCATCCGCTGAACCGGCGTTATCAGTAACAAGCCACTCTCCATCCGAAAGAACAACAAGGCGATATTGGTCATTGAAGCCTGCTTCGCGGAAAAGCAGACCGAAATCCCAGGTTCCTTTGCTGAGGCTGTAGGGATTATAAAAATCAACCTTTACAATATAATCTGCTACCGATAGTCCAGAGTTCATCACCGCAACCAATCCGTCTTCAACATTATGCGTAATCGAACCATCAGATGGTCCGGTTAGTAGAACAAGGTCATCAAAGGAACCATTATTAACAGAAGCTTCGGTACTCATCATGACCGGAGTTCGTGTCAAATAAGGTGTAACGGTAGACATTGGCGCTACAGTTGGCACTGGAGAAGGAGTATCCATCCTTGCTACAGTTTTCGGAGTGCTGGTGGTAATTGTCGGCATGATTCCTGGTAAACTCAAAAGAACTGCACATAACCCACCAATGACACCCAATGCACTTAAAGTGATCAAAACGATCGCCCAGGCGGGTAATCTCTTTTTCTTTGGTGGCGCATAAGATAATGCACCTTCTGATGAATAAGGCATGGGTGGCAGTGGTTCAGAACCTACAGGTTGCACTGATGGAGCATAACTACCAAATAACGCCGTCCGCATTTGCACAATTGAGCGGAATCGCTTCTCTGGCGATAATGCCATACATTGAGCAATTGCATATCCCACATTAACAGGCACATTCGGGTTCACTACCTGAGCGGGGCGCAAGGTATCTGACGCTACCCGCTGAACACTCTCCGGTGGCTGGATCCCTGTTACCAGTGTGTACATGGTGGCACCCAGAGCGTAAATATCCGAGCGGGCATCTGTGCTTCCCTGCCCATACTGTTCTGGTGGCGAATACCCTGGGGTGATGGCACGAGCTCCCATGGTGGTTTTCGTGTGACTGTCATAGAGCTTCACCAGGCCAAAATCTACCAGCACGGCTTTTCCTTCAGGCGTGATCTTGATATTTGCGGGTTTGATATCACGATGCAATACGGGGGGAACACGCCCATGCAGATATTCCAGCGCGTCCATCACCTGACCCATCCATACCATGACCTTGTCAACTGGCAAAGGTCCATTTTTTTCCAGCATGGTATGTAAGTCTTCCCCCTCGATATAATCCATCACCAGATATTGCCCTTGGTCCTGTAGGATAAAGTGATCAGTTACCCGTGGTAAATTAGGGTGAGAGAGGTTTGCAAGGACGGTCGCCTCGCGCAGAAATTGCCTTTGCGCCTCAATTGATACATCAAGGTTTTCTTTAACTGCACAGGCATGGCTGAGGTTTAAATCCCAGGCTTTATAAACCGCTCCAAATCCGCCCTGACCGAGCAGTTTTACAATACGATATCTACTGTTGAGGATGTACCCGGTATTAAATGCCATTTTATTATTATAAGACGATTAATAAGAATATGAAAAGTTTTCATCAAGGAAGAGTCCAAATTTGAAAATCGGTGAAACCTGTTTTATAACCATCGATCTCGTCGTCAGCGTAGAAACCCGTACCTAAAGAAATAACTCCACCTTCATTTCTTACAGACAGATCCATATTTGAAACAAATTCTTCATTGATAAGCAAATATCCTTTATCTCCATTTATGATCAATGTGACCGTATTTTGTTCTCCAGACTCCGTATTTAGGTTGTTAATTAAGCCGGATTGGATTTTCATACCCGATGAACTCGCAACATAATTATTTAAATACCATTCGGTGTTGGAAAAAATGATCAGGCGGAAAGAATCTGCAACTCCGGTATCTCTGAAGAAAAAACCATAATCCCAATACCCTTCTCCAGATCCGTAAGGGTTTATAAAGATAGCTTGTATAATGCAATTAAGGCAACTAACCTTAGTTCTGTATTCTTCGATCATTCCATCTTCTTCATGAAGAAGATAGCCCGATACAGGACCAAATTTCACAGCAGCATTAGCCCATAAGTCATCGATTTCTAAAAGACTTTGTATTGCAGTAGAAGTAGAGGCAAATGAAGTAGCTGCCATTTCCGATTGTTTTATTGCGGTTTGGGTTCTAACAGCTTGCCAGGTTGCCTGTTGTGCTTCTGCTGTTGTACTTGCTGCAGCCAAGGTCAATGAAGCCCGTAGTTCATTTGTTGCCATAATATTTTCAGTCTGTTTTGCTTTGGAAGACGGCAAATTGGATATCAAACCAATAATGATCACACCCAATGCGAAACATAAGATTGTGGAACCCAGAGCAGTTAACCCACTTTTTAACTTCGAACCGGTTTTATGCACTCCCAAAGTACGATGAGCGGTTACTGAAATTTGCGGTGTGACAGCCGATGAAGCAGTGTGGATCGTAGTAGGAGCAGAAATACCAATCACAGGAGTATCCCGGTAAGTAGGGTCAAATAAGGCTTTCTTGAAATCCTGCATGGTCTGAAAACGGTTTTGAGGGAGGGGTTCCATTGCTTTGCTGATCGCCATGCCGAACCCTATAGGAACCTCTTTACGAAGCGTATGGGCTGGAATCAAACTGTCGCGGGATAAGCGCTGCACGCTTTCCAGCGGTGTAACTTCTGTCAAAGCCGTATAGATTGTGGCTGCCAGGGCATAAACATCCGATCGTACATCAGTTCCACCCTGACCATACTGTTCTGGAGGAGCATACCCAACCGATACCGCGCGAGCTCCGGTCGTGGTCTTCATATTTGCATCAAATACTTTTACTAAGCCAAAATCCACAAGCACCGCTTTCCCTTCATGGGTGATCTTGATGTTTGCTGGTTTAATATCCCGATGGATTATTGAAGGCACCCGGGTATGCAGATAGATCAAAGCATCCATCACCTGGCTGATCCAAGTCATAATATCAGCAACTGCCAATTTACCAGCTTGATCGATCTTCTGCTGCAAGTCTTCCCCTTCTATAAAATCCATAACGAGATACTGACCTTGCGAAGGTATGATAAAGTAGTCCGTAACGCGAGGCAAATTAGGATGGGACAAATTTGCCAGCACTGTAGCTTCACGCACGAATTGATGTTGAGCTTCGGGAGTACTTTCCAGATTCTCTTTTACAGCACATTGGCGAGTAAGATTGAGGTCCCACGCTTTATATACCGCTCCAAATCCCCCCTGACCGAGCATTTTCACGATCCGATACCTGCTCTGCAAGACCGTTCCAATATTAAGCATTGAGAGATCTCTCTAGTTATCATTATATAGAAAGTATCTCTCCGATAATAGTACAAATAATAGGTGCACTTCGTTTAAGCAACAATCGGGTCGTTGACATGACCCGATTGTTGTTCTAAATAGCTTCTTACCTAATACAGTTCATAAACCGAAAAGTCATAAAAATCAGTTGTTCTACCTTCGATTTCATCCTCCGTGTACATTCCAGTGGCAGCATAGATCTCTCCATAATTTAACCGGCTGGAAAGATCCAGGTCACTGATATAAACGTCGTTCACCCATAACTGCCCAGCTTCGTAATAAGCGATCAGCTTGATCGTATTAGCCCCATATGCACTGGTATCCAGATTACTAAGATATCCACTGGCGATCAGTGCGCCATCGCTGCTGCCGGTATTGTTATAAAGCTCCCATTGTGTATCAGATGAGATGATCAACCTGTATTGCAGATTTGAGCCTTCATCCCTGAATAAGAATCCATAATCCCATGAACCTTCACTGGTATCGTAAGGATTAAAGAAGGTGGCTTCTACA
Source organism: Anaerolineaceae bacterium (assembly GCA_034429195.1). GTDB lineage: Bacteria > Chloroflexota > Anaerolineae > Anaerolineales > Anaerolineaceae > UBA4782. The sequence goes on from DAOUGQ010000007.1 coordinate 150,303, forward strand.
ATAAAATTCTGTACAGAAACCCCTGCACTATATCCAGCAATGTATCCATCATTGCTGTGCACTAAACTGCCGCTTTCTGGCCCAAATATTAGCTTTTGATCACCCATAGCCTGTGCAGTTGATGTAAGCTGATAAGCAAGTGCGGTCTCAGTCATCTGCATAATCTCTGCTGCCTGTGTAGCTTCATATTTTGCAGTCTTGGTTGCTGCCCGTACCTGGGCAGTTTGCTCTACCGCAAGTGCTTCAGCAGTGGCAGTACTGGATTTATTGACTGCATTGCCTATGCTATAAAGGGCAATACAGACGGCAATAACACCTAAAGCGATCACACCACCAACAATCCCGATGATCATACCGGTTTTTGGCTTCTTTTTTACAGGAGTATATGGAACCTGAGGTGGAATAAGATCTTCACGCGAGTAGGTGGGAACGCCTGCCACAGGAGAGATCGATTGGGTTGCCATTCCAGGTTGTACATAAGCAGGCTGAACAGTCGAAATCCGTTGTCCACCAGTAAGCGCCGCTTTGAATTCCATCATGGATTGAAAACGATTAGCTGGTACCATTTCCATTGCATGCGCGATTGCCATACCCATGAAGGGTGGAACACGAGGATTCACAAGATGAGCAGGTCGTAAAGTATCTCCAGCTACGCGCTGCACACTCTCTGGAGGATTGACGCCTGTGACCAACATATAAAGAGTGGCTCCCAAAGCGTAAACATCCGAACGGGCATCGGTACTACCCTGACCATATTGCTCAGTGGGCGAGTATCCGGGTGTAATGGCTCGAGCCCCCATGGTTGTTTTCGTATGGCTGTCGTACAGTTTGACCAGCCCGAAATCCACCAAAACTGCTTTACCCTCTGGTGTTAGTTTGATATTGGCTGGTTTGATATCGCGATGCAACACAGGCGGTACACGGCTATGCATATATGCCAATGCATCCATCACCTGTGAGATCAGCGCTGCTGCTCTGCCTGGTTCGAGGGGACCCGATTTCTCTACTAGGTGCTGCAGATCTTCACCTTCTATAAAATCCATGACCAGATACTGCCCCTGGTCTGGGATGATGAAATGGTCAGTTACACGAGGGAGGTTGGGATGTGAAAGGTTCGCCAGAACTGTAGCCTCACGCAAAAACTGGCGTTGTGCTTCTTGTGAAGTGTCCAGGTTCTCTTTTACTGCACAAGGTTTATCCAGGTTGGCGTCATGGGCTTTATAGACTGCCCCAAATCCGCCTTGACCGAGCAGTCGCTCGATCGTATAGCGATTATTGAGAAGATGACCGGGGGAAAGAGACATAACTACTCCAATGTTCTGGTAAGAAATCAGGGTGTGCCGATATCATAACACACCTGCTTAATAAATGATGTTTACGATTGCTTAACGAATTCTTAAAAAACTTCTATTTTCGCAATTATTTCTGACTTAAATCCTTTTTGTAAGTTTTGCAAGTACCCAAGCAATAAATACGCTACCCAACATGTAGATCAAATTATCTTTAATCAATTCCAGGATGTTGTAACCTCCAATTTGAAATTCAAGGTAGAAGAACCAAATTAATTGACTGATAAATACCGCTGAAAGCATCATCCAAAAACCATATTTCCGGTACTTCGTCAATAAGAAAATGATTTCAACCGGAACAATCGTAAGAAGGGAGTACACCAAGGATCCCCCGGGATACAGAAATTGCTCTGTGATGATCATAACTGCAGCATACACCAGAGGTCTTTTTGTTGCTGCCGCTGCGAAAAGAGCCATAACTAATGGTACGTATGAAACCAAATACCACACCATATCACTGGTACTGTTTTGAAAGATCAATTTCATACATAATATTGAGATGACCGAAGTTAATGCGATCCAAAGGAGTGTCATCCAGAAGTTGGTTGGTTTCGATCCAGTTCGGGATGCTGCTTTGGAAGACGAACTCGCTTGTGCAATGGCACCAACCTGGTTTGAAATCCCTGTGGAAGAACCAGAAACCGAAGCTGCAACGTTTTGATTCCATAGTGGTTGTACCACCTGTGCTGAAGAAGGATGCAATAATGTATTGCATCGCAAGCAGTTGATTTGCTCCATCGGATTAGGAAACTGGCAAACCGGGCAAGTGTTTCCAGCTTGCAAAGGTGCTTTTTCTGGAGTTAATTTAGCTGGTAGAGGTGTTACAGGTACTGCAACCTGAATTTCCTCTTCTTCATCCATCAATGCATTGGCAAATGCGGTCGCAGTCTGCCAGCGGTCTGCCGGGTCTTGCTGCAGACCAGTGGCGATGATATTACTGATGTTTTTTGAAACCAGTGGATTGATGGTATCCACTGGCTCAAATTTAAAGGGCGAATCTGCGGGATCATGAAGAGTGAGTAACTGGTGAAGAGTTGCAGAAAGTGCGTATATATCAGAGCGGGCATCGGTTTGTCCCTTTCCATATTGCTCAGGTGGTGCGTACCCAGCAGTCCCAAATGAAGAAGTATCTTTGGATTTCCCTGGTTTAAATAATCGTGCCACCCCAAAGTCGATCAATCGGATATGCCCTTCATCATCAAACATAATGTTGGAGGGTTTGAGATCGCGGAAGACAATAGGAGGATTTTGCGAATGGAGATAATCTAATACTTCGCATAATTGCAACGCCCATCCTACTACCGTAGCCTCAGGAAATGGGGTAGAACGTGATTCCAGCATCTCTTCAAGGGTATTTCCTTCAACCAGATCCATTACCAGGTAATACTTGTTGTTTTCCTGAAAAAAATCCACCACACGAGTCAGGTTTAGATGGTTAAGGGACGCAAGCAAGGTGGCTTCATGCTTGAAGGCTTCAATCGCCTGCTGGCGCTCCATCGGATCAGTGATGGCACCATCCGACATTTCTTTCAATGCCCAATACTTACCAGAAAGGCGGGTATCAGCCACTTTATATACGGCTGCCATACCCCCTTTACCTAATTTGCTTTCGATGAGATACCGTGAAGCCAGGAGAGTATTAGGTTGCAGCAATCCCGTTTGGTTGGCAGGTGTTACTACAGGCTGTCGAGAGGATTTGGCAGTTGGAAGAGATCGCCCACGTAAAGGTTCCGCACAGTTCAAACAAAAACGCGCCTGTACTGGATTGGAGGTTCCACAGGAAGGGCAGATCAATTCTGAGACAAGAGGTTCTGAACAATTCTGACAAAACCGGGCAACATCGCGATTTTCAATTCCACAATGAGGGCAGGTTTTCATAAATGAATTGAATAACTCCTTCCAAACAAGGCTGTTCAGGCAAAGCCATCTGCCAGCTCAAAGATTGGTATTCTCTGGTTAGCAAAGGGCTTATTGAACAGCCTTGAGATGTACCAATAACCTGAGAATTCAGGTTTTACTATTTACATCTTACTTCTCAACAATTGCAACCGAGTCCAATAATCCATAACCCGAGAAGGTCAACCATCCAGGTTGATCGACATCTGGTGGAGCCATTTCGACAACACAAATTCCTTCCCCTTCATCCATGGATAATTCAACAGAAACAGGGCTTATCTCAATGGAATACGTGTGAGGATCTGTATCAATGGCTTTCTGGATCGTGCAATATGCAATTTCAGCACCATCGGGATTTAGAACGACCATAGTCTGCTTCTCTACACTCAGTTCCACATGGATACCACTTGCCGGTAATTTATCAGCAATAGCAGTTTCCGTCGTTGCCCAATCCACTTCCAACACATTATTTGGAGCGGTTTCCAATAACGTTGCAGTAAATTCAATCGCTGAATCTTCCGGAAGAGTGAAGCTTTCCTTCGTCGTGATCCCTGAATCACCAGGTTGGGTGCTTGAGAGAGTGCACATACCCGTTGCTTCATCCAAAATCGCCAGGCTTGGACCCCAGAGTGTCCACATTTCCAAATCCTTAGAGAATTCATCTCTAAATAAATCGGTAATGGGTTCTTCTGTGGCAACAATTGTTGGGATGGGTGTCATGGTTGGAGTAGCCGTCTCTGTAGGAGTTGGTTCTTCTGTTTCGGTCACCTCTGGCGTTTCTGTCACTTTAGAGGTTTCAGTGACTTCAACCGTGGGAGTCCCTTTGGTGAATTTGCCGATAACTTCATCGATCTTGTCTTTGGGAAGAACACCTGTAAAGTAGAGCGCTACAAGAACAGCAACTGCACATAAGAAGAGCAGAACCAAAACAAGCAGAACGATCCAACCCTTTTTGCCACCCTTTTTCTTGCGTGGAGGTTTCCCTTCTGGAGGAGGTGGGGGCACCGGTGGAATACCCGCAGGGGGTGTCGTTTCTACAACGGGCACCTCACCCTGAGCCGGTTGAGGTACAGGAGGAATCACGGAGGCGGCTGCAGGTATCAGTGGCTTTCCACAAAAGTTACAAAACTTTGCGCCTTCGCGTACCACTTTATGACAATGCGGACAGACTACCCCGTTTGTGGGTGCTGGAGCAGGGGTTGCTTCAGGTTGAGAAGCAACAGGTTGAGAAACTTCTGCCTGTGGTACAGGAGCTTGCTGAGGCACATTAACTTGAGAAAGTGGAGTGGTACCAGGGATTTCTGCGCCACAGCTACCACAAAACTTTGCTCCGATTCGAACAGGTTTTCCACAATTCTGGCAGGTTGCTGACACATTCACCTCCATATTACATGAAATTGATAAAAACTGAATTGAAAATGGGTGAAAAGAACCCACATGAATCTACCCAAATAAATTGTACACCATACAATTCCATTTTCTATCAACAAATTTTCATCATTTTTAAGGATTTAACCTACTGATAATATCCTGTACTAATGCATTTTGTGGATTGATCCGTTGAGCGATGGATAATTCTGTCATCGCTTCTTGATGACAGTTCAGGCAACTTAACACCAGGAACAAACGAGCATGAATATTAGCGTCATCAGGGGTGATCGAAGCAGCTTTTCGAAAAGCATCCAAAGCATTACGGTATTTCTTCTGTTCCATATAAATTTCACCCACAAAGTAAAAAGCGTATGCGTTTTTGGGATTTAATTTTTGCGCTTGTTGCAATTCTTTCAATGCCTGTTTATGACGGTGCTGGTGATAGAATACCCTTCCCATCAGTACGGCAACATCAGAATCGGAAGGCAGTTGCTTTCGCAAGGATTTTGCTAGGGTTTCTGCATCTTGGTATTGCCCATTAAGAAGAAGAGCTTCACTAAGTTTGAGAGCAATCTGATTATCAAAGGGATGTTTTTGTAATTGTGCCTCTAGAATTCGCACTACAGGAGCATATCTTTTCTGTTTCTTATAGAGATCGATCAACAGGTCAATGGATTTTAAATGGTCTGGATCCAGACGGTAATTATTTTCCAGTAAATTGATCGCCTGATTGAAGGATCCTATGATACAGTATGCCAATGCGAGGATAAAAGTCAGGTCAATATCTTTGCTGAAACGCTGCATTCCCTTCTCTAAAAGATTGATCGTATCAATGGGACGTTTCAATTCAATATAGCTTAGCCCCAATTCGCTGTAGATTTGTGCGGTATGGACACCCATTTGTAATAACGATTCATAGCTTACAGCCGCTTGTTGGTACCGTTCTTGTTGAAAGGATTGTTTTGCTTGTGTCAGGATTACCTGAGCTTGCTGAAACGCAGGTGTGCCAGGCGCAGGTGGTTGCATTGAAGCAAATACCTGGCTGGCTGAATTAACTGGATTTCTTATTGGGTTTATGACCGGCATGAGCGCTGTCCGACAATGCGGACAAAATTTTGCTCCTGGTCGAGCAACACTATTACATTTCGGGCAGCGATTTTGTCCGGGAGCTGCAAGCGATTGATCAGTACCGCAACGTGAACAGTATTTTGCACCTGTTCGTAAAGCGTTACCGCAAATTTTGCAGGTATTCACAATTTGCGGATGAGGCGAAGAAGGTGAAGGTACAACGGGTTTAGGGGAAGGTGGCACAGGCTGTGGTTTATTCCCATAGATTGGCGACTTCTTTCCCTGAACCGCTCGAAGAGCATCCAATAGTTCTGTTGCATTTTGATATCTCTGTAGGCTATCCAGCGACATGGCTTTCAGGATGATCGCGTCCAGGGCTTTTGGTATATTTTTGTTGAACTTACTGGGAGCAGGCAATTCAGCCGATTGAATAAGTCGTTCAGAAGCATCAGTAGGTATCTGTATTGTAAGCAGGCAATATAGTGTAGCACCCAGAGCGTATACATCAGATCGTGTGTCTGTGCCACTTCCGCTGCCATACTGCTCGGGTGGAGAAAATCCCGATGAGACTGCCTTTGCCATACGTACCGTTTTCGCTTTGGGATCAACTTTAGCAATCCCAAAATCTACCAGCACAGCCTGGCCAGATGTATTGAGTCGCACATTACTTGGTTTGATATCGCGGTGAACGATAGGTGGGGTTCGTTTATGAATATAGGCTACTGCCTCACACAACTGAGTGATCCAATCCATCACCTGATCAAAGGGAAGCATAATGCCCTTGGTCTCAGCATCTGCGATAAATTCGAGTAAATCCTGCCCTTCGATATAATCCATGACAAGGTAATAAGATCGCCCCTCACTAAAGAAATCAGAGACGCGTACCAGCCCATGATGGTTGAGGGATGCCAGTAGCTTTGCTTCGTTGGCAAACAAAGCCTGCGATTCGGGAGTGGCATCCATCAATTCTTTGATAGCTACTTTCTTATCAGCCAACCGGATATCCTCTGCCAGATAGACGGCGCCATAACCACCCTCTCCCAGTTTACGCACAATTTTGTAACGTTGACTGAGCATGGTGCCTTGACGTAGTGTATCGAATGAGTTGGCAGCCATAGAAAGTCGTTGTTCTCCGTTGAGTTACCGTAATTTGAATTGCATTTTGGCAGCACCGATGGTAATGAGATCCCCATCTTTCAATGGAAGCGTTGCACCGGTGGCAAGCGTTGTTTGATTCACAAATACTGGTTGATTATCGGCAGTGTTCTGGATAATGAATCCCTTTGCTTCTTTGAGAACCTGGGCATGATTTTTCTTCACCCCCTCATCAGGAATGTACACATCACAGGCATCTGAAGAACCAATCGTTGTTCTCCCGATCACAGATATTTCGGTGTTCGTACGTTTTCCAGCTATTACTTTGATTATTGCGTCCTTAGCCAGTTCAACCGTCGCAGCAATGATGCCGCCCAGGCATGCACCGATCAAAACAATACCAACCGCAGAGAGGAATACCTGTGCCTGTCCACTGCTTTGTAGAAATACCTGGGTGAGCAGGTCATAAATAATTCCGCCTATCAAACCAGCGATCATACCACCCAACAGGCTGAAACCAATACGTTTGATTTTCAAGCTTAATATTCCCAGACCCAATCCCAAAAAAGCTCCAAATGAAACCCAACCAATGATGCGCGCCAGGAAACCTCCAAGGGTAAAACTGCCAAACAGGGGATCCACCAGGAATGATATTTCGAGATTTCCGATGAAAACAAATGCCAGCCCCCCCAATCCAAGACCCAAACCTCCACTGATGGCGCCAGCGATCAAACCACCTATTAATCCTAAAATGGTTCTTAAAATCGAGCGTTTGACCAGCAAACCCTCCATGATTCCAATCGCGCCTCCAATAAACAATCCAACACCAATGCCAGAGAGCACATTCGAGAGATGCACATTCCAATCATCCATAGGGATGAGCCCAACGATCAACCAACCTAATATTCCACCGATGCACCCGAGTACAACATTAAAGTAAATTTGCCAGGTCTTATTCATAATTCCCTTTCTGGTTCATCTTGGTGCACATGCAACTATTCAAGTTTGCTGCCACAAGTTGGGCAGAACTTCGCCCCTGGTTTTCGTGGAGATCCACATTTTGGACATGTTACAGAAAAAGTGCTACCCATTCCTTCAACGACTGAACCGCACTGATTACAGAACCGGGCGCCTGGTTTAAGCGGATTTCCGCATTTAGCACAGGTGATGGCGGCAACCGTTTTTACCGGAGCAGGAGGGATTATTGGCAGTCCAGAGGAAATTTCCTCTCCAGGTACAGGAGAGACGTCGTTTTTTTGATTGGTTGGTAGAGATGGTATTACTGGCTGTTTTTCAGGAGGATTGACAGGTGTTTCGAAAGCTTGAGGAGATTTCTTCCTATTGAACAGGATGATCGCAAATGGGATAACGAGAGCCAATCCTAAAGGAGCCAGACAGCCTAATCCCACCCAAATATTGGATTTCAGGTTGATCAAGTGTGGCTCCAGGTATCCAGCACTGACAGTACTGCCCCCAACCTCAATCTCGATATTTCGCCGCGTGCCATCATAATCTGGGCGGGGAGTTGTATAGGTGATCTTATATTGTGTAGCCAGAACCGCACCAATATTATCGATAATGTTGGTAAATTCTTCTCCTGCTTCCAGGTCATAGAATGTACCATTCGTATCATCAGCCAATTCCTGAAATTCTGGCACCCAGGATACAGCGATGGGATAAACCGAGATCTGGCGAGGTGACGTTAACAATGCCAGGGTGTTCTCATAAGTCAGATCAGGGTCAGTGAACTCTGAGCCTTCGTCAGGATAGTCTCCATAATAATGGATCCGGTCATCCGTGATGAGCAGGAATAAAACTTGTGAATCCTCTCGAAAGCTCATCTTTGTAGCTTCTTTCAAGGCGCCAAAGGTATTTTCTGGATCATCCCCACCGCCTTTGGCAACAAGTTCAGACAGCCATGCCTTGAATTCTGATACACTGCTAGTCAAAGAGTAATCTGAGTTGTACACGCCTCGAATTTCATCTCCGAAAGTGATCAATCCCAGTCGGTAATCACGACCTTCTTTTTCCAGATTTTCAGCAAACTCGGTACAGGAATTGATCGCACCGTTGATTTCAACATCCATACTGCCCGTCGTGTCGAAGACAAAGACGATATCTACAGGTCGATTTTCTCCGATACCTGCAAATTCAGTTATTTTTGCCTTTTTCCCATCTTCATACACGGTAAAGTCATCTTTAGTGAGGTTGGTCACCGGCTCGCCGTCTGAATCGGTCACGTTGACATACAGCGTCACTTCAGGCAGTTGAGAAACATCCACCTGGCCTATTTCAATCTCATACTCATCATCGCCACCAAATGAAAGGAGATTGAACGCAAGAAATAAAATGAGAACCAGTCTTTTCATGCCTTTCCTCACTTACCCTGATAGAAAGAAACTTCTATTGCAGTCGAACAGTCTTTCGGCTGGTCAAGCGAATAGTCTTTGAACCTTCTTCTGAGATACCTTTTCCTTGTTCAAGGTTCTGAGCTTCCTTTTCCATCTGCTGTGCGAGTTGCGTTTCGCCCTGATTCAGCAAAATGGTAACGGCCTGGCGTAACCGTTGGGTTGCTCCGCTGATGTTGCCCATTGAAGCCTCATCCAACGCCTGGGTTTGCAACTTGAAGGCGGTAACCTTTTCAACAATGTTCATCACCTTGCCATTCAATTGATTTGCCAATGCCGGATTTGAAGTAAAGTTGACGATCAAATCAACTGATTCTCTTCCTGGTCCCTGGCTGATCGTCGAATAGGTAGCATCCACCTGGGCAGCTCGTACAGCGCCTTCGGGTCTAGGAGGCAGCATCAATTCGACCAGAAATGCCGCACCAGCTTTTTCCAGATCACCCACAGGCATAACCACTGACCTTCCTTGAATAGTGTTCAATCCAATATCTTTAATCATCGGGGTTACCTGCCAAACACGGCGGGCTTCCACACCTTGTACCATCCGCAAAGTAACAGTTACGTCCTTGCTGACTACTTGCATACTCTGAAACACCTGTTGGAAGATGCTGAAAGCTTGATCTGGAGATGCAATATAATCGGTATATCCTGCTCTACTACCTGGGGCTGCCAGCAAGCTGCGATCTGAAAGTTCCTGAACAAAATCGGTATTCCAATCGCTGCCCAATCCCAACCCGATGATCGGTACCCCGTAGGCACCCGCGTTATCTGCTTCACGGAAAGAATCCGCTTCTCTGTCGGTAGCTTCACCATCGGTCAGAAGCACAATGCGACTGATGCGGTCTGCGGTATTATAGGTGTTCACCTGCTTGATCGCTTCACGAATGGCGGGAGCCATAGTTGTGCCACCTGCATCTTTGATGCTGTCTACCTTCCGCTTGAGCGCAGCCTTATCGAGCACTCCCTGGGCAGGAATAAGTACCTGCATGGTGGATTCAAAAGTGATGATTGAAATCACATCCATCGGCTCGAGCTGGTCGATTATATTCTTCACCGCCTCACGCATGGTGCGTATTTTCTCGCCCGACATAGAGCCACTACGATCCAATACCAGGGCAAAATTGAGCGGCATACGGACATTTGCCATTGCATTACCTGGCGTAACTTCTGTTAATACGTATAATAGTTGTGGCTGATTTAGCATTGGAATGTAACTTTTATTTGTTAAGCTGGTAAGCTGTAAAATATCTGACATCATATCCTCCTATGGCAATCGTTTTGCCAATAATGAATTATTCCACACGTACTACAATAGCACTAACGTTATCTTCACCTCCAGCTTGTAAAGCTGCCTGAATCAAAGCATCGCAGGCAGACTGTGGGCTAGGCGCATGTTCAAGAATAGCCTGAATCGATTCATCACGTACCATTTCCCATAAACCATCCGAACAAAGCAATAAAAGATCACCTGCCGATAAAACCTGAGGGAAAGCATCTACCTCAAGATCTTCTTTATCGCCCAAAGTACGATACACCTGATTTCGCTGGGGATGACTGCGCGCCTCTTCAGGGGTGATTAAACCAGCAGAAACCAGGCTGGCAACCAGTGAATGATCTTTCGTAATCTGTTGTAACTTGCCATTACGGAAAACATAAGTGCGGCTGTCACCCACATTAACAACAATGGCTGAATTACCAATAATAAGTGCTGCTGTCAAAGTTGTACCACGATCATTTCCTGAAGTAGCTGATTTTCGTGCTTTCACCAGGAGAGAGTTTGCCTGCTTTACTGCATTTATCAGAATTTCTGAAGCACTCATTGCCTGCCCCAGGAATCGGGTTGATCCTTTCAAAGAAGGTACCGACTGAAGCTGATGGATCTTATCCATGATGGTCTGCGTTACCAGTTTACTGGCACGTTCTCCAGCCTCATGACCACCCATGCCATCTGCCACAATGTACAATCCTGTTTGGGCTTCACCAGGTTTCTGTTCCACCGCAAAAGAGTATGTGCCAATAAAATCTTCGTTATGCTCTCTCACCTTTCCATCATGAGTAGCATAGCCAGCCGATTGGCGCAATCCACGTCCAAGATTTTGTGAAACAGGGGTGGGATGCAGATTATCAAGAAATGCCTGAACTTGTGCATATCGGTTGGCACGTGCCTGCTCGATGGCTTTTTGCAATCCTACTGGCGCATCCGTGGCTGACGATCTCAATTCATGTCCAGTAGTCAGGTAATAAAGAATCCGCGCAAGGATGCGAATATCCTTTTGCTGGAGAGAATCAAGTCTGGAAGGATAACGGGTTTGTAAACACCCTGTCAGGTCTGTTATAAAAATGTTCTGGGAATGGGTGATCAAAATAGAATAGCGGGGATCTGCTGATTCATCACCAAACAATGCTAACTTCTGGTTATGAATGGATTGAACGATCTTTCCTAGCTTTGTGATCATCTCGATAGCCAGGTCTTCAGGTTGGGGAACCGCCAGCCATGCTAAAGGTTGCCAGCCATCTGTAAGCAATTCCATCACAAGGAACTGCTGGTCGTTTTGGTCGAACAGATATTGATAGGGTAAAAACCCCCGCATTCCCGTCTTACTGAGATCCACCAGCCATTTTCGTCCCGGCTCATCTTCTGGCAGGTAGCTGGGAGATGAATGGCGGATTAAATACTCGGTAAAAGGTTCTCCACAAACCGGGCAATCATGGCTGTCGCGCATGGAAAATGTACCCTTACATTTTCCACAGATCGTACTGCGTGCTCGATAGTACACCACGTAAGGGTAATGTGGATTGGTTATGGTTTCAAGAATTCGGAAATAACCGATACTGTCGCCTGGTGAACGTGGGTTTACTGGTTTGGGCAGCCCGCTAGAAGCGGGCTGCTTTAGAGCTTGGGGTTGTTCAGAAGATAATGCCTGGCTGATCGCAGAAGCGATGGGAGAGACGAATTCTTTATCCAGCCTGGTCATAAAACCTGAAAAAGTCGAACCACCTGTCCGTGAAGGTACAACAGGTTTTGACGATGGCGCAGAAATTGGGCGAGATTGTGGGGAGACGGGGATCGCATCAGGTTTAGGTAACGATGACTGGGATACAGGTTGACTGGTAAGGTTCGGTGATGATGTGGGTGGAGAATTTACTGCAGGTGTGTTGAAGGCGTTTGCAGAACCTTGGGGCAGCAAAACTTCTCCACATTTTGCGCAGAATTTCGCACCTGTTCGATTGCTCGAACCACATTTTGGGCAGGCTTGTTCGTCCATACTTTACACCAGTTTTTAAAATTAAGTCAAACTCATCAGATAGAAAAGCAAGAAAACTATTGGTAAACATAATATTAACACTTCAATTAGTATAAAGCCAAATGCCAGCAGCCAACCCAGTACTCCCAGGATTATCGGAGGTTCGATGACAATACTTACTGGAACCTCTGCAGTCCCTTGAAGTTTAGATACAACAATCACCCGGCTTTGATATACTTTTTCTATTGGAACGACCTGAAAATGAAGATTCAGATATCCCTTGAAGAAACCTGGTAACCGATTGAATGGTGATCCTGGTTTAATATGCCAACGAGTCCATTTGAGTTTTCGGCTATCGAAAGTAAGTTGAGCTTGACCAGGGCTTAACTCAGTTTGCATGGTCGTCGGTACTACCTGCACCCAATCATCCTGAGTATTCAGGTTCAAGTCAATACCAGGAGGGGCGAAAATGGTAACTGGTACGGGCGGTAGAGTCTGGTTGACAGCAAAGGTACCCAAATGAATGGGATTGGGTTGGAGGTAGATCGTTCTGGAGGGGAAAGAAGCAGGAGTTTTTTGAACAGCTCGCAGTGCTGCCTCGGGCTCAGGTACTCCACCCATAGGGATAGGTTGCGGTACTGCCTGAGGAGATAATGCAGACAATAATTCTTGTTTCAAATCCAGAGCTGATTGCGGGCGTTTTGTTGGATTGGGTTCTACCGCCCGGCTGATAGCTTTTTCAATTTCTGGACTTATGGCAGAATTAATAGACCGTACAGGGGGAAATACAAATGGAGTGAGGGAAGGTTCGCGATTGGTCAGCAACTCATGTAATAAAGCGCCTAACGAATAGATATCTGTGGTTGGATTTGTTTGATCGATGCTGCTCAATATTTCAGGTGCCAGATACCCTTCGGTGCCAAACCGTACGGTATCTCCTTTTTTTCCGGGTTTATAAAAACGAGCGATACCAAAGTCGATTAATTTAATATTGCCTGTTTTTGTTTCTTCCATCACATTCGATGGTTTTAAGTCACGATAAATGATGGGGGGATTCTTTGAATGAAGATAATGCAATACATCACAAATCTGACAAGCCCATTTGATCACCCGCTCCTGTGGAAGAAAAGTACCTTGTTTTATATTTTCAAGGATCTTTTCAAGGGTTTGTCCTTCAATATACTCCATCACGAAGTAAGGGCGTCCCATCTCTTCAAAATATTCTTCCGTTGCAGGTAGATTGGGATGTTTACTCTGGTGAAGAATATCGAATTCTCGCTTGAATGATTCTTCAAGGTTCGCGCGAATGGTGTCCCGTTTTGATGGGGTGAGCGAATCCAGCATAGCATAACTCATTTCTTTAATCGCCCAACGCATTCCGGGTTTCTTTGTGTCTGCAGCCAGATAGATGGCACCCATTCCACCCTGTGCAATTCGTTTAATGATGTAATAACGCTCTTTCAGCAATACTCGGGCAGGGAGCCTGCCTGTTTCGTAAGGATGATCGATTTTATTACCACTGAGCATGCTGCCACAATGCGCACAATATACAGACTGCGGACGATTAGCCCGTTTACACTGAGGACAGGCATTCCCAGAAATTGGTTTGCCACAATGAATACAGATCTTTGCATTTTCAGGTGAGGTGGTACCACAGTGAATACATTTCAAACCACCCGGATTGGCTTGCAAGTCTTTTCCGCAATTACTACAAAAACGGGCTATCGAACGCTGTTCTTTTCCACAGTGCGGGCATTTGCGCGGAGAAGTTGTGATGGCAGTTCCGCATTTCGGGCAAAAGCGTGCATTGGATCGTAATAATGTATTGCAGTTGGGGCATTCCATAGCATCTCTCGATTGAATCTTTAAGATCAGTCCGCCAGCCTGCGGGTTATCTTGCGGGTGTCATAACGAAGTCGTTTGGTCACTTCAGGATTCAAGCTTCCTTGCTGTTCTAATATATTTGCCTGCAGAAGCATGGTATTTCCTAATTCGAGCTCTCCCATATCGAGCAAGCGTGTGGCTGCCTGACGTAGTTTTTGAGTTGCGCTCCCAGCATTCCCCTGGTTTGCTTCTTTTAATGCAAGCGTGCCCAACTCTACGGCATGCACTTTATCTATCAACCTGGCTATCCTATCGTTCGAGTGTCCTGCACTATATGGATTCATGGAAAATACTACATCATCCCGCACAATCAGACGGGGTTTCTTTGAATCCGGGTTGTCACAGGTAAGTAGCATTTGTGCGCCTCGAAAATCTCCTGTACCCCAACCGGGAAGTTGCAGTTCCAGCAGGATTGAAGGTGGATCGGTGGGATCGAAATCTCCCAGATAGAAAGAATAATTCCCAGCATCATTTGGTCCTGGATCAAACTCACTTAAACTGGGCAGGATATGATATGCGTGAATAAGCTCCACCCCGGGTGTCAGTTTTATCTTTACTTCCATATTCCGATAATGTACCGAAAGCGCTGAACCAAGCTCTCTGGTAAAGGCGTCCATTACCTGTTCTGGTTTCTCAATGAAATAGGAATGCCCTCCAGTGCTATCAGCCAGCGGAATTAGGAGTTCTTCATTGAACTCATTTCCCATTCCCATGGTAGTAAGCGTAATACCTGCTTTTTGGGCTATTTTTGCCTGCTTATAACATTGAGAGGCATTCTTTGTATATCCATCTGTAAGCACAACCATCCGTTTAGCTGCACCAGACACCAGAGAAAGCTGGAACTGACCCAGAGCTTTTTCCATGGCAGGTGCCATTTCCGTTTCGTTTCCCAACGAAAGGAAATCTAATTGGTTGGCTGCCTGGCTTAAGCGATGCCGTTCTTTTCCAGAAGTAGTAGGGATGATAATCTGACTCTGCTGAGCAAAAGCGATCAGAGAAAAATAATCGATCGCACGAATACGGTCACTGATCACCCGAAGAGCTTCTGCCACATAATCAATGCGTCGGGGAAGATTGCCCAGCTGTTCGGCAGACATATTCTGGATTTTCCAGGCTGGTACCCCATCTGTTACCACCTCAACGATATTTCCACTCTTTGCCAGATCTTTGAATTGTGCGTTAGATACCATCAGAATACGCATCGAATCACTGCAGTCGATAACCAGGCTGATGTCCATTGGCAGTGGTTGGCTGGTGGATTTTCCACCAATTTCAATCAATACATGCACTCTACAACTCTGCCCGGTGACAGGGAGAACAGAATGAGAAAGAGTATGGTGGAGTGTCAGGTTCATACTAATCGTATCCACTATTCCGATTGACGGCAGGCTTCAAGAACAGCAGAACTGCCTGCCCGTTTTTCAAGATCCAATGCCCATCGCAATCCTTGACCATAAATATCCGTTCGAGATACCATAGCAGAAGACTGCATCCGTTCACCCAATGCTTCCAGTACCTTCCAGGCTGCCCATTCAGCAGTACCTTCTCGTATAAGGGTGTTGTGTAATAAGGGACAGTTTTCTCCCTGCCAGGCATGGGTCATTTCATGTGTGCAAACCTGGATGAAAAGTAACCGGGGTAATCCGGTTTGGATATAGATACCGCGTTTTATCCCGCGCCTGGCGTAAATTCCCAACGTCCTTTCCGGGGGTTCCAATAATGCGGTATTTTGTACTTCCATGACTTGAGCCAGTTGGTTCCGGTCAACCAGCGATAAACTGGTGGGCACATTGAGGGAAATATGAAATAACTGCTCCATCCAGCGAGTCACATCCCCGTACAACATCTGGGCTTCCTCAGGGGTGTTGATCGTAGTGGCGAAACACCTATCACAATACTGTCTACCATCCGATAACTGCCAGCGTTTTTCGGAAAAGGGCTGCCCGCAGATATCACAGGTGGGAGGCTCGATGCTGCATGCCTGGCAGTAAGGTATCTGACCATTGATGGAATAATACCGGGGAGTAAGGATCGGTTTTCCACACCCCAGACAATGAAGCAAATTCTGTTGGCAGGTAGTGCAGACAGGCTGGCTTCCGCCAGCCATGGGAATGCCACAGATCTGGCATCTTGGTTTGTGGGTTACGCAATCATGGCAAACGCGAAGAGTCTGACCCGGTTGCCATCGGTCATGGTGATAAAGATAGGGCTTGACTTCTATCTTCTTTCCACATAAATGGCAGAAATCACTCATGAGCCTTTCCATTTCTTTTTATATTAGCTATCTTCTACTTTTTTCCCGCATGTTGGGCAATAGAGCATACTGGAATTAAGAGGCATGTGACAATACCGGCAGCGTTTTACCTGTGGGTGCGCTGGAATGGGCTTTTGAGGATATTTACGCCGCAGTAAGGGTGGGGTGGAAAGGATCGTCAACAAAACAGGCATCGCTTCACACTCTGAAGAAGAAAGCAATACTTGACAATGCCATTCTCCTCCAGGCATCGATGCACCCCATACGATGGGTGATCTGTCGCTCGAATGGTCCAAAGCCATATGGTGTTGTCCATCTTCAATATGCAGGTGAATCCGGGCATTCCCTTCCCAACCCAACATCACCAGCGCATTTTGTTCAGTTGGAAGTGAAAAGGAGATTGGATCAGGTGCTGCATTTTCCATCAACATAAATACCCGTTGAGTCACAATTTCTGCACGTTCAAGGTTTTGTCTTTCCCGCACTTGTTTTTGCAATAATTGAGTTTGACCACTGCTTATCAAGTAAGAAAATAATTTGTCTTGCTGTTTATCATCTAGCCAACCCAGAGGAAGACCCCAAAAGATCACGAACCCCTTTTCGATTGGAAAAGAAAATGCTGCAAGCAGGTCATCTTGCCCCTGAACTTGAACAATGGGATTCATATCTGGTTGTTTTTGAAAAAGCAGAGCAGTTCCACAAGATTGACTTTCTATCAATCCAACCCCAACCTGATCTGTAAACAATGGGCTTCCAGTTATCAAAGAAGCTTTCTCAATTTGGATCGATTTACTTTCCTGGAATTTATCGGAAAATGTATCGGTGAAAAACCCTGAAGGATCATCTACATCAATAAAACAACCACCATTTTTTACATAAGCCCGAACCTGATCACCAAAGCATTGGATATTCTCTGGTGACATATTCGAGAATGGAAAAGAGATCACCAGGTTTTTATTATTACACACACTGGGATTATTAAGCAGCTCTCCCCATGGAGAAAGCTCGACTTTCAGGTATGGAAACAGACGGTTTAACCGATTGAATACCTCCAGAGGATTGGCGCTAATAATCCATATTGACTGCATTATTTCATCCTGCATAAGACAACACTGATGTTGTCCTCACCACCTGCAGCGTTTGCTGCATCCAACAGCTGATCAGCTACCTGATCCAAGACGGTGACGGATTGGATGATAGCCAGCATTTGTTCATCTCGCACCATTTCCCACAGCCCATCGGAGCACAGCAGAAGAATATCACCCGGGTGGAACATTTCATGAAAAATGTCTACTTTTATATCATCTTTTTGTCCCAAAGAGCGGTAAACAACATTCCGCTGCGGGTGGGTGTACATATCTTCTGGTTTAATTTGTCCCGATGCCACCAAAGTTGCTACCAGCGAATGATCATTAGTTACCTGATGTATCTCATTTTTTCGAATCAGGTAAGTCCGGCTGTCACCTACATTAGCGATGATTGCTGTATTTCCTTTTACCATAGCTAGTGTAAGGGTTGCACCTGCATCCGCTGCCTGATCAGGCTTATGGTATGCGTAGGAACGTACTACCTGGTTTGCACGAATGACCGCATTTCGTACTCGTTCTTCCATAGCATTTGCGGGAAGGCGATAGGTTGGCAGGATACCATTCACCGCATTTTGAATTTCAGCTTCAGTCAATCGTACCGTATTACGTGGGTCAGGATCAATGAAAAGATCCGCCAGTTCGCGGCGAATTGTTTCCACCGCCCAATGGCTGGCAACTTCACCGCCCATCGTGCCACCCATGCCATCAGAGACAATAAATAGACCAACAGGCTCACCTTCAGATGGGTTGAAGACTTGCTGCCAGGCGCGGTCTTCGTTCATGTCTCGTACCAACCCCCTATCGGTTTTTGCAACTGCTGAAAGTTTCATCTTCCATTCCCTCAAAAATAAAATGCAGCAGTCCAGGTCACTTTTTATCCTGTGCCTTTAAAACTACCATAGACAAAATAATCGAAACAACGCCAAAACCAGCCAGCACACCCCATGTAAACCATAGATGATCTGCTGTGCGGTCGTAATTGATATGGAAATCCATCTTCGACTTGATCTGCTCATCAAACTCCTCGATCAGAATTCCACCCATATTATTCAGGTGATTCATATCCACAGTCGATCCAAGGGCTTCCATAGTCCATCGGGTTGGAGTGATGTAAGAAATCGGCTCAGCCACTTCAGGCAGTGGAAAAAGCACACCAGAAAAGATGATCTGAATGAACAACACTACCAGGATAACGTAAATAACCGTATTGCTGTTTTTTACCAGAGTAGAAATCAGCAATCCCATCCCAATCGCTGCCAGCATTGCCAGCAGTAAAGTAATATAGATCTCAAGGATGGCAGGCATCATTATCCCATCGTTGGGATAGCTTACTTTTAATCCCACCACGAACAATAAAGCAACACACTGGAGTAGACCAAAGCTCATCAATACTGTTGATTTTGAAAGGATATAAGGGATGATCCCAAGGTTGATCATCCTTTCACGCTCATAAACCACACGCTCCTTGACCACTTCATATGCAGCCGCGAACAATCCCAGTAAAATGGCTGAAAGAGCAAACATGAACAACAAACGCTGCGCATCAGGTGCAACAGAATAGGAACCCTCATCCCTGATCATATAGAAGATCTCACGTTCCGAATTTCCAATCAGATCATTTGACCCAGCAATGATCAGCAGGAAGATACCAATGATAGGCATTACCGCCGAAAGAATGAAAAGGCTCATTTTGTCATTAAAAATCAAGTCAATATATCGCCGGCTAAGGATGAAAAATTGACGAATGTTTGTAGCCAGGCTGGTGTTTTTCTTATGTTTTGTATTGGTCGTTGAACCGGTTGGCTTTGGAATATCGACCTGCCGGTCAGCAATATATTGCTTATAATCCGGCGATTTCTTATAACTTTCGGCAAATTGGACTGCTTCCTTTTTAGTATCCACTTTGGCATAAATAGTGGCAAAGTCTGGTGTTTGAAAATAAGTGATTGCTTTTTGTGGAGGTCCAAAGTACACTAACTCTCCGTGCGATAGAAAAACTACCTGATCGCAGGAATCGAGGATATTGGAAGTAGCGTGAGTAGTTACCAGAACAGTGCATCCGCTATCTGCCAGATTGTTCAGAGTACGCATCATCTTCTTATCCAGACCCGGGTCCAAACCCGAAGTGGGTTCATCCAAGAACAACAGCCGTGGCTCTGAAAGCATTTCAGATGCAATGCTGACACGCTTTCGTTGTCCACCACTTAACTGGCTGATCTGTACATCCTTCTGCTCTGTCATATCAACCATGTCGAGTGTATCATCGATACGGTGTTGTATTTCTTTCCGACTGGTATCCGGAGGTAACCTGAGCATGGCAGTGTATTTCAAAGCATTTTGCACAGTCAGGCTGGTATGCAAAATATCAGCCTGGGGCACGTAGCCCATGTCGCGCCGGTACGCATCGTAGTGCCGGTACAGGTCATCGCCATTGATCAGTACCCGTCCCTGAGTAGCGCGACGTGAACCATTCAATGCATCCATCAATGTAGATTTACCAGCACCACTGCCGCCAACGAGGGCAACAAATTCACGCGGAAGGATAGTGAGAGAGATATCCTTAAGGATAACCTTGGCGCCTTTATTGGTTTTGACCTCACGACGAAGGTTAATGCCATCCACTCGTAAGCTGCCTGCTGATGCTACAATGGCTGCCTGACCATATACCATTTTAAATGGACCGATCTGAATAACGTCACCCACCTTCAACGAGACGCTTTTGATTCGCTTTCCATTCACATACGTACCATTCGTTGAACCAACATCCATCAGGTCATGCCCGCTGGAAGTACGTACGAATTGCGCATGTTTCCAAGAAACGATCGAAGCGTTCAGTGGGATAGTAGACTGCGGATCGCGCCCAATGGTGGCAACTGGCATACTCGATATCATTGCCATGTCAATATTGAAGGCAGTAGTTATAGCCGCGGTAACATCCTTCGTTTCGAGGTAAGTTAATGAAACAGAGTTACCATAGATATCACCAATACGGATAACATCACCGTTTTGTAATGGCACAGCGACATTGGAGGGTATCTGACGACCTCGAAGGAATGTCCCATTTCGGCTACCCAGGTCTTCGATGACAAACCCGCCATTTGCTGGATAAATCCTGGCATGATGACGGGAAATATCGGGCAAGCCAACAGGATTTTGTTGACTTGGCAAGCCAATTTGAATATCTGCTGTTGGATCACGACCAATAGCGAGGGGTTGTTGCACCAGGATGACAGTTCTTTCTACCTGCCCTTCGCGAATAATCAAGCGTGGTTGATTGGGTGCTGGTGTCTGTACAGGTAACGCACCGGGAGAGCCAGCTTTTATTGTGGCTGGGCCAGATGCAGGTGTTGGCGGTTCTAAAAGTTTTCCACAAGTTGGGCAGAAGCGAGCTCCTGCTCGGATGGGGGATTTACAATGAGGGCATTCCATAATCTGGCTCATGGCATGTAAGTGAAAACAAGACCACCCAGACGAATTTCATCACCAGGGTTTATTGGAATATGCTGACCTGGCTGTAAACGCACCCGATTGATATAGGTATAATTCGCACTGCCCAAATCTTCTATACATATCGTATCGCCATCCATCACCAACCTGCAGTGTTTTCGAGAGACTCCGCGTTCGATGCCACCATACAGGGTGGTATCGATTTCAGGGAAGATATTGCTGATGGGATCGACTCTACCAATTAATATTTCAGTTTTTCCAGGGGGCAATGGAATGACAGTTGTAGTTCCCTGCACAACAAGAGATCCAATAATAAAAGGTCCCTGGGGAGTAGTTACGATGGATTGAGCTTGTTCAGGAGGAGTTGCGGCAACTGGTTGCTCAACATGTGGCACAGCAGGTTGAACTGGTTCAGGAGGAACTGGGATGTTGACAACAGGTGGAACTTCACCCTGTTGTACAGAAACAGGTGGTACTGGAGCGGCAACAGCAACAGGAGGTAATTGCACACCACAGTCGTTACAAAATATTTCACCTGCTACATACGGTGCACCACAATTTGGGCAGACTGCAGCCTGCATGCTTGCTGGCGATTGCGACATTGCTTGAGGTGGTACAGGGGGTGTTGCTGGAGTAGGACAGGGAACAGCCTGTTCTTGCTCTTTTAAAGGTGCACCACAGATATCGCAAAAGATAGCATTTTCATCAACGGCCTGGTGGCAACAAGGACAAATCACTGGCATAATTCACTCTCCACAAATAATCCCTAATAAAGCGGCGACGGGATGAGGCAAACAGCGAATCACCCGATCCCGTCAAAGCGATTGACTTTTGCAGAAAAACTAGCTGTTGTAGACCAGCCTTAATCTGCCCAATACAAGTTCATCCCCAGCATTCAAAGGTACTTTTTGTCCGGGAATCAACTGTTGTCCACGCAGGTGAGTCTTATTGACTGCGTTGAGATCTTCCACTACCAATTGACTACCTTGCATAGATAGCTTGCAGTGTTGGCGGCTAACACCCTGGTTTAAACCATCATGCGGATCTAGATCCACATCAGGGAAGTTTCCGCTTACAGGATCTTCACGTCCAACCAAAATTTCAGTTTTTCCCGCAGGAATGGGAATACTGGCTCCCGTGGCAACAACCGTAAATGAACCTGTAACAGTATAACTGACGGGTGCCTGCCATTGTTGTTGAATCGGTTGTTGCGGGTAGGCTTGTTCTGGAGGAACATATGCGGGTGGTGCTGGCGGGGTATACGCTGGAGGTACTGGTGGTTGCGGAGCATAGTTCTGCTGAACAGGTGCAGCCATAAGAGATGAACCACAATTTTCGCAAAATACAGCACCTGCTGCATTCCCAAAGCCACACGATGGACAGGGGGTTGATCCTGCTTGAGGTACAGGTATAGGACCTGGCATCGCATTGGCTAAATTTTGCCCACAATTATCACAAAATACTGCACCGGGGGCTGTAGGCTGACCACAAGCTGGACATACTGCACTCATGTGTTTCCTCCTCAGATAAGATCTTCTTATGAGATGAAGTTCCCTTTTCTTCAGCGTTTATGGATTGGCGGGGGGTGTTACTTCATCTGGTAAATTTTCGGTTAATCGTTTTGTTTCATAACGCAGTCGTTGAGTGGCTGCGGTATCCACTTTTCCTTGTTGCTCCAATTGATTAGCTTGCGACAAGACATTCTGAGCCAGTTCGTCTTGACCCAGTTCAAGTAGGCGGGTGGCAGTTGCTTTCAATCGTTGGGTTGCATTTGCTACCTGCCCTGATGCCAGTTCATCCAAAGCCTGGGTTTGAAGTTTGTGTGCCACAACCCTTTCTAGAATATTCATCACATGGGGATTCAGCTGATTAGCAGCTGCAGCATCATCGGTAACTGTGACAATTACATCACTGTTCACCCGTTGCTTAGTAAGATGATTGGCAGGCACATCGTATGTAACATCTACCTGGAACATACGATAGACTCCCGCAGGGCGTACCGGCAGCAGCACTTCCAATAACATACTTTGCCCCTTGCCATGCTCAATATCCCCAAAGAAAACCTGCACGTCTGTATCAGAGATAGACCGGTGATCAAGCGGGCTAATAAGGGGAACAACACGCCATGCTTTCTTCACAAGCACATCACTGGCAAGCCGTAGAGTTAATTGGGCGTTGGTAACTGCAATCCCCTGCATGGATGTAAGCGTCTTTTCGAATATTGCTGTTGCTTTATCAGGTGTGTCGATGACGTACCATTCACCCCCCGATTGTTGAGCAAGCTTTTCCAGGAAAGCCGGATCCCAGTTGCTTTCATCACCTACACCCATCCCCATTACATGCAAAGGAAAACCATATTGCCTTGCTTGTTCTGCTATTGCCTGGCATTGCGGCTGATCTTCCCAGGTTTGTCCATCTGTTAAAAGAAGCATACGGCTAACACGGTCTGCGGATGCACCTTTTTGCAATTCATTCAACCCAGCCTCCATACCGACTGACATGCGAGTACCACCGCGTTCTTGAATGCCTGCAATTCTGTGTTTAATATCCTCACGGTCGGCAACTGGCTGGCAGGGTACAATAACGTCTGCCCTTTCATCAAAGATCACGATGGATAAGTAATCGTTTGGATTCAATCGATCCACAATAAGGCTGGCTGCTGTTTTCAAGTTTGCCAGTTTTTCTCCTGCCATCGAGCCAGAACGATCCAGAACCAGGCAAAAATTGATTGCTGCCTGCGCTGCTGGAGCCAATTCTGTAGGCATGGCTTCAACCAATAAATATGCCTGCTGCGGTGTAGGAAGACTGGCATATTGAGCCCGATTAGTATTGATGGAAATCGCTATTTCACCACTCATGATGATTCTTCTCCTTTTTTGAAGAATGCTTCAATGGATAGCGCGACAAATAATTTATCTAATTATTACCTTATGCCCTACACAATGCAAGCATTATTCATTTGCATCTGAATTTCCAACCTGCATAGTTTTTAGTAATGTTAAGGCTCTACTGTCTATCCAACCTGTACAGCTTCAACAATGATAACGGTAATATTGTCATCGCCGCCAGCAGCATTAGCGGCTGCGACCAATTTTTCACAGGCTGCTTGTGGGCTGACGCTTTCCTGTACAAGTTTATAAATATATTCATCTTCTACCATTTCCCACAAACCATCAGAGCATATCAAGATCTTACTCCCCGGTTCGAGGATGATCATGTTTACGTCTACTTCTACCATGCTCTTATCGCCAATAGTTCGATATATGACATTACGCTGCGGATGAATACGGGCATCTTCACGCCGGATTTGCCCTGTCGCAATCAGTCGTTCTACCAATGAATGGTCTGTCGTAATTCGCCGGATTCCCTGTCGGTCAATGACATATCCTCGACTGTCACCTACATGGGCAAAGAATACTTTCAACCCATCCACTACCGCCATTACAAGAGTGGACCCCATATCAGTTCCTGCTGCTTTGCGCAGATCATAAACCGATTTATTGGCGCCATTCACTGCATCTTTCAACCATTCAGCCCAATCCATTTCACCCGTGTGGGCTTTGGTAGAAGCCAGGTCAACAGGAGCGCGCTGTGAAAAATAATTAATAATGGTGCCGCTGGCTACCTCACCAGCTGAATGGCCTCCCATCCCATCTGCGACAACAAACACACCCATAGGTTGTGGACGGGATTGGACTGACCGCATCATCGCAAGGGTGAACATTGAATCTTCATTCAGGTTACGCACCATACCAACATTTGTGAGTTTTCCAATATTAAGATCAATGGGAATGGCAGTTAACGCATCATTAACAATCGCTTCAAGGGTATTCGCCAGCTCTTTTCCACTTCGAAAACCTTGCGGACCAAATGCCTGTTTAACCATAGCATTAATCGAGTCAGGGAGATTTGGATCAGGTTCAATGGTAGTCTTCCCGGTCAACCATTGATAAAGCAAGAAAACCAATCCTTTTAAATCATTCAACCTTCCTTGTTCAAGGGAATCATTATCAAGGATAAAAGAATTCTGGAAATTAGCCCATACCAACCGGTCACCGCTAAAGCCAATGAAAGCTGGATCGATCTGTCCATTAAAGGTAACGTGATTGCGATACAGATAATCTATCGCACGAGCCAATCCAATCACCCAACGTAAAGCCTGGTTTTGCTCCATAGGTTGTGGAATGGTATCGACAGGGGGGATTACAACACAATAACGAGGTACTCCACCAATAGTTTCGTTGAAAGCAGCCAGAGGCGCTCGAATGTTGGAGTGTACCAGACCCATTTCTGCTATTTGAGTAATACTTGCTGAAAATGGCTGCGTACTTTCACATAGTTGCAGATCAATTGCAGTTGCTTCCATCTGTGTGCCACATGAGCTGCAGAATTGATCGGGTTCAACCCCTTTTTCCCATTTGGAATGTACAGCACCACAATTGGAGCACTTGCGGATCATAAAATTCTGATCCACACCAATTTCTCTTACCTGGTAACAAAATTGGGCCTGATCGTCGCTGAAAAGCAGCCGTGTACTGACAAATCGATCGCCAAAGATTGCACCATCTGGTCTGGGTTCCAGAACTGGAAGAGGAGGAAGGGGCCGAGTACCATGCCGTGAAGGATCAACTGCAACTTCAGGAAGTGGAATGGTCGCAGCAGAGATCTTATCCAACCGTTTGGTTGGTCTGGCTTGTGGTTCTTCCAATTTTGTGCCACATTTGGTGCAAAATTTCGCACCTTCGTTGTTCACATGTTTACATTTTGGGCATTCGCTCATGTCATACTCCTGTAGAAGGTGCAGCCTTATGACGGGATGTACCCGGTGTCTTTAAATGTCAGGGTTATATCGCCAACACTGATCTTGTCATCACTATTTAGAATATTCTTTCGGGTGGGTTTGCCATTCACCCGCGTTCCATTCAAAGAATTCTGATCTTCAATACACACAGCCTGTAATGCCGAATCGTAATAAATGCTGGCATGAATGGTAGACACAGCTTCAGAATTGATCACAACTGTATTTCCATTACCTCGTCCAATGGTGGCAGGCAGTGCTGAAAGTGGTACAACTTTTCCATCCGGCAAAATGATTTGCAACCCAAAACCAACATTTTCCTGCGGCGGTGAGGTATCAGGTTCTTGCCCCGCTGCTGGCCTTTTTGCTGCTGGTATGGGTTTAGTCATAGGAGGTCTTGCCATGGTAACGGGCTTGCCTCTTTTTCTTCTGGATTTTCGGGAGAGGGATAAGATAAGGATTAGCAATACTAATAAAGCGACAAGCGCAATAGCGATCAAGCCAAGGACTATGAACACAGGTTGAAGTTTTGTGATTTCCTGAAGTGTATTAATGACCCCACTGGTTGTTTGTGTAGCGATAACAGTAGGCTGCATAGTAACCGCAGGTTCAAGGGATGGATCTGGTTCCTGGAAATTGATTATGCGCAACAGGTTGAAAATATCCACGAGAATTCCTCCTTTTAAAAACTGCCAGGCAGCAGGGAATTGGTTTTCTCTATGTAGCAGAACACCAAAAAATGAATGCAGTCTTAATTATAGTACAGACCGAAAGCAGGTCAACTACACCAATCTCCATTAAAAATGCAAGAACCGTGCTAATTTGCATTTTTCCAATTAATCTAACAATTTTTTGCGATTTTTTTCGTTTCACACATATGCATACACGGTCAGAGAACTTCACTGGTAAAATACAACCATATGAGCAATCGGTTTACACGTATCTTTCCCATCATTCTCATCTTGCTGGCTTTGCTCATCCATGGTTATGTGGCGATTGCTCCTGCGAACAACCTGGTAAATTGGTTCACCATTGACGATGCCTACTACTACTTTAAGGTAGCCCAAAATGTCACCGAAGGACTCGGCTTTACCTTCGATGGCATCAACACTGCCAGTGGCTTTCACCCTCTCTGGATGTTGGTTTGCATTCCTGTTTTTGCACTCGCCCGTTATGATTTGATCCTTCCCCTGCGTATTCTGGCGATCATTGCCGGATTGCTCAACGCTGCCAGCGCAGTACTGCTGTTCACCACATTTCGCAAGGTTTTATCTCAACCGGTTGCAGCCTTGATCAGCTTCTTTTGGGCTTTTTCCCCCCTGGTGCAGCCAGTCATATCGCATAATGGGATGGAAGCAGGTATCAACGCTTTTTCCATCATCCTTTTTATGGCTTTGCTGGTAAATTATCAGCTTTCACCCAGGGAAAAGGAACCCGGAAAACAAGCCTGGCTTCGCCTGTTCTGGTTAGGCGTAGCTGCAGTTTTGGTGATGTTGAGCAGGCTTGACAATATCTTTCTGGTGGGTGTAGCAGGATTATGGTTGGTCTACCAGAAGAATGAACAACGCTATCCTGTTATCCTGATGCTGGTACTGGCATTTGCCAGTGCACCCATCAGCTTTTTTCTGCGGGTCGGTTTTCGAGAGTCATACATTCAATACATGACGTCTATATACTATATGTTGGTTATATCGGTTGTATTGAAAATGGTTATAGGAGCGATCTTCGGGCAATTCACCCTTCCCCGCAAGAAGCCTGTATGGAAAGACCTCATCACCACAGCCCTTGTATTCAGTATTGCCTGTGGCATTTCTGGTTTATTTATGATGATTTTGTACCGTCTGGGAGCCTTTGACCGGTTTCCCCGCACCGTCATCTTAATAGATTGGCTGATCACTATCATAGGTGCAGTACTTCTAGTATTAATTCCCCACGTTATTCCATCTGCTCAACAAACTGAAGCTCAAACCAAATCTATTTTCCAACAGGTGCAACAACAGATACTTATCTGGTGGCAACGCGGAAGTGCATATTTCCTTCCAGTTGTAACAGCCCTGATGACGTATATGGTTTGGAATAAACTTACGTTTGGCACATACACCCCTGTCAGCGGACAGATCAAGCACTGGTGGGGCACTATTTATACTGTCTATGGAAAACCGATCAACAGTCTGGTGGAGTTCTTTGGATATGACGCCAGACTGAAACGCGGTCCCTGGGCACTAGGTATTAGCGGATGGAATGAACTGGCCGAACAGTTAAGGCGCTGGCATTGGATTGGGAAAGATTCAATACCTCAAACAGTGGGGGGCTTACTTCTTGTTTTTGTCATCCTGTTTGTATTGTTGGCAATCTTCAATCAGAAAACTTTCATCAACAGTTTGCACAAGCTAGTTTGGCTGCCGCTGGCTGCAGGTTCGCTTCTGCAATTGTTCTATTATCATGGCACCGGTTATGTCAACACCCGCGACTGGTATTGGGTCAGTCAGATGTTGGTGATCTTATGGCTGGTAGCGATATTCACCGAATTACTGTATCAACAGTTATTGAAATGGAAAATGCCTGCTACAGTTCCTGTTATGGTCATGGCAGCCTTCACAATGGTCTGGCTGTTCCAGTATGGGAAAATGGTGATCAAACTAGTACCACCCACTGTTCTGCCAGAAAATGAAACCGCCTATTTGGGACCCATTCAATTATTGGAACAGGCTACCGAGCCGGGAGCGGTCATTGGGTCCACTGGTGGGGGAAACATCGCCTACTTTATCCATGACCGGACAATCGTCAATCTGGATGGGCTGATGAACAGCGTGACATATTTCAAAAGCATGAAGAACGGTACCGCTTCATTTTTCCTCGATCAGATGGGTCTGGATTATGTTTTCGGAAATGCTTACATGATCACGGAAAGCGACCCATACAACACTATTTTTGCCAATCACCTCGAAAAAATTGACTATTTTGCCAACGCAACCCTGTACCGCTATAGTTGTCCTGTTTGCGAGTGATCGGGTCGAAACTCTCTTTCTTTTAATAAACAACAACATAAGTTCCTTTGTTATAATGTTCATACGGTCTTTCGCGTATCTTAGGAAAATATCCTTTTGCAAAATATCATGCAGGAAAACGAGACTATAGTGAACTGGAAAATAGGGTGGGGATTCACCGCAGCCTGCAACATGGCTTGTCCTTTCTGTTATAGCCGATTTGCCCGGCAACAATCATCAGAAGTACCGTTGTCGATTGCAAAACATTTTGTTGAACAAAATGCAGTAAACATTGATTGTATCAATTATGGGACAGGTGAATCCACACTATCGCCAACCTGGTTCCAATTGATCTCTTTCGTTCGTGAACATTTCCCCCATATCCGGCAGGCATTGACCACTAATGGCACACTGGCAGGTGGGAAGAAACTGTCTGGACAGAATCAAAATTGGGCAGGAAACATCGATGAAATTGATGTCTCCATTGATTTTGCAGATGCAGAGCGACATAACCGGATGCGCGGTCATCCACAGGCGTATAATTGGGCTTTACGCACTTTGGAATTGTGTGAAGAAAATGGCATCACCCCCACCATTGTGATGGTAGGATTCGCTGAAACACTTACTCCTCAAAACCTGTATGCATTGTTGAATCTGGCAAATACATATCACACATTCTTGCGTCTGAACATTCTCCGCCCAACCCGGATGGTCAGCATGGCTGCTCCATCTATCGAGACAGTTTTTTCAGGCATCACCTGGCTGCTTCAGAATGCGAAGGTGGTCTCGTTATCCGACCCATTATTTGGTGCCCTGTTTGACCCTGAACATCAAAAACCAGAAGCAACAGGAATTTCAAGCTTGCGCATTTTACCCGATGGAAGTATCACTCCCTCTACTTACCTGATTACAGAAGACTGGAAAGGGAATACCATCTATGATTTTGAATTGCGATTGAGTAAGCTGGCAGATAGTCCAACCTTCAATCGTATTCAACAGGCTGGAATCCCTGATGAATGTAAAAAATGTGAACACGCACAGGTGTGCCGTGGAGGTGCAGTGGACAGGCGGGTTCTACATTTCGAGACTCTTTCTCGTGGCGACCCATACTGCCCCTATTTGCAACATTTTACTATCCTTGAGAAGCAACCATTACAATATTATGCCGGGCATCAAACAACCCCAACCATTCACGATGGGTATCTGCCCACATTGATCTTTTCACCATGATGACAGCTTCTGATCGTGATTGTTGCTTTCGCCGTTCCACTCTTGAAGGAATACCAAGAGTTTTATGGGAATTGAACAGTACTTGCAATCTGGCATGTAGTTTCTGTCATGCGAGCCCGCATACCGAAATCGGGCTTCCAACGAGTAAAATCTGCCAGATGTTGGATATCCTGGCAAAGCTTGGAGTGAAGGAGATCATCTTTTCTGGTGGTGAACCCCTTCTGCGAAAAGATATCTTCGAAATTCTACATCATGCCAGACAGTTGGGATTTCAATTGGACCTCTGCACCAATGGGACGTTGGTCACTACTGCAACAGCCAGAGAGCTGGCAGGCTTACTCACTGAAATTTCGGTATCGCTGGATTCTGCAGATGCCAGTTTACACGACTGGATGCGTGGACGTCTGGGGACATGGGAAAAAGCAGTATATGGTATTCAAACCCTGGTGGAAAATGGATTGGAAGTGCATGCCATTGCCCTGATGTGCGATCAGACGGTTCCAGGGGTAGAAGATACGGTTCAATTATTGGCAAGGCTGGGAGTACAGTCAGTGGCTTTGTTGGGATTGATGCAAATTGCTGGTATGGACAATCCGTTCACCTTCAGCCCTGAAGGTAGAACAAAACTGACTCATGACCTGTCAGAGTTAAGGAAACACAATCCATTCATTGTTATTAACACTAAACGCATCCTGGCAACTGAAAGTGAAAACGCCTGTGGAGCTGGTCAGAACATTTGGGGAATTACAGCTGAAGGGATATTGATCCCTTGCATTTTGCTTCAACGCTGCACACAGGGTTTATCTCTGGATGACCTGAAAGACTATCGTTCCTGGCAGGAAGTGAATGACCGGTTAAAAACACTCAATCCTGACCCTTACTGGAAACAATGCACATCTTTTTATCAAGAGAGCAGCAACTCATGATCATCCCAACATTGATGTATCATTCGATTGCCCCTGAACCTCTGGATTACCTGCGGGTGACCTGCCATCAGTTCCAGCTTCACCTTGAATATCTTTGTAACAATTACTCGATAGTCTCATTGCAAACGATCCTGCAGGCAAAACAGGATAACACCCCCCTGCCTTCTAGGCCGGTATTGATCACGTTCGATGATGGACTGAAAGATGGATTTACCTACGCGATGCCATTATTGGAAAAAGCAGGTGTACATGCTGTATTCTTTGTCATCCCAGCCTTTCTGGGAAAAGATACCCGTTGGGATCACAAAGCACCAACAATAGAACCGCACATGACTACCTCCGATGTACTTGCCCTTCATCGTGCCGGGTACGCCATCGGCAATCACACCCTCACTCACCAGCGGTTATCCAAGTTGCCATCAGAGTGTTTGAGACGCGAATTTACTGAATCTCACACCTTTCTGACCGATATTCTTTCACAACCTCCGATGGTTTTCTCATACCCATATGGCGATGGAGATGAACAAAGCAGGCAGATTTGCCGAGAAATGTATTCCTTTGGTTTTGCCACTGTACGTCAGGGTGTATTCGATTGGGATCTTGCACCTGAAAACATTCGGCGCATTTATGTTTCGCCTGATGACTCACCCGATCATCTCGATGCCAAGATCAAATGTTACATGGAACAGCGCCAGCATGAATGATGCGCCAAAAGTATCGGTAATTGTTGCAACTTACCAGCGGTATTCGTTGTTAATCAACTGCCTGAAATCTCTGAAAGCAGCACGAGAGGCAGGCAGGCAAACGTTTGAGGTGATCGTTGTGGATGATGGCGGGAAACTACCCCATACGATCGAAAAAGAGGTGGATGGACTGCCAGTTCAATGGATCTATCTGGAAAAGAACCTGGGGCAGCCCGGAGCACAGGCAACAGGTGTTAAAGCAGCCAGCGCTGATATTTTCGCTTTTTTGGATGACGATGCAGAAGTGGATGCGTATTGGGTAGACGCCATCTTCGATTATTTCCAACGATATCCCGAAGTGGGTGCTGTGCTGGGGCGGATCAAACCGATTGATTCTTCTCATTTATTGCCGCGAATGCGTCAGCAAATTTATGAGAAACGCCACCGTATGTATACTGACCCTATATATATTCAAAAACTTCAGCAGCAAGCCGGCTTGCCTGCCACTGCTTCACCTGGATTAAGTAATCATATCAGCGGTGGAAATTACACCATTCGAAGAGAAATCCTAGAAAAAATCGGAGGGATAGATCCATCCATTCGGTTGGGAAGCGATGATTGGCTTTCGATGCACCTGTTGAAAGCTCACATCCCCATCGGCTACAACCCGCAAATGATTATCCGTCACCATCATAACCGAAGTGCTAGAGTGCTTTTCAGCACCAACATCATTGAAGGACGTGACCGCATCCGAATATTACAGCGGGGTGGTACATCAAGAGGAGAGCTCTTGAGGGTTGCATTTGGCAGTTTAGTAAAAGCGCCTTTTGCTATTCGGAATTTTCCTGAAATGCTGCAGGCAGACAAAATAAAACTTAAAGTATATATTGTATATACACTTGTTCAGTTCTTCGATGCACTGGGGCAGTTATATGAAGCAATACAAAAGTGACGTTGCGATTATCATGTTAAATTTTTACCCTCCCGAAATTGTGGGTAGGGCAATCGATTCCATTCGCAGGCAGAGTTTTCAAGGAACATGGACTTTATACCTCGGATTCCACCATCGTTCATCTTCTCACAAAGAAGCGGTGCGCACACTTTGTTTGGATATTCCAGTTCATTTTGTGGATATCGAACAGGATATGGTATTCGATATGCGGGCACGCGATATTATTCTACAGGAAGCCCTGCGTGTTGGTGACCATCGCTTTCTTTATTTTTTGGATGACGATGACGAATGGTATCCAAATTACCTGGCAGAAATGACAGCAACAGGCGCGCCTTTTGTTACCAGTGCAAAGAATATCATGGATGATGAGATTGGGCAGATCAGTACATTGCAGGGTGATATCGATTTTGAAAGCATGGGCTTCTGGTTCGATGACTGGCGGGGGCGGCATCTTCCATTTTTCATTAAGCAGGGTGGCGATAAATATTTATTTCGCGAATTCCATGCCCGGTACCCAGATCATCCGGTTCTCACAGAACCGCTTCACCTGATACACCGTCATTCCACCAGTATGACATATCAAAAAACACTCGGCAAGAACAATCAGGAGGATGAACTCATTGCGAAAGATCTCTGGATGGTGGGAAGTGTTATAGAAAAACCGCTGGAGATGTTCACCTGGAATGCGCTTGCAGCCGCACTTGATGCTTCACTGCTCTCTCAAAAGGAATTGCAGCAGCAAAACACACCTCCTCAAGGGATCATTACCATCTATGATGACCTCCCCGCCTGTCTGGATTATCGAAAATCCAGCGGTACCCATTTTCCCATCATTACTGTCTGTGAATCCGACCCTCATTATCTGGGATTGGAAAGACCAGAAAATCATGCACGCTGGAAAATCTTACAACAAACGGACGCTGTATTGCTGGCAGAACCATTATGGGTGGATGCGTATGAAGCTTATGGATTGAAATGCATCCCCGCCGGATTCCCCTGGCTCTTCTCCGAAGAAACGATCTTTGATCGCTGGTTGGAAAAAAGCAGGCAGCCTATAAGAAAAGTCATATGGTTGGGAAGTACGATAAACCAGACCGGAGAGATCACCCATCCTCATGGAATGGAATGGCTTGATTCCATTCAAGATGCTGATGTGGCTATCAGCACTGGCACCATTTCTGATTGGGGCTCAGAAATCCTTTATGCATTCACCTGGGGAGTGCCATGCATCTGTACCTCTCAAACAAGCATTGCCAGAATCCTCTACGGTGGCAGTGATATCTTATTGGATGAAATTAACAAGGAGAACATCCTGCGAGCGATGAAGTCGCTCATGGAGTGGGATCGAAAGAACTTTATTGAATCAGCCTTGCCTTTTTATCGGCGTAATTTCAGCACATTCTACTGGTTGAATTATTTCACCGCTTATTTAAAGGCATACCATGTCCTTTAATGCACTTGCCATTGAACTGGCAGAGCTGGATACCCTTTCATCGACTTCCTGGTTCTTTCACGGATGCCTGGCAGCATCCATCGAGGGAATTATTCAAAAAGGCCTGGAAGTAAAAAATGCTGAACCCTGCCTGACACCCAATCCAGCCAGCGCTTTATGGAAATACGCCAATCCAGCTTCCAACAGCCGCAATATCTATTCCGGCAAGGCCTGGCATGAGATTAATCGCTTGATTCAAGAAAATAAAATTACACCTGGGAAAACGGAACCAGAAACCTGGCAGTATGCACGGCGATACTGGCGTAGTGATGCCAGTTCTGGTGGAGCTTTTATGTTCTTCCTTGATCCATCTGCTTATCAGGTATTGCCTGCAGGAAAGGTCGTGCTGGAATCAAATGAGGTACATGGAAGCATCAGTAAATGGATTTACGGTCACTGCACTGTGACGCAGGGCGAAAACCAGGGATCCATCACCCTCCCTGTCGATACTATGGCTGGGTACCTCAAACCCGGGAAAAGCTGGAACGATCTGTTCGTGCAATTGCATCCGAGATACAGCGGTTTCATCCCCCCACTGGAAAAGATTTCAGAACAGACGCGGAATCTTTTACAGACTTCATCTGCCTACCATGCCTTGCGGAAAGTACAATCCAGTGATGAAATCGCCTGGGCATTGGTCGATAATGTTGCGAATGCTTTTCTACTCCAGGAAGTCCGTAAATTATTGTTGGGGATTGCATTCATCCACGGTCATGAAATTGTGAAAGACGATCACCTCCCCTCTGAAAAGTGGCCTGTTTCTATACAAGGGCAAACAATGGACAGGCTGGCTGCATTTATGGAAGTTGAATATGCCAACCCGCAACTTCAAGATCGAAAAGAATATTGGCTTGATTGTTTGAAGACTTATTTGAGGGAACCGGAAAATGAAAAAAAAGAATAATCTTCGGGAGACTCTTTCTTTCTTTATCCCCTTGATACCCTCACCGTATTCTATTAATTTAGAGGAAATTGGCAGGCTTTACTTCTGGCTTAGTCCTCTGCTGGGAGTAGTGATAAATGGAATCGGATTAATCGCTGCATATTCTCTGATTTTCTTGGGAGTGGATACCAACCTGGCTGCCATTGTACTGCTTGTTCTGTTCTATCTATTGCGAGGATTACGCCTTATTGATGGATATGCAGACTTATGCGATGGTATCAGCTATTACTTTACCAGGCAGGATGAAAATGCTGAAAAAGCCTGGCAGATCATTCGCAGCCCTGCAAGGGGAGCATTCGGATTTTTATGGGTGGGGCTCCTTTTGATCAGCCAATGGGTGCTGTCATCCCATCTTTTAAATCGTTCACTGGCTGAAATGTTGACCATTTATATACTTTGCGCTGCTTCTGGGAGCCTGGCAGTACTCACGGCGCACCTCGGTAAACCAGCTTACCGCATAGACAGTGGCTTTGATCTGATGGGCATTCAATTATCCAGACCCGTACCATGGTTCATCCTTCTGGATGTATTTGTCATCACCGGTATCATTTTTTGGCAGACTGTATTTTTAAGCCAGATTGGTGTCTGGTTAGTTTTGTTTACTGTACTTTCCGGGCTGTTTTGTGGCTGGATATTAAGGGCAATCGTACTGGGATCATTAAGGGGATTGAATGGTGATTTTATTGGATTTATTACATTGATCAGTGAGACAGTCACCCTATTCGTTCTGCTTTTGTAGAGATACCGCACGTACACATTTACGGCATAAGATACTTGATTTGCTTTCTTCAATCGCTGCTTGCAATCTGTGATACTCCTCTCCTAAGAACAGGTCTTCATAGTTTTGTGTGACTAAATTACCTAGAACATGCTGCATCCCATAATCCATGCAGCATAAAATGACACTGCCATCTGGTAGCAAGATATTATGGTTCAGCGCTCTTCCCGAAGAGGAGCATGTGAGTGGTCCTTCTTTCCTATGGTGGAGTAAAGTTCTACTGGAAAGATTACCCGCTCTGTCGGAGAGATAATCCACCACAGGAATTTTTATAGCTTCAATTTCATCACCAAACAACCTTAATAAAGTGGGATGCAGCCTGCCATGACAGGAAATGCGAAGATTCTGCCAACCCGGTGTATCTGATATGATTTGAAAGAACCACCTGATAACTGCCAGATATGTTCTTGAAAGGGGAATGGGTGAATTGCCTGCATCATCTGGCAGATGGATGACCAGGGGATCAATTTCCCACTGGCTCAAGGCGTGAATATCCGCAATGCTCGCTCCTAAGAATGTAGTATAAACGGCAACTGGATGGTTATTCTGAATAGCGTATTCCATCATGCGAGTGCATTCCAGATTAAGCCAGGGTTCAGACATACCAGAGAAATCTATGCGTATATTATTTGGTACTTTTTGCAAACATTCTTGAAAAGTTGCAAATGTCATTCGCCGAATAGGACTCCGGTATGCCTTCATCAATTTTGACTGCGGACAATACCGGCAGCGTACCGGGCAACCCATGTTGGTGGTGATTTCCAACGTCCCTGATAATTTCAT
This sequence comes from Anaerolineaceae bacterium, assembly GCA_034429195.1. GTDB lineage: Bacteria > Chloroflexota > Anaerolineae > Anaerolineales > Anaerolineaceae > UBA4782. Next base: position 186,980 of record DAOUGQ010000007.1, read on the forward strand.
CTTTATCCACTCTTGCGAGGTTTATATGTCGGGTTAGAGAGCCCTACCACCAGCGCAGTGATCCAGTTGATAGGAAATGAGAACAGGAACAATCCTGCAAGTGCCATCCCATAAAGAATGTACACGATCACCCGGGTGAATCGGATGGTTTTACCCATGCCATAAACCACTGCGAATGTTCTCCACCCGATCTGTGCATCATTCGCATGATCCACCAATTGGTGAATGGTTGCCCCCTTCAAAGTAATTAACACAAGCCAGAGGGAAAGATAGACAGCTAATAGAGAGTTGGTTGTTTTTGTAATCGCCAGGTAAAACCACAGATGGGGAACAACGAGGAAAATCGCTTGCGAAATCGTACTGAACCAGCCTCGCTGCTTAAAGTAAAAAGGAGGAAGAGAATATGCTGTTGCCATGAAAAAAGTGAAAAAAGCGATTGCCAATACCAGCCAGTTCATCCACACCAGAGCTGAAACAAAAATGCCAATGGTTAAAAGTCCCAGCAACAGCCAGGCTTCCCAGGGCTCCAGCATATCAACCCGGTTCTTTCCCACTTTTTTATCGTTTTCTCGTTCGACATAGTAATTAAGCCCAAAAGCATAACAATAAGTACAAATGCTAAAGAGCATAGTGCCAAGGATTTCTTTAGGAAAGAATTTACTGGAGTCCAACGAGAGGATGAAAATACTTACCAGCACAGAAGCGTGTTTGAAAAACCAATCTTCAATCCGAAGAAAAGTGAATTTTGAGAAATATTTTTCCATATTAATATTCGCAACCATGATTTTAAAAAAGAAGTCTTGTGATGAGTATACAATACATACTTCTTTATGTTTACCTGGTTTTGGCATATACTTTAAGGGTAATTTCATGGAGTTTACCGTTTTCTCTTTAATTTTTCCGGGTAGGTCATATGCCTGTTTCTGCTGGCACCATATTATTTAATCGCTATCGCGTTGCATCCAGGCTTGGGCAGGGCGGCTTTGGTGCTGTTTATCGTGCCTGGGATCTCACCCTCAGCAAACCGTGTGCCATTAAAGAAAACTTTGATGTTTCCCTGGAAGCCCAGCGCCAATTCTTGCGAGAAGCCACTGTTCTGGCAAATCTAACCCATCCCAACCTTCCAAGGGTGACTGACCACTTTATTGTCGAAGGACAGGGACAGTACCTGGTGATGGATTATGTAGAAGGTGATGACCTGGATAAGATTATCACCACCAGGGGAGTAGTCAAACCGGAACTGGCTTTGGATTGGATCAATCAGGTGCTGGATGCACTGGTTTATTTACACACAAGAACCCCTCCAGTGATCCACCGAGATATCAAACCTGCCAATATCAAGATCACCCCCGAAGGCAAAGCGGTGCTTGTAGATTTTGGTCTGGTGAAGTTATATGACCCCCACTTGAAAACTACAGCAGGAGCCAGAGCGGTTACAGCTGGTTTTTCACCTCCCGAGCAGTACGGGCAAGGTACCACTGATGCTCGTACAGATATTTATGCACTGGGAGCCACTATGTACATGCTGCTAACTGGCGTAGCACCCTTGGAAAGCGTACTGCGGGCAGGGCAGGATACTTTGGAAAAGGTGCATGAGATAAATCCTGATGTACCTCTTGAACTCAGTAAGGTAATCGCCCATGCTATGGAGCTTGGACCCGGCCAGCGTTTTCAGAACGCTTCTGATTTTCAGAAAGCAATGCAGAATAGTTTGTTACCATCACTTTTCGAGTCAGCAATCCCAATGGGAGTACCAACAGTAGCACAGGCAACAGCAACACCTCCTGCAGTCATTCCCACTACCCATATCGCTGCCGCACCGATTGCTGTTCCTCGTGCCCGACCTCAAAAAGTGAATTGGAACAATAGTGTGGTATTTGCCATTGCAGGTGCTACTTTGATTTTAGGTATCTTTACTGCTGTTTTCTTTGGGCTGGGAGGACCAAAACTATTTGCCCTAAAAGATGCAACCCCCACTCCCAATTCCATTGAATTTACGAAAACTCCTCGCCCTGGTAAAGCGACAATTGAACCTACTACCATCCCAATAGAAGACATAGAACCACCCATTGTGATCGAAGGCATGAAGGAAGAGCCATTCACAATTCCTTTGGTGGTGACAAATTCATATTGCGGAGAAAATGATTTTATTAAAGAAATCCGTGCCCTGGATGAATATACCGTTCAATTTACCCTTTGTAAACCTGACCCTGCTTTTTTAGCAAAGATGACCTTTGAATCGATCACTATTCAACCCAAAGAATGGATCGCCTGGACAGGTGGAAATGGAGAACTCCTGAAACAACCTATTGGTACCGGTCCATATTATGTGGCTGAATGGAAAAAAGGTGATTGGATCATTCTAAAAAGGAATCCGTATTTTAACAGCGATCCGCCTTTGACTGAAACGGTGAGCATTCGTTGGGATAGCGACAGCCAGATGCGCTTGCTCAAACTTCAAGCGGGTGATGCAGACGAAGTCACAAATCTTGATCCAGCCAGCATCGAGCTGGCATTGGCTGATCCCTCGCTTCAGGTATTGGTTCAACCGTCTTCTTATACTTTCTATATAGGGCTGAATAATACAGCTTCGCCATTAAATAATAAAAGTATTCGGCAGGCAATTGCTTTAGGCATCGATCGCCAGGCAATCATAAATAAATACTTCCCCTATGGCAGTCAACTGGCAACTCACCTTACCCCATGCATCATTGAACATGGCTGTGATGGTGAAAGCGTATTCACCTATGATCTGGCAAAAGCTAAAGAGATCATGGCAAATGCAGGTTACCCAGATGGATTCACCGTAAACCTCTATTACCGTAATGTAAAGCGAATTTATTTGCAGGATCCGGTAGGGGTTGCACAAGAAATTCAACGTCAATTAAAAAAGAACTTGAACATTGATGTAAACCTGGTAGAAATGGAATCGGGTGAATTCATAACAAAATTGTCTCAAGGGCAATTAGATGGGATGTATTTCATCGGATGGGGTGCGGATTACAATCACGTCTCTAATTTTCTGGGCTCTTTGCTCAGATATGACAATCTGCAGTTTGGCACCCCCTATTCAGAGCTTTGCAGTATTGTAGAAACAGCATCCACCATGAATGATCCTGGTGACCTATACGCTCAGATTAATAAGGGTATTCAAGAACTGGTGCCTTTGATCCCTGTTGCATATGCATCCAGTATTTATGCTGCCTCAGCCGATTTGCTAGGGGTTAATCCCCCAGCCTGGGGCTCTCCCGATTTGGCTCTAATACAATCGGGAGATGGAAGTAATATTGTGAATTTCTTGCAAGAAGCAGAACCACAGAGCTTATACTGTATGGATGAAAGTGATAATGCCAGTCTGACGGTTTGCCACCAGGTGCTGCAAGGTCTGGTACAGAATGGTAAGGACGGGTCCCCAGCACCTGCTTTGGCAAGTTCGTATGGTATCAATGATGAGATGATTATGTATACCTTTCAGCTTCAAAGAGGAATCCATTTTCAAAACGGCTTTACACTGGATGCCAATGATGTAGTTGCTTCCTTTGCTGCTGCTCTGGATGTGACCAACCCATACCATACAGGCAATACGGGTTATTTTGATTATCCAGGAACATTGTTCGGTTTTTTGAATGATTGATCTGCAACGAATAAGGGTTTTTATTTAAATGACTCTTTCCGCTGGCACTGTACTCGTTAATCGATATCGAGTTGCTTCCCTTCTTGGTCAAGGTGGTTTTGGTGCGGTATACCGAGGATGGGATATCACGCTCAGCCGTCCTTGCGCAATAAAGGAAAACTTCGATATCTCTACCGAAGCTCAACGGCAATTCTTCCGTGAAGCTACTGTTTTAGCAAACCTCACCCATCCCAATTTACCTCGCGTAAACGATCATTTCGTGATCGAAGGTCAGGGGCAATACCTGGTGATGGATTATATCGGGGGTGATGACCTGGAGAAGATCATCGCAGATAGGCGATGCGTTGATCCCGTGCAGGCAGTAGATTGGATTGATCAGATTCTGGATGCACTGATATATTTGCATACACGTCCACAGCCTGTCATTCATCGCGATATCAAACCCGCCAATATTAAGATCACACCTGAAGGTAGAGCCATGCTGGTGGATTTTGGATTAGTAAAGCTTTATGACCCGCACCTGCGTACAACCGCTGGAGCTCGTGCGATTACAGCAGGTTTTTCACCACCCGAACAGTATGGTCAGGCTGTCACAGATGCCCGCACAGATATTTATGCATTGGGTGCTACGATGTATATGCTGTTGACAGGTAGCGCACCTGTTGAAAGCGTATTACGCATGACACAGGATGACCTGCCTGCAGCGCATCTTCTCAACCCGGCAGTACCTGAATCATTGAGCCAGGTTATTTCAAAAGCGATGGAATTGCGTCCAGCTCAGCGTTTTCAAACAGCCAGAGAATTTCAACAGGCTTTAAAAGCCGCCTTACCAGTCACAGCCCCCATTCCTGTAAGTAAACCAGTAATCACAGCAGGTCTTTCTATGTCTCAAGTAGCAGCTACAACTCATGTGGCAGCTCCACCTGCAAGACCTGTTGTGGTTTCTCCCGCGAAAGGCAAAAAAAGGAATATGCTTTCGTGGACTCTTGGTATTGGAGCCGGTGTTGTTGTGCTTGGAATCACATTTTTTTTGCTAACCATTCTGATTAGACCACAAAAAACCACTCCAGTTTCTGAAACCACATCACCCCTGGTAACACAGATAGCAGGCTTAAAGAACGCAGACATCAAAGTTTGTGTTTTAGGGAGCGGGTCTACCGATATCTATGGAAGTGACTCCATAACCTGGGAAGGGGCTCATACTGCTCAGGATAAATTTGGGGTATCCATTGATTACTTCCAGGCTGAATTTTCACAGAGTGATCCTTATGGACCGGTGGTGCAAAAAGCGATCAACATGGGTTGCAAATTAATCATTGGGGATTCATACCTCTGGGCGGACGCGATCCTAAAAGCTTCGTCACAATACCCCAACCAGCTATTCGCTCTGGTGGATTCCGCTTTTGACCCCTCCCCTCCAAATGTAATGGGTACCTGGTTCGAGATCAGCCAATCGGGTTTTCTCGCGGGATACCTGGCAGCCGGACAGACAAAAACAGGTACCGTGGCAACCTTTGGTGGGATGGATATTCCTGCCGTAACCCACTATATGCATGGCTTTGCGTTGGGAGTAGAAGTATTTAACAAAAATACTGGCGCAGGCGTAAAGGTTCTGGGATGGGATTCACAAACCTTGCAAGGCACAATCACGGGAGATTTCTCGAGCAAAGATAAAGGGTATGAGGTGGCAAAACAATTTGTTCAGCAAGGCGCGGATATTATTTTTCCAGTAGCGGGATTAGAAAACAGCGGCGTTATGCAGCTATGCAACGAGGCAGGAATATGCCAGGTCATTGCCTGTGACATGGATGCCACACAATTGTACCCAGAATATGCAGATATTATTCTTGCAACTGCAGTAAAAAACTTTAATGTCTTCGTTGTAAATGCCACAGATATGTTGGTGAATAATAAATTTGCCATTGGAACTTGGACCGGAAATTTACGAAATAATGGTGTGGATCTGGTCATTAATCCAAAGTATTCATCGCAGGTCAGTGAAGAACTCCTTAACCAGATAGAAGGGATTAAGAAGAGTCTTATCTCAGGTGAAATCAATCCTGTTCCTGGGGCAAAAGTTGATAATTCAAATATCAAAGTATGCTTGCTACGTTCTGGTCAGTTAAGTGATGGCGGTTATTACCAGGCTATATGGGAAGGATTGATAAAAGCCAAAGATACTTTCGGAGTGAATATTGCTTATTATCCTTCGGATGACGTTACGACGATCGATCCTTCATCTGTGATAGAGAAGGCTGTCGCAGATGGATGCAGCTTGATCTTTGGAGATTTTTATTTCACTGATCAGATTGCTCAATGGTCAGAGAAAAAACCCGACAGAAGCTTTGTTTTGATTGATTCCATAGTAAATAAAAAATCCCCAAACCTGATGGATACCTGGTATGAGATAAGCCAGCCAGCATTTCTAGCTGGATACCTGTCGGCAGGGTATTCCAAAACCGGAGTGGTAGGCACATTTGGCGGAATGGATATTCAACCTGTAACAAATTACATGCATGGTTTTGCTCTGGGCGTCAATTATTACAACCAAAATCATGGATCGAATGTCCAGGTTATCGGCTGGGATATTACAACCAAATCTGGGTATTTTACTAATGATTTTTCTAACAAAGAACTAGGGTATGAAACAGCCAGATTATTTGTCGAAGAAAATAATGCAGATGTGATTTTTCCTATCGGGGGTGTAGAAAACGTTGGTGTGTTGCAATTTTGCAAAGATACAGGATCCTGTGTTGTGATAGGTTGTGATGTAGATGCTGTAAAGCAATTTCCTGATTATTCTAGCGTAATCCTGGCCAGTGCAGTGAAACGATTCGATACCTTGATCCTTAGTGCAACGAAACTTGTAGTTGATGTCTCCTTCTCAGGTGGAACTTGGAAAGGCACGCTAGACATCGATGGTGTGGAAATGGTGATCAATCCCGCTTATCAGTCATTATTCAGCAAGGGGTTCATTTCTGAACTTGAAAACATGGAAGGAAAAGTTGCTCGTTACGAAATCAAAACTTATCCTTAAAATTTATGGTAAGTATTGTATAATGCTTCGTTTGTTGCTATATTTTGAAGAACATATAGTGCTTAAGGCAACCATTGATTTTTAGCGAGAATCCCGACGACCCTGGGCCTGGGGGTACCAGACCACTATGTTATACATGCCCTGGAAAGCAGGTATCTTTCTGCCTCCCTAGGGCTTTTTGTTATCTTTTCATCGTTCTAAGGAGGGAACCATGAAATTGAACCGTGTGATTTTCTTTTTAATCGCAGCTACTGTATTTACTCTCTCTGCGTGTGGTCCTAAAGGGGATACTACTTCTGGGACACCAGAAGGAACCGGTGCACCTGAAGCCGAGTCCATCGTCCTCCGCATTGGATGGGCTGGCTCGCCTGATACACTCAATCCAGCAGCTGCAATCTTGAGTGAAGCATGGTCCATCTATGAGCTTACCTATAGCGCTCTCTACCAGCTAAACTTGGATGGAACTTTTAGCCTTGATCTGGCGAAGAGTGTTCAGAGGTCAGATGATGGATTAACTTATACCTATGAACTTCAACCTGATGTGAAATTTCACGACGGCACACCTCTGACTGCAAAGGATGTGGTCTTTTCGTTTAACTTCTATCACGACCATGAAGATTTCCCATATATGAACTCGTATACAACCTACTTCGATAAAGTTGAAGCCACAAGCGATACCACGGTTGTACTCACCCTGACAGAACCCATTTCCAACATCGAAAGCCAGTTGAACTACCTCTTCATCCTTCCCGAGCACATCTGGAAAGATCACACCGAAGGCGCAGCAGCAACAGAGTTTGAAAATGCTGAATTGATCGGCTCTGGACCTTTCAAACTGTTGGAATACAAACAAAATGAATTGGTGCATCTGGCTGTCAACCCCGATTTTTATGGCACGATGCCAAAGGTTGATGAAGTTGTTTTCCAGACCTTCACCAATGAAGATGCTCTGGTTCAGTCCATTAAAACCGGACAGGTAGATATGATTACCGAAATGCCTAACACTGCTGTGGCTGCACTGAAGAACGCAGAAAATGTTGAGGTAGTGGTAGGTGCTCCATTAGCACCTGAACTGACCGATATCATCTTCAATCAAGTCGATCCTGCTGATTGCCCTGAAGATGGCTCCTGCACCGGGCATCCTGCATTACGCGATAAGCAGGTACGCCTGGCAATTGCCTATGCCACCAATAAACAGGATTTGATCGATGTGATCTTGCTGGGTCTGGGAACACCAGGTCTTACCTTGATCCCTGACAGCCTGGGTATCTGGTACAACAATACCATCGAGGACTATCCTTTCGACATCGCCAAAGGTAATGAGATCCTGGACACTGCAGGATATAAAGATCTTGATGGAGATGGCGTTCGAGAGATGCCTGATGGTAGTCAGTCTCTGGTTTTTCGCCTGAATTGGCCAAACGACAGTACTGTTGCACCCCGGTTGGCAGAGATGGTATCCAAAACCTGGGCACAGATCGGTGTAAAGGTTGAGTTGCAGGCACTGGATCCCGATGCATTATCTTCAATTTGCTGCCCTACGTTTGACTACGATATTCTCATCTGGGGATGGGGTTCAGACCCTGATCCAAGTTTCCTCTTGAGTGTGATGACCTCCTGGGAAATTCCTACAGGTATGAGTGAAACCGGGTACTCCAACGCAGAGTATGACCAGATGTATAAAGATCAAACAAGCGCATTGGATGTCGAAACCCGAAAAGAAATTGTCTGGAATATGCAGAAACTGGTACATGACGATGTGGTTTATATCATCCCATTCTACGCAAAAGCAGTACAGGCTTACCGAACAGACCGGTTCACAGGATGGAAAACTGACCAGCCAAAACTGGCAATGGAAGACCCAACATCTTTGTTGTATGTTGAGCCTGTGAAATAGAACATATAGTAATACCTAATGGCTGGGGTAGAAAAGGATCGTTATTACCCCAGCCATCGAGATAATCAAAAATCTCTGGTATTTCCGCCGAAAGCGGTGAAAAAGAAGGGTGCTTTCCAGGAAATCTTGGAGGAGTACTTTGAAACGTTGGTTGTATCTGCTAAATAAGATCAAATGGGCAGCTATTTCTATTCTATTTGTAATCGTATTGAACTTCTTTTTGTTCAGAGTGTTACCGGGTGACCCGGTACGCGCAGGGGTAAAAGATCCGCGCATGTCTGCGGATGCACAGGAAGCTATCCGCATCCGGTTTGGGCTAGACAAACCGGTCATTAACTGCTTTGAATCACTCAACCCGATCAAATTTGGCAGTTGTACGGTCAACCCTTTGGATACACAGTTCTTTATTTATATCGGCAATTTATTGAAAGGTGACCTGGGGATCAGTTATGCCACTAATCGGCCGGTAAGCAGTATGCTGGGTGATTTTCTTGTGAATACCTTAATCTTGATTGGGATAGCACAGGTATTATCCATTCTTATTGGAATGACGATGGGAGTGATCGCTGCCTGGAAATCACATACAGCGATCGATTATTCAACTCTCATCTTCAGTTTGATAACATGGAGCTTGCCAACTTTCTGGCTGGGAATCATGTTGCTCTTTGCTGGCAGTACATGGCTTGGGCTACCTGTAGGTGGGAAATTAACCCCTGGTGCGCATCTGGCTGGTGGAGCTTTGGCTGGCGATCTGCTGAAACATCTCATCCTGCCAACGATCACTTTTACGGTCGTAGTATTGGGTGAATACATGCTGATCATGCGCAGCACTGTTCTTGAGGTACTTTCAGAAGACTATATTCTGACCGCGAAAGCCAAAGGATTAAATAACTTTCAAATTCTCAAAGACCATGCCATGCGAAATGCTATGCTTCCTATGGTGACCATCATCGCAATGAATTTAGGTTTTACGGTAGCAGGTGCCATGCAAATCGAGACAGTATTTTCTTGGCCTGGTCTGGGCTTTGCGGTATTCGATGCGGTGGGCAGGCGCGATTACCCCATGTTGCAAGGAGCATTTCTATTGATCGCTGTCAGTGTTATTCTTGCCAACTTATTAGCGGATCTGTTGTATTCTTATCTCGATCCACGGGTACAGGCAGGTTAAGATGGATATCCAGACATTCGGTGGTTTTCGTGGCTTCTGGCATTCTTTTCGCAAGAATGCTTTGGGAATGGTTGGATTAACAATGCTTCTCATTTCGTTCATCGTGGCAATTACTGCTTCATGGATAGCACCTTACGACCCATACGCAACTGTGAAGGTCAATATTGAAGATATCTACGCCAAACCATCAGCAGCACACTGGTTTGGAACAGATGACGCTGGTGGCGACGTATTAACAAATTTTATCTATGGCTCACGGGTGAGTCTTATTGTCGGCTTTTTTGCCACATTTATTTCCGTTTTTATTGGTGGCACGATAGGAATTGTTGCCGGGTACTTTGGCGGGAAGGTTGAAAACATCTTAATGCGTTTTACAGATATCATCCTGGTAATACCCAATTTACCCCTGGCGGTAGTTATGGTAGCACTCACCAAACCCAGCCTGGTCAATATCATCATCGTGATCGGTGTACTCGGATGGACAGGGACTGCCAGGTTGGTGCGTTCGCAAACCTTAACGGTAAAAGAACGGAAATTTGTTTTACGGGCACGAGCTATCGGGTCGGGTGGTTTTCATATCATCCGACAGCACATCTTGCCTTTAGTGTTACCACTCATGATCGCCAATACCGTGCTCGTCATTTCTCTTGCCATTCTGGAAGAAAGCACCCTTTCTTTCCTGGGTCTGGCAGACCCGACAACAATTTCATGGGGTCAGATGCTGAATTTTGCCTTCAGTCGCGGAGGTGTAAGTGCAGGAGCCTGGTGGGCTTTACTGGCTCCCGGGTTAGGAATCGTCTGGGTAGTCCTTGGTTGTACGCTGTTGGGACAGGGGTTGGAGCAGGTTTTGAATCCTCGTCTAGAGACTCATCACCTTTCAATAGGGCGCGGGATGATCGCACGGAGAGGAAGAGAGCTATCATGACCGAAGAAATCCCATTGTTGGAAGTAAAAAACCTCTGCATTGATTACCTTGCAGAAAAAAATGTTTACCTAAAAGCTATTGAAAATATTTCTTTTACCCTGCATGCTGGTGAAATCCTTGGTATGGTGGGTGAAAGCGGTTGTGGAAAGTCAACGTTAATGCTTGGATTACTACGACTGCTCCCGGTGAATGGTCAAATCACATCCGGTGAGGTGCTCTTTGAGGGGCAGGACCTGCTCTCGCTCTCAGAGCGAGAAATGGCATCCATTCGTTGGGGTGAAATTGCCATTGTGTTTCAAGGTGCCATGAATGCATTGAACCCAGTGCGCAGCATTGGCGATCAAATCGAAGAAGCGATTGCCTGCCACGAACCGGGACTTTCGAAAATCGATCGCAAGAATCGAGTGGCAGAATTACTCAAACTGGTTGGCATCTCTGCAGATCGCGCGAACGCTTATGCCTTCCAATTTTCCGGAGGGATGCGCCAGCGTGCCATGATCGCCATGGCATTGGCATGCCATCCCAAGATACTGATCGCTGACGAACCAACCACTGCGCTGGATGTGATGATACAGGCACAAATTCTTGAATTATTGGAAGATTTGCGCGATAAATTGGGCCTGGCGGTGATCATCATTACTCACGACCTGGGTGTAATTGCTGAGATCAGTGATACAGTACTGGTAATGTATGGTGGTGTAACTGCAGAAAGAGCGCCTGTTGATAGCATTTATAACAGCCCCAAACATCCATATACACAAAACCTGTTGAAAGCTTTTCCCGATTTATCACATATTGAGGCTGAATTAATATCCATCCCCGGATACCCGCCCCGCCTGGATGACCTCCCTAAAGGGTGCCGGTTTGCTCCCCGCTGCCCGCAAGTATTTGCCCGCTGCCGTAAAGAGATGCCTGCACTTTATCGAGTGGAAGATGACCATCATGCCTCTTGCTTCCTGGTGGAAGCACTGGAAAAGCAACCATCCATTAAAGACAATAGAGAGGTTTCAAAATAATGGAAGAAATGCTTACGGTACACAATCTCAAAAAAGTCTTCCAGGCAGGAAAGCGCGGTGTCTTTGCTGGCAAGGGCGGTGAGGTACACGCCCTGGATGGGGTGAGTTTTGATATGCACGATGGTGAAGTAATGGTGCTGGCTGGAGAAAGCGGTTGTGGTAAGACAACCCTTGCCTTATCTCTCATGGGATTGGAGCAACCAACCAGCGGTTCAATCATCTTTGAAGGCAAGAATATCACCCATCTCGATTCCAAAGGTGTTAAAGCATTACGCCGGCGTATCCAGATGGTTTTCCAGGACCCCTATGAATCACTCAACCCTGTAATGCGCATCGGCGAGATCGTGGCTGAACCGCTGCAGGTGCACGGTCTGGCACACACCCCCCAGGAATGGCTGCCTCTGGTAGTGCAGGCGCTGGAAGATGCAGGGCTGAAGCCAGCGGAGCATTTCCTCAATCGCTACCCACATGAGCTTTCTGGCGGGCAGCGGCAGCGCGTGGTGATCGCCGGTGCGCTGGTTTTAAAACCACATTTACTGCTCGCTGATGAGCCGGTTTCGATGCTGGATGTTAGCATCCGGGCAGAAATCCTTAATTTGCTGTTGGAATTGCAGCGTGAAAAAGGCGTATCGATCTTGCTCATCACTCACGATCTGGCAACTTCAGCATATCTTGCAGATCGCATCGCCATCATGTATCTGGGGAAAATCGTCGAGTTGGGAACTACCACTGAGGTACTGGATGCTCCTTTGCATCCATATACCAAAGCGTTGATCTCTGTTATTCCGGTGCCTAATCCACGCCATCGCAAAGAACGCATGATCCTGCGCGGTAATCCTCCCAATGCTATGGATATTCCTTCAGGCTGCAGGTTTCACCCTCGCTGCCCGATGGCATTCAAACGCTGCCTGGTGGAGGAACCTTCTTTGCCAGATGCACCAACCAGACACTTGGCTGCCTGCTGGCTGTCAGAGGAATAAATCAACTGGTGCGGTCAAAGAGCGACCATATCCCACGTGAAAATAATCCGGGTTTGCAATGATAATTTCTAAAGGTGCGGTTTAGAATGACCGCACCTTACACGTTCCACGAAATCATCAATAAATATTTAAATTGCCATCATCCAAGGGCGTTCCAGTGTCATTCCCAAACAGGATAGTACTAGGAGAAATATAGTAATCTGTTGAAGAATTAACCACATCAGCAGAAATGCCTTGCGCACTGTTTCCGATATACACTCCTCCATAGACAAGCAGCTTTCCGGTGCTAAGACGTACTAATACCCCCGGATCATCAAAACCTCCGAATCCATTTTGTATAACAGTGAGGTTAGTGAGAGTGGTATTGCCACCAGTAATTATATATAGGTATTAATATCCATTACGGTTTAGCTGACTGGTGGAAATTGAGACAATTGAGTCGGTTTGGATGCGAATGCCAGTAGTACCATTCATAAAAGAGTTGATCCCGCTGGCAGTCACTATTCCATGGCTGTAGATAAAAATTCCAGCACCATTATTGCTCACATTATTTACACCCGAAATTGATACTGCGCTGGCAAAGGTAGAAGTCAAATTGTCTACATAAACGCCCAAATTCGTGTTTTCTATGGCGGTTAAATTTGATAGAGAGATTTTACGTTGAGAATTAATCATTATCCCGTAAACCACATTATTATTGAAAATGGATTTACTTACCGTAACCGCCTGTGGGATTTGTGTCGCCAATGTAAAAATGTGATTTTGCAGCATAATCCCTGTAGCGGCATTATTGTTGGCAGTCACACTGGTCAGACTGATGGCTCCAACTGAGTACACTTCTATTCCATATCCTCCGTTGGTATTATTGGAGAAAGTACTGCTGCTGATCAGCACATTCTTTGAGGTGACAGCTGCATCATTGTCAATGTACAAACCAGTTCCAGCATTTCCTGAAGCAGTCGTTTTACTGATGGTCACAGTACCTGCATTGCCAATGTAAATGCCCCTCCCTGTGTTATTCAAAGCTTCAACACCGGTTAAGATTACATTGCTGGCTGGCCCAACACCATCAATCACTACACTCCAGCTACCATTGTTATTGGATTGGACATTGGACATAGATACAGTCTTATAGGATTGCGCCCATATACCATAACCACCATTGCCAATGAACCGGTTAATTCCCAGCGTACTTAATACTGTTACACTGCCGGTGGCACCAGTTTCATAGTTATCCAGATAGACACCATAAGTGCCGTTGCCCTCAGCAACAATACCATTGATGGTGATGTTTCCTTTGGATTGGAGTGTTCCACCCCTCCAGGCCTGGTTCTGATTCAATGTAGCGTTATTAAGGGTAATTGACTGTGGAGTTGCCGCATAGGTGTTATTGACAAAAAGCCCCATGCCAGTCACGCTGCCGTTACTGATCAAATTGGTAATAGAAACAATTCCAGATGCATGAATTTCCAGGTTGGTTTGATTATTCTCAAAGAATTTCGCATCAGTTATTGTTACATTCTTTGCTCCTACACCAATGGTGTTATAGTTGGAGGTGAGAATAATACCATTTTTCTGATTGTTATCTGCTGATATCTTTTTCATAATCACATTATTGGAAGTGGCAAGAAGCGCGCCGCTGTTACCATTTTTCGCCAGAACAACATTATCCAATGTGATTGTTCCAGTACTATCAGAGTAACTTTGAATTCCAAAACCCCAGCTTATAGCATCAGGATTATCAATGTTTTCTGAAAAAACACTGTTTTTAATAATTGCACTCCCATAAACACCTAAATCGAGCCCATCACCATTATTTCCAAAAGATGTCACCCCATTAAGCAAGACAACCCCTTTTGAATTTATTAATAATCCAGAATAATTCATTACACCAGGACTACCATTTCTTCTAAACTCACTATTGCTCACTGTTACATTCCCTGATGAAACGAAGGCCGTACCATTCCAATATTGGTTAGATATACTTGCACCATTTTGGGTATTATCCGTTACAGAAACCCCATCGAGGATAACAGGACCTTTGTTGGAAATAAATATTCCTGTACCATTATTCTTTGTTGCAGTGACATCCGATATTTTTATTGTTCCAATATTGTCATACATATGAATGCCAAAAATATCACCTTTCGTTATCTGTATGCCAGACAACGTAAAACCACCCGGAAAGTTATAAATATTAAGGGTACCCTGTATCGTTGGTTTTAAACCAATAGAAAATGGATCGCGCACTATTCCTTTCAATGTACTCATCCCGGCAATACTTCCGTTAATAGATATATCCTCATCAATGGAGTAATTGCCTTCCAGGTAGATCATGCCATATCCTTTTTTTACTACCCAATTAGCTAATGCGAGCTGTAATGTGGGAAAGCCATCATTGTTGGGTGGGAGTGGGTCCAAACCCCTACAGATGCCTCCAGAACAAAGTGAACCATAAAACCACGGATCCGGGTCGCATAAAGCATTGAGAGCTGTTTGCGAAGCAAGAGGTAGATCAACTCCGTACTGGTCAACGATAACTGCATTCGCATCAGCTAATCGTTCAGCCGTGTTGATAATTTCATCTTCTGGCTCTGTTGTATTTGGAGAGGATGTTTCCACAGAGGGGATTTCTGGTGTTTCCCCTTCTGCAAAAACCAATCTCGGATGAATAGCCGTAAAAAGCAGCGCGAAGAGAACAGCCAGTGGCAACCTGCCTAGAGATAAATGCTTTTTCATAGAACCTCCTGAAAAAAGCAAGATTTATAAAAGATTTAATCGTTTTGATGGGGATTTACTTACCCCCTCAGTGTACTCAGGTCCTATCCTGATACAACCGGGGTCTTCCTGTGCTTAGAAGAGAAAATAGTTAATATGATTTTAAGAGAATGGGAGGTGAAAGTCAACCAGAATATTAAACTTGAATCGTGAATTTATAACGCAACAGTAGGGGATTGTCTGCCATCCCCCCCCAAAAAAAAGCAGAATTCACAATGACAAGGTAAGTGGTTCAATGAAAAAAATGAAATTTTAAATTTTTGTGTTTTTTTGACCTTCGTGGTAAATATTTTCTTGTTTGCTTTCTAAAAAACTCATGTCATAATGAGCATGACGTTTTCATGACAGCTTTATCCCGGTCGTATAATTAACCTATAGAGTAAGTATGTAAGGAATAAAAAGGAGGGGATGTATGCCTGATGAGATCAGATTAACCCCGAAATATGAACGCAATGGATGGCCATCAATATCGCGCCCGGATATTAAATCCCCAGAAGGCTGGAGCCTCCCTCTCGTGACTGCTGTCAATCGTGTCCATAATCACAATCTCTCCCCTGATGGTAGGCATATTGCATTCATTTGGGATCGTGAAGAATTATCGGATGTCTACATTATGCCAGCCAGTGGAGGTTGGCCTCGCCGCATCACAGCAGACCGCCCAGCTTTTCAATACTGGTGGGAAGAAATCCCTGCCTGGTCACCGAACAGCCAATGGCTGGCTTTTACAGTGGGGGATGATGTCTATGTTGCGTCCGTTAATGAAGGCTCACCCCGAAAAATTTCTGGCTTTACCGATAACGCGTTCGGTCCCGTCTGGATGCCAGATTCAACGGGCATCATTATTGCGATCGAGCGTAATGAAGAAACCCATCTGCTGTTAACTGATCGATATGGTAGTTGGCCATCTCTTATCAGCCGTACCCTGGGGGAGGATTCTGATCCACAACCTTCTCCAGATGGGAAACATGTCATTTTCCTCCATCACCCCCTGGAAGACCTGAACCGGCAGGAGATCATCCTGGTTGAAATTGGTAAACCTGAATTACATCCTCTTGTGAGTAATGAACATGTTCTTTGCTCACAACCCCGTTGGTCACCTGATGGAAAAACCATTGCTTACTTAAGTCAAAAATCGGGATGGTGGGAGATCTGGCTGGTAAACCCTGGAGAACATAAGCCCATACAACTCACCCACTGCGCCCATGACCTGGCGGATATAGAATGGTCACCAGATGGAAAATGGCTGGCAGCCACTATCAATCGTAATGGTTCGCTGGATCTCTGCCTGGTCAATGCCAGAAATGGAAAAATCGTCGACCTACGTACCAGTCAGGGAGTATATATGCGCCCCGATTGGTCATCCGATTCAACCTTTCTCACGGTGGAATACTCAAATCCTGGATTACCTCCCGATCTCTACCGGATACCTGTGAATACCGAAGCTCCAGCAAGTGTACCCGATGAAGAGATTATTCAGCTTACTTTCTCCAACCTTCCTACCATGGCAAACCTGCAAATGGTAATGCCCCATCAGGTGAGTTATCGCAGTTTTGGGGGAGTGGAAATTCCTGCCACTCTTTATAAGCCGCTGAAGCCCAATCGGGCAGCCATAGTATATCCACACGGTGGCCCTCGAGAACAATTTCAGATGGATTGGGACCCTTTCATCCAATATCTGGTAGCAAAAGGATACACTTTCCTGGCGATCAATTACCGAGGCAGCACTGGCTATGGGTATGAATTCGCCCATCTCAATGACAATGATTGGGGAGGTGGAGACGCCCAGGATTGTCTGTATGCAGCTCGTTACCTTTCTGGGCTTGATTGGATCGATGCTGGTAGATTGGCAATCATGGGAGCCAGTTATGGCGGATATTTGGTGGCATGTTCTCTTTCTCGCGACCCTGATTATTTGTATTCTTGTGGAATATCCTTATATGGTGACGCAGATCCACTCAATTCCTGGGCAATTAGTGAACGAAACACCCGATTGTACACCGAGATGCAGATAGGCACACCAGCAAACAATTGGAGTGTTTACTATGACAGCTCGACCATTGCAAATGTCCAGAACATTCGAAAGCCGGTTCTGATATTGCACGGGTTAGAAGACGATGTCGTTCCTCCACTTTCTTCTGAACAATGGGTTGAAGCATTAAAGAATGCCAATAAAACCTTCGAATATAAGCTTTATGCGGGTGAATCTCATGGCTTCTTGAAACGGGTGAATATTTTAGATGCTTATGAAAGAATGGAACGCTTTCTCGATTGGTATCTCATGCCTGAGGTTTAATCAATGGATTGAAGCATGGAAAAAATTGTGTTTTATGAATGCCTGACCTGGCCAGAAGTGGAAAAACTGGATCGTTCATTACCAGTCATTATTACATCGTTTGACCATAAAAATATTCCGTGGAGAAAGTACTTTCCTCAAGGTGCTATCCTCTTGCCCACCATTCCTTATGGCTGGGGTTGGGATGGATTGGTCAACGATGAATATTGTATGGTTGCCATCTTAAACCAACTCACGAAATGTATGGTCGAACAAGGCTTTACTAATATTCTCTTTGTTTCAGACAAAGAAATAGATGGGCTTCATCCCAATCTACATTATCTAAATATTCATTCTCTTCTGATCGATCCGGTGCGAGAGGAGGCGGAGATCCTTAAAGATGTAGGATGGAATCAAATTTTTATTAAGGGTAGTCGAGAAAGGGTTGTATTGATCCCGATAGGTCAGGTGGAACAACATGGACTCCATGCTCCCCTTTCCACTGATACCGATATTGTAGAGGCCATCTGCAATGAAACAGCCAGACGAATGCCTGATACCTGCCTGACTTTGCCTGTTATGCCATATGGGGTCAGCACACATCGACGCAATTTCCCAGGGACATTATCCTGTAATGGACGAACTTTTGAAGATTTTTGTTTGAGCCTGGCTGATAGCCTGGTTAATTGGGGCTATAAAAAGATGTATTTCATTAGTGGCCATGGTGGAAATGTGTCTTACCTGACAAATACGGTCAAGTCAGCGGGGGAAAAATACCCCGATGCTTTCATTGTTACCTGCTGGTTATACCTTTCAGGACCAGAAGGAATCAAATCACTGGAAGAAAATCGAGAATCTGCCATAGGCGGAATGGGACACGCTTGTGAACTGGAAACCTCATTAATGCTTTATCTCAAGCCTGATCTGGTGCATATGGATCGTGTGGTGGATGAAACAGACTTCATCACAACACCCTCTTATTACATGGATTGGATCGAAGGAGGTGCTCTGATCGCCAATCCACCCTGGACAGATGATACACGTACTGGTGCTTATGGAGCAGGCAGTAAGGCAACGGCTACAAAAGGACAAATCTGGTTTGAAGTCGCGGTAAAAGAAAAAATGGCGCATGTGTTGGAAATCAATGAACAATACCAGCGCAGATTGGAAAAGAAGCTCTCGACCAACGCTTACTGAAGAAACAAGATCATTAGATTTGTTGTTCTGGCGATTCAAACATATAATTACAAAAATAGTGGTTTTTCGAACCCATAATCCCGGGATGCGTTGGAAGGTATCTGGTAATTACCTTTTCAACGTAGCAAATGGAAATGTTTAACCAGCAGGGCGCAATGAACCTGCAAGGAGGCATGATGTCCAATCGAAAACTACCAATGTATGAAATACATGGCAATCATGAAGAAATGGGTGAGCAATTGGGTGAAGCTTGCCGTGAGCAAACCCGTATAGGGATCGCAAATACCCATCAGCTTTTGCAAGAAGCATACGATTTTCTTCATCTTACCTGGGAAGGGGCACAGATCCAGGCTCGCAAATATATGCCTTTTGCTGAAGAACGGTATCCACAATATGTAGATGAATTAAAAGGCATCGCACGAGGCGCAAATGTCGATTACGATGATATTTGCGTTCTAAATGCAATAGAAGCTGTATCACAAGATGCCCTTCACTTGACCAAATGCACCAGCATGGCAGTGAATCAAGAACGTACCGCCAATGATCATGTCTTGATCGCGCACAATGAAGATTGGCTGCCAGAAGATGAAGATGATGTTTATGTGGTATTGGCTCATCCAGATGATGAACCGGCATTTCTGGCAATGAGCTATGGCGGGCTTTTACCCAATGTTGGTTTCAACTCCGAGGGGATAGCCCAATGTTGTGACTCGGTTTATCCAACAGACACACGCATAGGCATTCCGCGTTTAATCGTTTCACGTGCAGTGTTGGCAGCAAAGTCGCTTTCTGACGCCATACGTTGCACGCTTGTTTCGCATCGTGCTGCGGGATACAATCACTTACTGGCTCATGAAAGTGGAGAAATATACAGCGTCGAAGTATCAGCACACCGGTTTGCTGTTTTCTATGGAACAGATGGGTATCTTGTCCATACCAATCACTATGTAGATCCAAAAATGCTCGAAGTAGAACGGGATTCTGATGAACTGATCAGTACCCGTGTGCGATATAATCGCGCTGAAAGATTGATACGGCAGACTCCGAAACATACTATCAAAACTTTGCAAGCAATCCAGATGGATCATATCAATTATCCAAATTCTATCTGTAATCATGCTGTTGAAGGTAATGCGATGGATCGTGAAAACACCATCACCGCCTTATTGATCGATCTCACAGAACGGCAAATGCTTGCTTCGTGGGGGAATCCTTGCATGAATACATATCATACATATTCATTGACAACTTGATACCTGATTCGTTATATTATTTCTCACCTCTCACTGGCAACAAATCAAAAACTGGAATAGAATATTTTTACTTTTATTTTGTAATATTTTTGGAGTAATTATTTGCCATAATGAATACCAGTACCAGTATTAACACAAAAGAAGAACTGGTAAGCTTCATTAATCGCGTTGGAGAATGTACCGTCTATCCACTTCCAGGTTATCCAGATATTTTTAGTCAACTGAGTGGAGATAATGAAGAAGAACGAAAAAAACGCGCCTGGGCGTGGAGCGACCAGCTTCATCTTGAGAAACGTTTCTTTGTGAGTCTGGCAATCGCTCGAAAATTAACCGTAACTTCATGGTACCGGTTCTTAAAAGTTTACCCTGCCCGTGTCCAAAGCACAATCAATGTCGACGAAGACGGGCTTCTGGAAGTGATCCGAAAAATGGGAGGCGGTTCAACCCGAAAGATCCTGCAGATGTGCGGCATGCCTGCCCCCCGCTTTGAAAGCGCTTTAGTCGGGTTACGTAGTAAAATGATGATCGCGTGTTGTGGTATTGAAAAAACAGAAGACAACCGCTTTGTTTATTGTTATGATCTTACTGATCGTTGGGTTCCCGAAGAATTCGGCGTTTAATTTCCTTTTTTACTGTTCTAAAATGAACGCAACCGCATCTACTGCTAGCTCACCTGTGGTTGCACCTGTCACGGCTTCCATTACAAGGCTGAGATGGGCTGATGGACTGTAGAATAATCCAACTTCCCATTCACCAACAGGTACCCATTGCCCTTCTGCTCTTCCCCCATGCACTACCGGACCCGGATCAGTACCTGATACAGGATCGATCATATCTCCATTCACCATTAAACGATATTTTGCCTGTGCGGTACCATTCAATTCAGGTATCCATACCCACACAGCGTATTTTCCGATCGGTATGGCATCTTGCATGGTCCAGGTAACGCGCAAGGTATCCTCCGGGTTGATAATCACTTCTGCATCACCATTCCAAACCATTCCATCTTCCTTAAGAACAGAAGTACTGGCATTCTCAATGGTAGCATTTCCATTATCCAAAACGGTGATCTGTTTCCCAAGAGGTAATTTTGACATCAAATTATATGTTGCTGAAGGTCGAGGAACGATCATTACCCGATCTACTGCAACAATGGTATTTTCATCGCGTGTATCCCAACTGCTAGTGACCGAAAGTATTCCTGCATGATCCAGGTTGTACATCCCGATCGAATGCCAGACATCGTTTTGTTGTGCAGGAGTACCTCTCATCGACTGGAATAAAACCTGTTGAGTACCCAGATAAGGATAGATATCTACCCCATCGTTCAGCACGCGAAAATTCAATGTTCCTGCTGATGAGAATACGGTATCCAGCACAAATATCTCATATAATCCTGCAGGAAGTTGCGTATCCATCGTCCAGGTTACTGTAGCTGCGCTTAAAGTAGCGAAATATGGTTCAGCAATTTCATAGCCAAGTTGGGTAGAAATGGTTGCGGAGGACGTCCAGATGGGATTGCTAAAATCAGGATCAGCCGTTGCTGCATCATCTTCATCGAGAATATATCCCGAACCAGTAACCCCAGGTTCGACAGGGTCGATCATGGTAAGGTCTTCGACTAAATAAGCTGATGAAACCACCTGACTTGTTGGTGTAAGAGTAATTTCTGGGGTACCAGTTGGACCTGTGGTTGGGGTGCGGGTAGGCCATAAGGTAGCGGTTGGTAAGACTTCAGTGGCAGTTGATTCTGGAGCTGTATAAAATTGGATTGCTGGGTAATACAGCCACACTACAAAAGCAATAGTGATCAACGCTGTAAGAGACCATGCCATCAGGCGAGTAAAACGCAAATTAGACCCCGTGGTTACAGGAGTAGGTTCTTCAGGAGTTGTATCCTCGTTTTGAGGTTGTTTCAATTCATTATTATTCATCTTGTTACCAGGTATGCGAAAGTATTATACCAAACCGTAGCGAGAGAATCGAAGCGCGAATTGGCTCATACTTAAAATCAATAGATTTTTACCATTTACTCAAATAATCTTTTATTTCTTTATCGAAACTATGAAACTGTCTATAATTATTTTTATTGCAAAAAGCATTTGTGTCTTCAATCCATCGCCGCCATACTTTTTAAGAGATAAAAATATTCTCTACTCATATCCAAGAATTCGATGGAGTTCCCTATCATGACAGAAAAGCCATTTAATAGAATAAAGTATCCTTCTAGCAGGCAATTGACATTTGATGTAGGAAAGATCAGTAATCGAAAACATTTCGTTAAAGCCTTGTTGGAAGTGGATGTGACAGAAGCATGGACAACAGTCCATCAAAGCCGGCACACAGGTATGAAGATATCTTTCAGTGCCTGGTTGATCAAGGTTATCGCACATTGTGTGGCAATCCACCCCCAGGTGGCTGGGATTAATCAAATCTGGCGTGGCAAGGTGATCGTATTTAATGATGTCGATGTTTCGATCGTCGTTGAAAAAGACGTGCAGGGGATCCTTGTGCCATTGCCTTATGTGATTCGCAAGGCAGAACAGAAAACTATATTCGAAATCCAAGATGAAATTGAAGCGGCAAAAAAACAGATAATCGTTGATGAAAGCGGTTACGTACTTGGCAAGGAATCTGGCGCAACAGGAATGAAATTATATACCGCATTGCCTCAGTGGATACGGCTATTCCTCTTTCGTACATTTGTTCTCAACCATCCGCAGCGAGTGAAAGCTACTATGGGTACTGTCATGATCACCACCGTGGGCATGGTTGGTCATACTCATGGTTGGATTGTCCCCTCTACGATGCATACGCTCTGTCTTGCACTTGGTTCATTAAATGAGCAGCCACGGGTTCATAAAGGCGAGATCGTGAAAAGGTCCATCCTTCATTTGACAGTGCTGATCGACCATGATGTTGTTGATGGAATGCCTGCTGCAAGGTTCATTGACGACCTGGTAGTAAAACTCGAATCAGGGTATGGATTATAAAATGGATAAAGTTGTATCTTCTCGATCGTTTGCAAGTTTCTTCCGGTGGAATAGAACCAGTTACTTTCTGTTCAGTGGTTTTTTGGCATTGATCGGACTCATCATTTATGTCTGGTGGCCACTGGCAGAAGAATATATTAACCTGTTTGATAAAAATATTCCTATCTGGCAGCAATTGGACTACTTATTGATTGGCATTTTTCTCGTAATGTCGCTTCTCATCATGGCAAACGCAGACCTGCGACACGATCTACCTCTGGCATTCGTGGGATTGATCGGTGGACTGGTAATCGAAGCCTGGGGCACGCAAACGGGTATCTGGACATATTACACCAATGAGCGGCCGCCTTTGTGGATCATTCCAGCCTGGCCGATTGCCACCCTTTCGATTGACAGGTTGTACCGAATTTTAGAGCACATGGCCAGAAGGCTACCGGAAAGTTGGGTAAACACCTTTTATTGGATGTGCCTTGGGGGATTTATGATATTGATGGTCCGGTTTATTTATCCCTCCCTGGGTAAAAGCCTTACCGTCATGGCACTGATATTATGTGTTTTCATCATCTTAACCCCCACCAATAAACGTTCCATGTTGTATATTTTTATAATGGGTTCAGCATTGGGTTATTTCCTTGAAAGATGGGGCACGAGCCGCTTGTGCTGGACCTATTACACCCATGAAACACCTCCCTTTTTTGCGGTGCTGGCGCATGGCATGGCTTCAGTTGCTTTTTGGAGAGCAAAAAACGCTCTGCAATTTGGATGGCAACAGATTTTGTTATGGATTAGACTAAAGGCACTGAATTAATAAAATAAAAGAATCGCCAGTTGATACAACTGGCGATTCTTTCTTGATTAAAGGATCATTTCTTACCGAAGTGTAGCCTTTATCTTGTAATCATAATTCGAACCATAGTAATTCCATTCATCTATCACAAGAATGTAATATCTGCCATTACTGGTAAGTGTATACTCGACATATGCGTTATCATCTGAGCCGCTGTCAGCATCATAATATAAAACATACTGGCTGGAATCGAGTAGAGCTACGGCAGGATCCATATCGGTTGAGCTTGTTTTCATCACATCGATCGTGATTTTCTGCCCACTTTTTCCATCAAAATAATATATATCAGCGTATCCTTCATAATAAATATTTTCCAGCTCAATATAATCCTTGCTATCGACCGTTCCAGATACTTCTGTGCCGTTGGTTTTAATTTCAACAGCATTAGTCATAGAGGGATCGTAAGGGCCTTTTTTAACCGTTACATCAAAATCCAGTTTTGTTGCATTGTATCCATAAACTTTTACAAAGATCAATTCTGATTCTGACCCATTGGTCCAATAGATCTTTGGATTGTATCCTGGTCCAGAATCATCATCATACATCAAGTAATTTCCATCACGATCATAGATTTCCATATAAAGGTTCTGATCTTCATTGCCTGTCGCAAAGAAGGTATAGTCTTGATCAGCCTCTACTTTAATACGGAAGCAAGAAACCATAGTTTCTTTATCTAAAGTGCCCTTGGTTGTTTTATCCAATTCAAGCGTAGGTGCCCCTGGGCAAACACTTGTGCTTACCAATGGATCAGAGAAATATACATAATCAAAGTTTTCAAAGGAAGCCCACTGTGCATCCAGGAGAATCGCTTCTTCATAAAGAACTTCATAATCTTCCTTGCCATCAGTTCCCACCTGGCGAACTTCAACTTCATCATATTTATCACCAGTGGACACATTGTAAATGACCTTGCTTCCCTTAGGATCAAAAATCGCATTAGACACATACGAAATATCATCATCATCAAGCTCGATATAATCTGAACCAGGCTTCAAATCAATGATGTTCAAAACGGTATCATCACTGCAATCTTCTGCGCCGCTGAATACTACCGACTTGCCATCAGGTTTCATGCTAAGGAAACTGATCGAGCACCAGTCTTCAATGAGATAGTCTCCATCTTCACTGCCAAATTTTGTAACAAAGGTGTCTAACATGCCATCTTCATCTCTTACTGTAATGAACAGGTCATCGGTGTCAAGCGCATTAAAAAGGCTATCGATGGTTACGTCAGATTCTGAGAAAACCTCTGTCAGATCATTTCCATTTGCCAGAGCGGTGTAGATCGTATATTTATAATCTTTAGCATCATATTCCCGTATGAGGATAACATCTTTCCAGAGTAATTCATCAAAGGAGAGACCTTCTCCGCTGATCAGTTCCACATCATCGCCGCCACTTATTGGGTGAACATAGATCGTTTGATTGCCATCTTCATCACCGGTCATGTATATCAGATTTTCGCCTTTTTTATCCAACTGGGCAATCATATTGTATCCTGATGCAATCAGGTCTTGACCACCTTTATCAATCGTATAGAGCTCAAGCATACCTTCTTCATTTTCAGTGATCAAATAAACACTTTCGCCTTCGAAGGCATTCCCCCAACTGATGATATCAAAGAAAGGATCGCTTTCAATAATCAGATCACCGGTTTTGACATCAATGATCTTAAACTTGACTTCATCGCCATCGTCAACAATATAGTAAACCCGCTTACCGTCATCGGTATATTGTATCGAATTATTGCGAACGTTCGCTTCATTGTCAACAAGAATTACTTCATTTTCGCCCTTGATATCATAAGCTTTAACGGTCAACTCATCTTTGCTCGAAATATCTTGCGTAAAAATTACCTTGCCAGTTATGGCGAGAGAACAATAATCTCCTTTTGCGACCTGTTCAGCTTCTTTTCCATTGATTGAAACATAACAGCGTTGGCTGTTACCGCGATCCTCATGGATATATATGGTATTACCATCATCCATAGAGATGCCATAAAAACTGTTTTCAGTATCAAAAATGGATATTAATTCTTTTGGGGCTGTTAATGCGCGGTAAACGCTCATATCGCCGTCATCGTTGTATGAAAGCAACATGTACTTGCTTCCCTCGATGTATCCGCCACCATTACCCCATTGCCCAATTAAGCGATATCCAGTATTTTCAGTCTTTTGGTAGAAATAACCAGAATCAAGATTTCCATTTTCAAGTATAGGATCGAGGTCTTTTAATTCTTTTCCATACTTGAGTGAATACAGGTCTACCTCGTCTGACTTTGAGGGTAATCCAAGAAGAATTCCTTTTCCTTTTGAACCGGCATTACCAAATAAAGAAGCTCCGCCAAATAGATTAAAAAGGATTACTGCAACAATAATGACTCCCACCAATAGAATTACAGCAGCAACAAGAATCAACCATAACCAGTTTTTCTTTTTTGGTGCTGGGCCTACTGCTACACCTGGTTGAGGAGCTTGAGAATAAGCTGCCTGTGGTTCTGGAGCCGGTCTTGTTTGCACAGTTATAGATTCGTTGGGAGCGCCACAATTAGGGCAGAAATAACTGGTATCTTCGTATACTTGATCACACTTTGGGCATTTCATGTTCTTCCTCCCGAAAAAAGATTAACTTAATAATACAGCTTTTTAATAGAAAACTGATGCATCACTTGCATCATCTAGAAACATTACTCCCTTGAATAACACCTGATTACCATCCTGCTTATTATTGAGCCAGAGAAGGTAAACATATTCTTGGAGTAACCAATAATTAATAATAACGTACACCTCCCCGCATAATGAACTATGCGCATTTTTCAGCTATTATTTACCTGTTAAGTTTTTACTCTGATACTGTAAATTATGTTTTAAAAAGAATAACGAAATTCAATTCCAATAAGGGTAAACACATTATTACCATTTCTGAATTCAACCCCACTGATCTTCTACCCATTGACTGTTGATTATAAAATGAATAATGGACAGTACATACCTCCCGATCACTAAAGTCAAGGCATAAGACATCCACTGCTTTTTCGTCAATCTTTCAATTATACCTCTACAAATTCAAGAATTCACTTCTTCACCTGGTTTATAATGGACATACAAACAGGGATATGGAATGTTATCTGTAAATCAAGTTATCCATAATCGCTATCGGATTGAACGGCTTGTCGGTCAGGGAGGGTTTGGGGCTGTTTACCAGGTGTGGGATATGAAGCTCAATCTCACCTGTGCACTGAAAGAAAATTTTGAAACCAGCCCAGCCGCACAACGTCAATTCATACATGAAGCCACAATTCTTGCTGGTTTACACCATTCAGCTCTACCACAGGTTACAGAATATTTTACATTACCCGGGCAAGGACAGTACCTGGTAATGGATTATGTAGAAGGGATCGACCTGAAAACCATATTGGAGCAGAATGGTGCTCCGCTTTCTGTCAATCAAGTTCTTCCCTGGATCTTACAGGTAGCAGATGCCCTGGCGTATTTACACAACCAAAAACCGCCCATTATTCATCGCGATCTGAAACCAGAGAATATCATCATCACCCCTGCTGGAAAAGCAATGCTGGTTGATTTTGGGGTAGCCAAGGTTTATGACTCTTCACTAAAGACAACTATCGGGGCACGAGCTGTTACTCCAGGATTTTCACCACCTGAACAATATGGGCAGGGCACCACAGATGCGCGCAGTGATATTTATGCATTAGGCGCCACTTTGTATACTCTCCTGACTAATCAAGAACCCGTGGAAAGTGTGCAGCGTACTCTCCGGATTCCCCTGGTTGCTCCCCGCCAGCTGAACCCATCCATTACCCCTTCACTTGAAGCTGCGATCGTTAAAGCAATGGAGCCTGTACCAGCTGACCGTTATCAGCGCATGGAACACTTCAGGGCAGCTTTGACGCAGCAGCAAAATATGACTTCTCTCCCCAGGATTAAAGCGAGTCCTCTTCCACAAAAAAGGATAATCGCAAAAACTTCCAAAAAGGCTGCAATCCTTCCCATGAACTTCTCCTTACTCCTCGGGTTGATAGTCCTTTTCCTTATAGGTATTTTCATTCTTTTAGGGCTAGCACGAGCAGCAAAGAATCCACCCATCTCATTGGTGACTGACACTCCATTGTCTGATACTCCTCCAATTGTTGCAACCATTGCTCTGGTAGGTACTAACCAGGTAGCATCAACAATGACGGCAGAATCATTGTTACCAGCGGTGACAGCCATTCCAACTAATACACCACAGCACATAGAGCCAACCGCCTCAAAAACAAGAATGTTTGCCAGTAAAACCCCAATCAAACATGGTGCGTACACCTGTGTGTTGATAACATATTTGGACGATATCACCGTACCAGATGGCACGACATTTACCCCGGGAAGTGAATTCATAAAAACCTGGCGATTACAGAATGTGAGCGATTGCACCCTTGAAGAAGGTGCTCATCTGGTATACCTGGGTGGAGAATTATTCAGCGGTGAGGAAGAAACCGCTATTCCCTTTAAAGTAGTACCCGGGCAGGTCTTTGACATGTCCATCGAACTGGTCGCACCAAAAAATTCTGGTGAATATAAAGGGGAGTGGGGGATAAAAACAAAGGAAGACAGCCTGATCTCTGGCCTCATTCTTTCGGTAGAAATCCAGGTAAGGTAACAACCCCAATTTTATATGAAAATCGATAACACATGAAATGGTACAATCACCTCATGAAAATGAGGCGTATTGTATCTATCGTCTGGTGTTTTTCCGTCTTGATTCTCTGGTCAGGTTGTTCCTCTCAAGAAGTTACCAACCCCACTAGCACACTTCCAGTAGTTCCAACGGTCACTGATTCTGCACCGATATCCACTACACAGATTCTACCAACATTAACGCCCACTCCCTACCCCTATTTTGAACCAGCTGGCTGCTTTCAGCCAGAAAATGATTATTCACTGGTTGAAATAAATGGCTGGATTATCAACCAGCGAACTCTTTCAATGCTGCAGCACGCATCAGTTCTTTTCAATGGAAATTCCGAATACCTGCCTTCGCTCATTACCCAGGGCAGCTATCACGATAATGGTGCAGCAAGCTGGGGTACGCATCTGGGGGGAGGTGCGATTGATCTGTCTGTCATGCTTCCTGGAACCTATACAGTTGATTCAGCAAATATCAGTCGGATGATCCGATCACTGCGCGCTGCAGGATTCGCAGCCTGGCTACGTGACACTAATGAACTTTTTTCTGGTTCCTCTTTACATGTCCATGCTATTGCAGTAGGCGATGCTCAACTTTCACAACCTGCTCTAGACCAACTAATTAGCGAAGCAGGATATTTCTTTGGATTCAATGGCATTCCAGTTGATACTGGTGCGCCCCTCTCTGATAGACACGGCAGCCCGGTAGTATGCAACTGGATGATCGCATCAGGTTATCCAGCACCTGACCAAACCATAGAACCACACCAGCCCTGGCAATTACGCTTAATCGAGACTGCGGAAAAATTGATCACCAGCAATGAAGAACAAACCCAATCTATTGCAAATCAATTGAGTTTCTATCCAGGAACCGTCCGCGGAATGGAAGACCTGGATGGCCCATTGGCAGTATGGATATTACATGAAAGTAAAATCCTGTTGCCAGAAGAATCTCCTATTTTTCAATATACCTACTTTCGATTGGGCGAATTAGATTCCGAATGGCGTTTCTGGATACAATTTCCCATCAGTGACTATACTCGTTTTGATATTCCAGAACCAGCCGGTTCGTTTGATTTCACCACCTGGCCTTTGCTGGCTGGTGATGTCGTTATCACAAATAACAGCGGAAAGTATACTCACCTGTTTGTGGTAACTGAAGTCGATGATACGGGTAAAGCATTCACCATTGCACCAATTCATCAGGAGGATAATTCAGTACTTATCCAAAAAGCATTGCTTTATGACCCAGGCAATAAGGAGGAAGGATTACTGAAGAATTCGTGGTCGGGATGCGAGATTCCAGATTGCAAAAATAATGGAGGGTTAACTGTACTGCGACGACCCGATCTACATCTGGCATCCGGCACTCCGCTGGAACATCTGGTTCAACCTGGAGATTCTATCCCCCATATCGCCATGATATATGACTCGCAGATTGATGCGATTATCACAGCAAATCCTGGTGTGGTGCCGGAGAAATTAGAACCTGGCTATTCCTTATCAGTACCAGTCAATCTTTTGGATGTTGAAAAGTAAACCACTACACAGGAAATTTTTGATTCTGTCTTACAAATAAAAGCAGCTTCCGCAATCCCATTTTCTCATACGCTTTTCTCGCTGCACGATACCCTGAGCCATAAATACGTGAGGGATTCTCTCGAATGGTTTTCAAGAGATGTTCTGCCAACGGGTCTGATTGCTTTTCAAGCCATAATGCACCTATTAATTCACATAACCCCTCTTCCACTCTAGTGGTACAGTGAGGAAAGCTATTCAGAAACAACCAGGCATGCATGGCTTCATGGGCTAGAATCATTCCCAGATGAATTTCCGGCAGATAATTTAACGCCAATATTGCAGTAACCTGCCTGCTGGCAGTAACTCCAAAGACGGTGGTCTCATGCACCTGTGTCAATCCATAAGGTCGCTGCTGGCTCTTATTTTTATAACTGCGACGTAGTACTGTGATTGATACCAGCCTGAGAGGAATTTCTTGATCAGGGATATCAATCCCTATTTTCCGAAGTGTCTGGCTGACTTTTGCGAAAACACGATTGGCCTGATCAAGATTTGTTATGACGCTGGAAGCGCAGTGTCCACAAATTGAGCGCCCGTCTTTCAGGATTATTCCATCAAACCCCTGATCTGTAACCAATATTTTCCCACAGGAGGTGCATAGGCGATGATTTTTGTCGCGTTTGCTGCATACTTTATTACCTGATGCATCCAGATGGTACCTGCCAGTTATTGGTTCATTGCACACAGAGCAGCGTGGACTGAATAATAGTATATAGTCCGCCTTGCAATAGGGTTTTCCCTCATGAGCATAAAAACCCCGGCTGTGTATGGGTTGGTGACAGGCAGAACATATAAAGTGATCGGGGTGATACATATGGCGCAAAGCTTGAATATATGCTCCTGTCACCGGTTTACCGCAGGTAGGACAGATGGGGGAAAATGCACTTTGGAAACAAGGAACATGATAGGGTTTTCCATTTTTTGTTTTATATGCAGCTTCAATAATTGGCTTTCCACATCCTGCACAGCAGAAGCATTCTGCATGCCAGGTTTTACTCATCGCCTTCACATATGTAAGTAAAATGGTTTTCCCACATCCGGCGCACTTCATTATCACTGATCCGTAAGTACTTAATAATTGAATATGGCTGATTGTACACTAAAGATTCAATGTTCAAAAAGAAGGCGAGTGAATTAGAGTTTTCTAATAATTCATCGATTCAACAAAAATGCAAAGAAAAACGCTGGACATTGAAAATGATTAACGCTAAAATAATACCGACTGGTCGGTTTGTTTTTTTATCAGACAGGAGGTATTATGATCTTAGTCACCGGTGCTGCTGGCCATCTTGGCAATGTTCTGGTGCGCGAATTGGTAGAACGGGGGAAACAGGTACGAGCATTGATTTTACCAGGTGAAGATACACAATCCATTTCTGATCTGAAAGTTGAAATTCTCGAAGGTAACATTTTAGATTTTCCTTCTGTACTGAAAGCAATGGAAAATATTGAAGAGGTATATCATCTTGCAGGATTGGTATCAATTGCTCCCGGTAATGAAGCTCTGCTTCGTAAAGTAAATGTCGAAGGCACCCGTAATATGCTAAAAGCCGCCAGAGAATGTGGTGTCAAACGATTTGTTTACACCAGCTCAATCCATGCTTTGGCTCGTCCGCCCAAGGGAGTTGTAATTGATGAAAATCAGCCATTCGACGCGAACAACCCTGCAGGGATGTATGATGCAACAAAAGCAGAAGCTTCTATAGAAGTACTCGAAGCAGCCAGGCAGGGTCTACATGCGGTCATCGTATGCCCAACTGGCGTGATCGGACCGTATGACTTCAGGCGATCTGAGTTGGGCGAAATGATGCTTACCTGGATGAAAAAATCTACCAGCATCATCGTAGAGGGTGCTTTTGATTTTGTAGATGTTCGAGATGTTGCCAAAGGTCATATTCTGGCTTGCGAAAAAGGTAAAGCAGGGCAAACCTACATCCTTGGTGGAACACATATAAGAGTACGTAACCTTGTGGAAATGGTGAAACAAATCGCAAATGCATATTCACCCATCATTGTTTTACCTACCAAATTGGCTCATTCCATTGCCAGGGTTGCAGAATGGTTTTACAAATTGACTCGTACCCGCCCACGCCTCACAAGATATTCTCTTGAAACATTACAGAGTAATTCTGACATCAGCATCCAGAAAGCACAACTTGAATTAGGATACCAGCCGCGACATTTGTCCGAAACGATCAAAGACACTATTGCCTGGTGGAAGGTTTATGCAAAAAAGATAAAATCAACTTTGCGAGCCTGATAAACTGGTTGCCATCATAGCCCGTGTGATGTACACTCACACGGGTTGTTTTTTTATTTTCACCAGGGAGAAGATTTATGAATGTATTTCTTTTGGGTGGTACTGGATTCATTGGTTACCATGCTGTCCAAGAATTACTAAAAAGAAGCCACCGCATAACAATTGTAGCATTACCACCCCTGCCCTCAGAAGAACTCTTTCCGCCCGAAGTATCCATTCACCTGGTAAACATCAACGACCTAAAAGACGAAGAATTGCTGGAATTATTGAAAGGACATGATTCATTGGTGCACGCTGCTGGTATAGATGATCGGGTAGTGCCAGACGCTCCAGCATATCCATTCTTTTATAAAGAAAATGTCGAAATGTCAGAACGACTATTTCGATTTGCAAAGCAAGCAGGAATAAAACAAGCTGTAATGCTGGGATCATATTATGTAAAATTCGATCGCCAATGGCCAGAGTTGAAACTAGCCGAACGGCATCCTTATATCCGCACCTGCCTGGAGCAAGAAGAGCATAGCCTGCAAGAATGTGGTGATGATATTCGATTGACCATATTAGAGCTTCCTAATGTATTTGGCAGCTCGCCTGGACGTGATCCTCAATGGAAATCGCTTATCAGGTATCTCAATACTGCGTCTCCCATCTTTTATATGCATGGCGGTACAGCCTGCATGTCTGCTGTGCAGGTTGCTGAGGCTATAGCCGGCGCATTGGAAAATTATTCTGCATCTGGAGTGTATGTGCTGGGTGGTGAAAATCTGACCTGGGTACAGTTGTTAAGCCGCCTATCGTTGTTAACAGGAAAGAGTAAAAAAATACATATTCTGCCCAATTGGATTATCAAGATGGGTATGTACTATTTATATAACCAGAGTAAGAAGCATGGAAAAGAAAATGGTTTAGATCCGAGATATTTGGTC
This sequence comes from Anaerolineaceae bacterium, assembly GCA_034429195.1. Classification (GTDB taxonomy): domain Bacteria; phylum Chloroflexota; class Anaerolineae; order Anaerolineales; family Anaerolineaceae; genus UBA4782. The sequence goes on from DAOUGQ010000007.1 coordinate 220,429, forward strand.
GATCTACAGACAGCGTTGACTTATGTTGATCCTGAGCCTGCTCGTCAGGTACTTGGCTTTCAACGAGGTGGGTTGGAAGATGCTCTTAAAAAAACTGTCGAAGCTTCTTTGCGAAAATAATTAATATACAGCTTGATTGATTCCAGCCAATCTTTCTGCATGCAGAAGGTCACATAATGCTGTTTGAATAACTTTTACCCGCATCGGATTTAGCTGTTTGAGAGGGAATGCTATCTTCTCACGGTGGATTAGGGCGGCATCTATCACTGGCTGGATAGCAGACTGATACTTCTGCACCGCGGACGGGATATAGAAAAAATGAGATGCATCTTTTCCTCTCATCATCGATAATATCAAAAACGCCTCACCTTCCGCCGATAATTTTATTGTTATCAGTTTCATAGAAGCTGGTTCAACCAGAGTTTCGCCTACTGATGCATGACTGGTATCAAGGATCAGACTCAAGGAATTCAATCTGCTCACCCTGATCTTCCCTTCCTCTTTCTTCCAGGCTATGATCAAAGGTTGAACAATTTCTCTTTCCCGAGGATCCAGGTGATCCAGAAAACTCTGTAAATTTTCCTTACGTGATATCAATCGGGGAGCATCACCCTGCTGTTTGGTTTGTAGAATTTGAGCCAGTTGGCTCAAAGCCTGGATCAACTCACTGGCTTTTTTCATAGTGAAAGATTCACGCACACGCAACACTGCACGTGAACCAGTCACTCGTAGACTTGAAATTGACCTCACCTGTTCTTGATATTCTTGCAGAAGGTGCTCATCTCCCAGGTTTTTTAACAACAGGTGATCCCATACCAGACGTATTGAAGCGATATCACCATTAACTGGCGGTAGCAGGGAAGCAAGGCGCACCTGTTTCCTGGTAGTTTTGCAATTAAAGTGGATTCCCTTCTGGTTGATTGTAAGAACACCTTTCTTTTTTACCCAGTTTTCCATCATAAAACAAAAGATAGACTGCGCATTTTGAGAGCAACTGATCAAAATCTGATAAAGGTCTTTCATTTGCCCTGGGAGTAAGGGAATAGAAGGCAGTATGTCAAATGGCAAATTGGCGTTCGATAGTTTTTCTGGTGCTGGATAAACATAATCCAGTGCTGCCATCATTTGTGAGCGTACTCGCAAGATGGTGGTAAATACCCGCTGGATAGAATGCGCAACTTCGTTTTCATTTAAACGCTTTGTATGACGGCAAATTATGTAATTTACTGCCTGTTCATCAACTGAAAATTGCGCATCCTCAACTTTGGGTACATTTATGAGCACTTCCATTAATTCCACATGGGTAAGGAACTTTCCATGATATGGAAGAGCAAGTAATGGCATATTAGCCACAATAAAAGAGGCTTCAGGGGTATTAATCGCGGCAATTAAGCCACGCAGATTGGCGAGTTGAAAGAATTGAAAACCATTCAATGAAACCTGATCAGTAGATTGGTGATATTGCTCGAGGATTTCTCGTGCAATCACTTCAGCATCAATTACAGATTCTAGATGAGCGGAGAAGTCTTGTTCAACCATTCTAATCCAATTGTACATCAGGTATGAAATCCCTAATGACTATGCCTTTTGTCATATAGGCATATTTTATTCATAATATATCCCATTTCTTCATTATTTCTGAGATAATCTTTTTTGCAAAATGGGTAGATTTTTGTGATCATATTCGTTTGCCTATATACCCTGTTTTGATCTTTTTCTTTTCCAGGAAGGTGTTGAAATGCAAATATTAACTGATCGAGGTGCAGATATCACGCCAGAAGTAGTGCAAGAGTTTGGAATAACTTTTGCCCCCTTGCGTATCCTGCTCGATGGAAAAACTTATACCAGCGGTGTTGACCTGGACTCCTCAACCTTCTATAAAATGCTGGATGAAACCAAGAATTATCCAACTACCTCCATGCCATCAGCTGGAGAATTTGCAGATCTGTATCGTGAAATGGCAAAAACTGACCCCGAAATCCTTTCGATCCATATCTCATCTGGCTTAAGCGGTACGCTTACTGCGGCTAAATTAGGCGCTGAAATGGTGCCCGAAGCCAAAGTCACTTTTTGGGACAGCATGACCCTTTCCTGCCCTTTTGGTTGGCAGGTCGAAACTGCTGCTCGTATGATCAAGTCTGGCGTTAATCTTGAAACCGTTCTCCAAAAGTTGAACAACATGCGCGAAAAAGTACAAGGTATGTTCACATTGAATGATTTGCGCTATTTGATCCATGGTGGTCGTATCAGCCATATTACTGGATTGGTTGCCTCAGTACTGAACATTAAACCTATCATTGGAGTAGAAAAACAGGAAGGAAAGTACTTTCAGGTTGGTAAATTCTTCTCGATCAGCCGGGCGATTCAAGGAATGGTTAATCAAGTTGAAACCTGGTACGGAACAAAAGATAAATTGCGTGTTCAATTACTGCATGGCAACAATCTTGAAGCAGTTGCATTGTTACGTGAAAAATTAACCTCAGTCTTTGACTGTGTTTTTGACCCAATATTACCTATAGCTCCTGTATTAGGCGCTCACACTGGACCATCTCTGGTAGGTTTATCCGTAGCACCCTCTTCATTATTTTAAAAATGACCCTATAAAACAATACTTTTCCATGAATTAATGAGATGTTACCCATATATCAGGCAACATCTCATTTTTTGTTGAAAGATCTCACCTGACACATACCATAATGGGTTATACTTTTTTACCTGCTTGAAGATACCCCTGCAACATTTCTATCACCTATCTGGAAGTAAAAATGTACATCGGTTGCAAATATGATGAAGATTTCATGATATTGCACCTGCACCCAGAAATGACATTCTCTATCAGCCAGTTGATCATTTATGGGTGAGATTTGATAACTATTGGACAGGGAAGTGGGAAAATCGTTTTCATTTTCCCAGGAGAAAACCTGTGCAACAGAATTATTCAACTCATTATTTTTAATAGCGGGGAAACTCTCTTTTACTTTATCTGGCATTCCTTAAATAAATAATAGGCAAACCAAAAATATTTTAAATTATCACCACTCTCTGGTGATATAATTTTTAATCAAATTTTTTGGAGTACAGCAATGAGTATCATCCGTCATTTTAATGGTTCAGAAACTGACTTGAGCTGGGAAGATGTTCCAGTTCGTAAATATAATGATGAATTTGTTGGTGTGACTCGACAAATCCCCGTTGGGCCAGACGAAGGTTCAAATAATTTTCACATCCGCTATTTCCGATGCGAACCTGGCACTCATACCAATAAAGAATCACACCCGCACGAACATGGCGTGATCGTATTGCATGGTCATGCACGTTTACAATTGAATGATGAATTCTTCGATGTGAAACCCCATGATGCCATCTTTATTTCTGGAAATGATGTACATCAATTTGTCGTCCAGGGTGATGAACCTTTTGGATTCATCTGTGTGGTTGTAGGAAAACGTTAGCCTACGCTTCTGATTTCGGAAATATTTACTGATAAACAAAGAAAGGGTGCTTTGTGAGCACCCTTTCTTTGTAAATAAAATATACCGTTAATTTTCTCTCATTCGCTTAATAAATTCTGCCATATCCGCAGCACTAAACAGAGCAGAACCAGAGATCAGCCTTGTAGCCCCTGCGTCTATCAATATAGGGGCAGTCTGTAGAGATACTCCACCATCTATGGCAATTGGAACACTGGGTTTTTCCTGATCGATCATCCTCTTAAGCTGCGATATACGTTCACCCATGTTCTTATCCATTGCCTGCCCACCAAAACCCGGGTGGACACCTAATAATAAAATCTCATCTACCATGTTAATGTAAGGCAAAATATCTTCCAATGCCACATCCAGGTTAACGCAAATACTGACCTCTACCTTGCGAGCTTTTATGCGTTCGATAGTAGCCTTAGGATCAGGAGACCTGTCCCATTGAAAAGAAATGATATCCGCATCCAGATTTCCAAATGTGTCTAGAACATCATCTGGATTGCCCAATTCAAGGTGAAGGCTAAATGGCTTATCCGTGTAAGGTCTTAAAGCTGTCAGGTGATGAGGGGATAGAGCAATATTGGGAACGTAGTGTCCGTCCATCACGTCAAAATGGAATGAGTCTACCCCGGCTTGAACAGCACGAGTAACATCTCTCGCCATATTGGCATAATCAGCTGCAAGAAGGGATGCAGAAATCTCGATAGTATGATGATTCATCATTTCCAAAGAGTATCCACCAGTTTTCGTAATTCCCGGGCAGCTTTAGCTGGATCCGATTGAGCTGTAATACCACGCCCAATGACAATGGCATAAATTTTAATGTCTTTTAACAGAGGTAGAACATCTGCATTCAAACCACCAGCAATTGCTACATCCAGGTTATTATCTACCAGGGTTTTGACAATATCACGAGCTTTTGCATCCCACAAAGCTCCAACATTCAATTCTTCATCGATGCTACGGTGAATAAGCACCAGACTTACACCCTGTTTTTTCAGATCAATAGCCAGTGCCGCAGGGTCAGCCACACCAGTCATATCCACTTCAGCCCGTTTACCCCATTTGTCAGCTTCTTTCTGTACGCCCAAAATGGTGGCGCGGGTTGTGATTCCTTGAGTGGTAACAATATCAGCACCTGCTTTAAAAGCCATTTCAGCTTCATAAGCACCCACATCACTGGATTTTAGATCAGCCAGGATGAGTTTTTCTGGGAAAACTGCTCGTAGCTGTCGCACGATACCAATCCCCACTGATTTAATCAGGGGTGTTCCGGCTTCCAAAATATCGACAAAAGGAGCACATTTTCGAGCTAATTCCAATGCTTGAATTCCATCCAATGTATCTAGAGCGAGTTGTATTTTGGGGGGCATCATTATCTCCAATTCACATTAGTGAATATATTGTAACCTATGTGAAGTATACTCATGGGATTCCTTTTTGTCAATAAGTGTGTTGCTACTTTAAAGAAAAGCGCCTTACCTGTCGGTAAGGCGCCTGGTCGTTCTGTTTATTTCCGTTTATTTCTTTCATTTCTTGCGTAGTACGCAGTTCCTATGATCCCAAGAAACATTCCTACCAAAGAGAGTGCATAAGAAAAGAAATTGAGAAAGAACGTTGACTTTAACACGTGGATAACCATGAGAAGTGGGAATACAACACCCAGTATCATACACAAGGCACCAATGATTATCAATCGTGTGGGAGTCAGCCATTTAATCATTGTTTCATTAACCAGCAAGAAACCAAATGTCCGGGTTCTGGTTCAAATTCGGGCGGGATATCCACGTCGCAAAGCCCTTTCATAATATGCGGGCAGCGAGGGTGAAAACGACATCCCGTAGGAGGTTTCACCAGACTTGGAGGTTCGCCTGGAGGAACAGACTTCTGAACAGTTGCATTGTTGGCATCAGGGTCAGAAGTTGCTTCAAGCAAAGCAAATGTATATGGGTGCTTGGTATTCTGAATGACCTGAGCAACATTACCCTTCTCAATCACCTGCCCGGCGTACATAACAAAGATTCTCTCAGAGAAGTAGCGCACAGTTGAAAGATCATGGGTGATGTAAATAACGCCTAAATGATGCTGCTGTTGTAAACCACGTAGAAGCTTGAGGATTTCCACGCGAACGGATGCGTCCAGCATAGACACGGGTTCATCTGCAATCATCAGAGCAGGATTCATGATCATAGCACGTGCAATAACGACACGCTGTTGTTGGCCGCCACTGATCTGATGAGGAAATTTTGCCATGAATTCTTCTGCGGGACTCATCTTGACTTCTTCAAGAGCTTTCTTCACTCGATTAAATCGCTCCTGAGCGTCTTTAATGCCATTTATCTTTAACGGTTCTTCCAGAATGTTCTGAACCGTCATAAATGGAGGCAAAGCACCGTAAGGATCCTGTTGAACGTAACCGACATGAGAGCGATACTCTTTCAAGTCATTGGCTTTTAAGTTATTGATTGGGATGCCCTGAAAGATTACTTCGCCTTTTGTTGGTCGATTGAGACGAAGAATTGTCCGCATCAAACTGGTTTTCCCACAACCGCTTTCGCCAACTATAGCGATCGTTTCGTCATCGCGCAGATTAAAGGTCACTCCATCAACCGCACGTACATATCCAGCATGTCCAAAGCCAAATCTTCTTAATTCAAACCAGACATGCAGATCGTTAACTGAAAGCAAGTTTCCATTGTGCGAAGTCTTCGCTTCAATGCTGTTCGAAGGTGTGTTCATTTCGTTTTTGAGTTCTTTTTCTTTATTCATAAGGCACTCGTCATCACGCGTATAACCAGCATTTAACCCGGTCGTCATCGATTTGGACTACCGGAGGTTCTTCAGAACATTTCGCAAACTTTCGCGGGCAGCGAGCTGCAAACCGGCAGCCAACTGGAGGGTTGATTAGACTTGGTGGATGTCCGGTAATAAAATCTGGTTCTTCGTTACCGCGTAATTTTGGTACGCTTGCCATCAGCTTTGCCGAGTACGGATGCCGTGGTTCTTTAAAGAAATCCTTAGCCCAGCCAGTTTCAACAATTTGCCCGGCATACATCACGGCAACACGGTCTGCGAGTTCACTGGAGGTTGCTATATCATGTGTGATCAGTATAAAACTGGTCGCCATCTCAGCTTTGATCCGTTTAAGGAGATTGAAGATATTTGCCTGGGTTAACACATCGAGGGCCGAGGTTGGCTCATCGAGCATAACCAGATCAGGTGCAGTGACCAGTGCCATTGCAAGCGCAACACGCTGTCGCATACCACCAGATAATTCAAAGGGGTACCGGTTAATGAAGTCCGTAGGCACTCCGACGTGCTGGAACATCTTGATTGCCTGTTCCAAGGCTTCTTCTTTCTTTACCCCATAATGAACCATCATTGGCTCAGCAACCTGATCACCCACACGCAGAACCGGATTAAGGCTGTTCATAGCAGCCTGGGGCACCAGTGACATCTTGATCCAGCGGATTTGTTTTCGATATTCTTCATCGGACAAAGCCATTGTATCGGTTTCATGCAGAAATACCTTACCGCTGTAATGTTGCACATTGCGAGGCAGTAACCTTAACACTGCTTTTGCAAGTGAGCTTTTGCCACAACCAGATTCACCAACAACCACTACCGCCTGGTTTGATCGCAATCGAAAATTTACTCCATCAACAGCCTGTACACTACCTTTTGTTGTACGGAAGTGGAGTTTTAAATCTTGAATATCTAGAATGACATTATTATTTTCTGCCATGGCTTTACATGCCTCTCAGTCTTGGGTTAAAGATACGGTCGAGAGCAAACCCCAGCATAGCAAAACCAAGACCGGTGAACATCAAAAGTATTGCTGGTTCAAGGATCCAGTAATAAAATCCTTTATACAATGCGCCGTTTGTATCAGCATCATTAATGATTTTACCCCAGGTCGGCAAGGTGGGATCACCCAGACCAAGAACTGCCAACGATGCCTCAAGAAATACATAAGATGGAACAGCAGATACCAGTGCAGGGATAAGCAAGGGAATAATTCGAGGTATCAGGTATCGAAAGATGATACGCATATCGCTTGCGCCATACGCTCGAGCTGCTTCGATATATGTCGATTCTTTTACCTGCAGGAATATCGCACGATCTGTTTTAATCGTTCCGGTAAAGATGCTCAAGGCGATTGTTGCACCGAGGATCACCCAAATACTACGAGAATAGAACGCACCAACCATGATAAGGATGGAAAGAAAAGGCAACACAATGTTGATTTCGGTGATGCGTTGAATAAGTTCATCCACCCAACCGCCAAACCAGGCGCCAATAGCAGCAATGATCATCGTAAGTACATTGGTGCCTAAAGCTGCTAACAAACCAAACGCAAGGGCAATTGGTGCGCCCCATAGAATAGCAACAGTCAGGTCTCGTCGATAGTGATCGGTGCCAAATAGCCCTGCCACCAAACCATGTGAAACAAATTGGACATTAATGTCTGAATCTTTCTCAAATGTAGTTCCCTGGATCTTCAGTGTATAAATCCCTTTTTGAATAACAGGTGGTGTTGATTCGGGAACAGAAAATACTCCCACCACTGGATTAACCTCTGCTTTCATGATCCTGTTAACGCGTTTTTGCAGGCGTTCGTCCTGCGAAAAACGGATGGTTTGTTTCTTATTTAAACCATAATCACCTATTTTTAATTCAGTTCCGTCTGGTTGGATCATCGTAACGGAAACAAAGGGACCTTTAGTCACATAGGTAGTATCGAAGTACAGGAAAAGCTCCTGTGGATAATCATCATATTGGAAATCAAAGGAGTATGAAAAATCAATCGCAGCTGTTCCATCTTCTCTAACAGTTACCTGCTTTGTAAATTCATTTTCACCACCTTTGACCGCAAAAGATTCTGGCAATTTTTCCTTAGTGAACCAGTTAAACCAGATTGGAGGTGCATTTTTGGGATTCTGATACCAGACATCTTCCCCACCACGCCATAAACGGATGGCTTCAGAATAGGGTATTTTGATCATAGCAAAGACAGCGAGCGCGATCAGCAAAAGCACAATGATCGATCCAAATATTGCTGATGGATAATTCTTGATCTCTTTGAAAGCATTTTTTATCGTGTTCATAATTATTTCGCCCCGCCGCCAATTTTAACCCGAGGATCAACAATGGCATATACGAAATCGAGCAAGAAAACTGTTATTGCCAGTAAATAGGCATAAATAATGGTAGAACCAACTATTACCGGAGTGTCATAAGCACCAATTGCACGAAAGATCGTTCTACCAAGACCAGGCCATAAGAAAACGGTTTCAGTAATAGTTGCACCACTCCAAAGAGTAATTACCAGTAGTGCGAAATTTGTGATGATGTTTGGCAATGTGGGACGCAAAATATAGCGTCTTTCGATTTCTCCGGAAGTGAGACCCTTTGCTTTTGCCATATCTACGTAATCTTCACTGGAGTAGATTAAAAAGAAAGTGCGCCAGTTGTAAATACTGATAAACAATGTAGCGAAAAACAGCGATCCTGCAGGGAGTATCAAATGCTTGAGAAGACTTAATATATAGCCCATGGTAGTCTCAGGGGGTGGAGAATCAACCATCCCGCCAAAGGGCAATATTTTGAGTACCGCTGCAAATATCAGGATGAAGAAAATACCGTAAAACCATGGTGGAACCGATGAAGTTGGCGAAAGGGTTATCACCAGCTTATCCCAGAACGAACCATAAGATCGTGAAAGACGTAATGCAACAAACACACTAAAGAAAAACAGAAACAGTTCTGATGTACCCATCAACAATAAAGTTGCAGGTAATCGCTCTAACAGGATCAAACGAACTGCTCTTGAGCCATGATCGCTTACCATATAAGTAGCTCTTCCCAGGTTCAGGGTAAGCGCGTCGCCCAAAAACCGGAAAGAGCGAACGATGAACGGGGTATCCAGGCCTATTCGATGCTCTTCAAGGGCAATCATTTCTTCTACCATCGCCCTGCGTGCTTCAGTAGAGATCGGTTTATTTGCAGTCATGGCTGCAACCTGCATGTTCACACGCTCTCTAATATCATTCCGCATCATTGTATCGACATAGCCCCCCATATTAGCGATCAGAATGGTAATGTAAACAGCAATGACAATGGTAATCAGCATCATTATTATTCTGGCTGATGTAAAGCGTAAAAGTCGCTTAAACGTCATCAGTCCTGCTGATTCAGTTTTTGCTTTTTTTGTTATTTCAAGAGTTTCTGAGGTCATAAAGTACCCTCTTTATCGAGATAGATAGGGGCAAGTTAACTAACTTGCCCCTATACATAGTTGAGATACTACAAATCTTATTGCGTGACGAACTCAACAGAAGCAAATGTTGGTTGGCTCACGACCGATGGCACAACGGCAACTTCAAGCTTATTGGAACCAGCCTCAAGTTTTTCGGTATCAGCGGCAGTTAGAGTTACACTGTACTGACCTTCTTCAACCAGTTGTGCTTCAGTAACAAGGACGGTTGCACCCGTGGCGTCGTAGAGCATGACTTTGACTGTCTTGACGTCTGCGCTTGCATAGGGTTCACCCTGGAAGGTTACGTAAACATCGAAGGTAGCTTCGCCACCAATGGTAACCTGTCCGGGACCATCCAGCTCAACTTCTGCGATTTTTGGAACACCGTAGTTTGCCCAGCGATCAGACAGATCTGGGTAATCTGCGAAGCTCTTGAGGGTAAGGGTCTTCTCAGTCATGAAGACTTTGTCGAGATAATATGGGCCAGTGCCAACCCAGTAATGACCATGTGCTTCGTACCATGCCTTCAAATTGGCATAGCGAGCGGCAGCTTCTTCAGCGGTCACATATTGGCTCATGGTTGGAGCATATGGAATGTAGGATTCAGCAGCAGCCTGTTCCAGGTATTTGGTGAGGATTTCGAGGCTTGGGCCACCAATGTAACTGGTCTGTTCAATTTCAGCAGGGCCTGCTTTATCAACGGAGTAGGCAACTTCGCCAGCGGCTTCAGCAAGGTTACCAATCGCTAGGGCATCCCATGAAGCTTCACCGAAACTGTATTGTGGCCAGAGATCTGGGACGAGCAGTTCAGCGTCAGTCAGGGTAATATCGCTGTAGAAATCAATTACCAATGGATCGGTAGAGACGATCTTGACACCCTTGAACTGGCTCATGAAGACTTCGTAGTTTGGAACAGCCTGTGGGTCATAGATAGCGCTGTCTTCTTTGGCACGATCGAAGGTCATGATCAAGCCCATGACAATATCGCCCAAGGAGAATGCAGAACCATCGTGCCATTTGACGGTTTCAAACAGGTCAGCAGGATAGTAAACAGTGGTCTTGCGCAGAGCGGTTTGACCTTCGGGGAATTTTGTTTCAGCGGTAATGAAGGTCTGAGCAGTTGCATCCCAGTCTACCCATACATCACCAGGAACCTGAATTTCAGGTGCGAAATTGAGGGTTACCCAATCGAGAGTTTTACCGACAGGGAGACCTTCTTTGACAGTGACTTCAGCTTTTTCGATGCGCAGTGGCCATACGAGTCCAGTATAGGGGTCGTACATAACATCGTCGCCAGCGGTGGCGCGGTATGCACCGGCATCATATGCCCAGTTGGAGCCAGCGATAGCGTTCCATGGATCACCAAACAGGTCCTGGGTAGCCCATCTAAAGGTTCCGCCTTCTTCTCCTTCGAAGCGAAGAGTGTAAGGCCAAATTTGAGCGCCCTGAACACCAGCAGCCAGGTCAGCGGTTGCAATGACATTCTGAGCATAGGGGATGAAGCCCTTGCCATCAATGAGGAAGAGCTGCAGTGAGTCTTGCAGGGAGAGTTCCATGGCGCGAGCCATCATGCTATGGCGTTCCTCAAGGTCTGCGTAATCGGAGACTGCAAGTTTGTCACCAATTTCCTTGAATTCAGGATCGGAAACATTTGCCATGAATGCAGGAATACCCTGTAAGGATGAGTCCAGGTACATTTCCTGGAAGATGTTGCTCTCATCGCGGTCGATGATGGTAGATGACCAGGCAGCGGTATAGAGGTTCCATAAACCATCAGAAGGAGTGGAGCCAATCCAGATTGGGGAGGCTTCGGAGCCAGTCTTCATTTGGCGATCAACAGTGAAACCAATGGATTCAAGCTGTGCAGCTACATATTCGCCAATCGGGATACGAGTCTTGTCAGAGTCGTTGCGGATGATGAAGATCAGGCTGACAGGTTCGCCATTGAAGGTCCATTTACCATCAACCAATTCAGCGCCCATGCCTTCCATTTCGGCGGTAATTACTTCTTTACCTTTATCTGGATTGTAGGCATAGTAGGTTTCCAGGCTGCGGGCAGTGTCGATCAGGTCTACATAATCTGGACCCTGGGTCTGGATAGCAAAGAACTTGACTAAACCACCACCAGCATAAACTTCCTGGTTGATGTAGTTGCGGTCGATCATCCAGTTCATTGCTTCGCGGATCTTGCGATTAGAGAATGGATTTAATTTTCCGTTGGTGAATTCAGCCGGGTTGAAGAGAATGTCATAATACAGACCGTTTGAGGTTGAGTATTTGACGCCAGCTTCTTTAATGGCAGGCAGGTCTTTGGATGAAAGGGCATCTGCATAGATATCAATAGCACCAGCTTGAATCTGGGTTAAAGCTGAATCAGAATCTACAACAGAGAAAACGATCTCATCCAACCAACCACCATGACGGGTTGTCGCAGGGACAACTTCAGTTGGCTCTGGAGTTGCGGCTTCGGTTGCAACTTCGGTGGCAACTGGGGCTTCAGTCTGTACTGGGGCCTCAGTAGCAGTAGCCTTTGGTTGGCAGGCAGTCAATATCATGCTTGCAACAAGTAAAAGGCCTACTACAAACATAAAACTCTTTTTAGACATGCTTATTCCTCCTTAGAATTTGATTAACACGAACTTTTAGAAAGGATAGTTTCTTATCCATATCTACCTTGTTTGTAAAAACCACCTCCTTTCAAAGAATGCACTTGCCAATTTCTCTATAAAGCCTGGTAAACTAACTGGCGATGGTATAGAAAAAGCTATTTCATGGTAATGTTCTTAATGGAGCAGCAGGTAATAATTGCTACTCCCTCGTGGAACAATTTTTAATTGCTGTGCAAAATATGTCTCGCCTGTGGCGATATATCTTGTCCGATGCTTGTGCGTTTAGAAAGGAAATCATTACAGAAGATATTTCGGTCGTTGTCTTTCAAAAAACTACTCTTCACCAATCTATTAATAAAGCAAAATTGGCGCGCGCCATATGCTGCAGGATTCGCCAATTGGGTGTTCTTCATTTTTTTCGTGCACTTAGTTCTACCGGGAGTTACCGAACCATTGTAGCCCACTCAGTAAACTCTCCTCATATAGAAAAATAGTTAATCACGAGAGACAAATTAATCATCTGATGATTTTACTACCCATCAGTTTTCTTTGTCAACCTGAATATCATGGATACCCAATAAAATAATTATACAAGGTATTAAAACTGATGTCAAACGATATGGCTATGACTAACATCATGTCAGTTTGTCATTTTTCTTATGTGGGATTAATATAAAAGGCAGAATTATGGTCTGGTATACTTAATGCGCTATTAATGCTTTGTGCAGCAAAATTAATAACTTTATAAATAAATAATAGGTGGATTGATTTTTATGTCTTCCCGAGAAGCCGTTCAAAGAGCAAAGGATCTCTGGCTCAATTTCATTCATATTTTGCGCTCTCTTGATCACCGGTTAAATGGTTGGCCGGGGATTTTTGTTCAGGCAATACAATGCACTTTTCTCCCGCGTACTGGGCTCCAGGCTGCAGCAATTGCTTATTTTGCTTTGCTTTCACTTTTTCCCTTAATATTATTGATCGTTTCAATTTCCAGCACCTGGCTTGGAAATATGATTGATCAGCACCAAATCATCAGTAATCTCGAATTTGTTGCCCCCGCACTTGGACAATTGGTTGGTGAGAACGTAGATGAAATCATCAAATCCCGTGGCACAATATCTGGATTCGCTGTGCTCAGTCTTTTTTGGACAGCATCCAGTATTTTTTATTCATTAAACCGTTCATTCAGTGAAATATGGAACCATGAAAATAGTCCTTCGATGTGGAAAAGAAGAGGAGTAGCTTTATTGATCGTTGTGTTGATCATTGGTCCTTCTCTCTTTCTGGCATCATTTGCAGGAAGCATTCTCAGCAGTATGCGAAAAATATTACCAGAATCCATACTGGCATTGCGCGGAGGGATAAGCCTGTTCATTGCTATTGTGATGGATATTCTTATGTTTTATGTGCTCTATCTGTTATTTCCGCATGGTAAATCTACCTGGAAAAGAATTATTCCCGGTGCAGTAGCAGTTGGATTATTATGGGAAGTTGCAAAAAAAGGATTCTTATATTTTATCTCTAGCTATCTTTCTAGATCTAACCTGGTATATGGTTCACTGGCAACGATCATCGCCTTCATGACTTGGGCATATATTAGCTGTCTTTTACTATTTCTAGGAAGTTACATCAACTATTATGTTTATAAACTAAAGGTCTTAAAGAAATCCTGATAGGGCATAACAAAAAAAGGGATTGAAACCTTGCTAAAAAGTTTCAATCCCTTTTTTATTTTTCTACAGCTATTCGGGGTCGCCGAAAAATGCATCGTTTAGATCTGACATGGCTTTCAAAGCAACGTCAGCATCTTCACCTTCTGCATGTAAGGTGATTTCTGCATTCTGGTTTGCACCCAGAGTCAGCACATTGAGAATACTTTTTGCGTTAACAGTTTTATCACCACAGGTGACAGTAATGGTAGATTTATATTTTGTCGCTTCTCGTACAAATACACTGGCTGGACGGGCATGCAATCCTACTTTATTTTTAATACGGAATGTGATCTCAGGCATTTTGTTCTCCAGCTTCTTCTTTTATTTTTAGCAACTCGGCAATTTTTTCTATCGATAAAAACTTCTGTAGATTTTTCACAGAGCTTCGATAAATTCGAATACTTCCAGGGGGAGATAAGAAGGGAATTTTTGATCCTTTTATTGTCTCTTCCCAGGGAAGATTGGCTTTTTTAAGAAGATGAACCAGGCTACTCACATTCTTCTTTTCTATCTGGCTGCTGTAATTTTCTTTGATATTTTCAAGAATCGCTTTGCTGGTACGATTATAGTTGAAACGAGATATGACCACAAGAATTGCATAGGCCAGGATCAATCCATTGATCCAAAAACTGTTTGCAATATAGAAATCAAGAATTGCCGAACCGAAATGACCTAATGTAGAACGAATGAATGCATCTATCATAATAATTTTGAGAAGTATCGGGGTGGTCTGGGAAGCCACCCCGATTTTATCAAACAAATTTTATTCGCTTGCTGTTTCTTCAGGTGCGCCGGCGACAACTTCCCACTTATGTGAATTCTTCAGATAGAAGAATATCGCAACAGCTAACAATGCAGCGATTATGACCAGACCAAACCAACCCAACCATTGAGATAATCTGGTGAATAACCATACAGGCCATAAGAAGCCATCACCAATGCTGGTGATCTTTACAGCATTTTCAGGTGCAGCGAAATTGGAAGCGATAGCGGTCTGAGTGAATATATCTGCAAGACCGGTAGCAATATAGAAGCCAAGGATCAGTTCCAGCATACCGGCGATAACCATACGAACGATGTTTCCTTTCATTAATGGAGCAAACAAGGCAACCACAAATGGGATGATCGCCAGGTCAGCGAACAAGATTACACGGTTGCCGGGTAGAATGATCGAAAGGAGAACAGCGATCGGGACCAGAAGCAAAGCGGTTGAAATAGCAGCGGGGTGGCCGATCAAGATGGCGGAATCAAGACCAATGTAGATTTCTCGACCAGCAGCTCGCTTCTTCATGAATTCGCGTGCTGCTTCAGACACCGGGATCAAGCCCTCCATTAATATTTGCACCATGCGGGGTAGTAAGAGCATAACCGCAGCCAGGTTCATAGCAGTACCTAGAACTTTGGTGAGCACTGTTACAAAATCACCAGCGTTGTAGAATGCCAGAATACCCAGGATCAAACCGATAACCAGACCAAGGATAACCGGCTCGCCAAATACACCCCAGCGTTTACGAATGGTTTCTGGATCGGCTTTTAATTTATTCAGCCCAGGGATTTTATCCACAATCCAGTTGGTGATTATGGCAAAAGGAACACCAGGAGCAGTGGTAAGGTGAGGAATGGAAATTCCAGGGGTTCCATAGAAGGATTGCACAGCTTTGGCTGTCCAGTCACCCAGGAAAAGTGCTAATGCAGCTGCGATAGCAGCAGCAACCAAACCCATACCCAGACTACCAGTAGCAGCTAATACCATGGATCCTACAAATGCAAAGTGCCAGTAGTTCCAAATATCGATATTAAGGGTTTTGGTTATTTTCAAAACCAGGAAGACGATGTTGACCAGAATAGCGATGGGAATAACCCATAACCCCACCTGGCTGCCAAATGCAATGGATGCTGCTGAAGGCCAACCAACATCCATAACATCTCGCTGGATATTGAGATTGGTTACCATTGCTTGACCAACACTCGAAAGGTTGCTCCACATCAAGCCAATGATCAGGTTGATGCCAATGAATGCGATGCCGATGGTTACAGCGGCGCGGAATGCTCGACCAGCTTTTGCACCCATGATGACCGCAATAATGAAGATGATGATAGGTAGCAAAACTGTTGCACCTAATGTATCAACAAACATCTTCAGACCAGTAAGAAAACCTTCCATTGTTTTTTTCTACTCCTTTCCTTGTATTGATAGTTGGGGTTTGGAAAATAAGAAGTTACTTCTTCTCAAGAATTGCTGCGATTTGATCGAGAACCTCTTCTTTCCCAATTCCGGTGAGAAAAGCAAGCGTTTGAATAACCGGCACTCCCAGATTGCCGGGGACTGGGGTAGTTGTAACCACCAGGTCCATACCTTGCACCAGGCTTGGCACTTCTGAAGCCTTGCACTGGCGAATGGTCACGTTAATTCCGCGATCTTTCATAGCCTCTTCAATTGCCATTGCCACTACCGTTGAAGTGGCGATCGAGGTTCCACAAGATACTAAAATTCGCTTCGGTAATACCATTGATCCGCTCCTTTAAAACCAAAATTAATAGGAAATAGAACAAATTATTTCCAAAATTCTGCTACAAAGTAAAGAACAACAATAATGCCTAAAATGAACTAAGTGTAATAAATTATCGTTCGAGATTCCGACCAGTATCTATACGCTTTTCAAAGCGTCCAAAAGAACCTTTAGGTTTTCTGCTTGAACCAGATTTTTTACCAACTCTGGGTTTTGCAATACTCCAGCAACTTCTTGAAGCATTTCAATCTGCGATTTAGGTTGATCTAATGCCAGTACAAATACTAACTGTACATTAACATTTTCTTCCGGATTTACCATATTACGGAAAACAACAGGCTTCACAAGTGTTGCCAACCCAACACCTGATTTCACCACATGCGCAATTTCGGTATGTGGTATTGCAGCGTTAAACTCACCACTTAAGGGAAGCCCTGTAGGAATATTCTTTTCACGTTCAAGAGCATTTTCTATGAATGTGTCGTGAACATATCCGGCATTGTAAAGTTTTTCCCCTACAGCGCGAATGACTTCTTCAGAATTACTCGCATTTAATCCAAGTATGATCGCCTCGGGAACAAGAAATTCAAGTAGCTTTGTCGTCAAAATTTTTCCTCCTGAAGAAATTCGTTCTCGAAGAAAAATATTAGAATATTCCAAGCTTTCTCATAAATTTCTTAATTGTCTTAAAGTATAACACTCATTCATGAATTTGGCTTCGTTTTTTAATATTTTTCGCCAGGAATTCTTTGCCCATCGATAATAAGATATCTACTTGACTTTTTTCATATCCCTTCATACTTAAGTTTATTCATGGTTTCTGGATGTGTAAAGGTTGGGATGGGGCTCTTTTGTGAATCTGAATTGACGAGCACAATTTTATACTTTTGGTACCTTCGTATTGATCTTTTTTAGATTTAGTTTCAGCAGATCAATTTTAATTTCAACCATCCTATCATAATGCCCAAATATTGTCAGTGGCAGATCTGCGGTTTGTATAAAGCAAAGCAATCTCCACAAACAGAGACTGCTTTGCTTTGCTCGCAGTGATAAATATACTGCTATTCGAAGCGCTGAACTAAACCCCCTACATCCTTTTCAGAGCTTTTCGTAGAAAACCATCTAGTTCCCCCAACATTTCACCCAAGGTTCATACACATCATGATCTGATCCCATCACAGATTGATATAAAGCATTCGCACCAGTGCTGAATCCCCCGACACATCCTAGCAGTGCCCCCATTCGCTGTAAGCGTTTCAAACCTTCCGTCAGCACAGCTTTTCCCAACCCCTTTCGTTGATGGGCTGGCACGGTGGCTACCGGCTCGAAATATGCTGTTCGCGTGACATCGTCAAACCAGATCGTGCAAAATGAAGCAATTGATCCATCAGGCGCAACTGCTACCAGGTCGAGATCACGGCGGTATAAGGGTGCTGTTTGGATATTGCGATACCAGGTTGGATCATTACGATTATCCACAGCAATGGCTATATCTCCATCGTGAAAACCCAAACCCGATGCATAGCAGCGCTCAAGCAATTCCAATCCATCGCCCAACGATCGGATGGAATACCCAGCAGCCAAAGGCACATCGCGAATAGGACTGTCCAGGGTACGTCGCCACTGCATTTCGGGATCACCTTTCTTCTCATAACCGTTCTGGCGCAAAATCTCTTGGCGCATGGTATCTTCAGCAGGTGACCATATCAGCATGCAGTTCGTGCCATCGGGTTTCTTTTCGCAAAGATGCTCTTCTGCTTTAAGAAGCATCTCTTTCACCATCACAGGGGTATCATAATTGGGATGAATGTTGAAATGTACTTCTCCCAACCAGCCATCAGGCATCATAAAAGCTGCTAATTTTCCATCATCCTCCCATAGATAAGACACATCATTCAATGTGACCTTTGCACAATTCAGGCAGACATGCCAGCGTGCATAATCAAGGCGCGCCACATGCCAGCTTTGTTCGTGCAAGCCATGCAGTATCATCAATTCTCGAAGGAATTCTCGCATACGCCAGTAATCATCTTCGGTTTGATAAGTACGAAAGGTTAGGGGCATGACTCACCACCACGATCAGGGTAAATATTGGATTTCATCATAAATAAGAAAGTATTAGAAACAGAACAGGATCATCCCAGTGCCTTCTTAATCTCCAGCACTTCATTCAAATGGGTGAGAAGATGACGTGAGGCAGGCATCAACAACAGCCCCTTCACGTCACGCTTCGACCAGTAATCTGCTATCGACCGGCTCTCCTCAACGATAGCCCCCTGCTGCCAGACCAACTCCATCCGGGTTGGTTCTATCTTTCGAGTCAGGTCAACAGCAGTCAAACCCTGGGCAATGTGACGTGTGCGTTTTCCAACTGCCAGGCGATATTCTCGCAAAGCGGGAATGTCTATCTGCTCACTGAAGCGGAGGATCTCTTCCTGGTTCATGGCATTGCCCGTGTCCACTACATTGACACCCAACTTTTTCAGCCAGTCATCCTGCAACAGCACCTGTGAAGTGCCTGCTACCAGCAGATTCATCGTAATATCTTCACAGCGCGCCATGTGCCATAACAGCCAGGCAATGGTGTGCTCCTGTCCTTTAAGGATCACTCGATATTGCTCTTCAGTCACACCCGCCAGTACAGCATCTTCGAACGACCAGGTAGGTGGTTCAGCAACCTGGGCAGAATGCAGCATGGCATGCTGGGTGAAGAATAAACGCATACCCTGTTCAAACTGCGATGGGTTCTGCAACAACTCGCGCAGCACAGTCTGTTGATGATTGCATAATCTGCGGTAGGAATCGATTGATGTTATCGACATTTAAATATTATACAAGAAATGAATTCTTATATGATTGTTATATTAGATAACAACATACATCCGCCATTATTGCGTACATCTTAAACCGAGATATGAGAGAAAGCACTCAAAAGTAACTCCAGCTAAGGTTTTATAGTAAATCCAGGAAAAATATGTAATACTCGTAACTATTTTGTCACTTTGATAGGTGTGTATTGATCTTCCTCGCGCCAAACTTATCTACGCTTCAGAGATGAGCATCTAAAAGATTTAACGAAACCAAACTGCTATGTTGCACTATTAACATCAAAAAAACAGCAGCAATAGTGATATTCCTCGCTTTTGGTGCTATTTTTCAATCTTTAGCATTCTCCAGTACGCAGATTTTTTTTGTTTCAACAAATTGATGCTTCGATCAAATCAATTGCGCGTTTTACACCATCTTCTTTTTGGATAATTTGACCAAGCTCTGCTGCTTTGGTGATCATTTCAGGCGATCTCATTTGAATAAGTGCATCAGTCATGGCTTCTACAGTCAATTTTGCGCGTGGAATGAACCGGGGTCCAACACCCAATTCAACAACCTTTTGTCCCCACATGAACTGATCAATAATATGTGGAATTACCAAAGAGGGAATTCCAGCCCGGAATCCCGCAGCAGTAGTACCAAACCCTCCATGATGGACAAGTCCACTGGCATGCGCCAGTAACCAATCATGCGGTACTGAGCCTGCATGGAAAACCGATTCGGGAAAAGAAAGATCCTTCATGGGTTCATCCCATCCTTGCACAATGGCACGTACACCAGCTTGCATGATTGCAGAAAGTGTGATTTTTGCCGCATCCATGGCATCTTCTCCGCTGAGTGCCATTGCACCAAGGCTAATAATGACAGGGGGTTTGCCCTCCTGCAAAAATCTAACAAGATCGGCAGGCGGAGACCAGGTTTCTGGAGATTGGGCGAACCAGTAACCTGTCATTTTATGACGGGTTTCCCACAATGGATTGGGGGGAATGATACAAGTGCTGATTGGGATCAGGTTTAATGTTGGTGAAGTGATTCCAGTAGACCCCATCGGTGGAAGCCCAATCCGTTTCCGGATCTGGTTTAATGGACGTGTCATCATTAGACCCATGCCAGCACCCATCATCTTCATGAATATATGTGTAATCCATGATGCGTTCGGGTCATTAGCGGGGATTGCCTGAGGAGTAAGAGTTACACTAACAGTTGGAAGATTCAATTGATCAGCTTCCATACTTCCTGCTGCTGTATGAGAAATAACCACCAGATCAGCTTCTCTGCACAAATCTAAAAGGTCATCATGACTTTTTTCTAGCATAGAGAAAGAAAACTTCATTACACGCATAAAACCAACCATCCAGTTTGGCGATTTCCCTCGGATGATTGCTGTTTCATATCCAATATCAATATCAGGTCCAATTGGAGAAAATTTTATATTATATGATTCAACCAAGTTTCGCATACAAGGGTGGGTTGCCAGAATAACTGAATGTCCAGCTCTTTTCAATCCGATAGCAAGAGCAATATATGGTTGAACATCACCACGCGTGCCAATGGTAGGGATGATTATCCGCATGTTTTTCTCCAAAGTTAATTTATTTTTGGGGAGCCTTTATATAAAATGATACACCCCATCTTTCAACGGGTAGAGTGTATCACACGCAGAACAAAAAAGCCCAGATTCGTTTTTTTGTAATCCGCTTCTACACTGCGGGCACTGCATCAGTTGCTCCAAAGGCAGCATTGACACATCCATGTTCTCTCCAGGTTTCGCTGCATCCACAAATATCCACGGGGCAATCGCCTGGCTGGCGAATAGGGGTGCCATGGAAACTCCCAGTGGGAACTTTTCACCTGCTTTTCCCAACATACCAGCAATCTTGTCCATCACACCAGCGCCCATTTCACGTCTAACCTGCAAGCCAACATTCCCCAAATTTTGATGAATATAGCGCGGGTGATGCATGAAGAACCGCTCCCATACCCAGGCTGGTTCCAATTTATAGGGATGATAGGGATTTTTCCCAATCAACCAGCGAGCCACTCGTTCAATGTTTTTCTTGTTACAATATGAAAATAGCAGATGCCCTCCCGGAGCGATCAGTCGGCTCAGCTCTGATAACGCTGCATGTGTGTCGGGCAGGTGATGTAGCACTCGCACCATCATAACCTGGTCAAATGTGCTATCGCAAAAAGGAATGGCATGCAGATCACACGCCAGACAAATGGCTCGCCCTCCCGAACGCTGGTATGCCTGCTGCAGCAGAGATTTTGAACTATCAAGCAATACGATTTCATCGCATTGTGCGTGGTATCGCTCCCACAGGCGACCATATCCACAACCAATATCCATCATACGGCGAGCGGGCAGGTGTAGCATTCTCGCCACCAATACTTGTTCCAATTCATCAAGCTTATGCTGTTGTATCCCCGTCCAGAAAATTTCATAATCAGCATTTTCGTAAAGCTGATTTTCCTTTGTGTTTTCATCCACCTTAAGGACGAAATCTTTATTTCCATCTGCCATTAAAAGATAACCTTTCGCAACCTCCCGGTTGGTTTATCCGTTTTACGGAAGCATAGGATCGGCTCGGATGCCCAACGTGGTGAGAGGCGATAAAGCACATTGGTACCCAACCGAAAGATCAATGCTTTAAGGGGAGCGGTTTTGCGTAACCCCTGAAAGATAGTACTGCTTTTTGGTAATGGTATATACACAGCTTCGGGTACAAACCCAAAGGTGGGAACATATTCCAACATGGTGCGATAGGTAAAATAACGCACATGCCCAAAGAACTCATAACGAAGGTTTGCCTTCATGGGATCATGAAAAGTGCGCCCTGCCCAGATGACCGGCCATAGATAAAGCGGGCTCGCATAGTTAGGGGTGGAAATATAGAAATAGCCTTCAGGTTCCAGGATGCGATACACTTCCTTCAAGAACTCATCCACATGAAGCAAGTGTTCAATCGTAGATGATGAAATAACTGCATCGAAGGAACAGTCAGCGATCGGAAAACCAGGTCCATCGTTATCCAGGTTGAACCGCATGGCAGGAAGCCCGGCTTGCCTCAAGCTCATCAGACAGGTTGGTGCCAGATCGTTGCACATGATCTTCCCAACCTTGTAATCTTTTTTGATCTGCTGGGCAGAATATCCCAAACCTGCTGCTGAATCAAGAATACGCTTATGCTGCCTGTTCTCAAATATAAAAGGAAACGCCCTATGACGTTCACGTATCAATGGTTTTTCCTCTGTGCCATGGGTTAATCTTTCTTCTTCCAGTTGAATTGCTTCAATGCTCATAATGGTCCTCTCCCATAACGTCAAACAGCCCTTTTACCTGATAAACCATCCCGCATCAGGGTTCCGACCCTCTTCACAAATGGTCCCATGTCATGTGCATCCAGAATAGCAAAAATATGCTCGTTTTGATAGGGGGTGATGAATTTCTTCCAGGGATATTCTCGCTGTAGCACCCGCTTCAGGTGATAAGCCCAGTCTCGAGTCAGGTCTATCCAGTAGATGCCTTTTCGATAATCCAATTGTGAGGGTATTTCTCCCAGCATTAAGTGACGATAGTGTATCAATGGGAAATTCACTCCGCAGTAAATTGCCAAAGCACCTGAAAGGTTATGCCGCCCATTCACTTCCATCAACTTATACACACCGTCATGGATGTCTCGTTTAAATTCTGTGCAGGCAAACCCATAAAATCCCATCGCTTTGAGAATACGCCTGCCAGCTGCAATCACTTCCTGCTCATTTGCGCTTACAGCAGCACAGGGCGAGCCAAGCTGCGGCGGCGCATTGCGAATTTTTCGAGCGGTGAATTCAACTAATGGCTCGCCATCCAGGTAGTAAGCATTGTAATTCACCCCATCCGCATCATCCCCCTGGATGAATTCTTGAAGCATCACTTCCAACCCAACATTAGCTGCATCACGATATGCTTTCATCATCTGGTTAAAATTTTGCGCCTGTACCATCTTGTGATGAAAATGGTCAAAATACACATGACTTTCACAGGGCTTCACCAGGCAAGGGTAGGCAACTGTCTGCGCATATTTCTCTACATCCGCTTCAGAATGAGGGATCATGGTGTGCGGTGCAGGAACCCCCACCTTTTCAGCTAGAGCATAGGTGAGCTTCTTATCGATATATTGCTGGGTAATCGCCCAATCAGTACAAGCAACCGAATAATATTGAGATAATTCAGTCTTATGGTAAGAAATTGTTTTCAAGGATGCATCCGATGCTGGAAGCAGCATTGCTCCATGATAATCACTGGCGAGATTGATCAGGAACGTAATAAATTCTTCCTTCTGATTTTCGGGATGAGGTGCATCAAGCAGCTTACTTATGTATCGTGAAGCGCGCCCCATGTCATCATGATCGTAACTTAAAACCACGCGGTCCATGGGTTGGTCTCGAAACGCACGTATTACGCCGAGACCGACCGTGTGAGCACCTACAATGATCACAGGTGGCATGAAAGCCGGTTTAATCATTTATCCTCGATGGTTGATGAAACATCATCAATATTTATCCCATCTCAAGTTCATGAGAATAATCAAGTAATTTTGATGGATAAAATGATCAATCATCAAAAATTGCTTCTGATAAAACACAAACTATGAACAAACGAGGAATAATCCTCTGCAATGAAGGAAGTGGAAAGTAAAAAACCAGTTGATTACGTTGAGTATACAATTTTGCCGTGAAGAGAGTCAAGCAAAAACTGTTGGTAAACTGTCAAAATTCCATGCCAGTTCCTTTCATGAAACCCTGATAGAATCTAGGCATGCAGTTTTCAAGTAATCATTTTCGTGAAATTTATGATCGGTTCGATGATCCTGTCACATCGCGGGATTGCGGCAGTTTGTGTGCACCCCATAACCCCACCGGTAAGCCTTTCTGCTGCGATATTTGCCAAGCGGTACCTGTAGTTTATCATCAAGAATGGGAATACCTGAAAACTCATACAGACCTGTGGCATCTCTGGCGCGGAGATGAATGCGCGGCTGATCCTGTTGACCCACAAGAGTTACTAAAAGATACCCCTAAACACATGTGCCTGCTTGCCTGTAAAGGACCTGGCTACTGCCAACGCGAGTATCGCTCGATCAGTTGCCGTCAGTTTCCTTTCTTTCCGTATATTACTGCAGATGACCGGTTTATCGGTCTGGCATATCATTGGGATTTTGAACCCACCTGCTGGGTTATCAGTCATCTGGATGAGGTGACACAGGTATTCCGAGATACCTTTATTAATCTATACGATCAGTTATTTACACACTTGCCAGAAGATTACGATAGCTATTATTTTTTATCCGAAGATATGCGAGCAGAATTCATCAAACGACGAAGGCGTATACCCATCCTACATCGCAACGGTTCTGCATACCTGCTCAGCCCTAAAAGTGAGCGGCTTTCACCAGTGAACCCCAATCAATTCCGCAAGTTTGGACCATACAAAAAGTAATCGTTTCGAAGGTTTTCTAGAAACAGAAAGTTAACTTCCAATCTGTGTTATCGGATGCTTGTTCAGCTTATTCCATGCAAAATTCACGAATGCAGAAATATTTAAAATGATGTACCAGTAAAACAAACTCGAATATCGCTACTCCGATCGCAGCATAAGGTGAGACTCCCTGCAAAACGGGTGGCTTTCGAACTATATAAAGTAGAATATTACGCTTACTACTACCAGGTTCTATTTCAGGCTTATCAATCGGTCGAGTTTGATCAGCCACGTCAGCAACGATAGATAGAAATGATCGACGATTGCAAATTCAAGCGCCCGATCTATAGGGTTTCTGTAGCAATCTTGAGGCCAGGAGGAAACATATCACTTTCACCAAATTTGGATATGAAAGTGATAAAGTAATTATCGCGCCCAGATCCGAGGATAGATAATGGCAAAAGAAGCCGGGTTATTCCTGAAAATTATGAGGCTGAAGAATCGATTTAAGAAGCCAGGATCTGCCCAACTAGTTTTTCCAGTTCATCGATCAGGTAACCTTTAAAACCTGCAGTTTTATATGCCTCAAGGGTGGATTCGTAATACCATTGTTGGTCGCTCTTGCCAGCATTAAAGCGTTCCCATACTTTATCACCCACCTTAATAAGGTCCCTCAAAATGGCACGGGCATTATCCACTTTATCTGCCACGGTTACTCGCAGCAAGGATGGGTCTATCTTTTTGATATTCTCGATATATCTTTCTTTGCGAACCCGCCAGGGCTCTTTAGGTCCCCCTGCATAATCTTTTGCAGTATCTGACGAGACACAGATGATTTTCAAAACCAAGTCTCCAAAATACTCCTTGATCAATTCAGGGGAGATACTCTCCGGAGCATCTTCCAAAGAATCGTGAAGCAGAGCAGCAATAGCTTCATCTTCACTACCGCCATCGTACATCACCAGGCTACAGACTGATAATAAGTGCGTCAGGGTAGGGATAGATGTGGATTTTCGGAAAGTTTCTCCGTGAAGATGGAAAGCAAGGTTAATTGCATGTTGAAAACGGGCAGATAATATAGACTCTCTGTGAACTGGAGTGCTGATTTGATAAGTTTGTTTGATCATCTGAATGGTCAATAGATGCTCTTGGAGGTGTTCTCCCAACATATTGAGAATTTGACCAGCACTCAAATCCTGAATCTCATTCCCAGATGCATCAATAATCTTGACACACTGATCCCAGGAACCTGAAAAAGTTGTTGCCAATTCGGCTATCATTTCACCGTGTGCCCGAAGGAGGTTAAGCGCAGATGCAATAGGACGATGATCAAAAGACAAAGCTTTTGCCCATGGTTCATTTCCTGGAAAACCTTCAAAGCGAATGGGGGCTCCTGGAGTAGCCAGAGCCTTCTTGAATATCATGCACCATACATCGCCATCATCTGCCACATGATGAACAATCTGGCGGATTGACCAGGAACCAGGTTCGAGACTACGATCCAGATCCTCATTAGTCAATCCTGATACTTCCTCTTCTAGTCGACGGGTTGTGGAAAGAAAAACCATTAATGTTTGTTGTTGAGCAGGCAATAATTGTGCAGGCATGTTCTCTCCTATTTACGCATCTATATCATGTTTCTATGCAACTACTTTCCAATATACTCGAACCCAACCACTCTGGGGTTCTTCAAGACGTGACCAATGAAAACCATGAGCCATCAAAAACGCGTGCTCCACATTATCCTTATCGGTATTTCCAGGAAAGAGAATGATCTTTCCTCCAGGCTTGACCACACGTGTCATTTCATTGTATTCAGATTCGAGTGTTTCGCCAAATACATGCCCACCCATCAAAATATCAGCGAAATCTGCTGAAAAGGGGATCGATGTGATCAATCCATCCACCGTGTATACATTTGTGCACTTTCGTTGATCTGCTTTTGCCCGAATGAATTTCCGCAAATTCGAAACTGGCTCAACAGAATAAACAAATTTTGCCAAAGGCGCCACAGCAAATGTTAATCTGCCGGTTCCAGCTCCAACATCAATTACCGTCTTTCCTCTAAAATCAGCTAAATCAAGTAATATCTGGTCATCCCAGGTTGTAAAGGGCAGGGCATCGTATACCGCTGGATTGACAACATAAACAAGCAGGTCTTCCATGGATTTCATGATGCGGATTTCTGCATTTCGAGCCTCATCGGATGTAGCAAGAATATTATCTCTATCTCGCATCACGTCGTCTAACCAGTCATTAAGTTGAGGGCATTTATGTCGGAAGAACCATTCGACATGGGGATTAGTGTTGAGTGCAATTCGAAGATCTTCTTTTTCCAGCCAACCGGGCAACCAACTTAATTGCACTTCATCCAATAATAACAGGCTATTAAAAGAAAGTTGGGTTACATCCATCCAATTGAGTGCCAAGATAAGAACTCCAAAAAAACTAGAAAGATAATAAATGTATTAATGACTTATTGTAAAAGGATTTATCAGGAAGGCAAGGAAAATACTCGATCCGATTATGATTGATTTGTGTTCGCTGTTATCCAACCCAGATAGCCCTCTAATCCCTGCGTAATGGGCAGTTGGATGATCTCTGGAACTTCATAGCTGTGGATCGCACAGATCATCTTTTCTATGTTTGGATACAGGTCTGATCGGGTTTTAATCAAGAGAAGGCACTCCGGTTCATGTTTCAGAGTGCCTTGCCAGGCATAGAAGCTTTCAATATCGAGAATCTGAACACAGGCAGCCAGTTTGTGCGTTACCAATTTTTCAGCGATCTTGCGGGCTTCTTGCTGAGATGCAGTTGTAGTAACAATGACGCAATAAGATAATCCATCCATATTATCCACTTCTTCAGCCAAAATATTATATTTTTGGAAATCTCGTCTGAAGCCAGGAGCGCAAAGGCTCATGCACTTCGATATCTGTCAACGCGTCAGGGTACAAATTCATATCTTCATAAGCGAAGAGTACCAGATCATTCAAAGAGGCGGCGCGTCTCTCATCAGGCACCTGAGAGTGCAGATTTAGTGGGTAATTATATGTAGGGGGTAATAATCGTAGACGTTCTTCACTCACTATGGTGGAAACGATCGCACAAAATATGGATTGAAAGAGGAAAATTCGATGTGTTTGATCCTCACAAGCAGTGGCTTGAAAGGTGTCGTTGTGAACCATTTTTAAGAAATGGTCACGCCATCGCCTGAACAATCCCTTGGAAGGTCGCACCGAAGCCGCGTGAAAATTGTAATATGCACGCAATAATTGACCATCGACAAATGAAGTCACTGACCGACGAATATCACTCGTTCCAACTTCCTTATAAATACCCCGCCAGAAAGCATCCAATGGGTCACTCAAAGGTATTCCAACATTGCGAATATGCACAGGGCGAACGGATACATCATAATCGTCCCCATTTTCGAATAGAACCGGAGGCTGCAAGATCAAGCAATCAGAGCTAACCCAGATCAATGATTTTATTTCTGGCGCTGCCTGCTCTTCAGCCTGAGCACAAGCAAGCACAACATTGCGATATGGGTACCGCCTCATCGATCCGGAATAATCCAATGGGAATACCTGTGTCTGTTGATCAGCAAGATTTTTACAATCAACCTGCTGCGGATTTGCATTAAAAATCCAGATGGGAGAATTCGCCATTACACCTCCAAATGTTCTGATGCTTTCACACAGGAACTTTACATATGGTTTTTCTTCATCCGCACTGATGATGATAAAGAAAATGGATGATCCGTTCATTTTACCTCCGCTTTTTGAGCCTTCTGGCTGCTTTTTTAAAATCGAAAGCAAATGAATGTTATCTCACCGATATTCCTATTGTACTAAAACAGACGTAAAATATTACTACCAATGATCCTGATACAGGATCAACAAGTATGGTTAAAACATGATTTCCTCTCCTAAATCAATGGTTGCGGCTGGCTCTTTGATTATTCCATCATAAGCTAACCAAAAATCAATCTTGTACAAGGTCAAAAAATCAAAAGTGTTTGTTCTAGTAGAGTTTTTTTATTCATCAAGGGCATGAAGGATCAATGTCAGATCTGACACATATGATGAGTTTGAAAAGAATCCAGGTCCTACGCTTTCTGCAACCACAAACTCAACCTTCATATTAATTTCTGCAGGTAATGAAATATCCTCACCAGGCGAAAAGAAGATTTCCATCTGATCACGACCAAATCCGGTTGCTCCATTCAAGCTGCCGATCGAACTCCCCCAGTTTGCTCCATGCCCCCGCACAACACGAAATATTCCCAGATCGTTGGATGCTATTTCAGCCTGACTGATCCCCACAGCATATCCCGATACCACTTTGGCTATGAGCAAGATCCGCAGCTCTTCCTGAACTTCTGCTTTTTCTTTCTTTAGCCAAACCTGTGCAGTCAAATGTGGATCATCATTAATTATCGTTATGTGATCATTCCCCAACCGCTTGTAGGGATAAAATGCGGTTTGTTGCCATCCCTTCCAAAAAACAAAAACGGTTGCTCCCACAAGAAGTAGGGTGAAGAATACTTCTCCATATGGATATTTCTCTCTACCACGAAAGAAGGGACTTTGTAAACTTCGGTTCAGATAAATGTTTATGAGATCAATGATCAGGCTAAGGCAAATTAAGGTTAATACACCACCAACAATGAGGAGCACCATGATAACCGTACTCCTTTCGCATTTTTACACGCGATAATCTGATCTCATTATACAAAATATCCAGAGGAACTTCAAGGAAACAAAATCTAAACGTCTGAATAAAATATCTCTTATGAACCCAGGTACATTCGGCCAAAAATAACAATTGCCACCAAAACAAGAAGAACAATACTGACAAATAGTTTTGGTTTTTCCCGGCTTTTAATATGGCAGATGAGCGATATTAAAAATAGAACGCTGGTAATTCCTGCAAATATCACTGTGATGACCCCAGACATTTTCAACAAACCTGGAAGGATCAACCCTACAGCCACCAGAAAAGTAAAGAAAGACGTGATCCCTAACAGTTTCGGAGTGCGTGTGCCCATCTTTTCGATGGCTTTTTGAAAATCAAGCTTTTTCTGCCGGAAACCATGGCTAATCGATGTATCCACCAACTTGATCGCTAAAATTCCTTGAATGACCCACAATATGATATCCATGATCTTTCCTCCATCTTTTCAGAAAGAAATTTCATTTACATTCTTGATTTGCATTCAATAAAACACCAACCCCAAGATCATTGAGGTTGGCAGTAATGTGCTCACAAGTTCAAATGCTTTCATTCTGGATTGTGTTTTTTCATTCAGAAGGGTCATTTGGACCTTCCCTGATTTTTCTATCGGCTGGTAGTGATTTAGATTTTTATATCATACCTGACTTTTAGCACCTCGAATATTATCAATTCTTTGAGTTCTCTTTCTATTCGAAAGCCAAATTTCCTATGGGTTAACTTTTTGGTTTCAGATACCCGCCACCCGTTAAGGTATAGGTCTTTCCACCCAGTTCAGGGTTGGCAGCAGAATCGTATGTTACAGTAAATCCATTCCCGATTATGTTGGTGATCGTTTTTCCAGTTATGCCGCTGGGATCGATCAGGCGGGTCAATGTGGAATCTGCTGTCACTGTCCAGATGCTGGTCGCATCCAAAGTGAGACTAACAGATTTTGCAGTACCTTCAGGATTAATCGTACCTTTCAGCGATGAACGATTCTGCAGTGTCAGATCAATGCTGCTAATCGCGTCTGCCACCAGATCACCTTCCAGTGCTTGATTGTCGGCCGTGAAAATAACCGTACCACCGTTTTCGCCAGCATTGCCCCAATTCCCAGCGGCTGCATTGATCAAGATGCCGCTGCCATTTTTCACTTCAACATTCTTCAAGATAATCACACCTGTGGAATTGGTGATGTAGAATAATGGTCCACTGGTTGGGGTATATTCAAGTTTTCCACCAGTCATGGTGAATGTGCCTTGCGTTCCTTCAGCATCACCTGACATGCTCTGGTAGATCATGACACCCCATTTTTCTTTGCTTGATGTCAGCGTACAATCAGTCAGCGTGATACTGTTGGCGCCTTCGATCACTGCAGCTTCTGCACCTGTAGCACTCAGAGAAGCGTTAGAAATATTGATAACACCTGTGGAATAAACAGCAGGCGAATCTTGCCCGCTTGCCAGCGCCGAACCTCCCACCATAGTGATGGTCCCACTACCACGATCCGTTGCAATAACACCAGAGTTTTTCCCGGCAGTGGTCATAGTCACATTATTGAGCGTCAGAGTACCTCCCTGGGTTGCCATCACACCATGCCCGCCATCACCAGTGGCATAAATGGTCACATTCGAAAGGGTCACAGATGAGCCAGAGCCTGTAGCAAATGCGCCATTTGCTCCAAGTCCGCTGGTAGTTATCGTGCTTTCTGAAAGATCGATCATCCCGCCTGATGCAGCCAATACAGCTGCATTCAATCCATAAAAGCTGCTGTTATCTTGCGAAGATGTATCGCCAGAGGTGGTGATGATCGCATCATTGAGTGATAATATGCCACCGTTCAGGACATATACCGCGGATTTGTCTTTATCATCTGCAGTATAAGTCTGCCCCGAAAAATCTTCAGAACCGCCATCCAGCTGGTAGGTGGCGCTGATGGTGTAATCACCTCCCGTTCCACCATCCGTTGGAGGTTGCATCTCCCCAGTACCAGGCGCTTCCATACTGACCGGTGTGACCGTTACGCCACTGATGGATCCGAGTGATTGCAACAGTGCGTTGATCAACTCTGGAGTGATCATCATACGGCCACTACCGGCAGGGGCTTCTCCCATCGCAGGAGGAGTGCCTTCCTGCCCGGCTGGAGGTTTTCCGCTGCCAGGGTTAGTTGGTGGGGTTGCATCCTGGTCTGCAGGGGGATTCATATCACCAGGTTTTTGTGGCGGATTAGTACCATCCTGTCCCTGTGGCGGGTTAATCCCACCGGGCATACCTGTGGTAATCCCTAATTCTTCCATCTGTTTGGAAGCTGAATCCTGGGTAATCTGCATGGCCGCAATAGCATTGATCTGGTCTGGCGTCATAGCTGCCTGGATTTGTTTGATCAGCTCATCCAACTGTGTTTGAATATCGGTATTTCCTTGTTGTTCCTGACCAGGAATCATACTCATGGATAGAGTTGCATAATTTGTCCATAACGGAATCAACGCATCTGCCTGCTCTTTTGTTAATGCTTGAGCAGTAGTGTTCAGTTGCAATGTCCCCAGGATCATTTGCATCGGTATCGATACGGCATTTTCATACGTAGTATTCAAACCTACTGCTGTAACAGGGGTAGCGGTTTCTGCGGTTTCAGTTTCAGCAGTCGAATTTTCTGTAGCAGTTGTGACTTGAGTTTCAGATCCCTGAGATGAGCATGCGCTCAATACCAGGATGACTAGAATAATCAGGCAATAGAAAAATTTCTTCATATTTCTCCCTTGTTCAGTCTACAGAATGATATTCCCTTCTAATTCATTGATTGCATTCTAGAATATCCAGCTGAGAACCTCCCAAGGGAAACCTGTGAATTAGATGAGAAACTCCGAATTGTAATGGCAGTAAGTGAACCGGGTTAAAACACCTCGTCCATAAAAGGTATTTGTGGAGAGAACATGTGTCTCATGGTATCTTTTAAATAATCGGGCATGCTTGCCCACCCTCGCCAGGTAAAGTCATCAATATTATGAGTTCCATAGACAAGTGCTGAAAGAGCCTGAATGTTCATTTCACTCTCAGCGCTATTTACCCGAGTGACTCTCAACAAACCATCTTCAGATGAAAACTTCCAAAACCCCTGGTTCCATGGGCAAAACGGATCCCGAATTCTTGTTGTGAAACTTCCTTCACCCACCTGCATTCCACCTAATTTTTCCACATTGATAACTCTTCCCATGGGAGCGTGGTAGGATTCGGTTGTTAGTCGTAAATCTGAAAGCCATGTGTTTGGCTGTTCAGCAGGGGATAATACCAATAGAACCCGATCAGCTTGATCTACATGCCGGGCAATCCATTGCAGCAATAAATATTTCGCCTGGCTCGAAAGATAATAAAAACAGAGAACACAAAATTGAAATTTTCCCCGGTCATGCTCACCCCCCTGTATCTGATATTGCATTAAACCTTCTACCCTGCCATTCAATACTACTTTAACCATCCAGGCTTTGTTCATGATCCCCTTGGAAGGGTCTATCTGACGAGTTACCGTCATCCCATGCACACGTAGAAGATGTTGACGCAGGAAATTCTGGTAATCATCAAACCCATCCTGGATACTCGTGAATAGTATTTCTCCCCCGAGGTCTTTCTTCAAAAGTGACATTAATGCTTCAGGTTTAAATCTAGCTAATTGGGAAGCCGGGAATGTGGTATATCCTAAATTTTCGTAAAATGATTCTTTAAAAGGATAGAGGCATGAAAATGTATTTCCTGATGAATAACTGTAAGTAAAAAGCGACATCAACACATGTCGGCAATAGCCCTTCCAGCGAACCAGAGGAGAAGTTGCAACACCAAAAACACCCGTTTGATCAAATATCTTTCCCCGGACATTCTGAATCATTGCCACTGACGCTGCACATGATAAAGGTTTACCATCTTCATACAATACAAATAAGGATTGCTCTGGGCGTTTTTCGATCCACTTTTGCCACTCATCTTTTTGGGGCATTGGCGGTGAAGGGTGGAATGCATAACTTGCAAATCCATAAAGGGTGTCTATCATCTCGTTTCCAAATATCTGGCGAATTAAGATATCTCCCATTTTTGACTTCCTTTGTAGAAATTTTTATAATTTGACTTCCGCTCCAATCAACACCAACCAATTGTTATTCCTTACAAATAAGTTGCAAAATTATTATAGTTAATGAAGACATATATCTATAATTTCTCTAATGGTATAATATATAGGTATTATATAGTAATGGCGGGATAATGATTTCTTAACCAGGTCGTCTGGCTAATCTATAGACAGCCTGGTTTCTTTACTAATTGTTCTTTGTTTCGAAAATGATGGGCGAAGAGATGTAATCATTTTATCGTTACCATAGGAGAGCAGTCCGCTTCAACTTAAGAATAGTAAATTATTACCAATGGATAACCAGCCAGACAGGAGAAAAATTATGAACATTAGCAGTATGATCAAAGCATATTATGCAGCGTTGGATTCTGCCGATTTTGACAGAATAGATCAATTTCTTTCAAAGGATTATCGCCTGTTGGACTTCGCCCCACAACCAATGGACAAGAATGCCATGCTGGCTCTTTATCAGATTTTTCGAAATGCCATTCCAAATCTTCAGCATTCATTGAGTAATTTCATTGAGGTTAAACAAACAGTGAAAGTAACCATGCAAATGAGCGGTATTCATTCTGCGAATCTGGATCTGAGAAAAATCGGTGGTGGAATTCTCCCTGCGTCTCGAAGATTCATTATTTTCAATAATGAGATGCTTGAGCTGACCTGTGAGGATGGAAAGATTATTTCCGAGAGAAATATTTCTCCTCATTCACCCAACCGACGATTGTCTGGAATGCTAAAAGTGATGGGGATCGATAGTACACCTTTCCTTGATCGATTATCCATGGAAACTCTGGTTTTGAATTAATAATCTGATTATTCTTTCCCTTAAACAGGAAATGTCTTATGAAAGCAGTCATTTTTGAGCATTTTGCAGGTTCAGTTGATGTAAAAATGGTTCCGGATCCCACTCCTGCATCCCACGGAGTGGTGATCAAAGTGATGGCAACAGGACTTTGCTTAAGTGATTGGCATGGATGGATGGGACATGATCCCGATATTCACTTGCCCCATGTACCTGGGCATGAACTTGCGGGCATCATCACTGCGGTTGGCAAAGATGTAACCCATTGGAAACCGGGTGATGCAGTTACCGTACCTTTTGTTTGCGCCTGCGGTACCTGCCCGCAATGTGTATCAGGCAATCAACAGGTTTGTGATCACCAATTTCAGCCAGGGTTCACCCATTGGGGTTCCTTTGCAGAATATGTCGCCATCGACCGGGCAGATGTCAACCTGGTACACATACCACCAGAACTTGACTATGTAACTACTGCCAGTTTGGGTTGCCGTTTTGCTACAGCTTTTCGCGCCATAGTCGCACAGGGTAGAGTATCTGCCGGACAATGGGTGGCAGTACATGGCTGCGGTGGAGTAGGATTATCTGCAATCATGATCGCCTATGCCCTGGGTGCTAACGTGATTGGAATTGATATCAAGGATGATACCCTTGATTTTGCGCGCTCAATAGGTGCGATTGCAACCGTCAATGGATCGAAAACCCCCGATGTGGTAGAAGCAGTCAAAGAGATCAGCCATGGTGGTGTACACGTATCCATCGATGCATTGGGAAATCCGGTCACTTGCTTTAATTCGATTGCTAATTTAAGGAAACGCGGCAGGCATATCCAGGTTGGCCTGATGCTGGCAGAACACAGTCACCCCGCCATCCCAATGGATAAAGTGATCGCCCAGGAACTAGAAATTCTCGGCAGCCACGGCATGCAGGCATACCGGTATGAAGCATTGTTCGAGATGATCAAAGCAGGAAAATTGCATCCTGGAAAGCTGGTAAGTCATCATATTCGCCTCGAAGACGCTCCCCAGGAACTGATGGGAATGCATGATTTTAAACGAATCGGAATTACGGTAATTGACCAATTCTAATAGGTGGTTATGAATAATACCTGCACATGGGTAATTAAGCTACATAGGAATACAATTTATCTATAGATAATGCAACCAGAAGGTTAATTATCCGTATATAGAACGATGATCATTATTTAGTATGGATCTTAAAAACATGAAAAAGACCTCGCACCAGAACCTGGCTGCTGAGATCACCAGGAATGGTAGTAAACAGACATATTATACAATCAAGCTTTTAGTGGACCGTCCTTTGATTGATGATGCATACCGGGCTTACGCTTACTTCCGCTGGATGGATGATTACCTTGATTCAGAAAGCAACACTTCCACTGAAAGAGATGCTTTCTTCCTCCGGCAGCAAAATATTTTGGAAGCCTGTTATCGAAATGAAGCACCAGATTCTCTAACCCAGGAAGAGCAAATGCTGGTAGACATGATCCATCATGATCATGAAGAAAACAGCAGACTACAGTCTTATCTGCGAAACATGATGAGGGTGATGGCTTTTGATAACCAGCGACGTGGTCGATTGATCTCTCAAGATGAATTGAATGCATATTCGCAGATGCTATCGATTGCAGTGACTGATGCCTTGTTCTATTTTATTGGAAACAAATGTATTTATCCGCAGACAGAATTGCGTTATTTAGCAGTGCAGGGAGCGCACATCATCCACATGCTTAGGGATATGCTGGAAGATGCCACTATTGGTTATTTTAATATTCCTCG
This sequence comes from Anaerolineaceae bacterium, assembly GCA_034429195.1. Lineage (GTDB taxonomy): Bacteria > Chloroflexota > Anaerolineae > Anaerolineales > Anaerolineaceae > UBA4782. The sequence goes on from DAOUGQ010000007.1 coordinate 256,722, forward strand.
TGAATTGATGGAAGCGGAAGGCTTCAAACTTCAAGAAGTAGACCATCCTGCTTATCGCCATTGGGTGAAAATGCGTATCGAACAGGCAGAATTTTTCTTTAAAGCAGGACGCCATTTTCTAGCTTTAATCAACAATCTTCGTTGCCGGATCGCTTGCTGTGCGTATATTGCTAGATTTGAATGGCTTGCCCTTGTAGTAAAAAAACATGGATACCTGTTACATGCAAAATATCCAGAGCGGAAAACTTTAAAAGCAACATTATGGATGATAGGCAATATCTTTTCTACCATTTTGGGTATAGATCAGCGTGAGCAGCAAACTTTGTGAATGTTCGTTAAATAATTTTATGTGAGTAAAATGTCATGAAATCAAAAAACTGTATCATCATCGGAGCAGGCATCGGGGGAATCTGCACTGCCATTCATCTGGCTAGAGAAGGAATGCATGTCACGATTGTGGAGAAAAACGCTCACCCTGGTGGGCGTTGTGACCATTTTTCACGCGATGGGCATACATTTGATATTGGTCCAACATTATTGGTCATGCGCAAGTTATATGAAGAAGAATTTTTTGAATTGGGTGTTTCAATGAGTGAAATTCTGGATCTGCAGAGAGTCGACCCAACCTACCATTTATATTTCGATGATGGCAGTCAGCTTGAACTCACTTCAGATAAAAAAGCAATGCAGCATCAGCTCGATGCCATTGAACCAGGAGGGTTTCACGGATATGAGCAATACATGGCTGAAGGCAAACGTCATTATCAAATTGGGATGAAGAAACTGGTAAGACGTGATTTTCGAAAGATCACAGATTTCTTCTCGATTTCGAATGCCCCTCTCCTTTTCCAGGTTAAGCCTTTGGTGAATCATTATCGAAACATGTCCAATTATTTCACTGATAGCCGGCTTAAATCAGCTTTTACCTTTCAAGATATGTACATGGGATTGAGCCCATTCGAAGCACCGGCCACTTTTTCACTCATGCCATATACCGAACTGGAACATGGGGTGTGGTATCCCAAAGGAGGAATGTACAGCATCACTGAAACATTGGCCGAACTGGCTCGTCAGGCAGGTGTTGAATTTATATTTAATGCAAATGTTGAGCAGATCGAGATCATCGGGGGAATGGCACAAGGTGTAAGGCTGGAAAGTGGTGAACACTTGAAATCGGATATCCTCGTAGCAAATGCGGATTTGCCCTATGTTTATCAAAATCTGCTTCCGCCAGATGGGATGGCGAAGAGACTGGCAAAAAAACATTACTCATGCTCTGTTCTCAGTTTCTTTTGGGGTTTGGATAAACCTTTTCCTTCCATTCCTCCCCACGCTTTGTTTCTATCAGAGGATTATCAAGGAACATTCGAATCTATCATAAATGATCTGGGAATGCCCACGAACCCCAGTGTTTACTTCCATGCCCCAACCCGGTTAGATCCTTCCATGGCTCCTGAAGGGCAGGATACCTTGATCAGCGTTGTACCAATTGGCCATCTTTCAGGTGAAAACGACCAGGATTGGGAAACTTTCAAGAATCTAGCCCGTACCAATATTTTTGACAAAGCACGCAGGTTTGGCATCACAGACCTACAGGATCATATTAAGTTTGAGACAGTATTTACTCCCCTGACCTGGCAAAGACGCTATAACCTGGTTAAGGGTTCTACACATGGGTTGAGTCATCACCTGACGCAAATGGCATATTTCCGCCCATCCAACAGGCATGCCCGTTTTCACAATATATATTTTGTGGGAGCAAGCACTCGCCCTGGTACCGGTCTTCCAACTGCTATGGTTTCAGGCAGGCTAACGGCACAAAGGATTATTGAAGAATCGCTAAACTAGAAGATTTTTTGGCGTAAGTAAGTAAAAACTGAAAATATCTCTCATTTGCCTGGTTATCAATACTCACAGCTCTTCGTTCTGAAGAATTTCTTCAAGGCCCTCTGACATCAGACAAATTGGTTTTTCATACATCCCATACTTCGAAAACCAGAATGCCATATTAGAGCCGTATAGCGCAGTTTGAGAGACAACCGCACTCTTTCAAATAATAGTTTTTTGTATATCCTAAAAACCACATTCTAAGCGAGAATAGTAAAGCAATCTCAGAAAGAGATTGATCAATTTCTAAAGAACAAGGGCTTGCAAAGACAACAAAATCACCATTCAGACAAAACTGTTTTTGGTTACAAACGATTTTTAAATCACAATTAAATATCTATGGCAAATTGGTCGTTACATGTATTTTCCCAACCCTGAAGTTTCTAGTGCTTCAAGGTATTTCAGGGTGTTTTTCATTTTATCTTTGACAAACATATCACTGTGTTTTTGGTTAGCCAGTATGTTTCTTAACTTCGGTATGGCACGAATGTCATGGAGGTTGGTGAGAACATCCAATAACATCAATTGGGCATCTTGAGAAAAGAGGTATATCCCACGATCTTTCTGCTGATCTAGCACCCATAACACATGATTGACACTGGGTTTCCCTAAAGCGATCAGACAATTTCCACATTCCACCATTGTTTCACGGCAGTAGGTTTGACTTGCACCTGAGTAGGTTGATTTGTTGATCGTCTTGGCAAGCAACTCTGCTGCTTTATCAATGGCTTTTTTATTCCCACTCGAAGCGATTTCCCTGGAAAGGTTAAGTCTTGTATCATCGTAATGAGGTGTATCTTTTGTCAGTATATCTACCTGCTCTTTGGGAAGTTTAAAGAATAGATCATTAACGAAGCTCATTTCCTTCTCCTTTTATTAGTGATCCATAGGATGCAGTAGGCTAGTACAAACAGTAAAGGAAACCTCAAATAATAAAAATTGAAAAAGAATGACCACCCTGTAAAGAATTCTCTGATTTGATACTTTATAATATTATATCTGTATTAAATATATAATCAACTTCAGGGACCATTGAATTAACCATTCTCTCCTTAAATGAATATGAGCTTTTTAACAACAATAGATTCCCGAAGTTTTGAAAAACTTCGGGAATCTTTAATACTTTTACAAAGAAGGGGATCTGAAAGCTGCTAGACCAACAACTTTTCCAATTCCGTGATATACCCATCAAGGTCACGGAAAGCCTGATGAACAGGTTCGGGGGTAGAAAGATCAACACCAGCCATCTTAAGAGCATCCAACGGATAGAGAGAATCACCAGCTTTCAAGAACGAGAAATAATTTTCAACCGCTCCAGGTTTTCTTCCAAGAACTCCAGCTGCCAATGCATGTGCACCTGCGATGCCAGTGGTGTACTGGTAATTGTAGAAATTCCTGTACAGGTGAGTGGAGAACTGCATCCACAGACATCCATCGCGGTTCTCATCCACAACCACCCCTGCCCCATATCCTTCACGCAGGTTTGTTACCATGATCTGATTAAGATCCTCTGCACTGGGAGCTTCGCCATGTTCAATACGACTATGTACTTCCAGGTCAAATTGCGCCAGCATGGGCATGGTAAAGAAGTAACGATAAAAATTCGACATAGCTTCTTCAAGCACTGCCAGACGGATCGCCCGATCAGATTTGGTTTTCAGCATGTAATCTCGCACCAATGCCTGATGAAAATTCGAAGCTACTTCTGCCGCAAACAACCCATATTGCGAATAGATCCATGGCTGCGTTTGACTAGAAAAATAGGAGTGCATGGAATGACCCAATTCATGAGCCAACGTACTCAGACTATAAATACTATTGTCATAACTCATCATAATGAATGGCTGGCAGCCCTTAACACTTGAAGAGAATGCCCCAAAGGTTTTTCCTTTATTGATAGCCCGATCTACCCAACGATCAGTGGTAGCACCTTTACGCAAAATCTCGACATATTCCTTCCCCATGGGTTCAAGTCCCTCACTAATCCATTCTATAGCCTGTGCATAGGAGATATCCACTTTAGTATCACTCATATTGGCATAGGTATCGTATACATGCAACTTTTTCAATCCCATTACCTTACGCCGCAGATCCCAATATCGATGCCATATAGGTACATTCGCTTTGAAGGCTTGAATTACATTGTGAAATACCGAAACTGGAAGGTTCACCTGATCCAATGATGCTTCTACAGAGGTTTTATAACCTCTTACTTTGGCAAAGAAAGCATCCTCTTTATATCCCGCGGATATGCAGTTTGCCATGGTATGTTTATATGCAAGATGTCCATCCGCGTAACTCTTCCAGGCGCTACGCCGGAGTGTTCGATCAGGTGACGTATTCAATTCGCGCATCTTGCTATGAGCAACCTCGTGCTTTTTGCCCGTCTTATCTACAGCAGATCGGAATTGAAGGTCAGCATTTACCAGAATGGAGTGTGTTTGTGATGCAGTCCCAAAAGGATCCAGGACCTGACTAAGTATTACTTCCACTTCGTGTGAGCGAACATGGGCTGCTTTACGCTCCAATGTATCAAAGTAATGTGCATAAAACATCAACTTCGGTTCTTGTTTCATCCATGCTTTAATCTTGTCAAAACCGATCGCCATGATCTCGGGTTCTTCAAATGCCACTTCAGCAGCACATCTGCTCATCAACCCCATTGCACGCCCTGCCATGGTAGCATTTTCAGCATCGGTAGTATCTACAGAATAACTTAAACTTGCATATTGATAAATCTTGACCAACTTTTGTTCAAAGATTTGCTTTGTTTCTAACCATTCGAGGAGCATTTCTGCGCTATCTCCCAGGTGTCCTTCGAAACGCTGTTTCAGAACAGGCGCGATAGCTTCCATTTCTTGAAAGGTCTCTTCCCAGGCTTGTTTCGTGGAAAAGATTGAAGCTAAATTCCAGGTTTCTTCCTGGGGAACATCTTTACGTGCAGGAATGACGGGCATGTGTTTTACCTCCAGAAGGTGAATAAAATAAGATTATACTCCCTCATTTATTCATGCTCGATTTTTAAAAATCAGAAGATACTATTGTGATTTCGCCTTTTGAATAGTTTTCTTTACCCTGGCTGCTTGAGAAGGAGTCAACTCGGGGATTCTTAGTTGCAGACTATTAATAAATTCCTCACTATTTTCTTTATTGATGGCGGAAAGAATGCTTTCACTATGTTGAGGGACTTCCTTGCTACGACAAGTTCTTAAATGCCGCAGCAGGTAAGGAAATAACACATGAGAATACTCCGATTTTGCTGCTGCAATCGTACTTAATACTTTTATGCCATTATCCACAGTGATTACAGAACCATCTGCCATCGCCTGCTTAATAACATCCAAGTTCTCAAAAAGATAATCTGGATCAAGATGCGCAATAGTAGATAACGCAATCATGGTACCCCACACCATACGATTATGTTTACTGGCAAGCAGTTTGATAAATTCCTTGATGTATGGGGCGATCAATTCAGGTGAAAGATAACCGATCTCATATAATACCTTGATACAGTCACTTTGCACTGAACAGTCCTTATCCCAAACATGCTTAACTAACTCTGCAATACCTTCAGAATTATTGCTTTCCACCAGCTGTTTCGCAAGAATCTGATTAGGCACTTCATCTCGCCGGTTTTGGGCACAAGCCAATTGACCCAATACAGACATAAGTACTCCTTTTCCCATGAACAACTTGTTTCAGGGCACGGTTGACGTTTCCGTGCCCTGTATAGACATATTGTCAGGATGATTTATGTTTCCTTTTTTACCGGTTGTCCCAAGGGGTATGGAGCAAATAAGAAGAAAGCGATGATCATCGTTATAGCCACTATTGGTCCAATGGCGATCACACCATATTTCCAATTCAAAAGAAGAGCCAGGATGGAGCCTGCCAGAGAACCAACAAACTGGTTAATCACCCCCTGTACTGCAAAGAACATACCTGCTCGATCCTTCCCTGTCTCTTTGGCATCAACGGCTGCAATATGTGCTGGAAAAGCATACGGTATAGTAAAGAAAGCTCCAATGGAAAAGCTAGCGACCACTCCTGCTATCATTCCGATGATCAGAGGTTGAATGGGCAGCTTCAGTTCTTGCCAACCCAATGTGAAAATGAGCATGGCAACTGCAAAAACAAGCAGGGATACACGAAAAGCAAACTTTGCTCCTTTCTTCCTGGATATCAGGTTGAAAATAATCAGCATAATTGGAACAGGGGCAAAAGCTGCAGCATTCATCATCCCAAGTTGCGCATCGCTAATCCCCATCATATCTGCGCCCATGAATGCAATACCCCCCAGGAAAAATTGCAACCCAAAGTAGAAGGTTGCCACACAAGACATGTAGATCAAGAAGGTTTTATTGGTCAGAGTCATCTTGATGCTTTGGAACAGAGGGACATCCTTTTCTTTTGGTCGTTCTGTATCACCAACGCTGGAACCTTCTTTGATCACCAGGATAGGTCCAATGAAGGTCACAATTCCTGGTAGTAACATTAAGGCAGTTGCGCGCACACCAAATTTTTCAAACATCATAGGCGCAACAACAAAAGTAAGCACGTAAGCGATGGTGTTAAATACCGTTTGCCAGCTTGCCACCCGAACCCGACTCTGCTCATCTGGTACTATTTCAGAGAGAGATGCCAGGTATGGAACAATAATAAATGTTTGGAAAAAGAAATAGCACGAACTGACCACTGCCACATATACAGCATTTGCCCAATGACCTTCTGGAGTGAGATTGGCTCCAGTTACTGGGGGAAACCAAAGCAAGACATAACAAATGATCAGGGGGATCAAACCAAAGACCATCATAGGTCTTCGTCTGCCCCAACGGCTTTTCAGATTATCTGTCCAGCTTGCAATAGGCAGATCAACCACACCATCCAGTACCCTTGCAATGAACATCCCTACAGCATATGCAACCGCAGGAGCGAATACCAGTGCGCCAGTTTCAATCCTGGCTTGAGCAGGGCGGTAATAATATAACAAATAGGTTAACACGACCTGATACATAAAACCGGGTCCTAATCCACCAATCCCGTAAAGGGGTTCCTGCCACTTCTTGATCGTTTTCATGACATTTCCTCCTTATCTACTATTTGTGTGTCCGAAAGTAAGCCAGTGCGTCCTCCACCATGCTGGTATCTGTTGGTACTTCTGGTTGAGCTGCCCCCATTGCAGGGATAATGAATGAGAGCCGTTCCAATTCTGCAAGGATTGCATCTTTGTTTAAACGTCGTGGCAAAATACCTGTTAACCGCTCAAAATTGCCCTGATAGATTTTTGCCAGTATTGTTTCAGGCAATTGTATTCCCTGAAATTCGGCAGCAAATTTACCAAATAAGAATCCCTGCCCCTCATCAACCCGAAATGTTCCCTGTCGTTCAAGAAACCCGCGCACCAAATGAATTCGCGCCCTACTTTCTAAAGGTTCTATCCCTGATGGCGGGTTGCCCAAAAGAGCTTTCGCGCCAATATCCGTCCCGTAAAGAATCCTGTCTTGATACTTAATGAAGAAATCTCGAGTCTTTTGTGGGTCATGTGCAAAATTGTGATACATTTCGATCCCTGGGGTCAGGTCAATATGCATATTGGGAAATCTCTCCAGGTATGCGGCCAATCGTTCTAGCTGAGCAGAAAGAAAGAAAAAGTGGGCAAAAACCACTTTAAGACCTGGATGTCTCTCCATCACATGGATCACCTGGTTATATTGCACCTCATTATTGATAAAACTTCCATCTCCATAGAACCAACCCTGTTGTATCGCCCATTCGGGAACACGATCAGCGTCCCAAAATTCTTCAGGATCATTGACATGAAAGAGGAGTGGGAAACCCATTTCTTCCATCTTGGCCCAGTAGGGTTCATAAACAGGAGAATCAAAATCGGGAACAGGCAAGGTTTTCCGCATATCAGGCTTGCCCTCGATCATTTTGACACCATCACACCCCATTTCAGACAGCTTTTCTACATAACTGGCGAAAAACTGACCGCAAGTTTCAGGTTGCATAAAGAAACTAGAAGTATCCAACCCACCATACACATAGACCTTTTCAGGGTAATGTGCCTTGAGCATTAAAGCCTCTGGAATAAGGCTCAACCGGGTACGATGAGGGGTACAGACAATATTACAGCGAGAAATGTGATGCTGATCAAGTATCGCCACCAAATCTGACATCAATGAAGAATGGGGATAATGGATGTGGCAGTCAATAATCTTCACACTGGATAATGGCGAATCCATGTTCCTCCTCACATTTTTTATTGAACAATATGTTAAAAACAAGAGTATAGAGGATACCGATATTAACTAAATCTGGCAATAAGGAATGAACTCACCGCTTTCAGGTGAGTTCATTGTAGCAGAAAACGAAAATCAGGAATGCTGCTTTGCCAACCGGCTGGTACGAGCAGCAAGTTCCTTGATCGAAAGCCTTTCTTTCCCCGAGACATACGTCTCCAATACATCTCCTATGGGAGCTGCCCACGTTTCGGGTACATCATGAATGATACCCAGCACATTCCCAACCAAACCACCATTACAATCAACATCGTAGCCAGCTTTTGCCAGCAGTGCCATTGCCTCCGTGAAATCCCCTCCACTGTACCAGAGTGACAGCATATCTGCTGCGATGTTGGGATAGGCATGGATCCAGTTGTAGCGTTCAAAATGTTTTTCCAGAATCGGCCAGGCATCGAGAGGAGCCGTATGATCCTTGAGTACCTGGAAAATAAAATTCAATTTGGCTGCATATTCACTTCCTGCAGGGATGTAACGACTGCCTTCCAGAAGAATTTCGCGGGGATCCGACATTTCGAAAGCCAGGGAGGGTAGCACTGCCGCATACATTTCTCCATACACGCCGTTTGCTGCGTGCGAAACGATTCCATCAATATGCGCCAACCAGGCTGCTTTCAGGGGATCAGCAGGAGCCAGCATTCCACAGACCATGCCGCGCATCTGTGCTCCGATCCAGTTTGAATATGGATTAAGAAAATTGCCCGATTCAGGGGGGAAGATTCCCAAATTCAGGTTGCGAAGTGCCACACCTTCAGCAGAGACACCAAAAGGAAGCTGCCTTACCCATTCAATACCCAGTGCCTCTGATGTGATGGCATCTCCCATATTTTCATATACATCAAGCAGCAGCAATTCATATACCACATCATCGTTCATGGTTTCAGGTTGTGTGATATATCCTCTGACATCGCCATACACTTTGGCGATTTGAGATCCGATATATCCTTCAATCGCAGTACCAAACGACCCCCCCGCCAGTTGACCAACCCACCCCTGGTAAATGCGTGATTCATAAACGTCTTTCCAGGTTGAAAGTCGGTGGTATGAATGACTGGCCGGTATAGCAGCCTTGACCTCTTCCCACGTGTCGGGATGATGATATTGATGGTAAGGATGTCCTTCGATTTTCGGTGCTTCTTTGAGGGCTTTCATCAACCTGGCGGTCAATACTCTTAATTCAACGATCCTCCCTTCCTTGAGCAATCGAAAACCTTCAGGAAGCAGAGCTTCTGCTTCGCTAACATCATATCCCTGGTTGCCCCAGGCCTGGACCATACCCTGGTATGGTATTTCAGGTGCAGAGGAACCTGGTACACTGATCCCCCAAAACGCCTTGATTAAAGCATCTCCTGAAGTTGCAATAGTGCCATCCCAATGCGATGGATGGATGCGGCGGTCAACCGGTATCGCATTATCGCGCAGCTCACGTTCCATCAGCCAGGCTGGTTTTATTTCTGAAGTCTTTACATTCATCATCTTCTCCTTATGAAGTTAAGGCTTCCTTTTTCTTTTTCCGTACCGAATACACAAACAACGCAATCAGGGTAGCCACATAAGGTACCATGGATGAGAATTGCGAAGGAAGCACACGTTGCATGAAAAGCCCAAAACCATCAGAAAACCCAAACAGGAGGGAGATCAAGGCAATTCCTAATGGATTCCCCGAAACGAGTATCACGGCTGCCAGAGAGATCCATCCTCGCCCCGCAGACATATTTTCAGAAAACAGGGTTACATAACCTAATGAAAGAAATGCGCCTGCCAATCCACAAAGAACACCACAGATCAATAGTGACCAGATGCGAATGCGGTCAGCAGATACACCGCTGGTATCCAGGCAGGTGCGGTTGTAACCAGCAGCCCGCAGCCGCAGACCAAACCTGGTTTTAAAAACGAGATAATAAGCCAGGATTGTCACAATGATGGTGATGTATATGATCAGGTTTTGACCACTCAATATTGTTCCCAATACGGGAATATCTTCGATCAAGGGAATGTTGATCCTTGGTATCGGAACGATACTGGGATCTGCAAATGCACCTTTGACCTTGAATATCTGACGTAGCAAATAAGTAGTTACACCAAGCGCGAACAGGTTCAAGCCAATTCCTGTAACGAACTCATCCATCTTCAAGACAATGGAAAACAAGATAAAAAATAACGCCATGATCAAAGCACCTGCGATTGCAAAAAGGATACCCAAAGGCCATGATTGAAAATAATACGATCCCAACACGGCGAAAAATGCACCACTCAACATCATCCCTTCCATGGCGATGTTGAAAATACCCGCATAATATGTTAACGATCCTCCCAGTGCAGAAAGCAAGATAGGAGTGGCAGCAGAAATCATGCCATTGATCAAACCAACAAAAATATTCATACGATCCTCTCCTTTGCTTTCCTTCTAGCGGCAAGCTTCGCAAAAAGAATATCGAAGTATCCACGCCCTGCAACCACGATCAAGAGGATCACAGCTTGCAGCACAGTGATGAGCTCACTGGGTACCGCGGTGATCAACTCCATCCCCAACGAGCCAGTCTGTAAAATACCAAAGAAAACACCATACAGCAGAGTTGCGATAATCCCGTTATTGGCAACCATGGCAACCATGATCCCATCCCAGGCATAATTGGCGCCCAGACCTTTGATGAACCGGTGAGGGCCAGCCATAATGATGAGTCCACCAGCCAACCCTGCCAGTGCACCTGTAAGCAGCATGACAAGGTAATAGTTCTTGTCTACTTTAACTCCACCCAGGCGGGCAAACAGACTATTTTGACCTGCGATTCGCCATTCATATCCTGATGTGGTGCGATTAAAGATGAACCAGACTACGACAAAAGCGATCAACATTACTACAACATTTGTATTAAAGTTGCCAATTTCAGGCATCCAGCCATTTTGCGTGATTAAAGGTGTTTGAGGAAAATTTGCGCCATCTTCAAAAAATGGGTAGGTGATCGCCCAATATGTGAAATAATCGGCAACAAAGTTCAACATTAGGGTGGTGATAAATTCGCTCATATTGAACAGCCCTTTCAATAGGGCTGCCAGACCAGACCATATCATGCCACCAAGCATCGCCAGTATGAGCAAGAGCGGGATCATTAAAATGGGTGGTAGATCGATATACAACCCCCCTATTGTAACGAGAAGAGCACCGATTAATAATTGCCCCGGTTGACCAAGATTGACAGGCCCAGAGGCAAAAGCGATCGCAGCTGATAATCCGGTTAAAATGAGTGGTACGGAGTTGCGAAGTGTGGTTGCAATCGAGTAACCATTTCCCAAAGAATAATTGAACAACGCTCCATATGTCTCTAGAGGGTTGTATCCCTGGATGATCATCGTAACTGCCCCTAAAAGCATGGCAATTAGAACACCAGCCAGGTTGATAAGAATTTTACGCTTCATGGGGTTTTCCTTCGAGCATCAGGTAGCCAATTTCGTTGATATTTGTCTTTTCGGTGACCAGGTCAGCCACAATTTGCCCACGATATAAAACAAGAATTCGATCGGTAAGGCGAAATAATTCTTCCAGGTCAGCAGAGATAAGCAATATTGCGTGATTCTCATCGCGCATAGCAAGGATCTGCTGGTGAACAAATTCGATAGATCCCACATCCAATCCCCGGGTAGGTTGGTCTAGCAAGATGAATGGGGTGTTGAGGGATAATTCGCGCCCCAGAATCACTTTCTGTTGGTTACCTCCAGAAAGAGACTTAAAAGCCGCATCGCTAGAGTCCATCTGAACATCCAGTTTTTGACGGATTTTCTGGGTAAACGAATCGGCTTCTTTATAATCGATCACTGCACCATTCCATCGAGTAAAACGTTTGTTCAACCGGTGATGGGTCATGATCGTATTCTCTTTGATCGTGGCAGTGATGCAAGCTCCCATATTTGTACGATCTTGAGGCACATAAGCGATCTTTTTCCGGCGGTCAAGGATGGTAGCTTTGACCAGATTCTGATCAAAAACTTTTACCTGTCCCTGATCGATGTGGAGTAATCCCATCACAGCGTTTACCAGCTCCAACTGTCCATTGCCCTCAACACCAGCAATACCCACAATCTCACCAGCTTTGACACGAATATTGATATCTTTCAGTTTTGGATGTTTGTAAGAATTGGTAAAGCTGACATTGGAAGCTTCGAAAACTACATCGCCAGGTTCTTTGGGCTGTTTTATCGATTCGAAGAAAACCTCACGCCCAACCATCATTTGAGCCAGCGATGTTTTGGTAGCTTTTGAGGTTTCAATGGTATCTATCTTTTTCCCTTTCCGCAGCACAGTGATGCGGTCGCTGAGATCGAGTACTTCATCCAGATGATGAGAGATAAAAACAATGGTATGGTTGTTGTCGCGCAACCGGCGCAGTTCATCGAAGAGTTGAGGAATCTCTTGTGGTGTAAGCACTGAAGTTGGTTCATCCATGATGAGGAAAGAAACATTCCGGTAAAGCAGCTTAAGGATCTCGACTTTCTGACGAGCAGCTACTGAAAGATCACTCACTCTGGCATCTGGATTAAGGTTGAATTGGAATTCGTAAATTCGCTTGAGAACCTCCTCACATGCCTTCTTTTTATCAATTCGATCAAACAGTTTGACCGGCTCGACACCCAAAACAACATTTTCCCAGACTGTGTATTCCGGAATCAACAGAATTTCCTGATGTACCATGCCAATCCCATTGGCAATAGCTGTGCCTGGATTAGGTATATGAATAGGTTTCCCTTTATAGAGTATCTCACCTGAATCATACGGCTGCATGCCATACAAAATTTTCATCAAGGTAGATTTCCCAGCACCATTCTCTCCCACAACAGCATGAATTTCGCCTTCGCGAAAGCCCACACTGACAGTATCCAGCGCCACAACATTGGGAGGGAATACCTTTATGATATTATTCATTTCAATAATATTGCCGACCATCAACATCCTTCCTTGATCACAGTATTTGTCCGGTATATCTTGAGACGCTGAAATTTCAGCGTCTCAAGGATAATTCTATTAGACAATCTTCCAAATCCAGCGATCAGGTTTATGGAACGTAGAGTTCAATGGTTAATTTGCCGTCAATAATCTGAGAACGAAGCTCATTTACTTTGTCGATGATCGTTTGTGGTAAAACATCATTATTTCCATCAAAGACAACGTCAACTGCGCCAGTCGCCAGACCATAATGGATCACCTGACCTGGAACATAAGAACCGTCATCAATGGTTTTGTAAACATTAATGATGGCTGCCCCAACGTCTTTGATATCAGAAGCAACCACATGACCAGGAACGATGGAGTTCTGGTTAGAATCTACACCGATGGAGTAGAGATCGCGTTCGCCAGACGCCTGTAATACACCCATACCGGCTGCTGCAGCGATCTGGAAGACAATATCAGCTCCCTGATCGTAAAGTTGTAGGGTAGCCTGTTTGGCTTTAGCGGTATCTTCCCAATCACCCAGATATTTACGCTCGACTGTGATATCGGGATCGATCGATTTGGCGCCATTTTCATAAGCAAACATGAAAGCATCGATAACAGGGTCTACATCACCACCAACTGCACCAATAACCTTCTCTGGATTGACATTAGGAATGGATGTATCAGTAGTAACCATTGCTGCTACTACACCAGCAAGGTAGGCGCTTTCCTCTTCGACAAAATCAATAGAGGTGATCGTCTTCTTGCTGTTTTCTACAACCGTATCCAGGTTAACAAAGATCTTGTCAGGGTATTTATCGGCGTATTCTTTCAGAACGTCTTCAAAGCCATAGGAAATAACAAAAATAACATCTGCGTATCCCACTGCTGCCTCAAGAGAAGGCTCATATTGACCTGCATCAAAACCACATTCAATGGTTCGGGTTTCCAAGCCATAATCTGCAGCAATTTTATCCATGCCCTTTTGACCGGAATCATAGAAAGCATTATCACCTAGAGAACCATTGATCAGATAAACTGCTTTCGTTTTTTCAGCTTCTTTTGCTTTGGGTGCACATGCGCCAAGCACCAATACGAGAATGGTAGCTATCGTCATGAGAACCAGTAAATTACTTTTCTTCATTTTTCCTCCTGGAATTCATTTATGAATATTATTGAATCTAGAATCCCTGTTACACTTCCCCACTTTTTTCGTAGAAGTATGGAATCCCATCATTCTCATCAAGATTATTATACGACAAATAATTTACAATTCCCGGTAAGCCACTTCTAATGATTTCTAAAATTTCATTCTTATCATTCAGGTGTAAAATTTATTCTGCGTTTTATAAAGGGCATCATGATGCTGATGCTGTTTGATCTTTACACGATCCTTTCAGTGAGCTAAAGCAATTGCGATTATTTATCTGGCAACTATCAGGAAACCTGTATGCACGTTGTGATCGTTTATAATCTGGATATTGGCACTGATTTTGGAGATTCTGAGGATATTGTTGCCATCCAAGATACTGATCATACAGCGAACTCCATTTTAAGTGCGTTGTTGCATTGTGGGTATGATGCGTCGATTGTCTCTGTCAGCAGTTCCCTGGATGAATTAAAACAAAAACTATCCCCTTATGATCCACAAGACACATTTATCTTCCATAACTGTGATGGATTTATGGGTCGTTCGCTGGGGGCAGTGGATCTGGTAAGGGCAATTGAAGAATTAGGTTATGCGCACACAGCATCTCATCCTCCTGCCATTCTTGCTTCGACAGACAAGCGTTTGGCAAAGCGCTTGTTAACAGAAGCAAATATTCCCACCCCGGCATATCAAATTTGCGAATCAGTTGATGACGTTATCACAGTCCCCTGCCCAGTCATCATAAAACCTGCCACAGAGGAAGCAAGCCTGGGCATTACAGTCGATTCTGTGGCTCGCACACCCGATGCAATACCTCGACTGATCCACCACATTCTTACCGACTATCACCAACCGGCACTTGTCGAGCAGTTTATTTGCGGCAGAGAGCTGGCATGTGCAGTTTTAGGAAATGATGATGACGCGGTTGTATTGCCATTATCAGAAATGGATTATTCTGAAATTTCTGATCCGATGGCACGCCTTCTTACATATGAATCAAAATGGATAGAAGGTACTTTTTATCATGACAATATCGGTGTGATTTGCCCTGCGCCTATGGATCCAATTGAACTAAAACGTGTTGAAAAAGCAGCTTTATATGCAGGGAAAGCCTTAAAACTAAGAGATTTCTACCGCCTCGATATTCGCCTGGAGAATGGTATCCCTTATGTTTTGGATGTAAATGACCTGCCCGACCTGGCACCTGAGTCTGGCTTTGCCCGTTCAGCCCTGGCTGCAGGGTATACATATTCTGGAATGATCGATGCAATCATGAAAATTGCAATGAAACGTGAAGGTTGGAATGGATGAAACAATTGAAATTCATGTGCCGGTTGAAGACGATGGCAAAGCCATCGTTTCAATTGCAGCCAGTACCTCTCTTTTTACTGAAGAAGAAGTTGCAACTGTAAAAGAATTATGGGATGACTTTATTGTCAGCCATGATAATAAAGATGATTATCAATTCCTGGCAGCTTATAAAAATGGTGTTATGGCAGGTTTTTCATGTTATGGGCACAGGGCTCTTACAAGAAGTACCTATGATCTGTACTGGATCGCAGTGGATAACAGACTTCAACATCATGGAATTGGTAAATTGCTGTTGCAGGCAACAGAAGAAGCGATCAAGAAATTGGGTGGAACGATTATTGTGGTTGAAACTTCAACAACCGAAGTATACGCCCCAACACGCAAGTTCTATATTGCACAAAACTATCAAGTTGCAGGTGAAATTGCAGATTTTTACGAGCCCGGGGATGGGTTGATGCTTTTTATAAAGGCTTTATAAGATCTGGGTATGGCATTTCGTTGGCATTTTCAAGAAATTCAACCCGGTTTCTCCCATTCTCTTTTGCGTTGTAAAGCGCTTTATCGGCTGTAGCGATCAATTGCTGCACATTGGTTGTTGAATTCTCCAGAGTCGCTACTCCCAAACTAATTGTTGTTTGAATGGGTCCATAAGCAGAATTAATGACGGTATTGTTTACCATTTTCCTGATCCGTTCTGCTGCTGAGACCGCACAGGAAAGAGTTGTTTCTGGTAGAAGAAAAACAAATTCCTCTCCGCCATACCGTCCAGCAAGATCCATTTTACGGAGAACAGAAAGGAAGCATTCGACTGATAATGTGCGTAATACCTGGTCTCCGATCATGTGACCATAAGTATCGTTTATATTTTTAAAATGATCAATATCCACCATGACCAGAGAAAGAGGTCGATTGTATCGAATGGCACGGTCTACTTCGATCTCACCCAGGTTAAAAAATTGATGTCGGGTTAACAATCCAGTCAGAGTATCTGTGGTAGCCAGATGTTCCATTTCTGCATACAGGAGAGAATTAACGATGGCAGTTGCAACTGGTGCAGAAAAAGCAACCGCAATGTTTGCATCATCTTGATTAAAATGATTTAAATCTTTGCTATCGAAAGTGAGCATGCCGATTATTTTGCTCTTGTACTTTAATGGAATTCCCATCCATGAGTGTATTGACTTCAGGTGCTCAGCGTGGAACCCTTCATACTTATCCTGAACATCATCAACGATAAAAGGAGCACCTGTTTCAGATACAACTCTGTTTGGGTTATTTTCATTTAGAGAGAAACGGCTGCCAGCCAGTTCTACATTGTGAGGAAATCCAAAAGTATTCAGAATAACCATACTATCTTCATCGACTAACAGCACACTTGCACTATCGAATGAAAGCACCTTGTTCGCTTGCTCAAGGATCAATTTCGAAACCTGGTCAAGCTGTAATGTTGAGGAAAGGACCAGCCCGACCTGCCTCAATGCTTCTGTGACCCTTTGAGCTTTCTTTTCAGCTTCATATAATCTCTTCCGATCTGTAATATCCCGGCAAACGGCAATTGCGCCTTCGAAATTTCCTTCACCATCCTTAAGATAATGAGTGACTACTTCCAGCCAGATGTATTCTTTACTCGCATGTTTAAAACGAAATTCATGGACAAGTGCAGTTTTGGGATCTAATTGATTTAAAGCGGTAGAAATCCCATTTTTAATTTCTACATAGTCAGTGGGGATCATAAAGTCGTAAATCGATCGTCCAATCAGTTCGTCAGGAGAATATCCCAGTAAATCTTTTACAGAAGGGCTGATGTAGCTCAAATGCATCTGAGCATCAAACTCCATGATGACATCCAGCATATTATCAGTGATCCTTCTAAGCTGGTTCTCACTACGAGCAAGTTCATCTTCTGCATGCTTCCGGCGGGTGATATCTTGCAGAATCAATAAATACCCGTGATTTTTATTCTTTTTATCCTTCAATGCAGATACGCGCAGATCGATTATTGTACCCGGTATATCAGGAACAGAAATTTCTACATTAATTTCATCATTAACAGTGCTAAGAGCAGGGAATAGTGGCCAATGAGAAAATACTGCCTTAGCTGTAGTTCCAATAACCTCACTTGCTTTCCTGGTAATTATCTTGCAGGCTGCAGAATTAATATCAATAAATCTTTCTTGCGCATCCAACACAATCACGCCATCTCGCATCATATCCACAACAGCACTTCGGGCAATAGGCACAAGATCAAGCAGATTAAAACGAAGTACAGCCCATATTAAAACAAGACCACTGATAGTGAACGCTACACATGATAAATCAACCCCTGGGATTGGCGAAAGATCCAGCATGTAAATCACATTTCCTACCCAGGGAAAAATTGAGCCTATCAATACCATCACCCCCTGGTAACGATAAACTCCTTTGTGCGTAATCGTATTAATGAGCACCAGAATAAAACCGAATAAAAGACAGAGATAAAAATAACTGGTGGCAATCCACAATCCAATGCCATGTCCGTATTCAACAAGGAAACTGTCACCAAAAGGATATGTAACAAATTTTGTCCAGATCAGGTGATGAAAATCATTTGTAAAAGCAAGAATGATCGTGATTACAGGTATCAACCACATCAAGAGAAAGTATTCTTTTTTCCGCCATTTTGTGTGGTTGGTATATTCAAGTGCAAAAATGAGATACGAAACAGGCACTGTTGTAATACCAAAATATTGAAACCGTGAAAGCCAGATTCTGACGATCAGGGAAGAAGCGGTAAACTCCAATGCAGTAAAAAATGACCAGATGGTAACGCCCAGCATCAGGCAAGCCAGCTGCAATCCCCCAGTCGTGTTTCGACGGCGCCATGCCATCCCTGTCAAAATGGCAGCCACAATCGCAGTAATAAATATAGTAATAATAATTAGATCAAGTTGCCAATTCATAAAAAAAATAGTGAAAATAAGATGAATGGATTTTAACATGAAGCAAGCTTTTCATTACACAAAAAAGCTTACAATTACTCTTCAAAAAACTTGACATAATAACCGAATTATATGATAATATTTTCATCTTAATCGAATTGTTTTTACAATTTTAGGTTTGTTTATGGATATAAATTCAATCCCCGACGAGATGCTTCAGTTCTTTAAAGCGCTGGCAGACGCCAATCGGTTAAAGATAATAGGCTTGCTTTCACAACAACCCTGTACGGTTGAACAGCTTGCTGCCATGCTTGGGTTGAGTAAGTCCACTACTTCACATCACCTTTCTTTTCTTGCAAAAGCGCACCTGGTGGAAGCACGTGCTGATGGGCATTATTTCTACTATTCTTTATGCACTGAGACGCTCGAAAAAATGTCAAAGAAGCTATTACAACGAGATTCTTTGCCAACACTGGCTGATTCCGTGGATATGGAAGCGTATGATCGCAAGGTATTGCAAACATTCACTGATTCTGAAGGACGGATAATTGCATTTCCTTCTCAGTTAAAAAAATACCAGGTTCTGTTGAAATATGTTGTAAAAGCATTCGAACCAGGTATTCGCTATTCAGAAAAACAGGTAAACGAGATACTATCTCGCTTCAATGAAGATACTGCTGATCTACGAAGAGGATTGGTAGAGTTTAAACTCATGGCACGCGAGGGTGGTGGAGGAGAATATTGGCGTCTGGATACGCCTTAAGATATATTCTCATCTCAACATACTGTGGCAAAATACCACCAACGCTTACTTTGTCTTTCGAATGGTTGCATCCAGCTCCGCCAAATCAATCCGGGCAGTCATATCCAATTGTAGCGGGGTGATCGAGATCATACGGTCGTGTCGTAAAGTATAAATATCTGAATCTTTACTCACCAGGTCAAAACGATCCACGGGATGCCCTTCAATATAGGCGGGATGATCCCAGTTTCCTTTTCTATTCAGGTAAGGCTCAAAATACCGGTGCTCACCAAGGCGGGTAATCCTCCATGGAGTCTCAGGTGTCGCATCATGGGGTACATCAAGTTTGATAAGGTCCACACCATTTGGCAGACCGTGGGTTAAGATCCATTTTGCGAGCCTATGAGTATAGTTGGCTGCGGTAGAAAAGTTGATGTCGGTTGGATTATTTCGGTAATCCTGGATATTGATCATCTCCAAAGAAGCAGCAATAGCAGGAACACCCATCGCAGCTGCTTCCATGGCAGCGCCAACCGTACCAGAAACCGTAATGGAATTACCCAGATTCTCTCCGTAATTGATACCCGAAACCACCAGATCAGGCTTGACATCCATGACTTCCAGCAAGGCGTGCATCACCACTTGGGCTGGGGTACCACCAATGGCATGCACTGTCCAGGATTGATCGCCAATTTGCAATTGCTTCACCAGGATGCGCCCATCATAGAACGTTGGCATACTTCGGCCGCTGGCTGAAACCTGGTCGCGTGGAGCGGCTACGGTCACAAAACCGAGGGAGGAAAGAGCTTCAGCAGCAGCCCACAAACCGGGCGATTCGATACCATCATCATTAGTCAATAAGATTTGTTTTCGTTTTGGTTTTGCCATATGAATACCTTTCCCTTTTTAAAACGAAGAGCGGTTATTATTATAACCGCTCTATAAGTGTGCCCCCGGCAGAACTCGAATCTGCAACCTTTTGCTCCGCAAGCAGACGCTCTATCCAATTGAGCTACGAGGGCAGGTAAGCTTGCATACCAAATATACCTCGTACTGGAAGAATCGTCAAGACGATTTACAACAGACAACAGGTCAACTGTAATAAAGAATGTGCTGGTACTTCAGCCTCTTCTTTAAAAATTCGACTTCTGAATTTTTTGGAATTTCAGGTGTCGGTGTTCTTTAAACCTGATAACTCTCTCCCGGTTTGAGAACCACTACTTCTGTTTTCGTCTGAGTACGAACCTGTTCAGCCCATTTGTCAGCATCCTGGGCAATCAATTCCCAGGTGGAATAATGGATCGGGATAACAGCTCTGGGTTGTAGTAATTTGACAGCCCGCAGGGCGTCTGATGGTCCCATGGTGAAGTTATCGCCGATGGGAATCACCGCCAGATCGATACCTTCCTCACCGATCAATCGCATATCGCCAAATAGGCCGGTATCTCCTGCCAGGTAGATCTTCTTGCCCGATGCTAGGGTGATTAAGAAACCAGCCGGATTACCACCACAACTGCCATCCGGCAGGCAGGAACCATGTAGCGCCATCGTCAACTTTACATACCCAAAGGGATAAGAGAAACCCCCTCCTAGATGTTGTGAATGGGTCTTCACTCCGAATTTCTTCATCCAATCAGCAATCTCTGCATTGCAGATAACCATAGCATCACATCGCTTGGCAATCGTAACAGCTTTACCAACATGGTCGCCATGTCCGTGAGTGACTAGGATGTAATCAGCCGCGATAGTATCTGGATTTGAAAATGAGGCAGCTGGATTCGGGAAAAAAGGATCTACCAGTAAAGTGGTACCCTCTATCTCAAGTTGCAATGCGGCATGCCCCAGCCATGTGATCTTGTAATCCATGCTTTCCTCCGCTCATTTCGAATTTTTCTTTTGGATTTCATCCAACAATAATGGATGGAGTGCGGGATTGGCTACCAGAACATTGCAGGGGTGTATCAGGTAATTGGAGCCACCCAACAAGTCGGTAACTTTACCTCCTGCTTCTTCAACGATAACTGCACCTGCAGCAATATCCCAGGAATGGATGGAGTTTGTCCAGAAGCCATCAAGTCTACCGGCAGCTACATAAACCATATCCAAAGCAGCAGAACCCATGCGCCGCACACCCTGCGTAATTCTGGATAAATGCACAAACAATTCAAGAGAAACACGTCTTTTTTCGCCTTCGTCAACAGGGAAACCTGTCACCAGCAAGCTGTCGATCAATCTACTGGCATTGGCAACATGGATGGGTTCACCATTCAATGTGGCACCCTTTCCATGTTCAGCAGCAAAACATTCATCCCGCATGGGATCATAGACTACTCCCATTACTGCCTTGCCATGCTCGGTAAATGCCACTGAAACACAAAAAATTGGCAGGCTGTGGGCATAATTCATCGTACCATCCAGCGGATCTATGTGCCAGCAGGCTCCGTCATCCCCTTTTAGAAATCCACTTTCCTCCGTCATTATGGCATGGTCAGGAAAATTGCTGCGTATCTGTTCGAGCAGGTAGGTTTCTGATTTCTTATCCATTTCGGTTACCAGATCTATTGCACCTTTGTGATGGATCTGGTGCTCTTTGCCAAAGCCTTCGCGCAGAATCGCACCTGCCTGGGTTGCCCATTGGGTCATCTGATTTAGTGTAGGTTTCATAATATCTCGTTCCTCAAAAAATTCATCTTTCATACCGCATTTCTGCAGCTAATTGCTCAAAATATGCCACCAGTGATTCATGACGTTGTTGCGCCATCGCCCGGGCTGAAGGGGTAAATAACTTCTCGCGTATGTGGATTAATTTAAAAAGGTATTCGTGATATGCGCTGTGAGGTTCTCCTGGCTCATGCTCTCCGCTGCGGAGAAAAAGTTCTGAAGGTTCCGCAAATACAGGTTGGTCTGCCAGCACTGCATAGGCAATGGTACGGGCGGTACCAATGGCACCGATCACATCCATTTTATCTGCATCAAAGATGATCTTCGCCTCCAACGTCTGGGGTTTGTTGCCATCTCCACGATAGCGATGAGAACGGATGCAATGCTGCACGGCTTTGATCCTTTCAGGCTGCCATCCTTCCTCTGTTAGCACTATTCCGGCAAACTCTGCAGATGCAATATGATGCCCTTTTCGTTCTTCGGTTCCTGGTGCCGCACCTTTTACATCGTGCAGAAGAGCTGATGCCGCTACTATTTCCTTATCAGCCCCTTCCATTTCTGCCAGCTTCATCGCGGTATGGTAGACACGGAGCACATGCTCAAAATCATGCGCGGCATCCGTCTGTTCGTACCACTTCTTAACCTTCTCAATGCTCACCACATTCCACCTCGATATGTTCTGTGATGGGATATATTTTTCCTTTTTTAATGACTGTATCCACCAGGTTGCTGCCAAAACGATACATTAGTTGGCGATAATCATCCACCGACAGGATCAGAAGGTCTGCCTGTTTACCGGGTTCGATCGAACCCAGCCTGTCAGCTCGTTGAATGGCAGCTGCAGCGTTGATGGTTGCGGCTGTCAGTGCTTCTGCGGGGGTTATTTTCATATACCTGCATGCAAGCGCCATAACAAACTGCATATTCTCACACCATGCCGTACCCGGGTTGAGATCGGTTGCCAGCGCCAGTATTCCGCCTGAATCAATGATGGCTCGTGCTGCGGTGTAATGCTGGTCTGCCAAACCAAAGGGTGTACATGGCAAAGATACCGCTACAGTATTGCTCTTTGCCAGAAGGCGGAGTTCTTCGGGAGGAGTTTTCACCAGATGGTCGGCAGAGGCTGCTTTAAGTTCGACTGCCAGCCGGGTGCCGCCCAATGCTTCAAATTCATCCACGTGAATTTTCAACGGGAAGCCCAACGCTTTCGCTTTCAAGAAAATCTTCCAGGTTTGCTCCAGAGAAAATGCGCCTTTTTCGCAGAATGCATCTACAAAAGGTAAAGGAAGATTGGAGGCATACTTCTTCCACCATTCCAGAACTGCAGGAAGCATTTCAGTGCAAAGAATATTGGTGTATTTATCTGGATCATTTTTATATTCAGGGGCGATGTCATGCGCACCCAGAAAAGTGGGGACAAGTTCCAGGGGGCAAACCTCGTTAAGCTTCAAAATGGTCTGTAACTGGTCAAGTTCAGCGCGGATTTCCAACCCATACCCGCTTTTCGCTTCTGCGGTAGTGGTGCCATACGAAAACATCCTGCGCGCTCGCGGCAGAGCCTGCTTTACCAACTCTTCCACGCCAGCTTCCCGGGTGGCTCGTACTGTAGAAGCGATCCCGCCACCGGCTGCCATGATCTCCATGTAAGTTTTACCCTGGAGACGCATTTCGAATTCTGCCGCCCTGTCTCCCGCCCAAATTAAATGCGTGTGAGGGTCAACAAATCCGGGAACAATCGCTTTCCCTCTCGCGTCCAATTTTTCCTCTTCAGGGTAGGCTGCTTGAAGTTCTGACGAGAGTCCCACTGCTTCAATTTTTCCATCCCGTATTAAAACAGCCCCGTCAGCCAGGATGTTCAAATCGTTCATGCGAGCACCCCTGCGAACTCCACCAGCAAGGGTAACTAACTGTGAAGCAGAATGAATGAGCATGTCTTAATCCTCTTCCGTTTCTGTTCTTTTAGGTATATAGGCAATTAATTCAACTACTTTTTCTGCCAGAGAATTGATCTCTGGCAGGTTGGCTTGCTCGATTTTACCCGTATCGCCTAACCGTGTAATTTCTGGGGTAATAGGCAGATGTGCTAACACTTCGCTTTGAGCTGCCAAAGCGATCTCGTTGGAGTGGCTTTCACCAAAGAGGAAGTATTCTTTCCCCGTATCAGGAGCGCGGAAGAAACTCATATTTTCCACCACCCCCAAGAAGGGGATGTGCAATGCAGCGATCATGCCCACTGCTTTCCTGACCACCATGGCTGCCAGTTCCTGTGGAGTTGTTACCAGCAGCACACCCTGGAGCGGCAGCCGTTGCGTTACGGTCAGCGCGGCATCCGAAGTTCCAGGAGGAAGGTCCACCAGCAGGTAATCCAAATTTCCCCATAGCGTATCAGTCCAAAATTGCTGAATGACCCCGGTGATCAATGGTCCCCGCCAGATGACAGGAGCATCTTCATCTCTTAATAAAAGATTAGTTGAAACCACCTTGATCCCGCTCTGGGTCACAGCGGGTAATATTCCCTGTTCTGTTCCTCGCAGCCCGCCAGAAGGCAGCCCAAACAACCGCGGAATGCTCGGACCTGTGATGTCAGCATCCAAAATGCCAACCTTCTTTCCCTGTCTGCATAACGCTACAGCCAGCATGGCAGTTACAGAAGATTTGCCTACCCCGCCTTTCCCACTCATGATCGCAATGAGATGATCCACTTTATTGAATTGGGTCAATTTTGGCAGGATCGTCTTTTTTGGCATGATGCGAGCCAGTTCTTCTTTGGTCATCTCGCCAAAGGTGATCTCAACCTGCCGCACACCGGGAAGCGCCATCACTGCCTGCCGTGCATCACTTGCGAGCCTGTCCTTCAGGGGACAGCCGGGGGTGGTCAATGCCAGGGTGAATTTTACCCGCCCAAAATGATTGATCTCCAGGTTACGGATCATATTCAGTTCTACTAAATTTCGGTTCAGCTCGGGATCCATTACTTTGGATAAGACGTTATACACCTGTTTTTCATCAACCATGAGAGAAAAATTCCTCCTCAAAGATTATACCTTTGAAAAGTCTGAACCATCCAAACAGGGTGTATTTCAGTAAACATGGAAAGAAATATCTTCCATCGAACAAAAAGCAACGAGACAATCTACTCCCCTCTCATTGATGCTTCGCAAAGCCATTTTAGACAGATCTGAACCGAATGACATGATTACCCCTCCATCTATGATACGTGAACCCTGCTGTTGCTAAATTGTTTTAGGGAGACGATCTGAATTTCTATACTGCCTGTATTTCCTCCCTGAATGAATCATTATGGGAAGATGCGGGGAGAAAGTCAAGAGGGATCAGCTCCAGTATCTTGACAGGGTGCGATTGCTCTACTCTGGAAATTAGTAGAGAAGACTGTACCCATCCTGCTGTTCTGGCGAGCTAATGGACCTTTGCAATTTCCTGATTAACCAGACTGTCTTTTCTTGTGGATTTAAACTGCCAACGCCTTTTTTAATTTTGCTATAGCGGTTTGTAAAACGATATGTGCTGGTTCATTTTCAGGAGGGCTAATTTCCCCCCGTTCTAATTTGCCAGAATAATCATCCTCAGGTAGATCTTCATCATTATCATTATCATCATCTTCATAATAATCTTTTGTACTTACAATAAAATTGAGTGCATCCTGCAGGCTACCCTGGGCATTCGGATATACCACAGATGTGGTTACCAGGTACTTCCAATCATCATCTCGTGGTTCACTCCCTCCACTTACAAAATATCGCTCACCCTGATACTTGATTTCGGGGGTATATATTCGTTCTAAAAATTCAAGTGCCTCCGGGTTGCCTGATTCACCAAGCGTTTCGATGGCTTTTAATGAATCATCCAGATGATAATATTCCGGCTCTGGAGTATGTTCATAGGATTCCTTAGCCGTTTTCCAGCTCCACCAATGAGGTTTGACATCTCTATAACGGATTTCAGTGGGATATCGCAGTCGAATGCCACCATTAACGATGTTGATCAGCTCATGAATAGATTCAGTAACCATAATTGCTTTTGAGTTTTTATTCAACGATTATTTTAGCAGGTGTAGCAATAATATGGTAGAAAATTCGCCTGTTTCTTAAACAATAACATTGGGGGGGAGTGGCTACATTCAAATAAGCTAGCGTATTGCATTTAGGAATATTTTTACAATCTTAATGTGGGAAATGCTTGGAAGTTTTCCGGCCGAAGTATGGCAAATAATTGTCAGACAATAGATGAAGCTGTTCACGGATTTGAAGAACGGTTGAATGATCACTTTTGCGGCAGGTGTTCGATGCTGCCGGTGTTGAAAACCTGGCGGGAGATGGGATTTGATATTGATGAGGTAAAAGACAAGCAGCCGAGAACTGGAAAAGAAGCGTTTGAACGCCTCTCTCATACTGAGCAATTGAGCATTCTCGGACCTGCGAAATTTGCAGCTTACAAAGATGGCGCTTTTCAGTTATCTGATCTGGTTGGGGAAAAAGCGAATTCGCGCTGGGGATCAATGCGGTATGAGAAAAGTTTGAAGGAAGTTCTAGGTGAGGAAAAAGCGAAGGAATATACACGGTTGGCGCTGCTGGGTGTGGCAAGAAATGCACCAGGGTATTCGGCTGATGACCTTATTCGAGTGGTGGGAGTGGGATTGAGGGAATTGACACCACAAGAGTTGAATAAAGTTATTGAACATGTGGCTAAAGTTAAGTTCAATTCAAACGGAAAAGAAAAAGCCAGGAAAGCAATTTGGGGGCAATTATGGAATGGCAAAGTTATTCAACAAGGTGATATCGTTTCTCCAGATGTTGCTCATTATCTAAAACATGTTAAAGTTAATAATGAATGGCCTCAAGATGTAGAACTAGATGATTACATTCAAAGTTTAAAGGATGTAATAAATAATCCAAAATCAGGTATTTTTGTTTCCAGATACAATGAAGCCTGGCAAATTGGTTTTATTGATGAAAGTGGTAAATGGAAAGGTGAAAAAGGTTTTTCACACATTCTTGTTGAATATAAAGTAAAATATGGATATTGGGTTACAGGATTTCAGCCTGAAAATATTGGAACCCATATTCAAAAGAATAGAGATAATTTTGTATGGATCAGGAAATTAATTTTAAGATAAAACAAATTCTTAACGATTTGTTTGATTTACAAGAACAGGAAGAAGATTTTTCTGCAAATTCAGACCTGCTCACTATGTATTCATATGATTGGATCAATAATTTGTCAAGAATTACTTCCATCTGGCATTTGTTAAATAACGAGCAGCAAAAATTAATTACTCAGAAGTACGAGGAAGTAAAACCAATAGCGATAAAGTTGAAACTTCCCTGGCCAGAGGAATTGAGTAGTTAAGAAGTAATTTTGTGCTATACTGATTTTGACAAATAAATAGACGGTATTCAGTCGTTTCCGCCCGACACGTTTCTCAAAAGTGAGAGAGTGTTCGGGCGATTTTGTTTTAACCAACTTTGGAGGATGACAAATGAAAGTTTATTTGAAGTGGATTGGAATCGGGCTGGTTGTTCTGGTGATCACTTTGCTGATCTTGCTGGCAGCTTTTGGGGCGATGTTCCCGGAAGGCACTCAAGCCAGTTCGGAGGTGCTGATCGTGCTGGCGGGCGGTGTGCTTTCGCTGGTGTTCATGTACTTCCCGGGGATGCGGGTGCAATTTGCAGAGTTGCGATCTGAGCAAAAGCAGTTGATCAACCTGGTACTTATTATTCTGCTGGCTGTTGGGATGCTGGTCATGACATGCACAAACTTTTACGTGATCCCAGGCATTTTGTGCACGAAAAACGGGGTGCTGCAATTGTTGATCTATGTATTTCTGGCAGGCGGTGGGAACCAGTTGACGTATAAGTACAGCCCTGAACCGGTGGACGTGAAGAATGCAAAAGCTGTTCGAGATGATGTATCTGGGTAATTTTTATGGAAGCTTACCTTTCAGCCATCATGGGAGTTGTAGGAGTCGTTGCGGGCGCTTTAATCACAGACGCAAGTCAACGGCATAAGGTGAAAGCTGAATCTGCCAAAGCGGAGGCTGAAGCGGCAAAAATCAAAGCTGAAGAGAATGAGCAGATCCGGCAAACGGTCATGTCATTGATCGAACCGTTGCAAGAGCAAATCAATTCATCCATAACACCCACACATAAGGAAATTGATATCTCTAAATTAAAGTGGATGTGAGGCACAGGTTCTATCGTAGATTTCTTTTACTTCCTGTCGCAACACCTTATATTTTTCATAAGCCATATTTATCGTATTTGCATCTGACCCCAATTTGATTATTTCACAAAGCTGCTCATAAAAGGATTGCGGAATGAAATGGAAATTCTGGGTGATCTCTTGCACACGTTTTCTGCTTGGGAACAACACTTCATTCATTCCATATACCAACTGCAGAAGATTATCGATCGCATCGTCGATTGAGATATGAAAGAACAATACATCACGTCGATTGACTGCCCGCAATAAGTCTTCATCATCATCCAATAAAGCCAATGAACGTTTAAGAATGGCAGCTTTCAATTTTGGCGGATAAACATCCAGATTATTCTTGATATTTGTCAGAAAACCATCCTTTTCATGAAGAATCTGAATATTTTTGAACATGGCCAATCGTCCGGTTGGATAGTACCCATTCTCTCTTTTATATTGTTTACCTTCGATGATCGATGTGCAATCTTGCGTTACTTCGGATTCGGTAAAGTACATGATCCAGGTATCAATTCTATTTAAAAGTAGAAAATCTACATCTCCCCAATATTTCGAAACCATAACCCTTGTTTTCAGTGAGCCATTTTCTTTCAAATATAATGGGTACAGCAATTCACGAGTTTCAACAGGAGGAATTTCCGAACAATAGACAAATAGATCAATATCTCCTTCAGAACTTTTTTGTGGAATTGGATTACTGGTTAAACCTATTGCTTTTACTGGTTCGGCACGAGCGATATTATCAACAAGATCATCAATTGCTTTTTTTATCATATTAACTCCATTGAAACCGTAAGAAATATCTTTCTGTCAGTATCATGAATAATCTCAAAGATTATATATCCTCTTTTCATATCGAATTCTTTATATCTGTAAATCGAAATTCATAATATTGAAATTTTTGGGCAGGCTGAAACGAAAGATGCATTGCAAGTTTTTTGGAAGGAATATTTTCATCATCAGTTCCCCAATGGGGTGTTAAGCCATTTTGCAAACACTCATCGATGAATGCCTGTGCGACTAGCCTTCCATATCCTTTATTTCTTTCTTCTTTTTGATAGGTTTCAATAACGATCTCATGATCAGTTCCTGTAACTGCACAGGAGAAACAACTACTGATTATTTGCTTATCTTTTACAAGATAAAAACCAATCCCTTTCTTCATAAAGTCATCGAGGGTTAGCCAGAACTCAAGAATACATTCTGATAATTCTTCTATCTCTGCGAACTGATCTGCTCGATTTTCGATCTTCTTGATCTCTATTTTTCCTCCATTCCTGTCGAGAGGATTTTTTTCTTCTCTATACAACTTTTCATTGAAAATGAAATCTTGCCGGTATCCTGTTGCAAATTTTTCGTCTTTTAATATTTCAGATAAGGCATTGGAAAAACCGCTGTCATTTATGATAGCTCCAATAAATGTAGTACAACCTTGCTCCAGGTTCATTGGCGCCAGGGTATCCCTGAAGAGTTGCAAAAGTGACCCGTTGAAATCCCTATTTTTACCATCTCCAACAAAATAGAACAGGCAATTAATAGCCCAGACTAATGCTGTTTTTGGGTTTATTGGATCGTCAGCAAAGATCCTTCCCCGAGTATTACACTCGATCACTGACTTTATTACGGTAGCGTAATTTAAATATTCAGCATCAAGCAAGGGAAGGATTCTGGCATATTGAGAAGAGTCAAGCTCAACGATCATTGATGAAAATCCTCCTGAAGAAATAAATTGTTACGTAAAAGCTCAATCAATATGATTGCTAGCAAAAGAATTTTATTTTCAAAAGAACTGGCATGTCGTTTGGTAACGATATTTTTTACTTGGTTAACCCCATAAGATCGGAAGATAACAATTCACTTATGTGAAACCCCAAAGCATCTATGCTGTGCTACAATGGCAACGGGCTGAATATTGGCACTAACAAATCTAGATCGAGCATATAGTGAAAATAATTGGATTCTACCAACAGCAGCAATTATCGTTGTGAGTTTACAGTATAACAAAATTACACCGAATTAACAGCTAGATGAGTATTTAGACAAAAACATTAGTAAAGAGATAAAATGACGATCGCCGAATTCTACGATGAATTTTATGATAGAGCAGAAAAAAGTCATGCTCATGCTGTATTTTGTGAGCGGGTTTACGGAATAAACCTGTGCCAACATGGCATGGCTGATGTACATCAGATCGAGTTGATGCTTGAATCGTTAAATCTGGATGAAACATGTTGCGTATTGGATTTAGGATGTGGTCCGGGTTATATATCAGCCTACATTCAAAAAAAGCTGCAATGCCACCTTGTGGGATTGGACATATCTTCAATAGCTATTCAAAGGGCAAATGATCGATTTGGTTTGAAAAACCCAGATCTTCAATTCATCACAGGTGATATGGAGAATCTTGATTTTGGGAATGAATTGTTTGATGCCATTTTATTGATTGACACTCATTATTTTGTGGATGATTTTACCAGGATGATCCCAAAACTTCTTACACAGTTAAAAGAAAAAGGGAAGATCGCAATTTTTTCAGATGAAGGAAAAGGGATTGAAGGTCTGGATGAATCAAAAACAGAGCCTTCTGAGACAATCATAGGGCAATACTTGATCCACAAAAAGATTCCTTTTAAGGGTATTCGTTTATACGAAGAAAATCGTGCTCATTGGATCAAGAAAAAGGAAGCTCTCGTTGAATTAAAAGAGGAATTTGAAAGTGAGAACAATCAGTTTCTTTATAACAACAGGCTGGCAGAATGTGATGATCATGATAGAACCCTGGATGGAAGGTATTTATTCATCATCAGCAAACCTTAATTCATGAAATGCCCGATACCAGCACTCCGCTCCTGTGCCGTGTTAATTACTTCAGTAACCGTATAAGTTGATTTTCGCTTATTGCGGTTATCGAGAATTTTATATCCTGAGCAAGCCACGAAAACCCCTTACAGCATAGTAAGAGGATGCACCGTTATGATACACAAATACATGATCGTAACGACGATCGCCGAAGATGGCTCCACCAAGTTTTCTTATTTCTGGCGGTGTTTTCAACCAGCTGGATGTTTTCGTATCAAACTTGCCAAGGCTTTGCAGCTCTCGATATTGTTCTTCGTTTAATAGCTCAATACCCATATCATTTGCCATATCGATTGCGTTATCGCCAGGTTTGAACTCTTTCCTCGATTCTAGCGCTTCACGGTCATAACAAATATTTCTGCGACCTGCAGGGCTTTCTGCTGAGCAATCGAAGAAAATGTATTCACCTGTCTCATTGTCATACCCCACAACATCCGGTTCGCCGCCGGTTCTTTCCATCTCACTGAGCGACCATAGTTTTTCAGGATTTGCTTCCAGCTTTAGCTGTACTTTTGCCCATTCGATCGTTTCATGGCGGTTCGTGTTTTTCTCAAAACGTTTTTTTAATGTTTTAAGCAGGTCTTCACGTTGTTCTGGTGATAAATCTTTTTTCGTACCCATAATCTTGTACCTCTATAAGCATCTTCGTTTTTATTACAGTAGAACGCATATCAATTCATTTTCATTATACATATATTAGAAGGTATAGATCGGCCGTATTCATGTTCAAGATACCGAGTGCAACCAATCTTTAACGCTTGATGTTGATAAAACCTTTACTGTTGCTTGGAAGGATCAGGTTTTCCACATCCAGTTGTGGTGAGTGATGATGGATTGTGCATCCAGGGGCAACCTATCCCAGGCTGTGTGCCCGTCTTTTACAACCATCACTTCGTAGTTTTTACTGGCAGCAACATGGATGGCGGTGTCTGCATTAAAATTAGTTGCACAGCCCGTAATGATGCACGTTTTCAAACCATGATGTTCGAGAAGATCAGGCAACTTGGTTTTGTAGAAAGAATCGCAAGCCTGGTAGCAGAACAACAAATCTATATCCATTCGTTCAAGAGACGGCAGAATTTGCCAGCCTTCTGATCCTGGTGTAAGCCTGCCTGCATTTTCATGCTGGATGAATATGACGATACCACCCCGGCGGCATGTACTACCCTGGCGATCTCATTTACCCGCTGGACAACACCTTTAGTATCATAGCGTGGTATGTCTCCATCAAATCATCCTGTTTGCATATCAATAACGTGCAGAACTACTCTCATAAAACCTTCTTTCATACCCTGAGATATATAAGAGATTGGTTCAGCGGTACAGTCTATGACTATACCCGTTTACGTACTGTAGACCGGATGGATATAGGTTTGCAAGAATATCGTATTATGTTGCTTATCGCAACGAATTTTCGTATTACTACTCCCCCTTTCATTACATATTTTTTATAACTCTTCACTTCCTATCATCAAACATATCACCCAATGCAATTTAATAGAAACACCCAGTCTACCTGTTTTGGGATGGCCGCATTGATTCTTTACAGGCAAGATACCAGTAGTAGATATAGGTAAAAAGAGAAGTAGTGTTTGGAAATGGTTGAGATTTCTGTAGAGTTATAATAAGTTTTATCCATTTTATAGAAGTGTTTACAAAATATTTTCTACTTTTGAATTTTTACTTTCTCGATTTGTTCCACTGGCAGTCAGTCATCCATATTCCCATAATCACTCTTGTCAATTCGAAATGGTTCCACGGTTTGCGCATCACTTATTTCGATCAACACCAGATAACGATTACCAGCCCACCTGTCATATTGCTTTTTGGTTAACTGGAGTCTGTCTTTATTACGATCAATTAACTGGTTAGACTCATCTTCTTTTAATCTTTCTGAGTTGAATACCCTTTTTACTTTTGCAGAGGTTCGTATCATCCCTTCGGAATTGTTGTTGATGAAGTAGAGCACATCATTTTCGTTAACCCTGCCACAGGGCATCTTTCGACCCGCCGCGCCCCGAATGATCATCGTTTTCTTCCCGGAAAGTAAATCCAATTCTTTTGCATTTACATCCACATAAACCACATGATCCATGATTATTGTCCTAAGATTGCTTATTTAGGTTTTGCAACCTTATAGTTTGGGTTATGAAGTACGGTCTGGCATAATGATCTGCCAAACAATTAAAGAACAGAAATTAATATACATTGAAGTAGAATTCCACGATAATGAAGTATTACTTGCTTAACCTTTTTTATGACAAAATTTTTCTCGTTAGGAAATAGCCTCATTATATGTTGTGTTTCTTGGTATAGTTTGACCAGTAGCCTGTTCTGCGATATTGATTAGTTTATCTACGATTTTTTAGCAAATACACAAAGATGTTCAGCATCTTCATAATTAGCAATTGATGGATTGATTATTCCATGTGAAATATCATTGCAAAAAATGACTAGCTCATCAAATCCAGGAAATTCAATTGGAAGTATCTTGTACCATTCTTCAATTCCTTTTCTGGAAGTTAATTTTGTTTGGGCAAAGTAGGAATTGTAAAACCAAGCCATTTTATCTTGTAAACCAGGGTGCTTCTTCTTTAAGAAATTATTCATTTCTTGTTCTTTTCCAAGCGTTTCAATAATTTGGGTTAAATTTGCTTCGATAAAAAAACCAGCAAAAACTAAGGCAACAATACAGTCTGAAATTTCTGTAAGGTGATTATCCATTTTTGCTCGTTTTAATGCTTGCCAACTAATCGCAATCAAAATGGACGCATCTTTACTTATTTCTGGCATTTCTTTCTTTCCCTAGGTATATATCTGATTTGTAGAATATGGATTATCGAATAAAGCTATTCATTGATATATGGTTGTAGACTCGCCTTGAAAGCAGAACTATTTCAAATCGTTTTTTCCGGAACAGGAAATGTTTGAAAATGCACAAGAATCTGTAATGAAGAGATACCCAAATTGGGGGGCATTTTTGTTTAGCATCATACCCAATTAGGTTCTTTACAATGCGGACAGTTTACCCGAACTTTTGGCACACTTTCTCCTGCAAAACCCTGAATTACTTTTTGCGCCACAAAGCTCATTCCACATTTTTGACAATTTATAAATATACATGAGGATATTAAACCAGCCGCCATTGAGACTGACCTAGTGATTTTCACATTCGTTTCAGATGCTGTACCTTCTCCAACTTTGCTTATTCTTTTACCAATACCTGAACCTGTATTTGTAATAATCTCTCCAACACCTTCACCCACAACCGTTATTTTCTCTCCTGATTCCTTATGATCAATTGTTACGTCAAGTCCTATCCCACTACCAGCATTTTGAATGATGCTTCCAAAACCGCCATCTGAAACCATAACTTCTCTGATAGGAACTTCTCCTGATTTGCGTCTAGAAATGAATTCTTCGTGTTCTTTTTTCCAAGTGTGAAGTAAATCAACTGTATATTTTCGTACGTCCAAATCTATTTCCCTAGCACAATTTTTACAAAGCCATATTCCATTTGAGATATGCCTTCTTTGAGCATCTGTCATATCAGGATCATATCTTGCTTGACCTTTTCTGGCTGCCTTAATATGAGCAGCTTCGCCTAGGTTAATAGCTTTATCGTCTTCCGAATGTGCAAAGCTCGTAGACATTCTACATTCAGGATTGGAGCATGTCTGTCCTGCACGCTTTGCCAATATGTCCTTTGTTTTCTGCGTGAAATCGGGACCTTCTAACATTTTCTTGCACCTTTGATATTTTTGCATACATCAACCACCCCATTTACTATTAGCCTAAATATGATTTGCTATGTGTTAATCTTCAAAATATTCTTTTTAGCAATAACAAATACTTTTCTTTTCCAACCCTTAAGCACACCCCACTCTTGAATAAAATTATATACTAAATATCCTGCAAATCTCCCTGATTAAAATCCCCCTTTGCTTTTCATTCCTTTGCCCCGTACCTGGTCAACAAGTCCACTATCTCCGTCAGTTCTTTTTGGGATGCCATTTGCAGGGGTGTTCAACCTTCCTGGTCGGTGGCATTCACATCTGTCCCCAGTTTTAATAATTGTTCAATGGTAGCCAACCCAATCTTGCCAAAATAGATTGCTGTGTGCAGTGGTGAGAAGCCGCTGTAACAGCCTCCCGTGGTCTGAAGATTGACATCGGCACCATACTCCAGTAACAAAGCCACCACCTCTTCATGTCCTTCTTTCAAAGCGGCATGTAATGATGCCATCCCCCAGGGGTCTTGATAATTGACATCGCTACCCGCCTCCAGCAGCTCGGCAACGATGACTCAGTCGTTGCTGGTCACAGATTATCCAGACAACAAATGGAAACCGTTTATTCTGTCCAACCGGGAGTGTCACAGGAATTGACATCTCCAGATTGTATGCCATCCATAAAGGCTGCCTGGCGCTGTTCGGATGATCCATGCGTCCATGACTCGGGAGAGATATAACCCTGTGTCTCTCGTTGAATTCGGTCATCACCCACTGCTGCTGCGGCATCCAGGCTTTGAGCGATTTCCTCGTTTGTGGGCGCAGTCAGGTATCCGGTTTCAGCTGCGTGGTATGCCCAGACACCAGCCAGGCAGTCTGCCTGAAGCTCGATGAACACCGACATGCTTTGCGGTCCCGTTGAATTCCCACTGGTCTGTTCGAGTATACCGAGAAGGTTTTGAATATGATGCCCGTATTCGTGAGCCAGCACGTATGCTTCCGCGAATGGGCCTCCTTCTGCTCCAAAACGAGATTTCAGCTCTTCGAAGAAAGAGAGGTCAAGATAGACCATCTGGTCACGCTGGCAATAAAAAGGTCCAGATGCTGCAGAAGCATAACCACATGCTGCCTCAGTTGCTCCACTGAACAGCACTGTTTGCGCCTGTGTATATTGCACATCATGGTTGGCAAATTCCGTAGACCAATAATCTTGGATACTGTTAACATAGCCTACGATACGGCAATCTTCTCTAGTGTTGGCATCGGCACCTGTCTGACATTCTGTCTGAAGATCATTGATTTCGCTTTCGGTTTGATTGGATGCCGGTAATTCAGTTGTCACGAGTTCTGATAGATTGTTCGGATTTACTCCAAGGAGCAATGCAACCAAGAGAATGATCAGCCCCAAACCGCCACCACCAAATGCCACTGTCCGTCCAACACTTCGACCACGGCGATCCTGAACCTGAGAGGGATCAAGACGAGATTTTTCATTAAAAGGCATATGAATGCTCTCCTTTCATAAACCTCAATGGCTCGTTTCTTAATTTAAATTGTAACGCTTTTTACCTTTATTTTTCCATCTGGTAGTTCATTCTTAAGAGGTAGATTTTCTACTAAACTTGTATAAACAATCGCTTTTGATCCATTTTCAGAATCAAATTTAGCAATTAGGGCAGGCTTTCTCAATCGAATAGAATCCATGGGATGAAGAGAATTCACCAGCTCCTATGTGAAAGCGGATGAAACTAAAGCTATTGTGTAAAAAACATGATCTGATCTTTTGAGGGAATGGAATCGTGAATTTCGACTGTATTTCCATTTTCTATAACGGAATACTGTGAAAAAATGATTGGCAATCCTTTTGCTTTTCTGAAGTCCAAATCATCCATTGCTTGAAGGTGAAGATGTGGCATCGTGGAGTTGCCAGAATGCCCCAGTTTGCCGATCACCATTGAACTATCAACGCTTTGCCCTGGTTTTACCATGATAGAATTCTTTTGCAGGTGGGCTATTACGATATATTCCAGATTATCGGTTTTTATGATGACACTATTTCCCAACAAGTATTTTGGGTCGACTAAATTATCCTTATACGATCGTGTTATTTCAGCCGCATAACGAAGATCGTCGAAAACATTCACCGGGTTTCGCTCATCAATGCCATCAACAACTTGAACAACAACACCTTTTACTGGGGAATAGATATCGATCCCGTATCCATAAAAATCTGAGAGAGGCAATCCCTTCGTCATATATGTGAAGAAGCTGGATCGGTAGGGCTTTTGGGATTTTGCGTTATCATCCACGATCACAAAGTCGATCGCGTATTCAACGCCGTATTTATCAATCCCATGGCTTGGAATTTTGCTGCCAGGGGTATTCGGGCAAATAAAAAAAGCGTGAACAGGAATTTGCAGCAGCACAGGATTTTTCATTGTATATTCTCGAGGATCGGGATTATCGATGCCTTTGCACGAATTTAAAACAAACAGGCATAATACCAAGTAAAAAATGACATTTCTTTTTATCATATTCCAAATATAAACAGCGCGTCTACTTGATGGTGGGTATGACCTGTTAGCAACGAGCGCAGCGGGGAGCAAGGTGGATATTAGCCGTTGTTGAATGGTGCGACAATTATACTTTTAGAACGACACCTGGCGATCTTTTTTGAGCAAAGATAGCATTACCACATCAACATACCCTTTCTCTTCATGTTCGTATTCTCTCAAGATTCCTTCTTCTACAAACCCTGCTTTTTTTAGCAGGCATAAACATGCAGCATTTTCTGGATCAACTACTGCCTCGATACGATTGAGTTGCATCACCATAAATCCATATTCTAGAACTTGCTCCAAAGCTTCTGTCATGATCCCTTTATTCCAAAATACTTTTGTCAATTTGAAACCAATTTCGGATCTGGAATGGGCTTTTACGTAATTGTGGAAACCAATATCTCCGATGTAATTTCCTACACCCTTCTCAGTAATAACCCACCGAATCCCTTCTGCCTGGGAATATATCTTATTGAACCAGTTAATTTCCGCCAGAGCTTCAACTTTGTTCACAAACGGTGCCATCCCATAATACTTCATAACGGCTTCATCTTGAGTGGCTTCCAGCAACGCAATTGCATCTTTCTGCAAAGGTCTTCTTAGTTTTAATCGTGCGGTTTCAATAATCGGAAATTTCTGCTGATTTATCATTGCGCTTCATCCAAATTATTAAGAGATTTTCAGCTACTCAAGGGTTTGCGTTATCTGCTGGCTGGATTATCAACCGATGCTTTTAGCAGAAGATTCTTAACCTATTTATCCTTTCACATTATCAATTTGTGAATCTGCATAGTTTATGAATTCCAGAGTTCCATCAAGCAGTATTTGTTCTGCTCTCTGATGTATTTTTACCATAAATCGAACACCTTCCCATTCATTCCATGCCTGTTCAATTAATTTTATCGATTTTGGGTCTAGAAATTGTTCAGCCCATCTCGATCCAGCCCTTTTTGATTGCATTGTCCCTGTGTAAAGTGTTTGCAACATACGGCAAAAAGTCAAAACAATGAGGGCTGACCAAATTTGAAATTTGCAAAACTGAGTTGTGCAGGATAACAATCCATAGCATGAATTTTTACCTGGATATCTTCGAGGGGTTTCATGGCGGTTACTCTCAATTCGGTGTTTGTCACAACAAAAAATCGATATCACTGTCAAGATTAAAATCTCCTGTTGCTAGTGAGCCAACCAGGTATAAATGCGACGAGATTTTCTTTAAATACCACAGCAATTTCACCAGCAATGAGTTGGAGCACCTCTCGTATTTCTGGGTAAGGTTGAAGGGGTATTCTGCAATCAGCGAGAAATTTCATGTGAAAAATTTTAATCTACACATTGGTAGATAGAAGGTCCAGAGGATCACTTCTTTGGGCCAATGAACCAATTCATTCTTGCCGGATATAAAACATTGCTTATAGCAAGCAAACAGCTTGACAAGACCAGGCTAAAGTGCCAATCCTCTCAAGGCGAAACGTCCAGGGTATTACCCTACCGAAATAATTTATGTTCACCAAAATGCAATACATGTTACACATTGAAATCTTTACTATAAAAGGTGAGAAATGTAATTCTAGCAACTGATTGACATGAAAATCGAATGTTTTACAATTAAATTGTTCGATTTTGACTTCCCACCCAATGGATCATTTGTACGAGACTTAACTTGAGAAGGAGATACTGCTATGTCTTTACAAACAATGGAAAAGCAAAAGCCCCCCTTCAAATTCCACTATGGTTACTATGATGATTTACATCCCGATTATGGGGTGAATTTCCAAATGAACCGCTGGATCAACTATCTGGGCAGCCAGGCGTTGGATGACTTCCGCGAAATCGCATCTCAGCTTACGGATTACCCATCCTACATTCAATCATTCCTGACTCTTGGGGATAAAGTACTGAGTCAAGGTCGTAAGCTCCATGCTGCTTACTATTACCGCTCAGCCGAATTTTTCATGAGGTCGGACGACCCACGGAAAATTCCAACCCGCAATAAATTTCTACAGCTTGCCCTGGAATATTGGGGAATTAAAGACAGCGATCGCTTCACGATCCCTTACGAACAGGATTCCAGGAAGATTTCCCTGTACGCTTACCGCTTTACAGCCAACCAGCCGAGGGGGACCATTGTTATTTTTGGCGGTTCTGATAGCTACATTGAAGAATTTTTTCCCTGCTTAATGGTCATGGTCGAAAGGGGATATGATATCGTTGTTTTTGAAGGTCCAGGGCAAGGTAGAGTGTTAATAGAGCAGCAAGTACCATTAACAGCCGAGTGGCAAAAACCCGTTAAGGCAATCCTGGATTATTTCGAACTGGATGATGTTACGGCGATTGGAATCTCGATGGGAGGTTACATGGTTCTGAAGGCTGCTGC
Source organism: Anaerolineaceae bacterium (assembly GCA_034429195.1). Lineage (GTDB taxonomy): Bacteria > Chloroflexota > Anaerolineae > Anaerolineales > Anaerolineaceae > UBA4782. Next base: position 296,375 of record DAOUGQ010000007.1, read on the forward strand.
ATATGAGCCCCGAATTAAGCGCGCTATTGCCTGGGATATCCTGTTTAACGGCTTCGATATCTGGATTGGAAAACTTGAACCAGCCGAACGCGTTCTCTTGAAATTTCTCTTCCATTTGCGAGCAGCATCCATCATCAATGCCCTGATCGGACAGGCGATGAAAAAGAGTATGGTCGTTGATTGGGGCATTCGTCAATCCATGTATATATTGGGCGCGAAGACACCTTATGAATATCTACACAGCCTTCAAACATCTTATCCTGATGATTTCTTTCCCTTGATCAAGCAAGATGTGCTGCTTTTAGCCGGCAGCGAGGATTTTGGAATACCGTTGGATCAGTTTTACCGACAAATCGAGGCCCTTAAGAATGTGCGTTCTCTGACCGCAAGATTGTTCACCCGAGCCGAACAAGCTCAGAACCACTGTCAGGTAGGCAATCTGGAGCTGGCTCTGGATGTGATCATGAACTGGATTGAGTTTACCAGCCAGCATTCATACACAACACAAGTACCCTAAGCCCTTTTGTCCATCTGAATTAACGACTAAGGGGAATGCTGTGCATCGCTGAACGTATGACTCAGTTTGCATTGGAATGTGAGGGTGTTGATCTACTAGCTCAGGTTCGCATTTGCTGATGATAGGGATAGGCATGGATTCTGCTCGAGAGTGTCAAACAGGAGAGCGACGAGATTGGCTCTTGTATAGGCTGATTTTAGGTTTATTTCAATACACGCTCCCGAACGGGGAGCGACCTGACGTAGCAGGGTAAGCACATCACGACACAAATCATCCATAGTGCCTCCGTAAATATTTGGTAGGTATAAACAATCCTTGTATGTTTATACTCTTATAGTATGTACGTTGTCAAATGGCAATAACTATTAGTATTTTGTTATATTATTTTCCTATAACTTTATTATATTTACTTAATAACGTTTTATTGACTTTCCAGCGCAAACAGAATACCACTTACAGCATAGTATGATTGTTGCAACAAAGTAACGATTATAAACATTTGATGATAGAAAGGAGGATTGTTGAAATGATAGTTGTAGACAAGGAGAAAGCACAAAAGTGTTCAGCGTTCTTGCGAGACGGGTTCATGATGTACATAGAGCGAGAATTGAGGCGAACCCGCCGTGTACCATCCCAGAACAGTTTTGCTGCCTGGATGGGGGTTCCACCAACAAGCCTTTCCACGTGGATGTCTGGACAGCGTTTACCTTTGGGGAACAACGTTGATAGCATTGCCGGTAAACTTGGACCTGAAATCTATAATATTCTGGATGTGCCACCGAGGATTCCGAAAGATAAGCAATTACTCAAAATAGCTACGAACTGGCACAAACTGACAGACAACCAGCAGGCGCAGTTGTGTGAGTGGGTCGAAAACCTGACCTTTGAAAATGAGTCAAAAAAAAAGAAGGATGATCAGGGATTAGAAACACAACCCATATAAACCATTTATTTTACCGACTCGACGAGTCGGTAAAAAAATCATGCAAGATAGAACATTTATACTACGAGGAACATCATGGACTTCAAAGGCATAGCCGACCGTTAGGAAGAATTACCAGAGTGGAAAAAGTTATTGGTATATTATCGGATCATGGCAACAGAATATTGTGAAGTCTATACAGATTTCAATCCACGCTCCCGAACGGGGAGCGACCTCGCCTTCTGCCTTTCAATTTCAATTTGCGCCCATTTCAATCCACGCTCCCGAACGGGGAGCGACATCCAAGCCAACCAGTTTCGCGACGGTCAAGGAATATTTCAATCCACGCTCCCGAACGGGGAGCGACTTTGCAAGTGGACAATATCCGGACAGTAAAATTTATTTCAATCCACGCTCCCGAACGGGGAGCGACAGCTCCCCGGACGGTTAGGATTTACTTGATCATATTTCAATCCACGCTCCCGAACGGGGAGCGACCACTGGTAAATCATTAATTATAGATAACATTGAATTTCAATCCACGCTCCCGAACGGGGAGCGACGCTGACATTTTAAGCTCCTTTTTTGGTTTTATCGGATTTCAATCCACGCTCCCGAACGGGGAGCGACGTCACATATCTGCACGCTGGGGTATTTGGTTTTCTATTTCAATCCACGCTCCCGAACGGGGAGCGACCTGGTGGGATTGATACGGCTGGCGATAGAAGAACATTTCAATCCACGCTCCCGAACGGGGAGCGACCATTAGAGCTATCATCTATACTTATCTCAGCGGATTTCAATCCACGCTCCCGAACGGGGAGCGACAACGCCAGATTTTCCGCCTATGTAGGGAAACCTTATTTCAATCCACGCTCCCGAACGGGGAGCGACCCGAAATTTCGCCAGGTCGAACTCAAGCTCAAAATTTCAATCCACGCTCCCGAACGGGGAGCGACATGGCTGAGGGAATCAATCACAAGGATGGTATAGCATTTCAATCCACGCTCCCGAACGGGGAGCGACCAAAGCACACCGTTTGAATCTCCGCCTTCCCGCAATTTCAATCCACGCTCCCGAACGGGGAGCGACGGGCAGCTCACCGGACAATGATGGCAAATATACCATTTCAATCCACGCTCCCGAACGGGGAGCGACTTTGACAGCTAAAGGAATTATGGGATTGACCGATATTTCAATCCACGCTCCCGAACGGGGAGCGACTTGCCGAAGGCTGTACAAAAAAATACAATCAGAATTTCAATCCACGCTCCCGAACGGGGAGCGACATCAGTCGTTGCAGCCATTTTATATCCTTACTGCGATTTCAATCCACGCTCCCGAACGGGGAGCGACCATCCCAGTAAAGTCACTATATCAACCGGAGCCGATTTCAATCCACGCTCCCGAACGGGGAGCGACCCCATCAATCGTTGTAATTCTTCTGATTTTTGATCATTTCAATCCACGCTCCCGAACGGGGAGCGACCATCATTACGATCGGCACACCGGACAATGATGGCATTTCAATCCACGCTCCCGAACGGGGAGCGACGGTGTTGATACTTGTAATCCAATTACTATCCAGTTTATTTCAATCCACGCTCCCGAACGGGGAGCGACATGCTGCTAATTCTGTTTTCGCTGTTCCCTTCCGCATTTCAATCCACGCTCCCGAACGGGGAGCGACTAGTTTAACGCTGTCGGAGTTGTGCCTGCTGCATTTCAATCCACGCTCCCGAACGGGGAGCGACGATGCTGCACATGCTGAAGGTGTTGGGGTATGGTATTTCAATCCACGCTCCCGAACGGGGAGCGACCAGATGCACCAGCCTGTGATTTTCAGGAGCAAGACATTTCAATCCACGCTCCCGAACGGGGAGCGACCCCATCAATCGTTGTAATTCTTCTGATTTTTGATATTTCAATCCACGCTCCCGAACGGGGAGCGACGTCATAGGCTCTGTTGTAATCAATGCCATTGGTATTTCAATCCACGCTCCCGAACGGGGAGCGACCTCAGTAAGTCGTTTGACTAATTGGTCTCGGGTATTTCAATCCACGCTCCCGAACGGGGAGCGACCAGTGGGGTTACATCGTCCAGAGTCATATCCCAATTTCAATCCACGCTCCCGAACGGGGAGCGACCACCCGCTTTGCATATTCGCTTGCCTTGTCCAACAATTTCAATCCACGCTCCCGAACGGGGAGCGACGCCAGGCATGATCTGGTTCCCCATTGCCCCACCATTTCAATCCACGCTCCCGAACGGGGAGCGACTTGGCACGCAGGATATTTGACGCATACCAGTCTCATTTCAATCCACGCTCCCGAACGGGGAGCGACTTGTCTGCCTTCGCCGTAGACCATCCAGAAGGTTATTTCAATCCACGCTCCCGAACGGGGAGCGACTGGCGGACATCACTTTTTGTTTGTGATATTCAAATTTCAATCCACGCTCCCGAACGGGGAGCGACAGTGTTTCAGGCAACCACCATTCATCATCAGACCATTTCAATCCACGCTCCCGAACGGGGAGCGACGTGAGCTTGGTGCTCCAAAGATGGGCTATTATGATTTCAATCCACGCTCCCGAACGGGGAGCGACTGTATCATCCGTGATAATATATAGTCATGATTTCATTTCAATCCACGCTCCCGAACGGGGAGCGACAGGTGTTGGGGTATGGTGTAAAAGAGGAAACAGATTTCAATCCACGCTCCCGAACGGGGAGCGACCCATCACCATAAGCCTGCTTGTAGCCTGGTACTCATTTCAATCCACGCTCCCGAACGGGGAGCGACTTGCCCCTGCATCGCTAAAATCAAATTGATTGGCATTTCAATCCACGCTCCCGAACGGGGAGCGACCCATCACCATAAGCCTGCTTGTAGCCTGGTACTCATTTCAATCCACGCTCCCGAACGGGGAGCGACCTGGCTGTAACAAATTCCGTCACAACATTTTCAATTTCAATCCACGCTCCCGAACGGGGAGCGACGATATTGGTATACCTTGCGTTTTACAACCATGCTATTTCAATCCACGCTCCCGAACGGGGAGCGACGACGGCTATTTGGAATTTGAGGGCAAGTGCAAGTACATTTCAATCCACGCTCCCGAACGGGGAGCGACGCTTTGGCGTGGACCCGCTGAATATCATGCTGGGATTTCAATCCACGCTCCCGAACGGGGAGCGACGGGTGCAATTTGAAGAACAGACAATTTGGGTAAAGTATTTCAATCCACGCTCCCGAACGGGGAGCGACAATGAGTAGCGGATCATGTATCTATCAGGATGAATTTCAATCCACGCTCCCGAACGGGGAGCGACGATCATTGCGTCACCTCCACAATCTTCCCGTGCTCATTTCAATCCACGCTCCCGAACGGGGAGCGACCAGATCGCCCATTGTGAAACCCGGTACACTGATATTTCAATCCACGCTCCCGAACGGGGAGCGACGTTTACTGGGTCATTTATGGGATTGCGACGCGAGATTTCAATCCACGCTCCCGAACGGGGAGCGACTCTAGACGAAAACAGTAACGGAAAGGAATAAAACATTTCAATCCACGCTCCCGAACGGGGAGCGACGTGCACACAAACAAGCATCACCAGTGGATAATTGATTTCAATCCACGCTCCCGAACGGGGAGCGACTACGTTCAATGGTACAGATGCCGCTGCGTTAGCATTTCAATCCACGCTCCCGAACGGGGAGCGACAGCGCCCCCAACGGTAAATACTGCTGATAACCGATATTTCAATCCACGCTCCCGAACGGGGAGCGACCCAGCGGAAAATGGCATGACCTATACCCCTCGTGATTTCAATCCACGCTCCCGAACGGGGAGCGACGTCGCGGTAAGACGGTGGGATTTTGCGGCTACGGATTTCAATCCACGCTCCCGAACGGGGAGCGACTACTGGCGATTAACTGGTAATTCCTATTGGTTCTTATTTCAATCCACGCTCCCGAACGGGGAGCGACTGCAATTCCGCTCGCTGTGAGTGCAGCGGTATCAAATTTCAATCCACGCTCCCGAACGGGGAGCGACACAGCGACAGGTGGATGCATGGCTGAGTTTTCTCATTTCAATCCACGCTCCCGAACGGGGAGCGACGTGGGTGATCCCAGTACCGTTAGCTTGGTATATATTTCAATCCACGCTCCCGAACGGGGAGCGACGCGTGAACCAGTCTACTGTGCAGCGAAGATTAGAATTTCAATCCACGCTCCCGAACGGGGAGCGACGAGCGACATCGAGCCGGACATTCTGGAGATCAATATTTCAATCCACGCTCCCGAACGGGGAGCGACGTTTCTTTTGATCGGCAATCCATCGTCCGAAAGAATTTCAATCCACGCTCCCGAACGGGGAGCGACAGAAGGACGGGTATATCCACTGGACTATAAAGGATTTCAATCCACGCTCCCGAACGGGGAGCGACAAATTATTCATGTCAACTTTCCACTACAATCCATTTCAATCCACGCTCCCGAACGGGGAGCGACCACGCGCCTGAAAGTATTGGAGGATTACAAGGAAATTTCAATCCACGCTCCCGAACGGGGAGCGACTGTATCAAATGACTGTCCCTCAGCAATATTTCCGCATTTCAATCCACGCTCCCGAACGGGGAGCGACAACGGAAGCATTCCGCACGCGGAGACGGGGGTTCATTTCAATCCACGCTCCCGAACGGGGAGCGACACCAACCGTGAGGTTGGCGTAGAACCAAAGATTGAAATTTCAATCCACGCTCCCGAACGGGGAGCGACTTGAAGAACCTATCAAGGCGAAGGTCTTTTACAAATTTCAATCCACGCTCCCGAACGGGGAGCGACCGGAACAGTGGCACCACTGCCTGTTGAGACGGAGCATTTCAATCCACGCTCCCGAACGGGGAGCGACAGCACGTGAAATAATTACGCATTGCAACTGTGACATTTCAATCCACGCTCCCGAACGGGGAGCGACGACACGAGCGGAACCTATCTCCGCAATTGCAGAATTTCAATCCACGCTCCCGAACGGGGAGCGACGCAGGATCGCGAGACTACTATCAGGGCAAACAGAATTTCAATCCACGCTCCCGAACGGGGAGCGACCAGCGAGGGCAGTCCAAGTTACGTCTGTTGCATCATTTCAATCCACGCTCCCGAACGGGGAGCGACACAGGAAGCATCGGGACAGTTGCGAGGAGTGTGCATTTCAATCCACGCTCCCGAACGGGGAGCGACGCGAAATGGGAGGCATGGAAAGGGGGCAAATTTATTTCAATCCACGCTCCCGAACGGGGAGCGACCAACGAAAAAGGTTGCAATTTTATTCATAGAGATATTTCAATCCACGCTCCCGAACGGGGAGCGACGCTTTAGCTGATTTTACAGCCTCATTGAGGCTTTCATTTCAATCCACGCTCCCGAACGGGGAGCGACTCCAGCGCATCAAGGGCATGGCGGATATGAGTGCATTTCAATCCACGCTCCCGAACGGGGAGCGACCATGACGTGCTGGGAAGATGAGCGCGATACCATCATTTCAATCCACGCTCCCGAACGGGGAGCGACTCGCGCTCTTTACGACCTTTTCAATCTCTGCGCCAATTTCAATCCACGCTCCCGAACGGGGAGCGACGTGACCGGATTGCTCCGGTTTCGCGTACTATTTGCATTTCAATCCACGCTCCCGAACGGGGAGCGACTAGCGCTGGGTCAGCTTGTCCATCTTTTCTCGCTCATTTCAATCCACGCTCCCGAACGGGGAGCGACATATGAGCGCCTTATAGCTGTTACCGTCCCAGGCATTTCAATCCACGCTCCCGAACGGGGAGCGACCACAGCACGCAGCCAAGTTATTCAAACGAGCTAAGATTTCAATCCACGCTCCCGAACGGGGAGCGACCTGCTCGTAGCGATGAGGTATACGGGCAGATGAATTTCAATCCACGCTCCCGAACGGGGAGCGACATACAAGGGCAAGGTTGCCTGCTTCCCATCCTGGATTTCAATCCACGCTCCCGAACGGGGAGCGACCGTATGGACGCGTATAAACAGTTACTATACGAGATATTTCAATCCACGCTCCCGAACGGGGAGCGACCTTGACGGTGTCGGCTCCGGCTGTCTGATCCACATTTCAATCCACGCTCCCGAACGGGGAGCGACCGCGTGATGGTGCATTGGCTTACGACGCGGAATTTCAATCCACGCTCCCGAACGGGGAGCGACTCGTTTATCCGCCGTTTTATGCCGGAGATTATGAATTTCAATCCACGCTCCCGAACGGGGAGCGACCTAAGTCCTCTAATGCCTTGATCAGGCTTTGTATTTCAATCCACGCTCCCGAACGGGGAGCGACCATGTCCTAGAGATATTTACGACCTGCTAGGCTACATTTCAATCCACGCTCCCGAACGGGGAGCGACGATAGGCTTTTTCCTGTCCCGGGCACGCCAACCAATTTCAATCCACGCTCCCGAACGGGGAGCGACAAGTTAAGCATTACCTTCTAGTTAATGTCAACCTCATTTCAATCCACGCTCCCGAACGGGGAGCGACGCTTTCGGACTGCCCTACCAGCCCGCCCATGAGCATTTCAATCCACGCTCCCGAACGGGGAGCGACCATGATCTGTTGCACTGCTGGTGGTATTGATCCGTATTTCAATCCACGCTCCCGAACGGGGAGCGACTTTCAAGGTTCTTTGCGTCCGCGCCTGCCGGGAGGATTTCAATCCACGCTCCCGAACGGGGAGCGACCAGGTTGCATTGATAATCTCTTCGGCATCATCCGATTTCAATCCACGCTCCCGAACGGGGAGCGACCTGGGACATTCACGCAGGGCGTGTAATGCTCTACATTTCAATCCACGCTCCCGAACGGGGAGCGACGTGGACGAAGCGCCAGGCGCAATGTGGACGAGGGATTTCAATCCACGCTCCCGAACGGGGAGCGACACGAAGTCGGCAACATCTCCGTTATAGTAGCCTTATTTCAATCCACGCTCCCGAACGGGGAGCGACGGAATTGATCGCCCCTCATCGATCCAATCGAAAATTTCAATCCACGCTCCCGAACGGGGAGCGACAGGGTCAGGGCAAGCATGGTTTGACAAGCAGCCCATTTCAATCCACGCTCCCGAACGGGGAGCGACGTCTTGTCCTCTGGCTTGTCCCAATAATCAGCAAATTTCAATCCACGCTCCCGAACGGGGAGCGACCACGTTGTCTATATTGGCGAGAATGGTATCAAGCCATTTCAATCCACGCTCCCGAACGGGGAGCGACGAGATGATGAGCGGTGGGCGCGCTGAAACAGGAGATTTCAATCCACGCTCCCGAACGGGGAGCGACTGTAGATGGATATGACTGGTCAGCATATACGTTGATTTCAATCCACGCTCCCGAACGGGGAGCGACCGCAGCAATGGCACAGCTTGCAGCGTGCCAAGTGATTTCAATCCACGCTCCCGAACGGGGAGCGACCGGGAGCTTCTACTTGCCCCTTCTTCGGGTAGACATTTCAATCCACGCTCCCGAACGGGGAGCGACCCCAACCAACCCGGCGAATGCAAACCAGGCAGAGAATTTCAATCCACGCTCCCGAACGGGGAGCGACATTCGCGGATCCCATTACCGATGGCGATTGGGATATTTCAATCCACGCTCCCGAACGGGGAGCGACATGGCAGCGTACCCGTCACGCAAGATCGAGGATCTATTTCAATCCACGCTCCCGAACGGGGAGCGACTAGTCAGCGTGAGATGGAGTTTCTTGCAGGTAGATTTCAATCCACGCTCCCGAACGGGGAGCGACTGACCAGGTAGATACCTCTACTGAGGATAAACCAATTTCAATCCACGCTCCCGAACGGGGAGCGACACTTTTAACAGATAGTGACGTTTTACTATTTATTATTTCAATCCACGCTCCCGAACGGGGAGCGACGGATGCACCTGGCACAGTGATAGTCCTTGACCCTATTTCAATCCACGCTCCCGAACGGGGAGCGACAACAGACAATTTGGGTAGAGTCAAACACATTGGCATTTCAATCCACGCTCCCGAACGGGGAGCGACCTGTCATTCAGCTCCTGTAGCTGTTATAACGATAATTTCAATCCACGCTCCCGAACGGGGAGCGACACGGTGGCAACGGATCACACTGGGACGGTTGTGCAATTTCAATCCACGCTCCCGAACGGGGAGCGACATGTTACCTTCAGATATTGACGTTAACATGCAATATTTCAATCCACGCTCCCGAACGGGGAGCGACACGGGACGCTGAGATTAACATTAGTGCGGAGGATTTCAATCCACGCTCCCGAACGGGGAGCGACTGCTTCGCTCGCCCACTGCAACGGGCTGCCCTGTATTTCAATCCACGCTCCCGAACGGGGAGCGACTCGCTTCTTCGTCCTGTTTGACAAGCGCATCACATTTCAATCCACGCTCCCGAACGGGGAGCGACTCCCTTGGGGAGGCTAGCGTAAGGAGAAACGTGAATTTCAATCCACGCTCCCGAACGGGGAGCGACTATTCCAGACATTCCTGCGGTTTGGTCTGATGATATTTCAATCCACGCTCCCGAACGGGGAGCGACTTCAATTGCTCGCCCGCTGGTAACATCGTCAGTCGTATTTCAATCCACGCTCCCGAACGGGGAGCGACACCGTTTAGCTCGATCAACAGGTCGGGGGGAACATTTCAATCCACGCTCCCGAACGGGGAGCGACACTATGTCCTGAATGTAGTGAGATATACGGTGACATTTCAATCCACGCTCCCGAACGGGGAGCGACGGCTTATGCAGACGCACTGGCACGCAGAGCGGAAGAATTTCAATCCACGCTCCCGAACGGGGAGCGACTGTATAGTTCCGAAATAGCGGTAATGTCACCAGAATTTCAATCCACGCTCCCGAACGGGGAGCGACACATTACGAGTGTCTTTGTTGGCACTGGAGCTGATATTTCAATCCACGCTCCCGAACGGGGAGCGACATGATGTTGCTACTATTGCAGTGAGGGCAGCTATTTCAATCCACGCTCCCGAACGGGGAGCGACTTGCTGCTGTGCTGGGTGCGATAGGGATAAGCAAATATTTCAATCCACGCTCCCGAACGGGGAGCGACAGCGTGCGGGTTAGACCTTACTGTTTGTAAGATTATTTCAATCCACGCTCCCGAACGGGGAGCGACGTGAACATCCCACCTACCGCAGCAGTACCGCTGGATTTCAATCCACGCTCCCGAACGGGGAGCGACACCACCCCAAAAAGTACCCCTGTACGGCAACAGATTTCAATCCACGCTCCCGAACGGGGAGCGACCATAAAACACGAAATTACAGGAGCTGAATGACAGATTTCAATCCACGCTCCCGAACGGGGAGCGACGCTGTCAAGGGCTTCGCAAGGTGTCCAGGCTGATATTTCAATCCACGCTCCCGAACGGGGAGCGACGATATGCGCCAACACGTTTGACGAGGCGGTGGAGATTTCAATCCACGCTCCCGAACGGGGAGCGACTGGGGGTTGGATGGCGGACTGTTAGGATTTATGGATTTCAATCCACGCTCCCGAACGGGGAGCGACATGACAATTTCACGTACGACTACGCAACTTTGTATATTTCAATCCACGCTCCCGAACGGGGAGCGACCATGATACGCTGCAGTTCTGTTGATCTCTGCTCATTTCAATCCACGCTCCCGAACGGGGAGCGACTTGAAGACGTGATGCATTTACGAGCGTACAGCGCGATTTCAATCCACGCTCCCGAACGGGGAGCGACGATCGAAATCTGGCACTGACACAGATGTTGCTGGAATTTCAATCCACGCTCCCGAACGGGGAGCGACTCAGGGTTACGACGGAGTATTCCTGGGTTTGCGTATTTCAATCCACGCTCCCGAACGGGGAGCGACCGATATGTTGATCGAGTTAAACCGGAGGCTGTTGATTTCAATCCACGCTCCCGAACGGGGAGCGACCCCGTTATCGGCTATGGCTGCGACCGACAAAGCTATTTCAATCCACGCTCCCGAACGGGGAGCGACAAGGTGAGTAATGCCTGACTCGATCTATGATCTATTTCAATCCACGCTCCCGAACGGGGAGCGACGTTCTGCTGCCAGTCAGATGGTGCGGGAGTATGGATTTCAATCCACGCTCCCGAACGGGGAGCGACACCAACTTTGGTTACATTGGATGACGCTACGCTATTTCAATCCACGCTCCCGAACGGGGAGCGACATATCGGCACAAGCGCAACAACAAACGATTCGATATTTCAATCCACGCTCCCGAACGGGGAGCGACCAGTAAGCGAGGATCGTGGTTTCACCGAGGATGAATTTCAATCCACGCTCCCGAACGGGGAGCGACCCGCAACCTCGGCGGTGGTTAGAAATCCTGGCATTTCAATCCACGCTCCCGAACGGGGAGCGACAAGTAAAAGATATCCCTGGTCTGATGACCAGTGAGATTTCAATCCACGCTCCCGAACGGGGAGCGACCCTGCCAGTCAAATACTCCGAATCCCGTGGGTTATTTCAATCCACGCTCCCGAACGGGGAGCGACGGCAACAACCCTCTGCACAGAATGTTGGAAGGAGATTTCAATCCACGCTCCCGAACGGGGAGCGACTACACGCGGAATTCTTTGTGGGTACCACTGATATTTCAATCCACGCTCCCGAACGGGGAGCGACGTTGAGCGAGCCGGTACGATGATCGCTTTCAGATTTCAATCCACGCTCCCGAACGGGGAGCGACCTTGCAGCGTGCCAGGTGGACAAACTTTATTTATTTCAATCCACGCTCCCGAACGGGGAGCGACACTCGCGTGATGCACGGTTACGAGTGGATGTGGCATTTCAATCCACGCTCCCGAACGGGGAGCGACTGCGCCACGTCCACAGTACCAGGCTGTCAGGGGTATTTCAATCCACGCTCCCGAACGGGGAGCGACTGTACTCGGTGGGTATGACGCAGGCGGAAATAGCTATTTCAATCCACGCTCCCGAACGGGGAGCGACGGTATCGAGAGTGCTCAAGGGCATCCCACACGAGCATTTCAATCCACGCTCCCGAACGGGGAGCGACATCGAGAGTGCTCAAGGGCATCCCACACGAGCATTTCAATCCACGCTCCCGAACGGGGAGCGACTGCACTATATGGGCACTTCCTTTCCTATACCCCTATATTTGGGGGTTATGTAATTAATTGTTCTCTATATTCTCCTTTTTCCTAATAGTTTTATCTTTTTGAACTAGGTTTTTGTCTCTTTTTCCTGCGAACCTCCCGGTAATTCTCTGTTCACTTGGGGTTCGCACCTACACCACCAGAGTCCCCTCCAGGTCTATCCCCGGTTTTGCTCCGATATGTTCTACACGTTTTCGCCATTCATCACCGAGAAAATAGAACCGCAGGCTATCTTTTTCTACATCAATAATCTTTGTTAACTTGCTCTGGATCACCAGTAATTGTGTAGGATCAATAATACACTCAAACACCGAATTTTGCACGCGCTGCCCATAATTCTGACACTCTTTTGCCACTTTGTGCAACCGCTTTTTCCCCTCTTTCGTTTCAGTATTCACATCGTATGTGATTAGAACCATCATACTTCCTCCCTAGCTCCAAAAGAATGGCGGGTATGCATCCAGGTCACCGCGCAGATAACGAGATAGCAGAAGCGCCTGAACATAAGGGATCAAGCCAAATTTTATCCGTTCTTTAAGAAAAGGATGCTCTATTTCTTCGTTCTTCCTCTCTTGCCAGGCATTTAATACCAGTTTTCTGGTGTCATCGTCCATGATGACCCCACCACTTTCTTTTGTTGTAAAGCCAGAACCTGATATTTGTTTGCGATTGATCAGAGATAGAGCCAGCCGATCTACGAATACTGGGCGCAATTCTTCTATCAGATCAAGAGAAAGTGAGGGACGCCCTGGTCTATCCTGATGCAAGAATCCAACATAGGGATCCAACCCAACAGTCTCGAGCGCTGATGATGTTTCATTGGTCAGAATCGTGTACAGGAATGACAGCAGTGCATTGACATTATCCAGCGGCGGGCGTCGATTGCGTTCTTTGAAATAGAAGGCATCCTTTTGTTGCAGGATCATTTGATCAAAGACACCAAAATACAATTTGGCAGCGCTGCCTTCAACTCCCATCAACTCTTCCTGCGAATGGCATTCGGGTAGTACTTTCATTGACTCTTTTAATTTTTGGGAAATACTTTTTAATGAATCTGCATCCAGCAGCATGGCATGGTCACGCACAGCACGGTCAAGCACTTTTCGGCAATTGTATAGTTTGCCCATCAAGAAAGAGGATGAGATTAGAATGCTCTTTTCTCTGCATTCCGAATATGCATACTGGGTTTTTCTAAGCAGCACATTCCCTTTCACCTTTCCTGAAACACGTGCCAGGAACCTGCCATGAGGGGTTAAAAAGCACAACCCAATGTTTCTTTCTGCACAGATGCCCATCAGAGCCGGACTGGCACCCTGGTATCCAAAGCAAACTATATTTTCCAGATTGTGTAAAGGAAGCCGAACGGTTACATTTTCCTCCTTTTTTATAACAATGGTTTCCCCCTCAAGTGAAAGATAAGCGTCTGGGAAAGTTACATACAGAACATTGAGGAGTTTTTTCATCAGCTTTCATCCAAGTACATTTGGATATATTTTGTGGCAGGGATGACATTTTCCTGCAGCTTAGGCAGGCAGATATCGTTGATTGAACAGGATTTACACGCTTTGGAGGGTTTTACCTGTGGAGTGTATCCTTTTTCATAATAGGAGTGCATTTCCAGGGCGTACTTTTTCACCAGTGTTCTTAACATATCTGTCATGAGTATTTCTTCACGGCGACGGATTTCGAAGTAATAGAGGTATGCCGAAGAGATGTTCACGGCGAGCATCTCTTCAAGGCAGATGACCTGAGCACAGAGTTGTACCTCATCGCATTCATCCCATTTTGGTTTACCATGTTTATATTCCACTGGAACGGGTAAATACATGCCTTTACGATGAGGTAGCTGCACTCCCTCTGGTGAGGGGATGAATTCGACGACATCACACCTGCCGATCAAACCCAATTTATACGAGGCGATCGGCATGGAACGGGTGATGATCACCCCATCTCTTACTTCAGAGAAGTAGGGATCATCAGCCCGTTCGTGCATCTGTTTTCCTTCTACAGTCAGGACGTTTTCCTTCCACTGGTCTTCTACATGGATAAGCGCCCATTGCCGTCTGCAGAACGCAAAATGCTGGATGCCAGAAAGTTGCAAGAGTTCTTCAGAAGAGTATTCGGATCTATTCATCCAAAAGAGTTTTATTCGCCATCGATCACTTCACATGCAAGACCTGGTAATGTATTCAGAACTATATCGTAATCTTCTATACCTTTGGGCTCATCAATACCAGGCTTGACAGCGATCTGCAATAGCCGGTGTACTTTAGCTGAGGAATACTGTCCATTTGGATTATTATGTTTCCACCAATATAGTTTGTTAACTTCCATGCTACCTTCTGGGCGTGCCGATGAAGCATCATTACGGAACAGGGTTTTCAACGCTTCCTTGATATCTTCTGCATCTTCATCAGAGAAGCCCGTGTTCGAAGCAAGGTGTGGATTCATGCTACCATAAAATACATATACCCCATGGTCTACACGATGCTTCATCCCCATCGTGTCCGAAGCCTTTTTCGTGCCATCGCCTTCACCGCTTACGCTCTTGGTGATCTGAATACTGGAAACACGATCGAGTACTGGAACCACTGAAAATGCGGGGTGAAGCGAAACAGGACCACGAATACCGATAGAAACACCAGAAGCATTGCCCGCTCCTCCGCTGAATGCAAAAACCTGTCCAAAAGCGCGCACATCTACCCATGTTGCACAGGCTGCAGTACGAAATGTGTTTTCATATTTTCTCTGCTCAGCGCTTAAAACTCCTTCTGCGCGGGAACGAAGGCTTGGATAATCATCTACCCTCTTATCATCGGATTGAACAAAGATAGCTTTCTTCATATCCATCAGCCGGTTTCGAATTTTTCGCTTTAAAGCAACATCAGAAATTTCACCATTTCCATCGTAGTCATACCGGGGGCGGTTGCCATTCAACGGATCACCATTGGGATTGGCATGTTTTACTGAAATGATCACTGCAAAATCTATTTTATTCGTTAGAGTAGTCATTATGTTCATTCCCTTTCTATTCGAATTTTTTGTTATTCCAAATTTTCATGGTTATTTTCGTGCTCTTCAGATAATAAATTATCTTTCTTCTCAGTCAGCTTCTGTCGCTGGCAGTAATACCCAAGGAGGTATTCTCCAGTAAGAGCTTTATTGCTGATGAAGTCAGCTGGATCGAATAAGCTTTCAACTTGAGCGATCAGGTTTTTGTAATAATGAGCACCCCCTAATCGAAGAATGGAAGGCGCAAGTGAATCATGGATCTGTTTCCAGGTGCGGAAAGGACTCTGAGAGAACTGTTGCATATACCGTGCAGCATTGGTGGCACGTTTTTGTTCATTTTTATAAAGTGCCCTTTCTTCAAGAATATCCGCAATAGCAAGAAGCCTTCCATAGAGGTAGTCACGAGAATTTCTGGTTTCATCCAATGGCATGTTAAAACTCTCCTTTCTTTCTTTATATTTTTTAAACAAAGCACAGGCTATACTGAGTGTTTTTTCCCAATCCCAGTTATTCAATCCAATTCGGTTCGATGCTCTTCGGACTGTTGATTCAACAAGATCACGGGGGATGGGCAGACCATCCACAATACAAGGAAGCAGGCGGGAAATCGTAGCTTTTCGGAGCTTATCATCCACGCGAATTCCATAGGCAGCTTCTGCGATGTCAGTTGGGGCAGGTGCACCAATGAATGGAACGATCTGTCTTTTACCACTTTCACTATCCTGAACTTCTCGATAACGATGTAGCCATGCACATGTTGCGTGCCAGGTTTCAATTCTTTTCAGAAAATCTGGTCCTGATAGTTCGTTATAGTAGGTAATGGACATGCGACCTGGCGTTGCTGAATCCAATGCTATGACAGTGATCTTTTCTCTTATATCCATTTTCCTGCCATACCCAGCAATTCTGTTCTTCAGTTGCACAGCAGTTTCTTGCGCCGTATAGGATTGAAAATCCTCATCAGAAGGAATATCGCCAAATAACAGTGTGATCGGATCATCGGTAGGCTGTGGGACTGGAGCGCCTGATAACGCCCAGGCAACAATAGCAAGATCTCCTTTTACATATCCTTGTCGGCTAATTAACCAAGAAAGCACATAATGAGCTTTTTGAGAAACCTCAAGGCCAACCTTGCAGGCTTGTTCATCACTAATGAAACGTCCTCGAAAAGTATAACCGTTTGAATCATTGGCAGAAATGATTTTTGCCCCATCGCCTTCTCTGCGAATGTATTTGGGATGGTTTTTAGAGATAATCTGATATTCTCCTGTAGCATAACAGAGAGATTTATCATTCCTATTCTTAAGATAAAAATCTATCCAACTTTTCCATAATGTTGGATCCATCCACACTCTGCTCTCAGAAATGCCAGGTTCTTCAACAATCCAACGGACAAATGCGTTTTCCTGGGGATCAACAACAGAAAAAATATCCTTCTGATTTTTGTCTCTACTTACTTCTCCTTTATTTAAGAATTTTCCATCTTTTCCAACATAAAGAATCTGGTTTGCAATCAGGTCTTCGATCAATGCTTTTTTCTTAACATAATTCAAGACAGCTTGTGCTTTTGGATGAGCGTATGGTGACATGCACCACATAGAAAGTATTTCAATGTAATCATTATAGGGTTGCTCTGGAGAAAAACCAGACGTCACCTTGCCGCCATGATTGGTAAAATCTCCTGCTACATACTGAAGCTTATCGCAAAGAGGGTGATTTTCTGGACGACTTCCACTTCTGCTGCCTGAACCTTCAGTACAGGGAATAATTGTAGTCGAGTTGGCTTTCTCAGTAATCACGCTTGCCCGTCTGAAGTTACCCTTGTGATCTATTACAATTTCGATATGAGCCTGCGTAGTAATATGGCATATAGGTAGTAAAGGTCTTTGTTTTTCTTTCCCCGAATAACCAATACTATCCTGGCAATTCTCATAGGTTTGATATAGGTTCTGGAGCCAACTCATCTTACACCACTCCTTCCTTATATCCTTCGAGAAGACCTTTTTCCTCAAGTCCGCTGGAAAGAATTGGCTTCGCTTTCATCATCCTCACAAAATTACGTGTGATGGATTTATCCTCTGGAGGTGGAAATTCAACTACCCCTTTGATCATTTTTGGGTGCCAAAAGCGAGCCCAAAACTCACCATCCTTCACCTCGTCTGGATAATCAAAACCATGAAACATCAGCCCAAAGGACAGCTCATCTGGATAATTGTCATAAAAACCTATACCTTCTCCGAAAACGCAGGGCTCAACATAACCCTGACATTCGCGTGTACCAAGAAAAATGTCTCTCCGTCCTCCCCTCTCTATCATGCGTTTAGCAACAAAGTAATGTTTATTCTCGTTTTGGTCTGCAGCCATATCTTTCCTTTGACAATTCCAGATAAAATGTGCCTGAACCTGATATTCAACATCAGAAAGATAGGTATAGATTGAGAGATCATTGCTATTGGTATGATATTTAATCGGTCTGATACTGCGAGATTGCGTTTTGATGGGTTTCATCACCCTGACCTTGTCAATCACCCAGATGATCGTTGGCTTCCAGTAGACCGAACTCAGAATCCCTTTCAGTGCTTCATATGTGGGAATCTGATATGAATACTTCTCACCTCCTATCTTTGTTATGGGGTCGGTAAACAACGCATACTTTCCCCACACTTTGAATTCCACAATATTCTTATTTTGCATTGAGACCTCCTTAAGAAAACTCACATGTCACATCATTTGCATTCTCAGTATTTAATCCAAATTTTTCATCGTAACAATTTTTCTTGAGATAGAAAATACCTGCACCTTTCTGAACTTCAGAGATAGCACCTGAATCCACAAGCTTTTGAAATACATAAGGGAAAAGGTTAACAGAATATTTTTGTGCTCGCCGGAGTAATCGGTACTGCTTATCAAGCTCAGATGTACTGCATAATTCATTCACAATATCTTCCCCTTCTCTTCCATAGTAAACCACTACACCACGTGTCGGAGAATCAATCACACGGAAGGATTCAGCCGCACTTTGAAATGCCTGTGGAAAACAAATATCGGGGGCGGTTTCATAAATGGCTTTGTATTTTTTTACAGAAAGAGTATTCTGCGAAAGGACATTGACTAAATCATCATCCCTGCCCATAGGTGAATTAACACTTACTTTGTATCGCATTTCTCCCCTACGGACGTGATAATAGTATTGGTAATATGCCGCCATCGCATCAAGCCCGATCAGATCATTTTCAAAAAGGCCTGGTTCATTTATAAAATCATCTAAAACGCGCTCTGCTTGTTGTGAACCAATTACAATAGGTTGCAATCTTTCGATGTTTTGTTCTATTGGATTTATGATTAAAACATTTCCAAACCCTGCCTGCATTCCATTCCGGTTACATCTCCCTGCAGATTGAGCGATTGAATCTAATCCTGCCAGATAACGGATTACTGCGCCAAAATCAATATCCACGCCTGCTTCAATAAGCTGCGTACTGATGCAAATTACGCGCTGCTGTTTAGAAAGTTTTTCTTTAACTTCATTTAATACATTCAAGCGATGCGCTGGACACATATTAGTACTCAGATGGTAGAGGTTCAGATCTTCCATTTTCCTGTTTTCAATGGTTTGGTACAATGAGCGAGCAGATTTTTTTGTATTAACAACGACCAATACACTTCCTTTACACTTAAGTTGTTGTTCTGCCAGGCTAGCTACTTCTTCATCATTCCATCCACCGACTTTACGATTGTCAAAAACCTCTACCCGTTTTAACTTCTTGTAAAGTTCTTTTTCATTCTGGATAATCCGTTGGTCGGCCTGAATAGTCAGTGAATGGTAAGCAGAATCAAGCTTATCAAGAGGTGGTTGTGTTGCAGTGCAGAGAACGACCGTGGCACCGCAGGTTTCGACAAGAAAACGTAAAGCGCTATTCAACATATAAATCGTGTTAATGGGCAACGTCTGCACCTCATCCAAAATAATGACTGAGTTAGCCAGTTGATGCATCCGCCTGGCGCCTCTGGTCCTTGCCCCAAATAGAGCTTCAAGAAATTGAACCTGGGTTGTCAGCACAATCGGTGCGTCCCAATTCTGTGCCAGGATGCTTTGTCGGTATGTTTCCTCCTCGGGTGTTAGATTGGAATGATGCTCCAGAACAACCTTATCCAGATACTTCCCCTTTTCGTCCTTATCTTCCAAGATCTTTCTGATCTCGTCAGCATTCTGGTCAATGATGGATGTGTATGGAACGATGTAAAAAACTCTTTCCATGCCATGCTTTGCAGCATGATGAAGAGCAAAACGCAAACTTGCCAGTGTCTTCCCCCCACCAGTAGGTACGGTAAGCTGATAAATCCCTTTAGGCTTCGAAGCAAAAGTAAAACAGGCTTGAGATACCTGCGCCCGTATAGCATCCACCTCGTTTTTGTTGGCTTTCCTATCGAATTCTGCGATTTTGGTGTTCAATCGTTCGATTAAGGTTTCCCACGGGTGGTATTGTCCATAATTTCGGATTTCAGAATTACCTGGTGTTTCAAAATCTGCAGTGTCAATACGATCTGCATCTATCAGGCAACTTAATAAGAACCGGATTAGTAAACCAACTTTAAAGATGGCAGTTTCCTGAGAATCTTTATTTGCAGCACAAAGGTCTTTAAACCTTTTAAAAACTTGATCAATAACTTCTTGCGAAAGGTATCTCTCAAGGTCTGTTTCTAAATTTTCCAATTTACTGGCTGCTTCCATCTTGTGAGTGTATTCTTCTGTCCTATCCATTCGTCTTTGAAAATTATTTTCACCCTCTGGTGAAATACAGTCTATCAACCCGGAATGGTGTGAAGCTATGCATAAAGCCATCACCTGGGCGCATATTTTTTCTTTTGAACCTTTCTTCCATAACCTGTCAAAGATGATTTGGGCTCCAGCAGTGGAATGATCAATCCTTCCTCTCATTTGTTCTGGATCAATATATCTGGGATCATCCGGTTGTATTTGCTTTTCTCCTGAGAGAAGGTAATTCTGGAATAATTGGCTTGCTTTGCCAAAATCATGAAGCAAGCCAAGGAATTCACCTGTTTCTTTCATACCCACTTTATCGGCGAATTGCCCCGACCATTGAGAAACACCTTTCAGATGTTCCAATAGAGCTTGAGGTGTTTTATCATTTTTACGAAAATGCGCAATTAGCTGAAAATCTTGTTCATTCATATCCCATACCTCTCCGCCAGTTTCTTTACTTCTTCGATCAGTCCCAGCCGCACGTTGTCGGGTTCGAGTACTTCCACATCCGCACCCCAACCCCGGATCCAGGGGAGCATTTCCTGTGGTTCAGCGATCCAGGCTCGCCATAGCAAGCTGCCGTCTTCCAGTTCGACAACCTGCTCTGAACGATGCCAGCGCGTTTCCCTCACCCTTCGTGCCACCCGCTGCTGAAATTTTAATATCACTTCAATTGGGTCTTTATCGGTATACCAGATCCCCCAGGCGTCTTTCAATAATTCTTCAGGATTGAATGATTCGGGAATCTCATAGGGTTCTTTTGTCATCTCAATCCGTTCAATCCGCTCTACCTTGAACGTATGTAACGCATCCGGCGGACTGGACCAGCCTATTGTGTGAATGGACTGCCCGATCGCATACGGTTCAATAAAATATGGCGTAAAATCATATTCTTTTAGCTCGCCATTTTCAGGGCGATACCATAGATGAACATGACATTGAAGCGACCATGCTTGCGTGATCATTTCCAATGATCGCAAAAAGTTGGGGTCCTGCCCCCGGGTGGGGTCATCCATCGCGTCAGCAGATTGCTGCAGGTGCAGGCTAATCCGTGGAGCAAGCCTCTCTAATGCGCTACCCAGTTTACGCAATGCTGAAGCCGCATGTGGATTCTGTTTATCCATGCGGGTTGCCAATAAACGAGTAGCCAGGTGAACCGCCATAGCCTCATCAAGGGTAAAACGCACATTCACCAGGTATGCCTGCCGGTCAACCTTCCATTTTTTCTGGTCAAGATCATCGATATAGATATGGCCAGGCAGGTTTGGAATGTACCGGTTGATGGTCGAACGGTGTACGTTCAATCTTCTTGCAATGTCAGCCTGACTCAACCCCTCAGGATGAGCTAAAAGCATTTGCTCAATTTCTGATAACCGGTCTGATTTCCTTTCGGAAGGATTCATAAATCCTCTCTAATAGATGCGTAATGGTGTGTCTTGTATCCGTGTTAAAGAAGAAGTTGATTAAAATATTGTTGCAATAAACAAATAATATCCCTTTGATGTTGCAGGTTAAGCAACAAAATTGTCAGAAATTTTTATTCATTAAACTAAGAATGTGCTTAACAATAACGTCCCACCTGCGGTTTTTTGTAATGAAAGAAATTGATGCAATAACTATACTACTATTTCACAGTGAATAAATAGATTTTTTACAGATTATTTCGCTTGCGATTCCATTTAATCCATGCTATAATTTTTTTATCCCATAATAATTGAACTTTAGATTATCCGTAGAAAGCATTTAATGAATGGTGTCTATTGACGCCTTGAAATATTCTTCCCGAAAAACATGTTAATATCCAAAGCGCATGAACCGAACCAGATCTAGGGCGGCATGGTTCGAAATAAATATGAATTCATCCCAAATTGTGAGATTATGAAACTATGAAAATTATTGAAATGGAAAATTCGCCTTTACAACAGTTGCGCGCTGCAGCAACAGAGTTGGGAATTCCCAACGCCAACCGCTTAAAGAAAGAAAACCTCTTGATCAAAATCCGGCAGTACGAAGCAGAAAAAGAAGGTCTTGAGGTTCGCGGTGGTGTTTTGGAAATAATGAATGAAGGCATCGGCTTTTTACGCACAAACTACCAGATTGGCCCAGATGATGTTTATGTCTCGCAGGCTCAGTTACGAAGGTATGAATTACGCAGCGGCGATCTGGTGATCGGGCATGTTCGCCCACCTCGAGAAACAGAACGGCATTATGGATTGCTTAAGGTTGAATCTGTCAATGGGTTAACCCCCGAGGAAGCTATGGGTAGAACCACATTTGAAAACCTGACACCAATCTTCCCTGATAAACGATTCGATCTTGAGACCGACCGCACGATTCTTTCCTCTCGCTTGATCAATCTCATTGCACCTATCGGTCGCGGGCAGCGTGGCATGATCGTATCTCCCCCTAAAGCTGGTAAAACCACCATTCTCAAGCAGCTTGCTAATTCCATCTCAACTAAAAACCCAGAAGTCCATCTCATCATCGCATTAATTGGTGAACGTCCTGAAGAGGTCACCGATATGGATCGCTCGGTGGATGCTGAAGTAGTTGCATCAACATTTGACGAGCCTGTAACTGCCCATGTGCGTACTGCAGAGATCACATTAGAGCGTGCTAAACGTCTGGTAGAAATTGGTAGAGATGTGGTAATCTTAATGGACTCATTGACCCGCCTGGCTCGCGCCTACAACCTGGTCGTGAATCCATCAGGTCGCACGCTATCAGGTGGTATGGATCCATCGGCACTGTACCCGCCTAAACGGTTCTTTGGTGCAGCCCGTAACCTGGAAGAAGGTGGGTCACTGACCATCATTGCGACCGCACTGGTAGATACTGGATCACGGTTGGATGATGTGGTATATGAAGAGTTTAAAGGAACCGGCAACATGGAGCTGCACCTTTCACGCAAATTGCAGGAAAGACGCATTTTCCCGGCTATCGATATCGAGCGCTCTTCAACACGCCGTGAAGACTTGTTGCTTGGACCAGATATTTTGCAACGTGCCTGGTTAATGCGTCGTATGTACCTGCAAATGGTCGGTCAGGCACCCCAGGGTGCAGGTATGGATCCTGCGGTTGCGACCGAAGCTATTTTGCAGCGCATGTCAAAAACACGCAACAACCAGGAATTTTTGGAGAACTTGACGGAGGATATGTGAAAGGAAAACCCACAGGTGAAACCAGACAATCCGGGCAGGGGTTAAGCCCGGCGACGATGATCTGGTTAACCGCTGGATCGTGGGGGATTACGATCATGATCGTGGCATACCTGGCTTTTCTGATGTTAAGCCGGGGTGCAATGAAGGAAGTACTGGCTCAACCCGTTCCTGAAACGCAGGCAACGGTTGAAGCAGGTGAACCAGAAAATAGTATACCGTCTACTGGTCTGCCGGATTTCGTTCCGGTATCAGATACTTTTGAATCAGTTTCCAGGACTACCAATCCACATACCATCTTGCTAAACCGTTCAAGAACCGGAATTGTGGAATATACGGTTCAGAAAGGCGATTCAGTTTTTTCGATCGCCACCAAGTACAAACTAAAACCAGAGACTGTGTTGTGGGCAAATTACGACATTCTGGATGATAATCCCAACATGCTTTCTGTTGGGCAGACGCTTAAGATCCCACCTACCGATGGGGTATATTACCAATGGCAGGATGGGGATACCCTGGAAACAGTTGCTTCACGTTATTTTGTGGATACATCAGATATCCTTTCCTGGCCACAAAACAACCTTGATATGACTAACCCAGTGATCGAAACCGGAACTTATGTGATGATCCCTGGTGGATGGCGTGAAAACCGGCAGTGGGTTATCCCCACGGTCTGGAAACCAAATGCAGGTGCCTCAAAGACGATTGATGGTCCTGGTGGATGTGAATTGTCTGGAGGTGGTCTTGGTGGATCAGGCTCGTTCATATGGCCAACGATCAACAATTACCTTTCTGGCAATGATTACTGGTCGGGTCACCTAGGAATAGATATAGCAGCGCCTGAAACAGCACCAGTCTACGCTGCGGATAGTGGTGTGGTGGTGTATGCTGGTTGGATTGGCGGTGGGTATGGCAACATGATCATGATCGATCATGGAAATGGGTATCATACTCTGTACGCACACTTGTACTCAATTAATGTTGGCTGTGGTCAAAGCGTTTATCAAGGCGCGGTGATCGGGCTGGCTGGCAGCACAGGCAACTCTACTGGTCCCCACCTTCATTTCGAGGTCAGGCTGAATGGCGGCTTTGTCAACCCGTGGTACGTATTGCCGTAATCGACCTTTGAAAATCTAAAAACCCCGTGAGCAGAATCCCTGTTTCACGGGGTTTTTTATGCATTCTCGCGGAAACAGGGCTTTTCTGCATGATGTATAATCACGATATGCTGGATCTCTACGTACTCCCCCTACAACTTATACATGGTCAAGAAGAAACCCAGATGAATAACCTGTTGGTTCTGGGCGCTCCCAGGCGTTGCGAACGCAGTCGCGTCAATGACCGGTTCTTCGTTCTTATCAGCCTTCTCAGTGGAAAAGCATTTACACCAGACGAAAACGAGAAGCTGATGGATGAAGCGGTGAACACCTATTTTTCCAGCCGAGGTTCCATCACCTCTGGATTGCGAGCCACTGCTGAAAGACTAAATACTATCTTGCTTGAGTCAAATTTACATTCTACCTTTGAAAAACAACAACGGTTGGCCGTGGTCAATCTGGCAGCTCTTCGGGGCAATGACCTTTTTCTGGCGCATGCAGGCACCACACATACCTTTATCTTAACCAAATCAGGTATGGAAGAGTTTTACGACATTGAAACAGGTACGCGTGGTTTAGGTGTCAGCAAAGTCACTCCCATCCGATATTTTCAATGCTCTTTGCAAAATGCCGATCTGGTACTCTTTTGTGCAAAACCACCCTCCGGTTGGACATCTGAAGCTCTTGATGATGGGGCTCAGCAAACTTTGGATCATTTACGTCGGCGCTTGATGAGCCTGGCAGGTTTTGACTTACAAGCCGGGTTGGTCCAGGTACGCGAAGGTAAAGGTGAAATTCACCGGTTGAAACCTCGCACCCGTTTTATTCCAGCAGGAGAACCGCCTTCTCAAAAAACACCTTCCGAATTGGCAACAGAATTGCCCAATGGGATAAGTGCACCAGAACAACCTGTTGTCAAAGAGATACCTGCTGAAGAAATCCCGGTGATCGATACACCACTTGCAAAGCCGGATATTCGGCAGCCTGAAGCAAGCGAGGACATAAAAACTCCCTCTTCTCCTGCTGTAATGGAGAAACCAGAACAAGTGCAAGAAGAGCAGGTAAATGAACCAGGTGTAGATGAAAAACCTGAACCTTCTATTCCGGCAGTTTCACCGGTTATCACAGTGGCAAGTAGACATCGCCCGGTCAGACCAGTGACATCTCCCAGTGTCGAGCCTGTTCCAGAAGCTATCAAGGAAGACGCCATCCCGGTCAGCCCGGCAATCAAGGGTGTTGCTTCACCTGTTAGCAAGAGTGAAGAAAAAGACCGACAAAGAAATGATGCCTGGAAGCAGAAGCTGGCGACCTGGTGGATCAAGATCCGAACAACGAACAGGAAAATAAATCAAACAGCAGCCACCATAACTGGTAAATTGCTACCCGGAGAAGAACCATCCGAAAACACCCTATCTGCCCGCAATATGCTTTTTATTGCTATTGTGGTTCCTTTGATCGTGGTTGCCATTGGTGCTACGGTATATTTTCGCCTGGGAAGATCAGAACGCCATCAAGAATTTCTGGCACAGGCAGCCCAACAGGTGGAACTTGCTCGGAATACCACTGATATTCAGATCCAACGCGAAACCTGGAATCGGGCAGAAGAATTGCTGGAAATGGCAGAAAAATATGGCAAAAGCGATGAATCTCGCCAGATGAGAACTGAAATTGAAAGCACACTGGATAATCTGGATGGGATTTACCGTACCCTATTCCAGCCTTTGTTGGTACAGCAGACAACTGGAGCAAATATCACTCGAATGGTAGCAAACCAGACGGAAGTATATGCCCTGGATGCTGCCCAAAACAGAGTACTGCGCCTTGAATTGACTGGCAGTACTTACAAGATGGATGAGAACTTTGAATGCAGTTCGGGGGTAAGGGGAGTTCTGGTGGTGAGCGACCTGATCGATATTGTTGCGCTCCCTCCCAACAGCCCCTTTGGAGCAACGGTTTTGGCAGTCGATGAAACAGGCAATCTCATGTATTGCATACCTGAAGATCAACCTGTGGTAACCAGCCTGGCTTCACCAGATAACAACTGGGGTTCGCTGTCCGATGTAGAACTTGGCGGATCAAACCTTTATATTCTGGATATACCTAAAGATACTATTCTAACCTACCGCGGAAATAATCAATCCTTTGATCAGAATCCCAACTGGTTTTTTGATGATGATAAACCCGTCTTAGCAGATCTGATTGCCATCACCGCATACGGAAATGACGTGTATATGTTGCATCAGGATGGCAGTATGTCCACCTGTACTTATCGTTTGGGAAGGGATGATAAAACCAAATGCAATCTCAAAGCACCTTATCATGATGAACGGGTCAGTGCAGCAGAATCTGAACCAGCCATCATGCCCGACACACATTTCGTACAGATGATGTCAACCGATCCCCTGGGACCTTCATTGTACATTTTGGATACCAGCAGTCCTTCGGTGTACCAATTCAGTCTGGCATTGACTTTCATTAAACAGATCCGCCCACAGTCCAATGATGATTATCCATTGCCAGTGAGCGAAGCTACTGCCTTTGTGGTCACCCCAGGCAGGCAGATTTTGATGGCTTTTGGCAGCCAACTTTACTCCGCAACCATGCCGTAGAAAAATATTGAGCCATGAGAATTGAAATCCCATGGCTCTTTTGTCTAATTCTGCAATAGAATTTAGTTTGTAGTATTGTTCCAGAACCAGTTATAGGCATACAGTCCAGAACCTGAAGTGCTATCCATACGGATGGCGATTTGTGTGCTGCCCGCTAAGCCGGCCGGAATACTGAAGGTGAAGGATTGCGATCCTCCCGCACCGGAATTGAAAGTGGCGACTTCAGTTCCCCCGATAGCATAGGTTCCATATGCCCCCATTCGTACTGAGAAATTCTGGCTGGGTGGAAGATTGACAGCAGCAACAGTGACAGAAGTATCTTTGACAACTGCGGTAATGCTGAAGGTTGGATATCCATAATAGCCGGTGGTTGTCGTAGTTGTTGTTGTAGTTGTGGTTGTAGTGGTTGTGTTGTTGTAGAACCAGTTATATGCATATAAACCAGAGCCTGAGGTGCTATCCATACGAATGGCAATACGATAACTACCTGCCAGGCTGGCTGGAATATCAAAGGTGATCGATTTCGCGCCTCCATCACCCGAATCGAAAGTAGCTACTTCAATCCCACCCACTGCATAAGAGCCATATGCACCCATGCGAACAACAAAATTTTCGTTCTTGGGGAGATTTGCGGTAGCAACAGTTACTTTAGAATCGGCTACTACATCGGTGATGGAGAAGGTAGGATAGCCACTGTATCCTGTCGTTGTAGTTGTAGTTGTCGTTGTGGTTGTCGTGTTATTCCAGAACCAGTTATAAGCATAATATCCAGCAGCGCAATCCATACGAATGGCAATTTGTACACTGCCTGCCAGGCTGGCTGGAATATCAAAGGTGATCGATTGGCTTCCACCTGTACCGGAATTGAAAGTGGCAACTTCAACCCCGCCGATTGCATACGTGCCATAGGCACCCATTCGGACTGTGAAATCCTGACTTGGAGGCAAGTTACTCGTCTGAACAGTCACTTTAGAATTAGCTACTACAGAAGTAATGCTGAATGTGGGGATGCCCGAATACCCGGGAATGACTGTTCCGGTTGTTGTTACATTGTAAAACCAATTGTAGCTGTAATATCCAGTCGTGCTTTCAAGACGTACAGCAATTTGCTTGCTACCTTTCAGGGCATCAGGAATATTCAATTTAGCGGAAAATGAACCGCCTGTACCAGAATTCAATGTTGCCACTTCAATTCCGCCAACACCCAGGGTGCCATAGGCACCCATTCGCACAGTAAAATCGGTATTAGCAGGGAAATTTGCGGTAACAATCGTGATGGATGTGTCTGGCACTACCTCAGAAACATAGAATGTTGGCACAGTATACGCCTGGCTGATGTGGGTTGCTGGGAAAAGTGCCAGCGTGGCAATTACCACTACCAACAAGAAGCGAATAATCCATTGCGAAACAGGTTTAAGGATGTTTAATTTCATATGTTCCTCCTGACTTTCAACAACATAAGAGCACAATAATGTACCTGTCTTATCAGTATAACGACTCGAACAGTATATTTCAATCGTATTTCATCATTTTTATCTCATTTTCTTTTTTATCTCAATATCGCAGGATTTGTCCAAAACACCCGGTCGTCCAGTGAAGAGCCGTTGTTTTGCACAACAAGATAGAAAACCACACTCTTCCCTGCGAGAAAATCGAGATTTACATTTATATGGGTGTAACTTCCATCATAAGTTTCAGTCCAGCTCCCTAAATTCGTGATCGCCCCACCATCTGCACTGTAATTAACCTGGAACATGACGTCACACTTTGGCCGCGAATCTACACAGCCAACCATCGCAACAAAGTCGTCACCCGCTTTGATCGTAATAGCAGGGTATTTTCCAGTGATCATGCCTCCAGACCCATCACTTGGGATGACAATAATTGATGGTTCATCTTCCTGATACCCTCCTTCAAGTTTTGGAGAAGTCGAGTAGACCACAGAACCGTTCACAAAATCAGTTCCAGAGCCCGGGCATGGCAAATTTCCTGTTGAACTGCTCCATTGAGCTGAACAATAATTGACCGCAAAATTCAATGGGTTAGTCGGGTTGATGGTTGCAGTGGCGATCACCACCTGGATGGTAACCCAGAATGCACTGGTTGAATTAACACCATAACCAAACAGTCCTCCACTGGTATTTCGCAGTTGCCAGTAGCCTGTATATGTTCCTGCAGAAGAAGGTGCAACCATGGAAATAGTCACATCAATCATTTCACCCGGATTGACACTCGTTGCAAGATTGGAAATTGCTGGCGCGCCTAACGAGTTGCCACCAACAAATACCAGAGAATAACCGGTAGTCCAGGTGCAGCTTCCACCATTCTTCAGACGCCACGTCTTGGTAAACGATTTATTTGGAGCTAAGGTTGTGCCATCTGGAATTGTCACATCCGAAACAAATTCGATTTTGTCACATGGAAGTGGAGGTGTAGTAACGGTTGCTGTTGGTGGAACAGGTGTTGCAGTTGGTACAAGAGTGTTCGTAGAAGTCGCAGTAAACGTTGGAGTGAATGTGGGAGTTATTGTGGGTGGTACAGGTGTAGCTGTATACTGAGCAATTTGTGTCAGTTCTGCAACCACAGTATTCAGAGCTACTTGTGTATCTGCCGCAGCTATCGTCGCAGCCACAGATGTCGCAATATCACTTTGATCCCGACTCGTTTCTGTTCCCCTTTCTCGCACACAGGCACTGAGAAGAAGGGTCATGATGATTAATAACGAACATAAAGAATAATGTGCTTTCATAGAAGGCCTCTTTTTCAATGACGATTTCGATGGCATGATAGTTCCCCAATTAATTTATTATACAGGTCTCATTCCAGATTCAATCATTCATGAAAGAGTAAAACTTTTTCCGAATATACAATACCAATATCTGTTCGTTACAAAGTAGAAACGTCTTAAGGAAAGAAATTAATTATTCGTTTGAACTGGCTCTGTTATAATGATGCACAAAATTATTGAAAGCGGTTTACCATGACTTATAACGGTGTATTTAATCGATTTCACTCTTTGATGGATATTCCTGCACATACTCAGCAGGTAACTCTTCTAGAAGGGAACACACCTCTCATCCCAGTACCAAAACTGGCGGATGCTCTTGGAGGAGGATTCGAACTTTGGGTCAAGTTTGAAGGGATGAATCCAACTGGATCTTTCAAAGATAGAGGCATGACGATCGCTATAGGCGAAGCGGTCGGAAGAGGAGCAAAGGTCGTTATTTGTGCATCTACTGGAAATACAGCTGCGTCTGCTGCAGCGTATGCGTCCCGAGCGGGGATGCGATGCATTGTGGTTATCCCCAAAGGGAAAGTAGCTACCGGAAAACTGGCTGGTGCTGTTGCTTATGGTGCTGATGTCATCCAGATTGAAGGTTCTTTTGATGATGCATTAACCATTGTGGTAGAGATCAGCAAACATCATCCAATCGCGCTGGTTAATTCTCTCAACCCATATCGCCTTGAAGGACAAAAAACCGCCGCCTTTGAAATTTGCGATGTGTTGGGTAAGGCTCCCGATTGGTTGTGCCTACCCGTGGGTAATGCAGGGAACATCACTTCTTATTGGATGGGTTTCAGGCAATATCATAAGCTTCACCAGACTGGACTACCACAGATCCTGGGTGTACAGGCAGCAGGGTCTGCCCCACTGGTGCTCGGTCATCCAGTGGAGAACCCAGAAACGGTTGCGACTGCCATCCGTATTGGGAAGCCTGCCCGTGGAGAAGAAGCTCTGGCAGCTGCAGAAGAGTCGGGAGGAAAGATCATCGCAGTAAGTGATGATGAAATCCTGGCTATGCAGCGTATGCTGGCAGCCAGTGGGGTATGGGTGGAACCTGCTTCTGCCGCAGGGTTAGCAGGATTAAAACACCGGCTGGATAATCATGAAATGGATGTACACGGGAAAAAAGTAGTTGCAATCTGCACCGGTCATGGTATGAAAGATCCCGATATCATCGCAAAGAGCATGAAAGCTCCCCAACTGTTGCCTTTTGATTACAAGGTAATTGAAAAAACGATCGTGGAAGGAATGGAATGATCACAGTTCGGGTTGCACCGACAACTGCAAACCTCGGGCCGGGTTTTGATTGCCTAGCAATCACTCTCGATCTGGGACCGGTTTGCATGGAGACCACATTCGAACTTACCGGAAAAGATATCTCGGTGATTCCGACCGGATGGGGAGAAAAAGAGATCCCGCGTGATAAGCATAACCTGGTGGCAATGGCGTTCCAACATTATGTTGAGCATAAG
This sequence comes from Anaerolineaceae bacterium, assembly GCA_034429195.1. GTDB lineage: Bacteria > Chloroflexota > Anaerolineae > Anaerolineales > Anaerolineaceae > UBA4782. Next base: position 327,934 of record DAOUGQ010000007.1, read on the forward strand.
AGCCTGGCAATGCCATCCGGTTTGTCCATCCACTCAGGAAATGGTATCCCTATCGGATGTGGCATGGGTTCCAGCGCAGCAGCCATTGTGACCGGGTTGCTGGCGGCAGACACGCTTCTTCATGGAAATGCCAGCCAGGCAGAGCTCCTACAAATGGCATATCAACTTGAAGGGCATGCAGACAACACCACTGCAGCACTGTCAGGCGGATTGATCATCTTAACCATTCACGAAGGAAAAGTAGTTTTTCGAAAGGTGGAAATCTCCCGGCTGCCTGTGGTAATCGTCTGTCCGGAATTCACTTTATCGACCAAAGCTGCCCGTGCGGCTTTACCTCTCCAGGTGAACTACAAAGATGCAGTTGCCAACTTGAGTAGAACCGCCCTAACCATTGAGGCACTACGTGCAGGTGATTTGGATCTGTTGGGAACAGTGTCTTTTGACAGACTTCACCAGCCATACAGGCTTCCCCTCATTCCTGGAGCAGAACAAGCCATGCTCGCAGGTAGAGAAGCGGGAGCTGCCGCAGTAATGCTTTCTGGTGCAGGACCTTCTCTCCTGGCATTCGCACCCGATCATCAAAATACAGTAGCAGAAGCAATGCAGTTTGCATTTGAAAAAGCAGGATTAAAAAGTATGATTTTGACCGGCTGGACCGCAAATATGCCGGCATTAGTGTCCACTTTTAGTCAGTAATTGATTATTGGCAATCTGTATATAAAATCCGAAATGTAATAATAATCCTCATTTCGTATTTCACGATTACATACGTTTGCTACCAAAAAGCCGGTTATCATAAAATGATAACCGGCTTCAAAAATTAATTGTGTGCTTATATTGTTATCCTAACAGTTCTTCCAAGATCCTTCTGGCTGCCTGCGGGTCAGCTTTTCCGCGCATCTCTCTCATTACCTGCCCAACGAACCAACCGATCAGGCTTACCTTGCCACCTTTGAAAGAAGCCACCTCATTCGGGTTGGCATCTACAATTTTCTGGCATACCGCACGAATGGCAGAATCATCGCTTACCTGCGCCAGACCTTCGCTTTCCACAATCTTAGATGGCGCTTTCCCGGTTTCTTCCACTTTAATGATCAATCCCTTGCCAGTGGAATTGTTGATGGTATTGGCATCTACCAGTTTCAAAATTTCTGCCAGGTATTGTGGAGTGAGCTTCAACTGGTCAGCTGTCATGTTGCGGTCATTCAACATACGCAAGATTTCATTCATCATCCAGTTGGAAACCCTTTTCGGATCTCCGCCATACGCTTGAACAGTTGCCTCAAAGTATTCTGAAAGAGCACGCTCGCTTGTCAGGATTTCCGAATCGTATTCAGGAAGCTGATATTGCGACATGAACCTCTCTCGCCGTACAAGGGGCAGCTCCGGGAATCCTTTGAGGATTTCCTTTTTCCAAGCTTCATCCAGATGAACAGGCAGCAGATCGGGTTCTTTAAAGTAACGATAATCGGCTTCTGTCTCTTTGGAGCGCATTTTCTTCAGTACACCAGCATCTTCATCCCATTCCAGTGTCCAGGCTTTAATCTTGTTTCCGGATTCCACCTCGCGAATCTGACGGTCAATCTCTTTACTGATGGCTTCGCGTACAGCATCGATCGAATTGACATTCTTGATCTCCGTCTTGGGGTTTAGGTAGGTAGCCCCTTTTGGACGGATGGATACATTTGAGTCACAGCGAAGGTGACCCTTCTCCATATCCGCTTCAGAAATACCCAACCAGCGTAGCAATTGTCGCAGCCGGATGAGGTATTGGGCTGCTTCTTCCGCGGTTCGCAGAACTGGTTCTGTCACCATTTCGATCAAGGGAACTCCGCAGCGATTGAAATCAATCAACCGTCTGCCTCCGGCATTCTTGGTTTTCCCGGCATCCTCTTCCATGTGCATTTTTGTGATTACCACATGGCAGGTATACGCAGGTTTATCAGAAATTGCCGGAATCGGCACATCCATCCACCCACCCAACCCAATGGGATGATCGTACTGCGTGATTTGATACCCCTTGGGAAGATCAGGGTAGAAATAATTCTTACGATCAAAGAAAGAAATTTCCTGTACTTCGGAATGCATGGCAGTCGCCAACAATACTGCTTTTTCAACCACCTCGCGATTGAGGACAGGCAAAACACCCGGAAGTCCCGTACAAACCGGGCAGATATTGGTGTTAGGTGGATCAAACCATGAGTCTGCCTTGCAGGTACAAAAGATCTTGGTTTTTGTGTTCAGTTGAATGTGTGTTTCAAGTCCAATAATTGCTTCATATTCAGGCATAGAATGCTCCTGGTTTTACAATCTCGGTCGGGCTTTTCGCCATTCAGCATCAGCGGTCGCCTGTTCATAACTTCTACCGATTCGTAACAAGCGATCTTCACTGAAATCTGGACCCAACAGTTGAATACCCATAGGCAGCCCATCTGCTGCAAACCCTGCTGGAATGGAAATTCCCGGAATACCAGCATGATTGGCAGGCACGGTCAATTGGTCAGCGTACTGCATCAACACCGAATCACCATACACCTCACCGATTCGAAATGCAGTGGTGGGTGTTGTTGGAGTCAGCAGTGCGTCTAGTCGGTACTTTCCTTGGGGATCAAACGCCTGTTCAAAATCTCTTCGAATAAGGGTGCGAACTCTTAACGCTCGTTGGTAATACTGGGCGCTGTATTGTGCAGCACTGACATACATTCCCATCAAGATGCGCAGTTTAGGTTGCAGCCCAAATCCTTCTGCCCGACTCTTTTTATACATGTCATTCAGATCAGTTACCGGTTTACCCGTACGATAGCCATATTTGACGCCATCATAGCGGTGCAGGTTGGAGGCAGCTTCAACACGGCTGATCACAAAGTAGGTTGGAATACCATAGCGCGTATTTGGCATGGGAACATCCTCGATGATTTCAGCGCCTATGTCTGCCAATTTTTGCGCAGCTTCGCGTACAGCTTCTTCGAACGCAGCCGGTACAGGCTGATCAACATATTCTCCCGTTGTAGCATCCGGATAGGAAATACGGAAGTAGTCTGGAGATAATCCTATGCGCATCCCCTTTACCCCGTCCTCCAAGCCTGATAAGTAATCTGGCACAGGTACGGTCGCTGCGGTACCATCATGTGTATCTACTCCAGCGATCACGCTCAGCATCATAGCGGCATCCCGTACATTACGAGCTATCGGACCAGGGCAATCCAGAGACGAACCGAACGCGATTAACCCATAGCGTGATACTCTGCCATAGGTTGGTTTCATCCCTACCACACCACAAAATGCGGCTGGTTGGCGAATGGAGCCTGCTGTATCAGTACCTAAAGAAAGGCAAGCTTCATATGCTGCCACCGAAGTGGAGCTGCCACCCGAAGAACCTCCCGGAACACATGAGGTATTCCAGGGGTTACGCGGATGTGGTTGAAAAGCAGAAGACTCATTGGACGAACCATAAGTAAATTCATCCAGGTTGACCTTGCCAAGCATGATCCCTCCAGCTGCTTCCATGCGGCTTACGGGGGTGGCAGTGTAAGGTGCAACAAAATTCGCCAGAATGCGAGAGGCAGCGGTAGCAGGTACTCCCTCAACACAAAAGATATCTTTTACAGTAAAGGGAACACCCGCCAGTACTCCAGGGTTTTCACCAGCATGAATTTTTTCATCCACCTGCTGTGCCTGCAGTAACGCACGCTCGGGGGTTAACGTGATGAATGAATGGATGCGGACTTCATCTTCAGGTGTGAGCTCGCCGTGACCCAATTCGCCCGGCTGACCATCAACCTTTTCAATACGGTCCAGAAAGGCTTTAACAATTTCTACTGCGCTTATCTGCCCGCTGCGCAGTAACTTATTTATCTCATAAGCAGAATATTCTGTCAGTTCCATAGGTCATTCCAGCGTAGTATGGGGAATATCTGGCACCACAGCGTACCCCTCGTCACTTTCAGGGGCAAGATGAATAATGCCTGCAGGGTCAGAGTAGGATTTGATTTCATCTGATCTAAGTGGTGCGCTGCGCTCCACCGGGTAAGACACACCGTGGGCAGCAATTTCAACATCCTCATCTAGTGGAATAGCTGCCAGCTCATCAATGGTTTGCAACTGGTGATTCAACTCTTTGCGTAAGTAATCCGCTTCAGATGCATCCATTTCCAGAGCTGCCAGATCCACCAGATGCGCGAAAGTCTCGGGATCAATCTGATTCATGGTATCTCCGATATCCAAATTTTTACAAAATTATGGTGTCAGTATATCCGAGAATACCTTTCTGTCAAGAAAAGGCAGTCGAGAAAAGAAAAGCATCCCGAAGAAATTCTCGGGATGCTTGAAAGAACCTTCGTGAAAAATTTATTTTACCGAAAAAGCAAAATTGAATGTATAAAACTGCTTCCCTGCATCATCGTATAGTCCCCATACGGTGCGATATGAACCAGCAGTTGTAGGAGCTCTCATATCAACCATTAATTCAGCTACGCTGCCTGGGGCAATACTCTTTTTCAATCCATACTCTGATTTTTCATGGATAGGTTCTCCAGAGATATATTTATAGCTGTACCGGGTTGTCCAGGTCAGAACGCCTGTATTTTGGATCTTCCAGATCATATCAAACTCCTGACCAGGTGATAAAACAGTATAATCCGCAGGGGTATTGGCGATCCATAATGCCTGGTTAGGTGCAGGTGTAAAAGTTGCAGTAGACAAAGGGGTTTCAGTAGGCGTAAGAGTAAAAGTATTCATCGGGGTTAATGATGGTAGCACTTCTGCGGTTTCCAATGGAGGAAGCGTTTCCGTGATGACCACAGGAATCTCAACAGTAGCACTTACTGCAGGAGTCCAGGTTGCAGGTAGTTTTGGTAAAGTGGCAGTTGCGGATGGAATAACAACCCTTGCTGGCAGGGTAGCGGGAGGAAATGGATTGATCGCGCTGTAAGGATTGAAAAAGATCATTGCCAACCCTGCCACAAAAACAATCAAAACCAAAACACCGAGAATTGCTAGAATATCCCAAAATGAAACTTTCATCATGACCTCCTCACACCCCGGATGAGATTTGACAGCTATCCGTTACCCGTTCGTTGCAATTATCTTGCCAGTATATACGAATATATAGATAAGGTACAATATTACAGGGCAATTTTCAAGAAAAAGGAGTGAACCGTGGAACTAAAAACGATTGAAATAACAAAACCTGAAGAAATCAACTTCATTTTTGGTCAATCTCATTTTATCAAAACAGTCGAAGATATTCATGAAGCCCTGGTCAATGCCATCCCTGGTATCCAGTTTGGTGTAGCTTTTTGTGAAGCATCAGGAAAACGCCTGATTCGCTGGTCGGGTACCAGTGAAGCCATGATCACTTTAGCCAGACAAAATGCACAGGCGGTAGGTGCCGGCCATAGTTTCTTTATCTTCCTCGACAATGGCTTTTACCCTGTGAATGTACTGAATGCCATCAAAGCTGTACCTGAAGTATGCCATATATTCTGCGCCACCGCCAATACTGCCCGAGTAGTAGTAGCTCAAGAAGAAGATTTTGTTGCTGTTCTAGGTGTTATGGATGGAAACAGTCCTCTTGGCATTGAGAACGAAGAGGATATTGCTTGGAGAAAAGGGTTCTTACGGCAGATTGGTTACAAGCTATAATCTGGCATGGCACTTGCACACCATTTAATGTTTTTGGAGGAAACATGGTAAAGAAAACTCTTCTCTCATTATGTGCCGTTCTACTTCTGACTGGTTGCAGCTTACCTGGCAGTCAACAGGCTGAAGATGAAGCTATGGCAACCCGCGTAGCAGAAATCCTTGCCAGCAGTGTTCCGCCTGCCACAGCCACCCAATTCCTCTTCCCAACAGATGTATCTACCCAACCCGTTATTGTTGAGCAAACTTTGCCACCTACCAGCACCCCTGAAGCTACAGCAACTTTAGAAGCAACGTTCGCACCAACCGAAACAGCCACCTTCACTGCGACACCCGAATCGGGTACCACTGGTGTGCCCACTACTGAAGTAACTCCACTTGTCTCCGTGACCACCGGTCCCACCCCTACCGTGTCTAAAGATGATCCCAAGACATTATTTGGTGCTCCAACTGCCACTGACACAATGGATGATCCGGACAAATGGTTCTGGTCTGAAGGATCGGACGCATTTACAAACACTGCCTGGAGTAATGGAGCAATGGCAATCACTGGGCTAACAACCCTCTCAGGTTGGCGCATTCCGCAAACAAAATATGCATCGAATATGTACATCGACATGACGGTAAAAAGTGGATCCTGCTCTGGAAATGATAACTATGGCATTATCTTTCGGGTGCCAGTTCCAAACATCCCAGACCAGGGATACCTTTTCAGTGTATCTTGCGATGGTCAATATCGGTTATGGGAATGGAATGGAAAATTAGGCGATAAAGGTGTTGCCACCACCTTGATCAATTGGACAGCCAGCAGCAGCATTAATGCAGGTGCAAATAAAACCAACCGTCTTGGGGTTTGGGCAAATGGTAAAACAATCCGCTTATACGTAAATGGTGTTTTCCTTGAAGAAACTTCTGATAGCACTTTTGAAAATGGCGCATTTGGCGTATTTGTTGATGCTGGACCTACGGATAAATATACCGTTGAGGTAGATGAGATCAGCTACTGGCTCAACCCGTAACCCTACTATTCCTTAAACGATAAGCACCGATCCAATGCAGATCGGTGCTTTGTTTTTCTTCCAGCATTACTTATTCTGTTCCAAAACTCTTATTCTCGAATTCTCGAAGCTGATTAACGATCAGCGTGATATCCATAGCTGTGTTAACAGATTTAATTCGCAGGTCAGCAATTGCACCTTCCAGCCGGCTGGAAACACTGGTATATAAATCCGGATCAGCAGCTTTAATGGCAGTTTCCAACCCAGCTAATCGGGTTTGGGCACTCTCCAGGCTGGTACGTGCTGTATCAAAACTGTCATCAGCTATATAATACTTTGCTTCCATCAAGTCGTTAAGTAACCGCATCAATTCCAGGTGATTTTGTTCTTTGGTTAATTGATTGGTGGTTTTGAGCAGCTCCGAGTTCAAGCGGGAGACTTCGTCATATTGGGCAGTCAAGTCTTTTTGTGCCTGGGTATAATTTGCCAACAAAATGTCATAATCAGCATTTCGCCCCTGTAATGCTGTTAGGGTCGGACGGCAAAGGAAGAAATACGTCAGCCCAATTCCAATCCCTAAAAAGACCAATGCCACAATAAGAGCTGTGCGCATTCGCCGGTTGAACCTTCCAAACTTCGTCTCGGGATTATAAAGCCACCGGTGAAAGCGTGCAAAGAGACCGGTTTTTTTTGATTGCGTGGTTTCTTCTACACCTATATGCTCATTGAGTTTAGATTGCTCGATATTTTCGGATTTTTGTTCTTCTTCAGACATAATCCCTCCAAAAGTTCTATTAATTTATTTGTTCTTTGAATTATCCGCTTCCGCTTCAGAATGCCTCCGGAAACGGTATGATGTGGGGATAATCAATGAAGTGGGGCGACGAGATGCTGATTGAGGATATAGGTTCATCAATTGATAAATTTCATGAGGCATTTCTGTATTCACCTTGATACCCAGTTTCTGTACTTCTTCCACTGTGATCGGGTAATCATGCGTCCACTTCCCCGAAGTCAGTTCTTCAGCCAGAATTACTGCCTGTTTTTCAGTATAGGTAGTGCTGACGATCTTCCTGACGGTGTTTTTTACCTGTTGGATAGCTTTCCGTGACACATCTGCGAGGATGAGAGTTTCATCATCGATTTTCGATGTTTTCTTCTGTTCAATCATATTCAGGATGGAAGCTGCAGAACATTCCCCAATCTGAGGATCAACAGGCCCCAGCACTGCGTTTTCATCCATAATCACTTCATCCGCTGCCAGTGCCACTATGGTACCACCAGACATGGCATAATGCGGAATGAAAACCGTGACTTTTCCTTCATGTTTTGAAAGTGCATGGGCAATTTGCTCTGCAGCAAGATCCAACCCGCATGGAGTATGAAGGATCATGTCAATAGGAGTTTGAGGATCTGTTAATTGGATTGCGCGCAACAATTGCTCTGGATCTTGAAATTCAGGGTAGTGAGTCAAAGGAAAGCCAAGAAAATTTAGTCTTTCTTGACGATAAATGAGAGCAATAACCCGTGACCCCCGCGTTTCTTCTAGCTGGTGCATAATTTTTAGCCGGCAGGCTTCCAGCATACGCTGGCGTATCAAAGGAACAAGGAAAGCTATGAGTAAAAATATCCAAAACAGATTCAAGAACTCCATTTTAATCTCTCCTTACCAGGGATAATATTCATCTTTATGCCAGGTGGGTTTACGCTTTCCTAAAGTAAAGAGCCAGCCTATTACCAAGCCAAATACGAACCCACCAACATGCGCCCACCAGGCAATACCACCTGAAACACCAGCGCCAGAGAGTGATAGCACCCCCGAAAAGAACTGTGAAACAAACCAGAAACCCAGATAGATAATTGCAGGAATATCCACAAACCAGGGAATGAAACCTAAAGGAATGAAAGTAACCACCTTTGCTTTTGGGAAGAATAGGAAATAGGCACCCATCACAGCAGCGATCGCACCACTTGCACCTAAAGAAGGTATATTGCTGCCAAATGACAATGTTGCCTGTAAAATTCCGGCTGCGATACCTCCCAAAAGATAGAAAATGAGGAATCGAAATGATCCCATGCGATCTTCTACATTATCACCAAAGATGATCAACACCCATAAGTTGCTGATGACATGCATCCATCCACCATGTAAAAACATGTGAGTGATCAACGGATACCAGGTAAAAGGATTACCTAAAATCAAATGCGATGGCACCAAAGCAAAATTGTTGAGGAATTCATTTAGGATTTGTTTGGGCATGCTTACTTCGAGAAAAAAAACGATCGCATTCACTGCCACGAGTAACCAGGTAATGATGGGAAATGAACGAGATCGAATGGTGTCACGGATAGGAAACATTTCAATCCTCCGCTGTTAGTATAGCATTCAGAGACCAGACCACAATTCGTAGAAATCTTTGCTTCATGCTTACCTTATCAAGAGAAAATCGTCCAGAGAAGGGTCACACCGGAAGCTGCCAGTACAATCCAGGTCATCACACCTGCATCCGCCAGGTAAAGTTGTATCGAGCCCAGGAAGAATGCAGTAAACACTATTGCACCTGCAATCTTCCGTACTGATCTATTCAACCTGGTTAGCTGCTTTTTCCCTTCGGGATCCTGAACACGTAGCTCTCCACGTTCGATCCGGCTGATAAGTTGCTCAGTTCTGCCCGGCAGACTAATGATCGTCTGGAGGATCTTTTCCGCTTCTTTAAGTACTGACTGTACCTTTCCTTTCCCTTCAGCAGCTACCAGGTGATCAGCATATGGACTTAACCCCAACCATAAGTTGAAATTGGGATCTAATCCCGTACACATTCCTGAAAGGATCCCCAGACAGCGAACAAAAAGGATCATGTTTTCAGGCGCCTGAAATGGAAGCTCGTACAATACTTCGCCAAATTCCTGCACAAACTGGTGAGCCTCCTCGGGATGCATATCCATCATTTCGGTGGTAGATTTCCCCCAAAAACGTTCAAAAAGCCTGTCCCCTATTTGCTCCAGTATTTCGACATCAGCTCCGGGCAGTAGTATGCCCATCAACTGATAAGCATGAATGATTCGTTTCGAATCTTTCGTTGCCAGCCCAATCAATCCTTCCCTCAACCCATCAAACAAACTGGATGGAACCCTACCTACCATCCCAAAATCAACAAAAACCAGTTTCCAGGCGCGGTTTACTTTTGCTTCGTCACTCGATTCTGGAAGGACAAACAGGTTGCCCGGATGGGGGTCTGCATGGAAAAAGCGGTCTTCAAAAATCTGCTTGAGGTAGGTATTGAAGAGGCGATCAGCTACCTCTTTTCGGCTCACTCCCGCAGCATCAATGGCTTCATAATCGGTTATCTTGATCGCCTGTACATCTTCAAGGGTTAGTACCCGCCGAGTGGTACGCGACCAGCACACCTTCGGAACCAGGATATCGGGGGCATCAGCAAAATTTTCAGCGAAGGTCTCTGCATTTTTCCCTTCAGTGAGATAATCGATTTCTTCATGTAGCGAACGGGAGAATTCTTCCAGAATCACTGGCACATTTGCACGTCTGCTAATCGGCTTGTAGTACATCAGCCAGCGACTGACCACACGCAGAGCGTTGAGATCGACTTCAACCAGTTTTTCGATATCAGGTCGTTGCACTTTCACCACTACAGGCATACTTTCGCAGTCGGTCTCACTGCCTTCGCCCGAGAGAAGCTTTGCTCCATATACCTGCCCAATCGATGCCGAAGCTCGTGGTTGGGCATCAAATTCTGCAAACAGGGTCTCTAGCGATTCACCAAATTCGCTTTCCACCACTTTCCGGACATTCTCAAAAGGTTCAGGTGCTACTTCATCCTGCAGTCCTGATAACTCATCAGTGACCTCCGGAGGTAGTACATCGAGCCGTGCGGAGAGAAATTGCCCTACCTTGATCATCACTCCACCCATTTGAATTGCAAGGACCCGGAAAGAGGATGCAGCCTGGCGCATACGGCGAGGCAAACTACGTCTGCCCGCCATGCGGAAACCCACGCGTGGCAACAGAATATCCCACCATAAGAACCCTAGCAACATCCTGGCAAAGAACCCAAGAATGCGGCGATATCGTGCTTTGTACATGATTTAAGATTATAGCACCCTGCTCCCTTAAATCCTCTTTCTTGTTCTCCCCCTCCACTTCCCGAGTATAATCACTCTCATGGATCCCATCCCTCAAGAGACAGCTAATCGGCAGATCGCACGTGCAGCAGGTACCGTGATGGTGGCTATCGTGATCAGTCAACTGGTAGGGCTGCTTGCCAAGAGCCTGACAGGACAGGCATTTGGCACATCACCAGAAAGCGAGGCATTCTTTGCTGCTAATCGCTTTGCAGAAATATTATTCAATCTGGTGGCTGGCGGCGCACTGGCATCGGCTTTCGTTCCCACCTTTACCGGTTTATTAGCCAATAGAGAAAGGCCGTTAGCATGGCGTCTGGCATCATCTATACTCAACCTCATTACCATCATTCTAATGGTTTTCAGCATCCTTTCGGCGATTTTCGCACCATGGATTGTCGATCATATCCTTGCTCCCGGTTTTGCCAGTGCAGACCCGGCAAAGGCAATGCTTACAGCAGAGCTATTACGTATCCAATTAATCTCTTCGGTCATTTTTGGTATCAGCGGGCTGCTAATGGGTATTCTCAATGCCCACCAACATTTCCTGCTACCTGCTCTGGCACCCTCCATGTATTCATTAGGATGGATCTTTGGGATCCTGGTTCTTAAACCAACTATGGGCATTCATGGCCTAGCATGGGGTGTGGTGATAGGATCTACCATGCACCTGCTTGTTCAACTACCAGGCTTTTTTAAGCTACCCGAGCGAAAATATTATCCAGCGCTGGGATTGAATATGCCCACTGTTCGTGAAGTCGCCAGATTAATGGGTCCACGACTGCTGGGTGTGGCAGTAGTTCAACTGAATTTCTTATTGAACACTTATCTCGCTTCACTGCAGCCTGAAGGCAGCCTGACAGGGATCAGCCTGGCATTTCCCCTCATGCTCATGCCAGAGGCTGCCATTGCCCAATCAATAGCAATTGCAGCTCTGCCAACCTTTTCAGCACAGGTAGCATTAGGCAAAAAAGATGAAATGCGCTCTTCATTGGCTACCACCCTGCGTAGTGTATTACTTTTAGCCATTCCAGCCTCACTGGGTTTGATCTTGTTGCGAAAACCACTTGTGGCACTCATTTATCAATACCAGGCATTCGACAGCGCTTCTACAGAGTTGGTAGCCTGGGCACTTCTTTGGTATGCGGCAGGTTTGGTGGGTCATTCGGTGGTAGAAATTGTCAGCCGGGCATTTTATGCGCTACACGACACAAAGACTCCTGTGTTCGTTGGAGTGGGTGCTATGACACTCAATCTTGGATTTAGCCTGACTTTCACCAGAATTTTTAGTGTTATTGGTTGGATGCCACATGGTGGTCTTGCTCTGGCAAACAGCCTGGCAACCTTCCTGGAAATGATCGCCTTATTAATCTTCATGCACAGAAAGCTGGGTGGATTAGAAGGTGCTTCTATATGGCGAAATGTGGGATTGATCTGTGGAGCAACTGTGGTTATGGCAGCTGCATTGGCTGGATGGATGCTGTTGGGAGAAAATATGGACCCCGCCATTCAAACTCTCGGCGGGGTTGCAATTGGTGTATTCGTTTATGGAATTCTAGTTATCCTTATGAAAATTCCTGAGGTTCGATCCATTCTGAGGATTTTCCGTTCCAGACTACATCTGTGAATTTGGATTCTCCTCATTTACTTTTTTGAGGGCTCCAATTCCTTGATAGAGATAATAGACCAGAAATGCCTGGATCAACAGACGGAACATATCTGGCGATCCCCCTGCTGACATTGTGACTAAAACCTCATAAGCTGCGCTACCAACGAAGAGAACGATGGAAGCTATCAGCGCCCATAAGTTTCGCTTCTGTACCAACCTTGCTAAAAGGATGTATACCAGACCCAATGCCATAGAAATTGTGTTGTATGATGTCAAAGAATAAGACTTACTGCTGACCATCATAAGGATTCCAAAAATTACTTCCAATCCTCCCCAAAAATATAGAAGCATATAACTGGACCGAACACGGGTTTCAGGATGTGCTGACGTGCCGGGAAGAGGTTTGCCGTTATATGAAATATGAATATCTGATCCCAGCATGGTTCTTGCAAGCCGGATAGTCAGCTTTTTTCCATCGGGCAAAACGAATTCTTTCCCGGTGAGGAACTCCGCCTGGCTGGCGAAGGTTCCGATCTCTTCGCCGTCCAATTTGATCGATATATTCTTCCAGAGCGGCGCCCAGGATATCTCTAGCCGTGCAGGTCCATTAGGTTCCAATTGGTATGTTTGTTTTGGCACTTTGCCTCCTGATTCATTCCTTTGAGTATACCTTTTTCAAAGCCCACCGTCTATCTTTTTTGTAAGCATCCTTTTCTGCTTTCCTGTGTTTGATGAAGTATGAGAATTGTCATAGTCAATGCATATCGTAATATGACTTATCAAATAAAAAAAATCTATCCTGAGAGACTTCAGAGCTGACACTTTACCAGGTATCCTTTATCGGTATGCTCTAATTCTATCTATACTAGAGGATTTATGATTATAGAAACACTTCTTTATTGGTTGGCTTTTGCCATATTAGGATCTTATGTAACCATTCGTCTTAACTTAAAAGTAAACAAGTTGGCAGACATACCTAAGAACGCTAAGATCCTGGTAGCCAATCACCCGAGTGTTAGCGATCCTTTCCTGCTTTCAATGGCGCTACGCCAATACTCTCATATTCTTATCGCTGAAGAGGTCTTCAATATCCGTCCATTTGGAAGATTACTTAAACGGATGGGATTTATTTGTGTCAAAAAATCAAATGGTAGAGCAGCATTTGACCGATCAATTGATGTTCTCAATCGCGGACACAATGTCATGCTATTTCCCGAAGGAGAAGTAAGTCCATTGGAAGGTGGCTTTTCTGAACCACATACAGGCGCAGCTAGATTGGCGATCACTACAGGCGCTCCCATTATCCCTGCAGGGATACACATTCAACGCACACGAATTAAAACCTTAACCATGGTTTCTGGTGAAGATGAAGTATCAGCACACTGGTATTTCAATGGACCATACACTATTACGTTTGGTGAACCGATGTACTTTCATGGAGACGTGGAAGATCGCGAGTATGTGCGAGAAGTTACCAAAACCATCATGGCAGAAATTGAACGCCTCGCTGCCATCAGCGAGGCGCAAATGAACGAACAATTAACCCCTGGGTTAGCTGGTTGAGTTTATAACAGTCCAGTCACCAGAGCCAGCAGTAGCCCCCCAGCAATAACACTGCCCAACTGACCAGCAGTATTTGCTCCCATAGCATGCATCAGGATGAAGTTGTCATAATCTTCATCCTGAGCCATTTTAGCTGAAAGACGCCCTGCCATAGGAAAGGCGCTGATACCGCAGGCTCCGATTAACGGGTTTACTTTTCCACCGCTGACAAATGACATGAATTTTCCAAAAAGCAAACCGGCAATAGTATCCAGGACGAATGCCAGTAACCCCAATCCCAGGATTGCCAGGGTATTCAAATTCAAGAAACTCTGTGCGGTCATAGTCGACCCAATCGTTAGCCCCAGGAACAGCGTAGTAATGTTAATAATCTCATTTTGAGCTGCTTTGCTCAACCGATCAACCACACCACTTTCCTTAAGCAGGTTTCCAAGCATTAATGTAGCGATCAATGGAGCAGCATCTGGGGCAATCAGGCTGATGATTATGGTAACCACGATGGGGAACAAGATCACCGCCAACCTGGAAACTGGTTTGGCGGTGTACTCCATACGGATTAGACGTTCTCTGCGGGTGGTCATCAGCTTCATAATTGGAGGCTGGATGATCGGGATCAGACTCATATACGAATATGCCGCCACCGCTACTGGTCCTAACATTTCGGGTGCCAGCTTGCTGGTAACAAATATTGCAGTTGGACCATCAATGGCACCAATGACGCCGATAGAGGCTGCCTGATTCAATGGAAAACCTATCAATACTGCCAGGAGTAATGTGCCATAAATGCCAAATTGACCTGCTGCACCTAGCAACGCCATTTGCGGCATTGCCAATAAGGGTCGAAAATCGATCATTGCCCCAACACCAATAAAAATGAGCAGCGGGAATAATTCGGTTTCTATTCCTGCGGCATACAATACCTGGAACATTCCATGCTCATTACTCATTCCCAGGTTTGCTAGAATGCAACCAAAACCAATAGGAAGGAGAAGGACTGGCTCGTATTCTTTTACAATTGCCAGGGTGATGAGAATGCCCCCTACAATGATCATTACCAGGTTACCCCAGTAGAAACTGGAAAATCCACGGGTAATTTCCTGAAACAATGACGTAAAGTCCATATTCCCGCCTTAATCGGTGAACTCGACCAATGGTTGACCGTGCTTAACAGAATCGCCATTTGCAATGAACACTTTAGCAATGGTGCCTGCTCTGATAGCACGAATGGCATTCTTCATTTTCATGGCTTCCAGTGTGCACAATTCTTGCCCAACCTGAACACTATCACCAGGTTTCACACTCACCCCAACAATCGTTCCTGGAATGGGAGCCAACACTACCTTCGATGCAGAAACTTCTACTGTGCGAATAACAGGTTGTACTGGAGCAGGACAGGGCTCACTGGCTGTAGAAGCAGTTGCAGCTGTGTGAGTTTCACCACTTTCAGGCCAGACAGAGAAATTTTCTCCATCAACTGTTACCATGACAGGTCTGGCTTGCAAATTTCCAACTTCAACATCGTAAGTTTGATCTTCTATAGTTACACGGAATTTCATAGGTTATTCCTCTTTGGTTTTCGACCAAATGTAGCACTGCGATTACTGAAACTACGGCTGCGTAAAGCCACCTGCCAGGGGCTGACAGGAGCACTTCCTTCGTCCGGGTGATGGCTTGCCTGGCTGGCTGCCAGGGCAAGAGCAACTGCTGCAGCAGCCACCCGTTTCTTCTTGTCAATTGAGGGTTCCTCTGAAGCAACTTGTGTACTTTCTGCGGTTATCTCTTCGATTTCCTTCTCTTTTTTACGTTCCTTGAACAATCTGACAGTGGCTTCCATCAACCACCACAGCAATATCAGGGAAAGAAATACCAATCCCATACCAATGCCAGTGATCAGAAGAGCACTTTTTAAGGTTTCTGCCATAGTACCTCCTGAGTATTACACTGGCATATTGCCATGTTTTTTCACGGGTAGATTTTCATGCTTATCTCGCAGTGCAGAAATACCAGAAATAATCCGGCTGCGGCTTTCAGAAGGCTCGATCACATCATCGATGTAACCGGCTTTAGCTGCAGCATAAGGGTTGAGAAACTGGCTGCGATATTCATCGGTCAGGCGTGCGCGCTCAGCATTCGGGTCTTCAGCAGCTTCGATTTGTTTACGATACAAAATATTGGCTGCACCTTCAGGACCCATCACAGCAATTTCAGCGCTTGGCCAGGCATATGCCAGGTCAGAGCCCATGTATTTGCTGCTCATAACCACATAGGCGCCGCCATACGCTTTTCGGGTGATGATACTGATCTTTGGAACAGTTGCCTCTGAATAGGCGAACAGAACTTTTGCGCCATGCCGGATGACCCCTCGATGTTCCTGATCGATACCCGGCAAAAAGCCTGGAGAATCCACAAAAGTAATGACAGGCAGGTTGAAGCAATCGCATAGGCGTACAAACCTTGCAATTTTATCCGCTGAGTCGATATCCAGTACTCCTGCCATCACGCTAGGTTCCTGTGCCACAATACCCACTGAGAAACCGCCAATGCGGGCAAAGCCGATCACCGCATTACAGGCAAAGGTTGCTAACAACTCAATAAAACTGCCGCGGTCAACAATCCGTCCAATAATTTCGTGCATATTGTAAGCAACGGATGGATCAACAGGCACCATATTGTTAAGTGATTCATCAAATGGGATTTGATCCACACCAGAAACAACCGGTGGATTTTCTACATTATTCGATGGCAAATACCCCAATACTCTACGAGCCAGGGCTAAAGCTTCCTGTTCTGTTTTGGTTGTAAGATGAGCAGTACCGCTGACACCAAGATGGACTGCTGCGCCGCCTAATCCTTCGGCATTAATGATCTCACCTGTCACAGATTTGATCACTTCAGGTCCGGTAAGAAACATGTAGGAGCTTTTCTCCACCATAATGATCAAGTCAGTCACTGCAGGTGAATAGGCCGCTCCACCTGCGCAAGGTCCCAGGATCAAGCTGATCTGAGGAATGACGCCGGAGTATAAAGCATTCCGTCTGAATATCTCTGCGTAGCCACCCAACGACCGTACACCTTCCTGAATACGGGCACCACCGGAATCAATTAAACCAATTATGGGGGCACCTGCAGAAGCTGCCAGATCCATCGTGCGGCAGATCTTCCGGGATTGCATTTCTCCTAATGCACCACCCTGGATAGTGAAATCCTGAGCATACACATAAACGGTACGTCCATCCACTTTGCCATAACCAGTTACCACGCCATCACCCAGGTATTTCTCATCATTGATACTTAACTCATCAAATTGCTGCACCGCAAATGGCATCAATTCGGTAAAGGTACCCGGGTCAAGCAAGATATCCAATCTTTCACGAGCAGTTAGTTTCCCTTTGGCATGCTGTTTGGCAATCCGATCTTCGCCACCAGCCTGCCGGGCTTTTTCACGCATTGCACGTAAAGCAGTAATTCTGGGGTCTTCTTCAGGCATGAGCTCTCCTCAATTTCTATCTCCCAATACAAAATAGATCGATGCATTGGGGTTTGCTGCAAGGGTAATTGTAACCTTAACAGACCAGGTCACATGATTGCTTAAAGCACTCTTTTCAAGCGATATTTATCCTATATTAGATTATTTTAATCTAATGTCAAAACCTGAATCAATAAAATCGTACCGCCACAGATAACACACAGGCTGCAGATTATCAGCACGATTCCGGCAACCAGCCAGATATTTGCTGCACTATTGGATACTTTGGCCGTTACTTCTGCGGCATTTATGGGATTGAAAAATACAGAGATTTTTGATCCAACCGGGTATTTATTCAAAATATCTTGCGCTTTGCTCAAAGAAAGTTTTTGAGAACCGAAATCAAGTTGTGTGGCAGTGAAATTATATCCATCGACAATATAGGAATACTCAAGCACTGGTTTATAAAAAATATCATGACCACCGTAAGTTGCGGGTTCTTCTGATCTTTCAAGGCGAGCAGCTTTCACAATACCTTCAACATTAATCCATTTTGGATCAATGTTATATCTGCCTTTTACAATAAAAAATCGTACCAGGGCATAAATGCCTGGTATTCCAAAGGCTCCTGCCATAAGCAAAGTAAATACGAGAAGAAGAACAGTTTCAGTACGCATTGTTCATTTCCTTTTCCAAAGGCAGTTTTTCAATTATTACAAAATGCAACAAATCAAAAGGCGAGGAGTATAACTCCTCGCCTTAACTCATTTAGAAGCCTTCTAACTTCGAAAAATCGACTACACCATCTGCCAACCTGACAATACGTTGCAACATTCCCAATCGATTGGACCGCTCGACCTCATTTTCCGACATAACCAGCACTGTATCAAAGAAACGATTGATAGCTGGGATCATGGGTGTAAATACTGCAAAGAAGTCCTTAACTGAACCTTTTGCACGTGGCGCAGATTCGGCCTGATTTATTGCAGCGAACAACTCCTTTTCCACAGGTTCGCTTATGGATTGGGGAGTAACTACAAACTCCTGCTTATGGTCGCGAGTGATGCGAACGCATCGTGAATAGGCAGGCAAGATGGTATTCCAATCAGGTTTGCCCACCCAGACACTCAATTCTTTAATCGCTCTGGCTGCGGCAGCAGGATTCTGCTGCTGGGCTTCCAACACTGCATCCACTACATCATATCGATAACCCTGATCGAGAAACATGCTACGCATTCGACCAGAAATGAATTCAAGGCAGTCTTGTAAAACTTTTTCATCTGCCTTAACTGGCAGGTTCATGATGGCTTGTTCCAGTCCATAGGTGAGGTTGAAATCTACATCCCAGGTGATCAGATTTTGCACAAGCCCTAAAGCACTACGCCTTAAAGCGAAGGGATCTTTAGTGCCGCTGGGTGCAAGTCCGGCTGCAAACAATCCGGCAATGCTGTCCAGCCGATCAGCAAGACCGATCACCAAACCAGCCTGGTGGAGAGGTTGCGAATCACCGGCAAATCTGGGAAGATAATGCTCATAAATGGCATCAGCGACTGCTGCATCAATACCCGCATTTTGCGCATAATAACGACCCATCACACCCTGTAGAGATGTCATCTCCACTACCATGTGAGATACCAGGTCAGCTTTACACAGGTGCGCCGCCTGCAATGCGGTTTTTACTTCTACTTCAGAAAGAGCAAGATGTTTTGCCAGCACAGCGGTGAGCTTTTCAATACGCTGTGTTTTTGCCAGCATCGAGCCTAATTTTTGCTGAAATGCAAGTGTATCCAGTTTTGTGAGGAAAACGGGTAGTTCAGTCTTTAAATCTTCCATGATGAAGAAAGCTGCATCTGCAAATCGAGCACGGATCACCTGCTCATTTCCATCTGCAACCACATCCAGGCTCTGATCATCGCCATTGCGAACCGCGATGAAATATGGGAGTAATTTCCCTTCATTATCCTGCACAGGGAAATACCGTTGATGCTTTTTCATCACTGAGACCAGTACTTCCTTTGGGAGCTGCAGTCTATCCTTTTCAAATTCCCCACGTAATGCAGTAGGCACTTCCACAAGCATGGTTACTTCATCCAATAATGCATCATCAAGAATTGGTTCGGCCTTGACTTCTTTCATTAATGCGCTCACCTGATCAGCGATCACCTTACGCCGGGTTGCGCTGTCAAGGATGATGCCCTGTTTACTGAGAAAATCAAAGTATTCATCAGGATGATTAACCGAAAATGTTTCAGGGTAATAAAAACGCAATCCGCGGGTCTCTCGGTCTGAGGAAAGTCCTGCATAAGTAAATGGAATGACAGAATCACCAAATAGAGCTAACATCCAGCGGATAGGCCTCGAAAAGGCGATACCACTGCTATTCCAACGCATGGACTTGTCAAACTTGATAGAAGCCAGCCAATCAGCCAGGACACCAGATAGAACGGTAATGGCATCTTTGCCATTTTCATGGATGGTTGCAGCAACATATTTGCCACCATCTATTTCTTTTACCGTAAGAGCAGATACTTCTAAACCTTTACTGCGAGCAAAGCCTTCAGCTGCAGGGGTGGGAACACCCAGCGCATCGAAAGCACGGGCAGCAGGTGGACCTTTAAAAACCACTTCTTGATCAGGCTGGGAAGCCGCCATATCTTTCACATACACAACCAGCCGGCGAGGTGTGCCAAACACCTGAATATCACCATGCTCGAGGTGGCAGGCATCCAACCAGCCGGGAACTTTTTCTTTCAACTGATCGATCGCTGAAGCCAGATCTGCCACTGGGAGTTCTTCCGTTCCAATTTCGAACAGGAATGGAGCTTTTTCTCTGGCGATTATCCCTGCCGTTGTTTGAAGTTTTACTGAAGTGGTCTTTGATACAGTAGTCGTGTCGTCCAGCCAGGGGAATTCGAGCCGCTGTCGTTTTTCGAGGTACAACTCAGATACTTTGCGGGAAAGATCTCGCATCCGTCCGAAGAATTGTTGGCGTTCGGTCACACCGATGGCTCCTCGTGTGTCGAGAATGTTGAAAGTGTGTGAGCATTTAAGGATATAGTCATGAGCTGGCAGCACGAGTTCCTGATCCAATGCGGCACGGGCTTCTTCTTCGAATAATGTATACATTTTTCGCAAGCGTTCGACATCGGCAACTTCAAAATAGTACTTGCTATGTTCCTGTTCGCCTTGTAAATGAACATCACCATATGTTCGTGATGGGCTCCATCGAATATCGCGAAAACTGTGTACGCCCTGCAGCGCAATGGCAATCCTCTCCAACCCATAGGTTATTTCAACCGAAACTGGATCAAGCACCTGTCCGCCAGCCTGCTGAAAATAGGTGAATTGAGTGATTTCCTGACCATCCAGCCATACTTCCCATCCCAACCCCCATGCACCCAAAGCTGGGCTTTCCCATTTATCTTCTACAAAACGAATATCATGCTGCCGGGGATCAATTCCCAAAGCTTCAAGAGAGTGAAGATAAATTTCCTGCGGATTACCTGGATCTGGTTTGAGAATGACCTGAAATTGGGTATGCTGCTGCAGACGGTTTGGGTTTTCGCCATACCGGCCATCATCTGGTCGGACCGAAGGCTCTACATAAGCCACATTCCAGGGTTCAGGGCCCAAAACACGCAAAGAGGTGGCAGGGTTCATCGTACCTGCACCGACCTGGGTGTAATAAGGCTGCCAGATCAAGCAGCCATAATCTGACCAGAAACGCTGCAAGGTAAGAATTATTGACTGAAAATCTAAAGGTGTAGACATGCTTACTCCAGAAAATCACAAAATAATGAAAGAGAATTATACCAGAGGTAGATTAGTACTTATTTCTCGCGTTCTTTCCCTTGTTGGTGTTTAATACGCTCATGTTCTTTTCTCATTTCACGCTCAAACTCTTCTTTCGTCTCTCCGTGCATATAATCTGTAGCGTCAAGCTCACCCCTTAACTGCATCAGTTCAAGCTGGTAAATATCCTCCTCATTTTCAGGAATATGAATTCTTGCCATTTTTCCGTTTGTTCCATAACAAATTTCAATTTTCATAGAATGAACCCCTGGTGATTTTCATGGTTGAACAACAGGAAGTATTATAGACCCTCAACTGAACAGTAGCAACATGCTTTCCAATCGCCTGGGAAACCATCAGTGTCTAAATCACGCCTTTTCATTCCTCCAAATCAGGGTAAAATTACTCCGATATGGATGAGCCTTTTGGTTGTAAACAATTACAAGAACGCCTGGCAATGCTGCATAGAGCTGCACTCGAGTTGGTGCAGGATATTTCTCTTGACTCTTTGCTACACCGGCTGGCAACACTTGCGTGTGAACAATCCGATGCGCAGTATGCAGCAGTAGGCGTGCAGGATGAGCAGGGAAAACTGGTGCAATTCATCCCTGTTGGGATAGATGAGGCTGAAATTCAGAAAACAGAGCAACTCCCAACCGGAATGGGATTGATCGGTACATTGATGAACACCCACGAAACGATCCGCCTGACCAATATCAAAGATGATCCTCGCAGTGTTGGTGTTCCCTCGTTTCATCCTGGGATGACCTCATTTCTGGGTGTTCCCATCTGGCACGGCGACCATCAGTTAGGGCAAATATATCTGACCAACAAAGCTAATGGTACTGAATTTACAGAAGACGATCAGCAGGTCATTGAAACGCTAGCTTCTTATGCAGCCATCGCGATTTCCAATGCACGTTTATACCGGCAATTGGTGGATCGTGATCGTACACTGACACGCAGAAATGAAAACCTGGCTCTGCTTAATGAGCTGGCATCTACGCTTGCAACTGCTTCAGATGTAGATCAAATCTTGAAAAAAGCTCTCAGTCAGGTGATCAGTTGCCTGGATATCGAGATTGGTGAAATCTTCCTGCGCCAGGAAGACGGAATGACCCTAAAAATGGTACTTCATCAGGGTGAGTCCATTCAAAACATTTATACAAGAGAGAGTTTTTTGGTTGGCGTAGGTTTGATCGGCAATACCGCCAGTACCGGGCAGGCGCACCTTGTGGATTTACCTGATAAAAAGTTACCCGAGTTGAACCCTGAACTTGAATCTAAAGGATTCAACCAGGTTGCCTGTTTTCCTCTAAGGGGACGTAGTGGAGTATTAGGTACACTTACCATTGTCATTCACGACCCTAAACCTCTGGATGAACTTGAAATTCAATTCCTTTCGAACATCAGTGCCTGGGTGGGCACTGCTATTGAAAATGCCGAATTAAATGTGCAGCAGAGACGGCTTGCGGTGTTGGAAGAACGGGAACGTATCGGAATGGACTTGCATGACGGAGTTATCCAATCAATCTATGCGGTGGGTCTCACCCTCGAACATGCTCGCCTTTTGATGGAAGATGATACTCCCATGGCACGACAGCGTATCACGCAAGCTATTGCTGATTTGAATAAGACCATCCGTGACATTCGCACTTATATCCTTGACCTGCGACCTCGCCAGTTCCATGATGAAAGCCTGATGCAAGGGCTTACCCGTCTTTCCAACGAATTTAAAGCCAACACATTGATCGATGTCACTCTCACCGGCCCCACTGAAGGGATTGCCAACCTGACCAACACTCGAGCGATGGCACTTTTCCATATCTGCCAGGAGGCTCTGGCGAATATAGCCAAACACGCCCATGCTCATCATGTGGATGTCGTTGTGTGGTCAACAACTGAACGCGTTTTGATGGAAGTCACTGATGATGGCAACGGGTTTGACCTCGAGCGGATCAAAATGACCCTTGGGCATGGCTTGATGAATATTCAAACCCGGGCTCGCAATGTGGGTGGTGATGTTGAAATCACCTCTGAACCGGGGATGGGAACCACCGTTTTGACCTGGGTTCCTTCCGGCAATACCAAAGCTTGATTTGCTGCTGGTATAATCACCTCCATGGATCCTGAAAACCTCGAAAAAGCAGCCTTACGCGGCGAACCCTCGCATGTCTGGCGAGCCGGTCAGGAACGCCGTTTAAAGATGATCCAACAGGCAGCCGGGGAACGCCTTTCTGGACATATCCTGGTGGATGGGTGCGGCGTGGGAGCTTACCTGGGAAAACTGGCTTCTGAGCAAAATAGAACGATCGGGCTGGATATTGAGTTTCCGCGCACCCTTGATGCGCAGAAAAAAGCTCCCCGAGTGGTATGTGGTGCAGGCGAATACCTGCCCTTCCCGGATAATTCTTTCGACCTGCTGCTCAATCACGAAGTACTCGAACATGTAAGCGATGACAGGATGGCCATAGCAGAAATGGTGCGGGTTCTCAAGCCAGGAGGAAGATTGGTCCTCTTTTGCCCGAATCGCGGATATCCTTTTGAGACACATGGGGTGTACTGGCGAGGTAAGTATCATTTTGGCAATAAGTTATTCGTGAATTACCTTCCTCGAGAGTGGCGTAATAAACTTGCGCCGCATGTGCGAGTGTATTCTTCCACCGATTTGAACAAACTGTTTACCGGGCTTCCAGTAAAAAAGATAACGAAAACTGTTATTTTTGGTGCGTATGACAACATGATCGCCCGATTTGGATTCGTTGGAAAGATTCTACGGGGGATATTGCAGTTCCTGGAAAGAACACCTTTGCGTGGGTTGGGGTTAAGTCATTTTTGGGTAGTTGAAAAAGAGAAGAGATTTTAACCACAAAGGTTTTAACCACAATAAGAATAACCCCCCCTGGCTTCAACACCCTCCCCATTTTCATTGAAAATAGGGAGGGTAGAGAGGGGTTAATTATTCAGACGGAAATCGTAGATACCATCATTCACATGAAACGTTCGCCCACATTGTGAACAATGAATTTCAGGCGGAGTATCATCAAGTTTGCCAGATGCACAAGCCGGGCATTGAAAGAAGGAGCCCTCAGATGCAACAGGGGTATTTCCCACAGCTCGGTTACGAGTGAATACACTTGGAGTTACCTTGATCCAGCTACCCGTTGGCTGCAGCACGCTGTCCATCCAAACCAACATTTTCAATGGTATGACTTTTTTTAAGAATCCCACCCGAAAGTGTGAGACCGTTAACGAGCGCTCATTCACAAAACCCACTTCTTGTAACCATTGGCTCACCGTCCTGGGATGGAAGTCAAAATTTAACTCCGTGAATTCTACCTGATCAAGAGTATATGGACTCCAGGTCTGCTTTCGGAACAGATATCGCAACATAGCTTTCAGGTTTCGTTTGTTGGCATATTCGAGAATGAAAATCGCATCAGGCTGTAGCGCACGGCGGGTTTGCATTAATGCTTTCTTTGCATCTGCCATGTGATGCAAAGTGCGGATCATGGTAGCGCCATCGAATAACCCTGCGACAAAAGGAAGGTGATAAATATCCGCAGCCACATACCGGAACCGGCTGCTTTCCCCCAATCGCTGGCGAGCTTGCTGTAATTGTGTGGTAGAGTAATCCACAAGTGTAATATGGTCATACTGTTGGTAGCGTAATGTGTTACGTCCTGCTCCAGCACCTAATTCCAGCATGTGATTTCCGCTGGAAGGTAGCAGACGCTTCAAAGCAACTGCCTCTGCAGCATCTTCATAGGCGCGTGTGCCCTGATCCCAGAAGCTTTGCTGGTAATCAGAACCTTCGTAGCTACAAACAGGTGGAGTTTGCATAGTTTAAATAAATGCGCCCGAGCAGGCTTACCGGCGGCACCCGGAATGACCTCCTTACCGCTGCTTCCTCTCGGACCTGACGGGGTTCGTAGGGTTCCGCCGCGCCGGACCCACCCGGACGCACAGGAAGGATACCAGAGGGAAGGGGTGGTGTCAAGAAAAGAAAATCTCTTGTCTTCTCTATTCATACTTCTATAATTAATAATACGTACCCATCGTAGCTATTCGTTGATGAACGAATCTCGATGGGTTTTTTTGATGACCTTATTTCAGGAGGGAATCATGACAAACACTGAGATGTCGCATAGCTTTAATGCCACCATAGAAAAGTGTTACGATGGGCTGCTTTTTGCCTTGAAAAGCAGGAAAGTCGAAATAGTGTCTTCCAACTTGGCTGATAAAACCATTATTGCAAGATGGGCAGGTGGAATGAGCGCAAAATTCACTACAGCATTAAAATGTCGCCAGTTGGATGATGGAACTACATCGATTGAATCAGAATACCGTCGTGACCTGACACCTGGATTCTTTCGACCCATGGGAATAACACCACCACCAGAATACAACATGCAGATAAGCCGGATCTTTAATACAGTGAAAGAATATCTCGCTCCAGAATTCGACACAGTGAAAGCTCAGGCAGACATTGAACGAAGGATAAAAGCAGCCAAAAAAGAGGTTACCAGACGATTGATCATAATTGCCTTTTTAAGCGTTGTTACTGGATTGCTCTGGGGACTGCTAGCTCATGGATTTACCATTCATGGATTTACAACAGCACTGATAGTAGCATTGGTGGCATGGGCTGTTTACACTCTCTTAGGAACACTGTTCATCCGAAAAAATTAAGAAAACCTGGTAGGGTATAAAAGAAAACCGAATTTCTCATCCATCGCACTATTTCATACTTTATAATACTTCCATCTTTAGATTCCGGAGGTCACTTTGCTTACTCTTCCCGAAGAAATCTGGCTGCTCGCATTGAATGAAAAAACAGGAAAGCTGAAACAGATCAATCTGGTACAGGCGTTGACCAGCGCAATTCTTATGGAACTGGCATTAGAGAAACGTATTGACAGTAAAGGAAATCGCAAAGTTGAAGTCATTGATAAAGAGCCAATGAATAATGCAGTACTGGATTTCGCATTGGGGAAGATCAATGCCGCTCCAGAGCCGCGCGAAGTCAGGCGCTGGATGCTGGACCTTGGCAGCTTACAACAGAAGATGGTGCATGATTTTGTAGCTGAATCTCTGGTTGAACATGGTCACGTAGAAAAGGTGGAAGTATCAAAGCTGGGGGGATTGATCAAGAAAAATAAGTGGGTTCTGAAAGACAAAGAAATTCGCAACGACATCATCGCACGAATCAAAGGTGTAGCTTTTGAGAATAAATCTCCTACTCTACGAACTTTTTGCCTGATACTGCTTTCAGGAGAGAATGATATTATTCGCATCAGTACCACCCGTGACGAACGCGCCAAATATCAGACCCGGGTAAAGCAGCTTTTAGAAATGCTGAATGAACCCCGTTCAGCCCATGCGCGGAATATCATCGTGCTGGTTCTAAAAGCAATTGAAAGTAATCGGGAAAGCTGGAGCGGCTAATTAAAGGATTTCCAGGTTGGCAATCGATGCCATCAATCGTTTGAATCCAACGCTTTCGAAAAATACATCCAGTGTTTCTTCACCGTCAATCATTCGGCTATCCAACACCATTCCTTCGCCCCAGGTGGGATGCTTGACGCGCATGGCAGCTCGAAAGCGCTGCTGTATCTCAGGTGTTGGTGTTACTGGTTTTGAGGGAGCCCAACGGGTAGCAGATGATATTTGTTCAGAGAAATCATACGATGAAGAAGATCTTCGCCTTGTCGAACTGCTCGAGCTTTTCACTTTCAGCAAAGTCGCTGGAATATCCGCCAGGAACTGGGATGGTTCGCTGAATTCATATGCTCCGTATTGGCTGCGACGTTCTGCCCGCACCAGGTATAACCTGTCTTTTGCCCGGGTTATGCCCACATAGAACAAACGTCGTTCTTCCATCATCTGTTCGGGGTCATCCTTTGAACGGCTGTGAGGCAGTATCCCCTCATCCAGTCCGATTATAAAAACCTGTGAAAATTCCAACCCCTTGGCTGCATGCAAAGTCAATAAAGTGGGTGCATCTGCTGCCTCTGGCAGAGTGTCCTGATCAGAAACCAACGCCAGATTTTCGAGAAATTCTGTCATCCCCCGATCTTGATATTCAAACGCCAGCTTGCGTAACTCCTGCACGTTTCCCCAGCGGTCTTCGCCTTCGTCTGAATTATCCTCTATGTATTCCTGATAGACAACATCTTCGAGGATTTGATCAAACAACGCTGGCAGGCTAATCTTGTCTTTTTGTTCAATCCAGTTTCCCAGCAGCACCCCAAAATCTGCCAGTAACATGGCACCACGACCTGAAAGAGCGCTCCAGAAGCGCGATGAATCTCCATTTTGTCCCAGATCAATCAGCACCTGCCCGGGACTGATGTGTGCAGAACGAGCTGCTAATATGAGTGAAAGCACCGTCTTTTCACCAATACCGCGAGTGGGGACATTAATGATCCGGCTTAAGCTGACTTCATCATCCGGGTTATGCACAAGACGCAGGTAGGCAATACAGTCTTTAACTTCACGCCGTCCGTAGAACCTTTGTGCACCCACTAAACGGTATGCCATCCCCTCCCGTAGAAATGCTTCTTCCAGCAGGCGGGATTGTGCGTTGGTGCGATACATGATGGCAAAATCAGAAGGCTTTGCACTTTTGCTCATTACCAGTTGTTGGATGGTATCCACCACATATGCTGCTTCTGAAGTATCATCCACTGCTTCAAAGAGGGTGATGGTATCGCCATTGCCGCGATCAGTGAAAAGGAGTTTGGGTGTGCGGTTGGGGTTACGGTTGATCACCGCACGCGCGGTGTCCAACACATTTTGCGGAGATCTATAATTCTGTTCCAGTAGGATCTTCTGGCAATCCGGATAGTCTTTTTCAAAACGCAACACATTTCGATAATCTGCGCCTCTCCAGCGATAGATGGACTGGTCTTCATCTCCCACAACAAAAATACTTTTATGATAAGAAGAAATGAGTTTCAGCAATTCATATTGTGCCAGGTTGGTGTCTTGAAATTCATCTACCAGCACCTGTGCGAAACGGCTTGCATAACGCCGGCAGATATCCGGGTTTTCACGCAGCAGCCGAACTGCCACAAACAATAGATCATCGAAATCCAGAGCATTGTTATCCACCAGAAGAGATTGATAGCGCTCGTAGACACGTTTTACCACTTCATCTCGATAGCTCTGGCTCGGATAATCCTGCGGAAGCTTCAAGTCATTCTTTGCATTAGAAATACTGGCAAGCACTCCAGCAGGTCGAAAGGTCTTTTCATCGATGTTCAATTCACGGATGGCACGTTTGATCAGGGTTTCCTGGTCACCTTCATCAAAGATCACAAAATTCGGGCGGTAGGGTAAGGCATTTGTCTCGCGCCTGAGCAATCGGGCACAGATGGAATGAAAAGTTCCCAACCAGATATCCTGCAATTGCTGGCTGAGCAGGTTCTCAACCCTGGCGCGCATTTCACGGGCAGCTTTGTTGGTGAAAGTAACTGCCAGGATCTGATAAGGTGCGACCCCCATTTCTTGCACCAGGTAAGCAATGCGCTGGGTCAGAACGCGTGTCTTTCCCGAACCAGGACCTGCCAACACCAGGGTTTGCTTTGATTGAGTAGTTACTGCTTCGTACTGTTGGGGATTGAGGTTTGCCAGGAGTGTCATCGGCAAAGATTGTACCATGCTTATTGTTATTCTGAATGAGCATAACGAAAGGTGAAAGAAATTGTTTATTTTTACTGGCAGGTATACGAAGAGTCACTTTGTGTTTAAAGTGTCTTTCAAGGTAGTGTATTCTTTGGTTATCACCCCACTATGATTAAAATACCTCATTCCCTTGCTCATATTCCGATTCTGCTATACATTAATCAATACGAAAATGAGAGACAATCCATGACCGCTGTAGATGAGATCAAATCCCGCCTGGATGTGGTGGACTTCATTTCCCAAACGGTAAAACTTCGCCGCACCGGAAAGAATTACATCGGCTTTTGCCCTTTCCATCCCAATTCGCGTACCCCTGCCTTTGTCGTCTTCCCTGATTCGGGAACCTGGCGATGCTTTGGGCAATGTAACGAGGGAGGCGATATTTTCAAGTTCGTGATGAAAAAAGAAGGGTGGGATTTTGCCCAGACGCTGCAATACCTGGCACAACGCGCAGGAGTAGTGCTGGAACCATTGACCCCCCAGAAAAAAGAACATGAAGACCGGTTAGATACTTTACGGAGTATCCTGGAACAGGCAGTGGTCTTTTATCAGCATCATCTCACACAAACACCAGCAGGGAAACCCGCCCTGGATTACTTGCACAAGCGAGGGTTGACTGACCAGACTATCGCATCATTTGGGTTGGGATATGCTCCAGCTGGTTGGGATGCTGTACTGAATCACTTCACTGCGAAAGGGTATAAACCTGATGATCTGCTGGAAGTTGGACTGATTACCGAGCGCGGTGAAGGTGAAGGATTCTACGACCGTTTCCGCAACCGCATTCTTTTTCCCATTCAAGATGTCAATGGGCGTATGGCTGGGTTTGGTGCTCGTATTCTTGACCCAAATGATGTGCCTAAATTTCTAAACTCACCCCAAACGTCGTTATTCGATAAAGGGCGGCTGCTTTATGGAATGGATAAAGCCCGGAAAGCCATCCGCACCACCAATCAGGCAGTCATTGTCGAAGGGTATCTGGATGTCATACTGCTCCATCAGGCAGGGTTTACCAACACCGTTTCGCCAATGGGTACTGCATTAACCGAAGATCAAATGCGCATGGTCAAAAAATTTGCACGGCAGATCGTGTTGGCATTGGATGCAGATGCTGCCGGTCAAAAAGCTACCCTGCGAGGATTGGAAGTTGCACGCCAGGCATTGGATCGTACTGCTGAGATCAGCAGTGATGCCGGCGGGATATTCGACGCACGCGGGTTAGTGCGAACAGAGGCACGCCTGCAGGCTGACCTGCGTGTGACCACCATCCCCGAGGGTATGGATCCGGATGAAGTAGTGCTGCGTAATCCCGAAGAGTGGTCAGATATTCTGGCAAAAGCTCAGCCGATCGTGGTACATGTGATGGAATCTCTGGCAGCCAACCGAAACCTGGATGATGCGAAAACCAAAGCCGAAATTGCTGGTGAGATAATGCCGCTCATCGAAGATGTGCCCAATCCCATTGAACGCGACACCTACCGTCAACGCCTGGCGCGCATGCTGCGGGTGGATGAAAGTACTCTATTAGGTGGCACAGGTACCCCCCGGCGAGTGTTGCGCCCCCGCCAGCGAGCCGAAACGCAACAGGCGCCCGCCACAACTGAACAAGCGGGAAAACCTCAAACCCTGGTGCGTAAACTCGAAAGGCATATCCTTGCCATGCTGGTGAATAATCCCAATGCGATGTACCTGCTCAATCGCATGCTACAGAAATATGGTCTGCAGCCCCTTAATCCTGCTGAATTTGACCTGGCAGAGCATCAGGTGCTGGGAAAGTTGATCTATGACTCTCTCGAGCAAGTCAACCTGGAACCGGGTGAATTTATCCACCAACAGACACCTGGTGAGCTGGAAGAACTGGTTTCAGAAATGAAAGCAAAACTCAACCTGGAAAATCTACCGGAAAACAGGCAAATGGAAGACCTTTTTCGCACAGTATTACGGTTGCGACATGAACAAATAAACCAGGAGATGAATCAGCTTCGCTTTTTGCAGCAGGAAGATCAAGGATCTGAATTTCAGGAACAAGAGAATTACAATGAACGCATTATGCAAAGTGCACAAACTCTGGCTCGCATCAACCGCGCCTTCCATGACCCATTCATCCCGGATTAGACAATTAACGATTTTGAAAAACCAAGCTTTTAGGATTATGGTATAGTTGAGCATATGGTACGTCAAAAAACTCTCCTTCCATCCAAGACTGTTTCCATGAGAACCAATAAACATGTCTCCAGACCTGCAAGAAAAAACTCTTCGGGTATGGAAACGGACGACTCAATCCAGGATGTTGATAATAATCAAGATGAAGCATTTCTCCCCACATTAGAACATACTGATGGCGAAAAAGATGATTCAGACGATCAACAGGCTCAAATATCCGATGAAGATTCTGATGTCATTCTGGAAGATCCTCTTGAAATCCTTGAAGATCCAACCATTGCCATTGAATTATCTGAAGATCCCGTTCGTCTGTATCTGAAAGAGATTGGTCAGATCAGCTTGCTGGATGCTGATAGCGAATTTCGATTGGCAATCCGCATCGAAGCACAGCAGTTCATAAAGCGGTTGGGAAAGACTGTCAGGCATGAACAGGGAGAACCTGGCTATAACCGTGAGGTATTTGTTGCTATCTGCAATGAGATCATCACTGCGTGGGGAAGGTTACAGGAAGACCTCGAACGGCTACATCAGGGTACACCACCAGACCTGCAACTGGTTCTGGCTGAGGCTCAAGAATTACGGTATTACTGGCAATCTCAAAACGTATCTTATCTGCGAAACTACCTGGATAATGATGGACGCTGGGGAAAGGATGCGATCTGGGATGAACCTGTTCGGCAGGCATTTATTCTCTTTGAGGGTTTTTATCTGCTTCCAACGGATATTGCAATCAAATTAAATAACTATCTGGCAAAAGAGGGCGACCTGCCCAAGCTGCCATATTTTCGAAAGTATCTCCCTACCGATGCCACATTGGAAGTTGAAATGGAAGGCATCAGCAGGCGCGCAACCGAAGCCAATCAAACTCTCATCCGTGCGAATCTGCGCCTGGTAGTCAGTATTGCAAAACGCTACCTGGGTCGGGGTATTTCCTTCCTTGATCTGATTCAGGAAGGAAACCTGGGATTGCTGCGGGCTGTCACCAAGTTCGACTCTACCCGGGGGTACAAATTCAGCACGTATGCCACCTGGTGGATCAGACAATCCATTTCACGATATATTGCAGAGCAGGCACGCACCATCCGCATTCCAGTCCATCTTTTTGAAGCCATCACCCGATTATTGCGTGTACAGCGCGATCTGGTTCAAAAACTGGGGCGCGAACCCACCCTCGAAGAGTTGACCCTCAATGCTGGCATTCTTTCCGAGGAAGATGAAGCCGCGATCAAACAATTACGTAAGGAAAACCTTGAGCTTGACCCTGAGCTGCAGCGTCGTTTAACCTGGGGTATTCAAAAAGTACAACGAATCCTGCAATCCGCAGAAGAACCTGTTTCGTTGGAACGGCCCGTGGGAGATGAAGACAGCAGCCAACTTGGTGATTTCATTGAAGATGATGACGCCCTCGAACCGATGGACGCCGCCGCTCGTGAAATGTTGCGCGAGCAGGTACAAAATGCACTGGCGAACCTCTCTGAACGCGAGCGTCAGGTGCTCGAATTGCGCTTTGGCTTGATTGACGGGAAAGATCACACACTGGAAGAGGTGAGCCGGTACTTCAATGTAACGCGCGAGCGCATCCGGCAGATCGAAGCCAAAGCCCTGCGAAAGTTGCGCCATCCCACCAGAAGCAGGCATTTAAGAGAATATCTGTCGTAGGGATCATTCTTTTAACCCCCACACTTTCAAAACTCCATCCCATTCAACGGTATAGAGCAGCGTACCATCCTCGCTGAAATAGACGTGAGCGTATGGGGTGTTGTTGGGGATTTCAGTGAGCTTTTTCCCATCCGGCAGCCGGTAGAACACAATACCTTTACCGCTCACTGCAACCAGGCTTTCATCCGGCGAGAGAGCAAATTCTCCACCAGGTACATCAAGCTGGAAAAGGACTTCATCCGTCAAAAGATCCCGCGCTGTGATAGGACTGCCATCTTCGTTGTATCCTCGATAAACGAGTACATCCTCATTGATGAATTCCGGTGCATATCCCTGTATTGTTTTTCCGATGATCCAGCCTTGTGCAACTTCGTTCTGAAATACCTGGATAACGCCTCTTCCTGAGGCTGCCAGTTGATTACCAGAAGGTGACACGACGAGTTCTGCAATTTGCATCCCGGGAGCAGGCAGTTCTATTTTCCCACCCGTTGCCAGCTCGATGATCCACAGCTTGCTGGTAGAATTCGCCGCTGCCAGCCATTTCAAACCGGGATCAAATACCAAAGCGGTGATAGGGCTGCGTGTCCGGTCTAGCTGGATGGTATTTACAGGCTGCGCTGGTGTCTCTGATTTCCAAAGGGTTACTATCCCATCAATGGAGCCTGCAGCCTGCCATTGACCATCCATGCTTGTAGTTGAAATATTCCAGGCTGAACCTGGATAGGAAATTTCAACTGAATTGCCATCCTGCAAAAATACCTGTTGTGAGGCACCTTTAACCAATCCACGGTTTAATTGATTTTCCGTAGGAAGAATCGCCTGATTGACCACTGTTCCCAGGTTGAACAGTATCCCCTGCATGGCTATACTCTCGCCAGTTTCCAGGGTAAGAATTTCCAGTGCCGGGCTGCCTAATAATAGCTGTGCGCCTTCAGGAGAAAATGAAATAGTATCGGGGGCAGGTACGATATCCTTCTCCATGAACAGGCTGGTTCTGGCATTTTCAATATTCCACACCGTCAGGTGTGATCCAGCCACCACTGCGATCTGGCTGGTATCCGCGTTCATGGCAATAGCGGTTACCCGTTCAGGAAAATCGGACAGCAATAGCAAGGTGGTATCTTTTTTCGTGTCCTTGATACGCACCAGGTTATTTTGAGCAGCGGCAAAGTAGGCAGTATCTCCTGCAAATGCACCCGCCAGAGCAGCATTGCCGAGCGAATCTTTTCCAATGTATAGTTCTTTTTCTTGTTTTACTTTCGCAAGGTTCCATCGCTTAACCTGCTCGAGGGGAGAAAACGAGAAAAGAGTATCTCCATCCTGACTGAACTGCAGGATCGTTGGTGTGGATAAATGCCCCTGCAGGGTAATCGCTTTTTGCCAGGTTGATGTATTCCACACTTTGATTAAATGATCCCAGGTACTGGCAGCCAAAGCGGAGTTATCGGGGTTGAAAGCCAGGGCCACCACTGCTTGATCACTGGCATATAGAGTACTTAACTCTGTGGTATCCGAAGTTTGCCAGACGATGATCTTCCCATCCACGCCCCCGCCTGCCAGCAAAGCGCCATCCGGACTGTATGCCAGGCAACGTAACATGATGGAAGAGGGGATCAGTTCCTTGAATTTAAAATCCACTGCAGAAAAAAGCGCGATCCCATGGCTGGTGGCTGCCGCAATCTCACTGCCATCTGGTGACCAGACCATCTGGCTGATGAAGCCGCTGCCGTAGCTTGCCAGCAGTGTGATCTTATCGACGTTTTCCGTCGTAAGGATTTCCACTGGTTGAAAATGAGGGGTTCCTTCGCGCACAGGGATCAGCGGTGTAGATGTTGACGTAATGGTAACCGTAGCAGGAACTGTAGTGGTGGAGGATATGGTGCCTGTAGCTGTCTCCTGGGCAGACTGAAACGCACCCGGTGTGCAACAGGTCAAGATTGCAGTGATAAAGAAAGAAATGAGGGGAACAAGGCGTTTCATTTTTCCCTTCTGCCACTTATGGCTTCTTGTTCTGTTCCAGTATATCATGCAGAAAGCATGAAAAAAGATGGCAGCTTCTTCAGCCGCCATCTTTTATTAATATTTGGGTTGATATGGGCTTTCAACCCTTCAGCTATGTAGTTATGGTTGTTCGTAAGAAAGCATATAGGCAATGGCTGCATCAGCAGTAGTAAGCCCAGCGCCGGTAGCATCATCATCCCAACAAATAGTTGTTGGACCAACATTGGGATCCATAATATCGCGGCAGCCTGCAGGCAGGTAAATGGCGGAGCCTTCCAGAATGGCTTCCACATCCCCCTGGATCAATTCTGGGCGTGTCTGAACAAGCAAAGCAGCGATGCCAGCCACATGCGGACTTGCCATGGAGGTACCACCCAGGTAGTAATAGGACAGCTGACCACTATTTACCTGATAAGGACCAACTATCCAGGAACCAGGAGCAGCTACATCCAGATCCTGCCCAGGAAGGGCACGGCTAGAGAAATCGGTGATGTAAAACTGGTCGATATTGGTTGGATCAGGAACATTTAATGCATACCACCAGGCATTAGCGGTCCACTC
Organism: Anaerolineaceae bacterium; assembly: GCA_034429195.1. Taxonomy (GTDB): domain Bacteria; phylum Chloroflexota; class Anaerolineae; order Anaerolineales; family Anaerolineaceae; genus UBA4782. Next base: position 363,215 of record DAOUGQ010000007.1, read on the forward strand.
GCCAACCCAACCGCTGGCAGCAACGGAGATGACAGGTTCATACGCACCAGGATACCCCATGCCTGCAGTTCCTTCATTGCCTGCAGAGGCTACGATAATCACACCCTGCTCGATGGCGTAATCAATGGCTGCTTTTTCCATTGCGTCCAATGAAGGACCACCGAGGCTCATATTGATCACAACTGGATAATCTTTCAATGGACCCGCTTTCAGGTCACCCACATAGGTAATGCCACGAGCAACTACCGATGACCAACCGGAGCCATTCTGGTTGAGCACTTTCACCGGGATAACGGTTGCCATGGGAGCCACACCATTGATGGGATTTCCATTCAGGCTGAAGCCTAATATCGTGCTGGTGACATGGGTGCCATGCGAATTCTGATCGTGTTCCCATTTGTTGGGCTGAGAAGATACATTCCCTTTTTCTCCGCCACCACCACCAAATGCAATGGCATATTCTTCTGCGATGCGTTCATCAGGGAAATATTGCCGCCAGGAATCCAGCAAACCAGTATCCAGAACCGCTACATACACCCCCGTACCATCCTGTGTTACCTGCCGGTTATCCCAGCCATAATCTGTGATATTGATAGAATCCATATCCCAGGTGCTGAGACCATTGGTAAAGTCGGTCACCGCAACGGTATCCACGGGAGAACCATTGCGAACAGCGTCGGGTGATACGGCTTCCACAAACGGGAGTGCTTTAATGGCTTCCAGTTTGTTGGTGAGTGCTTTCATGGTGATAGCGTCGATCTCGACGACCTGATCGAGAACAGTGCCATACTTCCCCAGGGTGGTCACAATTGCAGGTGTGATGTCGGTATTCAACACCACATTAACAGGCGTGTACCGTGGGGCTGCCTGGACTGAACTCACCCCTACCAGAGGGATAATCAGAACCAGGATGAACAAGGCGGTAAAGATACGAAAAAGATTACTTTTCATGCACAACCTCCTTCGATAAATTGGGAACAAGTACGGGAAAAGAAAAAACCGTACATAAGAATGCACGGCCGGTTACGCCATTCGCTCCCCCCAACCACAGGCGTCCATATTACAGTTGAGGATCATTGCTTCCGCTCAATATATTCATTATAGAGAAATTATATTGATAGTCAATAGAAAATTTGTCAGATATTAGGAAAATTTTTGAAAATTAACCATATGATTTCAGCATGAACGGTAGTAAACCGCCAGCATGGAAGATATTGATTTCACTCTCCGAATCCAATCTGGCTTGCACTTTGAAAGTTGAACCTTTCCCGGTGGGGTATTCAACCTGGACTTCCAATATTTCGCCCGGCTTTTTCAAGGTACTCACCCCATAAATGGTGAAGGTTTCCTTTCCAGTAAGCTGCAATGATAAAGCACTTTGCCCAGGTAGGAATTGCAAAGGCAGGACGCCCATGCCAGCCAGGTTGGAGCGGTGAATGCGTTCAAACGATTCTGCAATAACAGCTCTGACACCAAGCTGCTGCACCCCTTTTGCAGCCCAATCGCGGCTGGAGCCAGTGCCATACTCTTTCCCCGCCAGGATGATCAGGGAGACTTTTGCTTTCTTATACCGAATGGCTGCATCGAATATGGTCATAAACTCATTTTCAGGGAACATGGTAGTGAAACCACCTTCTTTTCCGTCAGCCAGTTTGTTTTTCAAACGGACATTTGCCAGAGTCCCCCGGCTAAGCACCTGGTCATTGGCTCGACGTGAGCCATACGAGTTGAAATCTTTCGGCTCAACACCCTGCTCCTGCAGATATTGCCCGGCAGGGCTGTCAGGAGGAATGGAACCTGCCGGCGAAATGTGGTCAGTGGTGATGGAATCACCCAGGAATGCCAGGACTCTTGCCTTTTCAATATCTCCAACAGCAGCTGGTATCTCAAAAAAGGGAGGCTCCTGCAGATATGTCGAGTTTTTATTCCAGGAAAAGAGAGTTCCTGTTTCTCCGCATAATTCTTTCCATGCAGAAGTACCTGCAAAGAGTTCCTGATTGTTCTTTGCGAACAACTCTGGTTGGACATTTTTTGCAACAACTTCTTCGATCTGTTTGTTTGTAGGCCACAGATCTTTCAAGTATACAGGTTGATGTGAAGGATTCCATCCTAGGGGATCGCAGGTCAGGTCAATATCAACCCTACCAGCCAGGGCGTATGCCACCACCAGTGGAGGGCTTGCCAGGTAATTTGCTTGAATCAAGCTGTTCACCCGCCCTTCAAAGTTGCGATTCCCGGAGAGAACTGCGGCGGTGATCAACCCCTTTTCTTTTATGGCAGCACTGATCTCAGGTGATAGGGGCCCAGAATTTCCGATGCAGGTCATGCAGCCATATCCCACCAGAGAAAATCCCAATGCTTCCAGAGGCTCCAACAAACCCGCATCACGCAAGTAGCAGGTTACCACTCGAGAGCCGGGAGATAAACTTGCTTTCACCCATGGGTGAGGTGTAAGTCCGTGCGCCAGCGCATTTTTTGCCAGCAACCCTGCTGCAATCAATACCAAAGGGTTGGACGTGTTGGTACACGAGGTTATTGCTGCCAGCGTAAGCGCACCATGTCCTACTTCAATCCTGTTTCCATTTACCTCAACGGATGCTATTTCCAAACGCTCCTGTTCAGGTATTCCGTATCCACCTTCAGATTTGCTTCTGGCAAGAGCGTTTTTAAAATTCTCTTTTACCTGGCTCAAGATGATGCGATCTTGAGGTCTTTTTGGACCTGCCAGAGATGGTTCGATTGTCGCTAAATCCAACGTTAATGTATGGTTGTATACCGGCTGAGGTGCATCAGGGTTATAAAACAAATGCTGGGCTTTTAGATAAGCAGCTACCTTCTCAATCTGGGCGTTCCCACGACCGGTTAGGAGCAAATAATCGAGTGTGATTTCATCGACGGGGAAAAAGATCGTCGTGGCGCCAGTTTCTGGCGTCATGTTTGCAATCATTGCCCTATCAGCCAGAGATAACTGTTGGCTGCCACTACCGGTTACTTCAACAAAGGCATTCACTACCCCGGTTTTGCGCAACAATTGAACGATCGTCAGGGTTAAGTCGGTGGGCATTACCCCTTCGGGTAGCTTTCCAGTCAATTCCAGGTTTAAAACGTCTGGTGCGGGAAATTCCAGAGGCTGCCCCAACATGGCTGCCAATGCTTCAATCCCTCCAACACCCCATCCCATCACTCCCAATCCATTGATCATGGTAGTGTGCGAATCAGTGCCGACCAGCATCTCTGCCTGCAAAAGTTCTCTGTTTTCACAGGGAGATGTGATCACCACCCTGCTAAGAGTTTCAAGGTTTACCTGATGAATGATTCCCGATCCGGGCGGGATCACCCTTACTTGCTTGAATGCCTGTTGAGCCCATTTCAAGAACCGGTAACGTTCTCTATTCCGTTCCATCTCCAGTTCCTGATTACACTGTAAAGCATCGGGTATACCAGTAAAATCCACCTGGATGGAGTGGTCAACCACAACATCCACCGGGATGAGAGGTTCAACCGTTGACGGGTCAACTCCGCGCCGTGCCAGAGCAGAGCGAAGCGCAGCCAGATCATTCAACACGGGTATACCAGTAAAATCTTGCATGATCACTCTTCCAGGAGTGAATTTAACAAGCGGTCTATCCTGTTCTTCAGGTTTCCAGCCTGCCAGGTTCAGAACATCTTCTTTATTCACTTTTATGTCATCGCAGTGAACCAGCATGTTTTCCATCAACAGGCGAATTACAATGGGGAGCTTTTCGAGCTGTGGCAAGGTCATGCCAGTTATCTTGTCCAGGGCAAAGAACGAATATTTCTTGCCCATGATTACCAGGGTGGAGAGGGTTTTCATTGGATCAGAAATTGTCTTCATGATGAAACCTTCGCCATTTGATCGATCACAGTTTGAGCAAATTCTGATGTGTTGACTGACCGGTTTGCCATCTGAGGCGCGACAAAGTCTTGAGTAAAAATCCCTGCCTTGAAGGTTGCCTCCAAAGCCTTTTCAATCAAGTTGGCAGCTTCCTTCCAACCCAGATAGTTCAGCATCATTTGCCCTGAAAGGATAAGCGAGGTAGGGTTAGCGATATTCTTTCCGGCAATGGTGGGAGCGGTGCCATGTGTGGCTTCGAAAATAGCTGCTCCGGTTTCAAAATTTATATTCGCCCCTGGTGCAATACCCAATCCGCCAACCTGCGCAGCCAATGCGTCGGAAAGGTAATCGCCATTCAAATTAGTGGTAACCAAAACGTCGAACTCTTCCGGATGGGTAAGAGTACGTTCAAATGCAGCGTCGGTGATGATGTCGTTGATGAAGATCTTTCCACTACCCAATTCCTGTTTCTTTTCGAGGGTTGCGGTTTCTTCACCATACTGTGAAAGAGTCTCTTCCCATTGCTGCTGGGTGTAGGTATACGCATCGAATTCGCGCCTTGCAACTTCATACCCCCACTGCCTGAATGCACCTTCGGTGTATTTCATGATGTTCCCTTTATGAACAAGAGTAACTCTTTGAAGCTGGTTAACCTTCGCCCAGCGAATGGCAGCCCGCACCAACCGGGTACTCCCTTCGCGTGAGATGGGCTTCAAGCCCAATCCCACTTCGTCAGAGAAACGCAAACGCTGGAATTCATCGGGGTAATTTGATTTCAACCAGGTTAACATGTCAATGCTCTTTGATGTACCGGCTGGGAATTCGATTCCACTGTACAGATCTTCAGTATTTTCTCGAAAAATGATGAAATTTGCTCTCTCCGGATGGCAAGTGGGGGCTGGCACACCTTCAAACCAGCGCACAGGTCGGATGCATGCGTATAAGTCTAAAGCTTTTCGCAATGCAACATTGAATGACCTGCTTCCACCACCTACCGGAGTTGTGAGGGGCCCTTTGATACCCACTCGGAAATTTCTTAATTGAAATAGCGTTTCATCCGGTAAAGACTCTCCGGTCAAACGCTGGCTTTTTTCCCCAGCAAGTACTTCCAGCCATACGATCTGCCTCTGCCCTTGATAAGCAATCTGGATTGCTGATTCAATTATCCTCCTGGCTGCAGGCCAGATATCGACACCACAACCATCCCCTTCAATGAATGGAATGATGGGATGAGTTGGAACACTAATGATGCCCGATTCGATTTGAATGGGGCTGCCTTTCTGATTGGAAACTTCTGGAGAGGATCTCATTGATGCCTGAAATAGCCGAGGAAAATATTCCCTCTTGACTCTTCTTCTGTATTTTGCTACAATTTTATCATATAATACGGGACGCTGTCCAGATTATAGGGACACTATGAGTGAAACGCCCACCTCCACCCTTGAAAAAGCAGTACTCATCCTGGATTGTTTTACCCAGGAAAATACTGAATTAGGCGTGCGCGAAACGGCTCGTCTGGTTGGTCTTTCGAGTAGTGCAACCGGTAGGATCATGAACACCATGCGAGATCTGGGACTGCTGTCGCAAGATCCACGCACCCGGCTATATACCATGGGTACACGAGTTTTAGCCTGGGCAGGTACTTATCTGGCAGCATCTGACATCGCTGTCGTTGCACATCCCTACATACAAGAATTGAATCGCATCACTCGCGAAACAGTCAGTCTGTATGTATTGGAAGGTAATGAACGGGTATGTATCGAGCGTCTGGAAAGCCCACAGAGTGTTCGTTTTGTAGTAAGAGTAGGAAAACGATTGCCATTATATGCTGGCGCTGCAGGCAAAGTAATGCTGGCATTCCTGCCCTCCCATCGCTGTAATGAAATCCTCGAATCTAGCAAGCTAATCGCATTTACTGAATCAACCATTATCGAATGGGTAGCCCTTCAAAAAGACCTTGCATTAACAAGGGAGAGAGGGTATGCGGTCAGTAAAGGTGAATGGACTCAAGGAGCAACTGGTGTAGCTGCACCCATCTTTGACCGCACAAATGAAGTGGTTGGTGCGCTTAACATCTCTGGACCTTCTGCACGGTTTACCGATGATGTAATCATCGAACATGCCATTCAGGTCTGTCAGGTAGCAGCGAAAATTTCCAAAGCTTTAGGATCCCGCCATCCCGTCCCACCCCTGCCGGCTCAGCCGGCTCATCGACGTTAATGCTGGCAGAAACCGGGTATAGAACCTTATCCCTAGTCTGACCAGGGATATTTTGTAATTCAAGGAGGAATGCATGATCATACATGATCGAATTGCAGAGCAGTTACCGGAATGGCGCGACAGAGTTGCCACTCTGACCGGAAAATATGGAAAATTTAAGGTCTGTGATGTTACAGTGGAACAGATCTATGGTGGTATTCGCGGGGTGCAAATCCAGGTAACCGATATTTCTTACCTTAATCCATTTGAGGGTATCTACCTGCGTGGGTATTCCATCAAGGACGTGCTAGATTTTCTCCCACACTCGAAAGGTGCTGAATATCCCATGTGTGGTGGATTGTACTACCTGCTTATGGTAGGAAGCCTGCCAACCGAAGAAGAAGCCTGGGAAGTAGAAGATATTTGGCGGCAGAATTGCCAGGTACCTCAATACGTATGGGATGTGATCAATGCACTCCCTCCTGAAACCCACCCGATGACCCTCCTTTCTACTGCAATCACAGCTCTACAACCACAGGCTGTGTTCCCACCGCATTATGAGAATGGCACCCCTAAAACGGATTATTGGAAATATTTTTTAGATGACAGTATGAACCTGGTCAGTAAATTAATGGTAATTGCTGCATATATTTATAACAAGAAGTACCAAAATGGTTTGTTCATTTCTCCTGATCCGAATCTGGATTGGGCAGCAAATTTTGCTCATATGATCGGTAAGGGAGATAGTGAAGAATATAAAGAACTTTGCAGATTATTTTTCCTGATCCATTCAGATCATGAGGGGGGAAACGTCAGTGCACATACAGGTCACCTTGTCTGTTCTGCATTATCTGACATTTATCTGACCAGTGCAGCAGCTATGCATGGGCTGGCGGGTCCTTTGCATGGGCTGGCAAATCAGGAATGTCTGCGGTGGCTGTTGGGAGTCTATGACCAGTTTGGTGTACTACCTACCGAAAGTGAACTGGAAATCTTCCTTGAAGAGGAGCTTCAAAAAGGAAATATGATCCCGGGCTATGGTCATGCGGTGTTGCGTACCACCGACCCGCGCTTTACCGTGCAGGCTGAATTTGGTCAGAAATACATGCCGGACGATGAAATTTACCAGCTGGTACAGCTTGTTTACAAGGTACTCCCTCCTCTCTTGAAAAAGCAGGGCAAGGTGAAGAATCCGTGGCCCAATGTCGATGCTATTAACGGTGCTCTGCAGCATCATTATGGTGTCAGTCAGTATGATTTCTACACTGTACTGTTCGGAGTAAGCCGTATTTTAGGTATCACGGCACATGCTGTTTGGGCACGCGCCCTGGGGAAACCTATCGAGCGCCCCAAATCCCTTACTACCCGTATGCTTGAGGAAATGGTTGGACTGCCACCCGGTGCTTGATCCAACACATATCCCTTTTTATCCGCCTGTTTTCTGGTATCATCCCTGTTTTCGAGAGTTTCCAGTAGCAGGCGGATTATTTTTGCACGATGCTTGCAACAGAGCGAACAACCAAAAAGTTTGATAGGTTTTGACACTGTTTCACGGATAAAGTTGAAAAAAATGAGTGAACCAAAGTTTTATGACCTGAATCCTGATGATCGGCTGGCAGCAATCGCACACCAGACAGGATTATCCATAGAAGAAATGCAGATCCTCTCTGGAGAGGCAGGGTTATCCCTTGAGCAGGCTGACCATATGATCGAAAATGTTGTCGGGCTATACACCCTTCCGGTGGGCATCGCCCGTAATTTTGTGATCAATGATCGCGAAGTACCAGTACCTATGATGATCGAAGAGCCATCGGTAGTGGCGGGTGCTTCTTTTATGGCGAAACTGGCACAGACAGGGGGTGGATTTCACGCTGAAGCGGATGAGCCAGTGATGATTGGGCAGATCCAGGTAATCGACCTACCGGATGTGCAAGCTGCCCGTAATGCGCTGGAAGCGAATAAGTTCCTCCTGTTGCAGGCAGTTGAAGGTTTGGACCCGATGCTAGAAAAAAATGGCGGCGGACCACGTGGAATTGAGATTCGGGTGATCGAGGAAAGCCCAATCGGGAAATTCATCGTGGTACACGTGTTGTACGATGTGCGCGATGCGATGGGCGCCAATGCAGTGAATACTGCTGTTGAAAAGCTTGCTCCTCTTGTAGAAGATATCTGCGGTGGCAGGGTTCTTCTGCGTATTCTTTCCAACCTGGCAGATAAACGCTTGGCACGTGCTCATGTGACCATCCCATTGGAAAAGCTGGCGTTTGAGTCGTATACACCCGAGATGGTACGCGATGGCATCATCGCTGCCTGGGCATTCGCTGCCTCGGACCCTTACCGGGCGGCAACCCACAACAAAGGCATCATGAATGGTGTGGATGCGGTAGTGATCGCCACGGGCAATGATTGGCGGGCTATCGAAGCAGGTGCGCATGCTTATGCAGCACGCAGCGGAAGGTATACCAGTTTGAGCAAATGGGGCGTAGACGTCAACGGTAACCTGGTGGGTGATCTTGAAATGCCCATGGCGGTAGGGATCATCGGTGGAGCTACACGTGTCCATCCGACTGCTAAAGTGAATCTGAAATTGATGGGGGTAAAAACCGCAGCGGAACTGGCAGAGATCATTGTCTCAGTTGGGCTGGCGCAAAACCTGGCTGCACTGCGCGCCCTTGCCACCGAAGGAATTCAAAGGGGACACATGGGACTGCATGCCCGTCAGATCGCTGTGGCAGCCGGTGCTCGACCCGACCAGGTGGAAGAGCTGGCTCAAAAAATGGTAGCTGAGAAAAATATACGCATTGATCGTGCGATGGAATTATTGAAGGAGATGAAATAATATGGAAGCTGCATCCAAAGCTGCTCCTGATTTACTAATGAAACCTGTACATCCGGTGGGGATCATTGGTTATGGCGCGTATATACCGCGCTATCGTATCCCCGCAGCAGAAATCGCCCGTATCTGGAAGGGTTCGGAGGGTGGGCTGCCGGTGAAGGAAAAAGCAGTGCCCGGATTGGATGAGGACGTGATCACCATGTCTATCGAGGCATCTCGCAATGCGCTGGCAAGGGCTGGAATTGATCCCGCTGAGCTACGTGCGGTATGGGTAGGCTCAGAATCTCATCCTTACGCTGTCAAACCCAGTGGCACTGTGGTGGCAGAGGCTATTGGAGCATCCACGAATATCCAATCGGGGGATTGGGAATTCGCCTGCAAAGCTGGGACGGAAGCTTTTGTGGCAGCGATTGGGCTGGTTGGTTCTGGAATGGGAAAGTACGCCCTGGCAGTGGGGATGGATACCGCTCAGGGCAGGCCGGGCGACGCATTGGAATTTACTGCTGCTGCAGGTGGCGCCGCTTTTATTCTTGGACCAGCCGCAGAAGCACTGGCTGAAATCGAAGGCACTTATTCTTTCGTCACCGATACCCCGGATTTCTGGCGGCGCGAGGGAAAGAAATACCCCGAACACGGTCAGCGTTTTACTGGCGAACCAGCTTACTTCAAACATATCACATCGGCTGCAACCGCTTACCTGGAAGCCAGCGGCACCCAGCCTGAAGATTATACTTTTGCGGTTTTTCACCAACCTAATGCCAAATTTCCACAGCGGGCTGCTAAGTTATTAGGTTTCAAACCAGAGCAGATCAAAGACGGGTTGTTGGTACCAATGATCGGTAATACTTATGCAGGTTCTTCACTGATCGGTTTATCGGCGATATTGGATATCGCCAAACCCGGCGACCGGATCCTGGTTGTCTCGTATGGCTCCGGTTCAGGCTCAGATGCCTTTGGATTAAAGATCACGGATACCATTACTGAACGCCAGAAAAAGGCAGCCACAACCCAGGATTACATCTCCCGACGAACGCAGATCGATTATGCCCAATATGTGCGCATGCGCCGCAAGATTACCATGGAGTAAACCATGACAGATGTTGTGATTGCTGGCATTGGCATGACCCCCGTTGGCGAACATTGGGATGTTTCTCTGCGGTCTCTGGCATCCAGGGCAATTCTGGCTGCTGAAAAAGACAGTGGCGGGATGAAACCCCAAGCGCTCTATATTGGCAATTTTCTCGGCTCGATGATCAGCCACCAGGCAAACCTGGGTGCACTGATAACAGATAATACCGGTCTGACGGGCATTGAATCCTACACAGTCGAAGCTGCTGAAGCTTCTGGTGCAGCCGCCTTCCGCATGGCATACCTGGCGGTCACTTCGGGCTATGTGGATATTGCGATGGCACTCGGTGTGGATAAGATCACCGATGTAACCGATGGGATCGAAAAGATCATGGCAACCGCTCTGGATTTCGATTACGAGGGATTTGAAGGTGTCACCCCTGCTGCGCAGGCTGCTTTATTGATGCAACGCTATATGTATCAGTATGGCGTATCACATGATGTATTCACCTGGATACCCTTACTGGCTCATGACAATGCGGTGCATAACCCAAATGCCATGTACCGCAAGGCGATCAAACCAGAAGTGATACAGCAGGCAGATATAGTTACTGACCCATTGACCATGTATGACATTGCTCCTTATGCCGATGGCGCGGCAGCAGTCATCCTCACCCGTTCTGGATTACTCCCCAAGAATCCTTCACAGAAGCCCGTGAGGGTACTGGGTTCGAGCCTGATTACAGACAGCCTTGCCCTGTATGATCGCACTGATCCTCTGAATTTCAATGCTGCCAGACTTTCTATCGAACGAGCCTGCCGTCAGGCAGGAATCCTCCCCACAGATGTTGATCTGTTCGAAATGGATGATTTCACCAGCATCTATGCGGTACTTGCATTGGAAGCCGCTGGCTTTGCTCACCCTGGCGAAGGCTGGAAATTGGGAGAGAATAGACATGTTCCCATGCTGACATTGGGTGGTTCGAAAGCGCGTGGCAACCCGGTTGGCGCTACTGGCATCTATCAAATTGCAGAAGCAGTAACCCAATTGCGCGGGCAGGCTTGCGCTGCCCAGGTGCCCAATGCCCGGTTGGCAATGGTGCAAACCCTGGGTGGTCCGGCTTCCACTGCCGTCACGCATATTTTAAAGGTGTAAAGCTAATTTGATAGGTTTTGAGAGTCATCATTAATTAGACTCTATCCTGCAACAAGGAGAAAAAATGGAAATACCTCGTCATTGGAGATTACGAAAACAACGCTATGCCCTTGTGGGTGAAATTTGCCCTCATTGTGAAGCGAAGATCTTTCCACCGCGCGATGTATGCCCCTATTGCAGCGGTGAAGCCAAAACCTCTTATCAGTTCAGCGGGCAGGGTGAAGTATATTCTTATACGGTGATGAGTGATGCCCCCGCCGGATTTGAAGAAAATGCTCCCTATACGGTAGCGGTGGTTAAGCTGGCTGAAGGACCTATGGTCACAGCCCAATTGACCGATTTAGGTGAAGAACCCGTCAAGATTGGCATGCCAGTGGAGATGGTTACCCGCCGCATTCGCTCTGATGGTAATGATCGTGGGATGCTAATATACGGCTACAAGTTCCGGCCTGTGGGACTTGGTCCGCACTAGGTCGTTGCCGAATCATCTGGAGGAGATTTAAACGGATCGTAACCTCTAAAGACCGATCCTTGTGGATATAGACCTTCTCAACCAAAGTAT